>JBBQRT010000027.1:0-43468 GCA_038214505.1 Phycisphaerales bacterium | reverse complement strand
AGTCCGGGGAACTGGCGGGGCAGGGTGCGGGGCTTGGCAGATGGGTTCGGTCAGTGGGCGGCCGCGGCGGCGGCGGGAGCGTGCGCGGGGGCCGCGACCGGCGCGGGGGCCGCGACCGGCGCGGGGGCCGCGGCCGGCGCGGGGGCCACGGCGGGCGCGGGAGCCGGCGCGGCGGAGCCCTGGCGCTTGGCCATGGTCTCGCTGATGCGCTGACTGAGCAGGTCGGGGGTGAAGGGCTTGACGACGTAGTTGTTCACGCCGGCCTTGATGGCCTCGATGACGCGGGCCTTCTCGCTCTCGGTGGTCACCATGATGACCGGAGTGGACTTGTTCTGCGTGCGGAAGGCCTTGACGAAGGACAGCCCGTCCATGATGGGCATGTTCCAGTCGCAGAGGATCAAGTCGGGCTTAAACTCGTTGACTTTGTTGAGCGCGTCCTGGCCGTCGCAGGCCTCGGCCAGCGAGGTGTATCCGAGCTGCGTGAGCACGGACTTCTGGATGTTGCGCATGGTCTTCGAGTCGTCGATAAGCATGATCTTCATGGCGGGTCCTTCCGTCGGATGAAGTCCGGGGAACTGGCGGGGCAGGGTGCGGGGCTTGGCAGATGGGTTCGGTCAGTGGGCGGCCGCGGCGGCGGCGGGCTGGGCGGAGTCGGCGGTGTCGCACTGGCGGATGGCGATCTCGATGGCCATGTCGCCGCAGTCGCATCGGCAGGGGATGACGATGCACGGCACGTCCTTGGGGCGGCCGACGGTGTGGTTCTTGCCGACCACGACGCTGGGGGTCGAGATGTTCACGCGGCGGTTGCCGGGGAACTTGCCCTTGGCGTTGCCGGAGACCATGTTGACCAGCTCGCCCACGGCGTCGGCAAAGTCTGGGCTGCTCGGATCCAGAGGGGCCCCGGCGAAGATCGAGACCACGCGGCTGGCGGTCTCGGCAGGGAAGGAGAGGACGATGGAGCCGACCACGTCGCCGGACATGCCGATGATGCCCGAGACGTCGTAGCTGGCGGCGGGGGTCTGCTTGATCTGCGGGTCGAGGATGTCGACGCGGAGCTGCAGCATCGTTGAAAAGACGTTCTGGATGCTGGCGATGAACGGGGTGATGAAGGCGGGGTCCATGCTGGCTGTGCTCCTGCGTGGTCGTTGACGGGCGCACCAGCGCCCGATGGCAAGCGGGGGTGTATCGGTCGATCCGCGGACGATCTGCTCGTGATCCCGGCGGGAAGGCCTCGGGTTCGGGTTATCGGCGCGGGGCGGCGGCCCTCGCGGTTGTGAGTGGCGCGGCGGGCGAGGGGCGTGCGGCGCGGCCACGCTGCTCGGCGAGGTAGACCATGCGGGCGACGTCGACGATGAGGCTGACCCCGCCGTCGTCGCGCACGGTGGCGCCCGAGACGGGCCCGGCGCCCTCGGCCATGTCGTCCAGCGGTTTGATGACGACCTCCTGCTGCCCGATGAGGCGGGAGACGCGGAGTCCGACGCGGCGGTCGGCGTGCTGGATGACGACGACGAACGGCGAGTCCTTGCGGCGTTTGGCGGGTAGGCTGAAGACCTCGGCTCCGTCGAGCAGCGGAAGAACCCCGTCGCGGAGACGCATGACCGGCGCGCCCTGGATGGAGGAGAGCGGGCCGCCCTCGCCGGCCTCGGGCTTGACAATCTCGACGATGCTCGAGAGGGGCACGGCATAGGTCTCGTCGCCGATGCCGACCATCATCGCTGTGAGGATGGCGACGGTGAGAGGGATCTTGATGCTGATGACGGTGCTCTTGCCCTCGATCGAGTCGAGCTCGATGATCCCCTTGATCTTCTCGATGTTGGTGCGGACCACGTCCATGCCCACGCCGCGGCCGGAGAGGTCGGTGACCTGCTCGGCGGTGGAGAAGCCGGCGGCGAAGATGAACTTGCGGACCTCGTTGTCGGGCATGGCGGCAAGCTGCTCGCGGGTGACCAGGCCGCGCTCGACGGCCTTGTCGCCGATGCGCTGGCGGGAGAGCCCGCGCCCGTCGTCGATGATCTGGACCTTGACGTGCGAGCCCTCGTGGCAGGCGCGAAGAAGGATGGTGCCCTGCTCGGCTTTGCCCGCGGCGCGGCGCTGCTCGGGGGACTCGACGCCGTGGTCGGCGCTGTTCCGCATGATGTGCACCAGGGGGTCGCCGAGTTCCTCGATGACGGACTTGTCGACCTCGGTATCGGCCCCCTCGATGACCAGACGGATCTCCTTGCCGGTCTTGCGGGCCAGGTCGCGGATCAGGCGCGGATAGCGGCCAAAGAGCTTGTCCAGGGGCTGCATCCGGGTCTTCATCACCGCGACCTGCAGGTCGCTCGTCACGCGGTCGAGGTTGCTCGCGGCGGTGGTGAAGCCTTCGAGGAAGTCGTGACCGCCCAAGCCCTGAGCCGCGGCGGTGCGAGAGATCGCGCTGACGCGGTTCTTCTGGAGCACCAGCTCGCCCACGAGGTTCAGCAGGGATTCGAGGCGGCCCACCTCGACGCGGATGGTCTGTTCGATCGCCGCGGGACCGCCGGCGCCGGCCTTGGCGGGGTCGGCGTGCTCGGGTGCGGGGACGGGTGCTCGGGCGACGGGCTCGGCGTGAGCGATCGGGGTGGGCGTGGGGGCGTGCTCGTGCTCGGCGGGCTGGGCGGCCTCGGGCTCGATAGTTGGGGTCGGGAGTGTCGAGGATTTGGGCTCGGCGGCGATGGTCGCGGCCGGCTGAGCGGCGTCGGTCGGCTCAGCAGAGATGCTCGCGGCTTCGGATTCCTCGGGCGGGACGACGCCGTCGGCGATGAGGGCGGCGACGGGCGAGGCGCCCGGAGCGAGCGTGCGCTGGGGCGGGAGCGTGCCCTGCTCGACGATCTGGCTGATGGAGTTGCACAGGCCGGCGATGGGGCGCTTGATGACGGTGCCGAAGGCCAGCCCGTCGGCCTGCTCGCGGAGAAGCTCAAGGAGGGCGTGCAGCCGGGGCATCGTCTGGACGAGCAAGTCCTCGCCCAGGTCGCCCGCGTGGGCCCCGAGCTTGCAGAGCGAGGCTGAGAGCCCACCCATCTGCTCAAACTCGAAGAAGTCGGCATTCTTGCCGAGGGATTCGCCGACCTCGGCAAGCTTGCCCGCGCCGGCGGCGCGGGTGCTTGCGCCCGGGAGCATCGCGGCGGCGGCCTCGGCTTGGGCCAGCGACTCGCGGACATCGACGACGAGGAACTCGATGAGCGACTGCTTGTTGTCGGGGAGGCGCAGGGGCGACTTCTCGACCATCGGCGTCGGGCCCGGCGGGGACGCGGAGAAGGCGATAGCGGCTCCGGTGTCCGAGTTCGTGCTTAGGGCCCTGAACGAGTCGGCGGTCTCCGCGACTGCGGCGACGAGCACGGTGCCGGGGCCGGGAGCGGGGGGTGGGGGTTCATGGGCCGCGGCGGCCTGGGGCGCGGCGCTTGGCTTGCGCCCCTCGGCGACGGCGAGCAGGCCTTCGACGAGCGCGTCGTCGGCCTTTACCAGGTCCTCGCCGTTCTTCAGGTTCTCGAACTGCCGCTTGAGCACGTCGACGGCGCCCAGAATCAGGTCCATCGCGCCCTTGTCGAGCACGATCGACCCCGAGCGGGCGGAGTTGAGCGCGCTCTCGGCGGCGTGGGCGACGCTCACCAGGTTGGTCAGCGACAGGAAGCTCGCGCTGCCCTTGATCGTGTGCAGGGCGCGGAATACGCCGTTCAGCAGCTCGGGCTCCGTGGGCGTGGACTCGAGGACGACAAGATCGCGGTCCAGCCGGTCCAGCAGCTCGCCCGACTCGGTGAGGAAGTCCTGGATGATCTCCTGGTCGAACACGGCGTGCTCCTTCGGGTCGGTGTCTTGGCTTTGTCGGGGCGCGAGAGGCAAGTCGAGAACGTTGGCTTCGGGCGGGACTAGGCGGCGCGGGCCGCGGGTTTGAGCGTCGGCGCCCCCGCGTGGTGTGCGCCGGCCTTGGCGTAGCAGAAGCCCTGGGGCATGGGCATGACCTCGAAGGGTGTGTTGAGGCCGCGGAGGGTCTCGGAGTGGCCGATGAAGAGCGTGCCGTCGGGCTTGAGCTGGTCGGCGAAGCTGTTGACGACCTGCGTCTTCATGACGTCGTCGAAGTAGATGAGGACGTTGCGACAGAAGATCACGTCGAAGGCGCCGAAGCGCTTGGCGGCCAGGCGGTCCTTGAGGTTGTGCACCTCGAAATGGACCATGCTCATGATCGTCGGGTCGAGCTTCCAGAACGCGCCTTCCTGCTTGAAGTAGCGCTGCTTCATCAGCGGGGGCGTGCTGCGGAGGGCGTAGTCCGTGTACTTGCCGCTCTGGGCGGTGGCGAGCACGAGCTCGGAGATGTCGGTGCCGAGGATCTCGATCTTCCAGTCCATCATCCGGACGCCCAGCGAGCGGTGGAGCATGATGGCCAGCGTGTACGGCTCCTCGCCGGAGGAGCAGGCCGACGACCAGATGCGGATTCGGCGGACGGCCTTGCGCGTCTCGAGCAGTTCCGGGAGCACGCTCTTCTCGAACACGTCGAGCTGGGGCTCGTTCCGGAAGAACGAGGTCTCGTTGATCGTGATCTTGTTGAACATCTCCTGGAACTCGTCCTCCTGGTAGGGGCCCGTGGTGAGGAACGCGATGTACTGGTCGTAGGTGTCGAACTCGAGCTCCTGCAAGCGGCGGCCCAGCCGCGACTCGAGGACGTACTTCTTGGCCTCGGGGAAGTGGATGCCCGCGCGGTCGTAGACGATCTTCGCCAAGCGCGCGAAGTGGGCCTGGGTCATCACGAGCTTGCTGCCGGCGGTGTCGGTCATGGTGGGGTCGTCTCTCGCGGCGGGTCGACGTCGAAGCGGGAGGCAACGCTCAGGCGGCCATGGCCGGCTGGCGGGGCTGGCCCTGGGCGGCGTTCTGGAAGAGCTTCTCGAGGTCCAGCAGGATCAGCAGCCGGGTGTCGAGCTTGCCCACTCCCGCGATGTAGTCCGAGTCGATCGAGCAGACCATCGCCGGCGCCGGCTCGACGATCGAGCTCTCGATGCGGAGCACCTCCTGCACGCGGTCGACGATGAAGCCCAGCGTCCGCCCGAGCACCTCGACAACGATGATGCGGCTCTGCTCGCTGTGCTCGGTGATGGGCATGCCGAACCGCTTGCGGAGGTCCAGCACAGGGATGATCTTGCCGCGGAGGTTGATCACGCCCTCGACGTCCGGGGGTGACTGCGGCACCCGGGTGAGGTCCATCATCCGGTTGATCTCCTGGACGGCCAGGATGTCGACGCCAAACTCTTCGGTCCCAATGCCGAAGGTCACCAGCTGCAGGGGAGCGGCCTTGCCCTCCTCGCGGGCGGTCTTGAGCGTCTCAGAGATCGGGGTGCGGCTGGAGGTGCTGGCGGCGTTGGACATGGCGGTTCTCCTTGCGGTCGGCGGCGTGGGTGGAGCCGGCGTCCAAGTTCGGACACCGGACCTTTACCTCCTATCGACGAAGTGTCGCCCGCGCTTTACGCAACGGGGAGATGCACGAACAAACGAGCTTTGTACCGCCGGCAGTCTCCCCCCGCCAGAGGTGTGCAGGAGGGCCATTGGGGAGAGTGGTGCGTGGTGGCCCGACGCTTCAGGCCGCTGCGCGGGACGACGCACCCGCGACCAGGCTTGCAAGGGTCTGGGCGATCTGGTCGGGCGTCATCGACGTGCCCCCGACTTCGGCGGCGGCCTTGGGCATGCCGTAAACCACGCTGGTGCCCGGGTCCTGGGCCAGCAGCAGCCCTCCCGCGGCCCGCAGTTCCTGCCCGCCGACCTTGCCGTCCTCGCCGATGCCTGTGAGAACGACGCCGACCACGTTCTTGCCGCACTGGCGGGCGGCCGAGGAGAGCAGCTCGTTGACACTGGGCTTGAACGGGGCGCTCAGCGGGTCGTCGGAGACTTCCAGCCGCACGGGCCCGGGCCCGATGGCGCGGACGCGGCCGTGCTTGGCGCCGGGGATGATGTACACCGAGCCGGGGTGCAGCGGCATGCCGTGCTCGCCGTGGACGACCGAGACGGCCGACATGGCGTCGATGCGCTCGCTCATGGCCTTGGTGAAACTTGCGGGCATGTGCTGGGCGACGACCACGGGGCACGGCAGCGAGGGCGGAAGCTTCGAGAGGATCTGCTCGAGCACCGGCGGGCCGCCGGTGGACGAGCCGATCACGATCAGATCGACGCGACGGCCGGCGAGCGACATGGCTCGCAGGTCCATCATGGCGGCGGCGGCGGCGTTCGCCGCGGCGTGCTGGGCGGCGAGAGCGAAGCCCGGGGTGCGGGGACGCGGCGCGGGGAGCCCGCCGGGCTGGGCCGGGCGCGTCTCGCCCTCGGCACCGTTGCCCGCGGCGTAGGCGGCCTTCCAGGCGGCCCGCCGGATGCGGCTGGAGCCGATGGCCTTGATCTTGCGGATCAGGTCGGTCTTCATGTCGTCGATGTGGACGCTGAAGGTCGAGTGGTCCTTGGCGATGATGTCCGCGGCGCCCTCGCGCATGGCCTGCAGCGCGTCGTGGCTACCGGCGCTGGTGAGACTCGAGCAGATCAACACGGCCGGCGGGCCGCCCGGATTGTCCTTGCACTCTCGCCGGATCGCCGCCAGGGCCTGGTGCCCGTTCATGATCGGCATCTCGATATCGAGCGTGATCACGTCGGGCGCATGCTTCTTGGCCTTTTCAACGGCTTCCTGCCCGTTGCGGGCCGTGTCGACCACGATGAGCGACGGGTCGGACGCGATCATCTGGCTGATCGCTTTCCGCATGAACGCCGAATCGTCGCAGACCAGCACGCGCAGCGTTTCGCCAGCCGCCGCAGACTTCGGGCTTGGGGGCGGGCCGGGCGGGGTTGGAGTCGGCGTGGTCACGGCGGGGTGGCGCTCCGGAGTGCGAGCGTGCGCCATGCATCGACCGGTCAACGCGCCGGCTTCATCGACTCTGGCGACTGAACGGCCGCGGCGTGCAAATCCGGGGGACTTGCGGCTGCCGGGGAGGGCCGGTTCCCGGACCCGCCCCGCGTGGTTATGGGCCCACCGGCGTCAGGCGCGGGTCGCGCCCGAGCATCGCGTCCAGCAACTCGCCGGCGCGGCGCCTGGCCAAGCTCATACTGCGCACGAACTCGACCCGCCCGCTGCGCCCCGGCTCGGGCAGCCGGATCGACCACAGGGCCAGAAACGAATCCGGTGTCACGCCGTAGCGGGCATCGGTCAGCAGCGCGGGATCCTCGGGGTGCTTAACGGTCCAGCCCTGGGTGAACGCGTCGAACCGCCCGACATCGCTCGCCACAGCCGGCGGCAGCGCATCCAGCGGTGGGAAACCCGGGCGCAGGCGCGGGGTGGACTCGCCGCGCCAGGCCGTCGGCCGTCCCAGCCACGGAATGCGAATCGTGTCGGCCCAGACGCGGCCCTGATGCTCGTAAATAGATCGGAAAACGAAGTTCTGCCCCGGCGCCATGAGCACCCGCGAGCGCTCGACGCCGTGCCCCCGTTCTTGGGCCAGCAGGCGCTGTACCTCCAGGGCCCGCCCGCGCTGAACGCCGCCCAGGATGCCGATGTACGCCGCGCACCACACCAAGCCGATGGCGACGATGCGGCGCGTGCCGAGCCTGGGCCCGTGCCGGCCGCGGACGATCGACCACACCAGGAACGCTAGCAGCGGCAGGCTGACCAGCGGGTCGATGATGGCGACCAGGTCCCAGCCGACACGCCGCTGGGAGAACGGCCAGTACAGAACGGTGCCGAAGCTTGTGCACGAATCCAGCACGCCGTGCGTGCAGATGCCCGCCAGCGCCGCCAGGTACAGCGGCACGGCGCTACGGCGAGCAGACGCGAAGAGCAGCAGGGGCAGTACGGCGAGCAACGCACCGACGGGCAGAAACCCGACGCCGTGAGTGAAGTGCCGGTGGATGAGCCAGGTGCTCAGCGAGTCGCCCGGGAAGGTGATGAAGATGTCCGCGTCGGGCAGGTAGCCGCCCAGCGCGCCGGCGAGCCACGCCGAGCGGGGCAGTCTGCGCCCGAGCGTCGCCTGTCCGGCGGCGGCCCCGAAGATGGCCTGGGTAATCACGTCCATTCGAGCCGCTCAGCCCAAAGCCTGCCGCTTCTTCTTGCCCGTCAGGTACGACTCCATCAGCGTCGCCGAGAGGTCGCCGGCGGTGCAGTAGTAAGCCACGCCGCGGGTCAGGCGGGTGAACTGCTCGACGAAACCGACCCAGTCCATGCCGTGGTATTCCTCGATGAGTGCAAATGTACTCATGCGGATGCCCAGCTGCTGGCAGCGGAGGGCCTCCTGCAGGGCGGCCTGCGACGAGGCGGGATCGGGCGGGTAGACGAGGTTGAGCGTCTGGCCGATGCCCTCCTTGGCGCTCGTGAGGTGGGCGGTGGGCTCGCCGTCGGTGATGATGAAGATCTGCTTGTTGGGCGCGCCGCGCCGGGCGAGCGCGGAGCGGGCCATCTGCAGCCCGTGGTGGAGGTTGGTGAAGTGGGGGTGGGTCTTGTCGGCCTGATCCAGCGGGACGCGGACGCGGATCTCGTATTGCCGCGTCGAGATGGGCTTGGGCATGATCAGCGGCAGGTCGGCGTCGCGGATGCTCTCGGCGATGGAGGCGAAGCCGATGAAGTCGATGGTGTCGAGCGGGAACTTGGTGCGGACCAGCGAGCGGAGGCCCAGGGCGACCTTCTTGGCCGAGATGTGCCGGCCGTAACGCATCATGGAACCGGAGAGGTCCAGGAGGACCACGGTGGCGCACTCGCTGGTGGCCTCGACGTTGTTGAGCTCGATATCGCGCTCTTCGAAGCGGATCAGGGGGCCCGCGGGCTCTGGCGCGAGGGCTTCGCGGGCGACCCGCCGGATCGCGTTGCCGAGCGTCTCGTGGGCGGCCAGCTCGCTGAGCGGGTCGCCGAAGTGATAGGGCTTGGTCCCGTCGGTCCGTTCGCCCGAGCGGCCGGGCAGGGGGGATTGGTGCCCATCGCGGACACCCGGGCGCAGGTCGCGGAAGATCTCGAGCAGAGCCCGGTGTTCCAGGCCGCGAACCATGCGGGGGGTGAGCTTAAGGTTGCCTGCCTCGTCGCGCTCGATCAGCCCGGCGTCGATCATCTCCTGGATGAGGGCCTTGAGCTGCTCGTCGTCGTTGGCGTCCAGGGCGTCGAGGCCGTCCTGGCCGTATTGCGTGAGAAAGTCGAGCATCCCCTGCGACGGGAAGAGGTCGTCCGGGGAGAGGAAGGGCTCATCGCCCGGGCCGGTGGAATAGGTGTATCGCATAGGGTCGTTCCGGGCGTTTCGCTGGGCGGGCCTCGGCGGATGTACGCCGGCGCCGATGGGGCGGGTCGCCGGGCGGGCGGGTGGCGGCGGCAAAAGCAACAACGCCGGCGTGTGCCGGCGTTGCGGAAGAAGCGAAGTGCCCAGGAGAGGACTTGAACCTCCATGCCCTTGCGGGCGCTACCACCTCAAGGTAGTGCGTCTGCCAATTTCGCCACCTGGGCCGGTCGTCCGTGCGCGGGCCACGGGGACAGGGAGCAAGGGTACGCATTCGACGGGTGGGTGTAAAGCACGCGGACCGGAACCGGCGACGGGCCCCGTGGAGGGGGGGAGGTGGAGGCCGGGGCGATCGGCCGAGGAGGATTCCGCAAGCCTTCGATTTCCTTGGCTGGTTGTTTGCGAGCGGCAAGGTAGTCTTGATGCAAGCGTTTGCCGGAGGCAGGACGGAGGTGGGGGTGGCGGATCAACCCAGTGAGGGAGCGGGCCGACATGAGCAGCATAAAACGGACGCATAGGACGGCGTCGGGCGGCTTAGGGGACAACGCGCGGGGGGGTTCCGGGCGGACGCTGGGCGTCTGGGCCGTGCTAGTGTGCGCAGGCGCGGCGCTTGGGGAAATGGGCGGTCCGGGGGGGGCGGACGATGCGGCAAAGGTCGGCGTGCCCGCGGCGATGAGCATCCGTGTCGATCCCCTCCGCCCCATGCGGGCCGTGCCGGTGCAGGTTTGGGAGCCGAGCGACCAGGTGCGGGTGCTGGACGTGAGCAGCGATACGCCGGAGGTGGTGGGCGTCGAGCCGGTCGCCGTCGTGCTGCCCGGGCAGACGATCGCGTGGGCGTGGCTGAGGCCCACTGGGCCCGGGGCGGCGAGGGTGCGGGTGGGCGACGAGACAATCGTGATTGATGTGCGTGGCGCGGCGAAGCTCGACGACCAGCCGGACACAGGACTCACGCTCCGCCCGCGCGTGGATTCGCCCACCGCAGGGGCGGGCGTGACGGGCGTCACGCACGTGGGCGTGAGCGCAATGCGGTCGCCTTGGAGCATCGGGAGCGAGGGAGCGGTCGGCCTGAGCCTGCGGGTCGTGCCCGTCGGGGACGGCGTGGGCGGGGGCGGGGGCGAGTCGGCGATTCTGGAGCCGACGTGGACGCTCGCGCCGGGCGACGGCACGCGGGTGCTTGCGGGCTTCGCGGTCGATACGGCGACGCTTACGCCGGGGGCGTACGACCTGGTGGCCCAGCGTGTCGGCGAGGAACTCGGCGAGCCCGGGGCCGTGCTGAGCAGCGGGCCGGTGCGGGTGGTCGTGCCGGCCGGACGCGGAAGCGACGGGCTGCGTGGCGAGTGCGAGACAGACTATGGCATCTTGCTCGACAAGCAGATGGGCCCGCCCAAGCCGGTGGCGAGCGTTCGCGATCCCGGGGCGTCGGGCGGGCGGTTCTTTGCCCAGAGCGGCGGGGGCGAGCCGCGGTTTCGGTTCCCGGTGAGCGTGCCACAGGAGCGCGGGGCGGGGTATTACCAGGTCATCCTGACGGCCGGTGGCGACGCGGCGAGCGGCATATTGCCCGCGGTGGGGATCACGATCGACGAGGCCCAGCGGCCGAGCACCACGGGGCAGATCGCCATGGGGCCTTGGCACCGCGTGAGCATCGGCGTGCCGGTCCTGCTCGGCCCGGGCGACCATATCGTTCGCTGCGACTTTCTGAACGACTTCGCGGCCAGGGGCCTGGACCGAAACCTGCGGCTGGACGCGATCGAGCTGGTGCGCGTGGGCGACGCGGGCGGGCAGGGCGAGCGGGCTGCCGGCGAGGCGGGCATGATGGCCATGCAGGCGATGGCTCCGGCGCCGATGATGGCAACACCGTCGCCGATGGTCGGCGAGGATCAGGCCGCCAAGACGCCGATGGCGATGAGCGACGCGGCGGAGATGACCGGGGCCGGCGGAGCCGGTCCGGCGACGGGGGGCTGGCCGGCGACGGCGAGCGCGGCGTTCCGGCCCCCGGTGCGGCTGGCGGTCGCTTCGCCTGCAGGGTACAACCGGACTGGTCCGCTGCGGGCAGCGGTGACCTTCGAGGGCTCGCAGGGCCGCACGCCCATCGCCCCGCCGCGGACAGAACTGATGATTGATGGCGAGATCGTCTGGTCGCAGCGGAGCGTGTCGCCGCGGTTTGCGTTTGCGACGATCCGCGACGGAATCGGGCGGCTGTGCCCCGTTCACAGCGTGGAGCTGCGGAGCACCACCGACTCGGGCTTCGTGGTCAGTGGCCCGGGAATGGGCGCGAGCGCGGCGGAGGCGGCGCTGGCACGGCTGAGCCGCCGCGCGACGGTGTTTGACGCGGGCTGGGACGGGCTGCCCGAGAAGGGCTGGCGCGATAATCTCGGGGGTGCCGAGCGGTGGTCGGCGCCCGTGCCGGTGGGGGGCGAGGTCACATGGAGCCTGCCCGAGGAACTGGCGGGCGACTACGAGCTGATGATCGAGGGGCGGAGCGTGGCGGCGGGGGCAAGAGCGATCGAGGTCGAGGTGGAAGGGGCGTCGGAGAAGCCGCTGAAGGCGACGCTGCCGACGTACACCGATGAGCACCGCGTGACGGTCGCGGGCGGGGCGGCGCTGGTGCTGCCAGCCGGAGGAAACAAGCGGCTGGTTATCCGCGACGTCGGGCAGGGCGGGCGGCGAGAGACCGCGCCGGCGGTGTTCGTGCAGGCCGTGCAGCTTGTGCCGAGAGCTGGGAGCCACGCGGCGCTCGCACAGTTCGCCGGCTCGGGCGCGACGCTCGAGCATCCGCGCTCGGGCGAAGCGCTCTTCGACGTGGATCTCGCGGTCGTGCGGCCGGACTTGGCTGCTGGGGACCGTGCCCGGACGTTCCGCGTGCTCATCGACGGCAAGCCGGCGGGGCCGGTGTTCGATGCCCGGCGGGTGATGGCTCGGGGCGACGCCGCGGCGGTCGTGCCCGTGCTGCTCCGGGGCGTTGCCGCGGGCGAGCGGCGGCTGGGCGTGCGCATCGAGACCTTCGCCGGCCGGGTTGTGGATGCGGAGCGGGTGGTGCGTGTGCTGGATCGTGAGCCCGAGGGCGGGACGCGGTTTGCCCGCGGCGCGGCGCTGCTCAACCGCATCGCGCTCGGGCCCGACCCGCGAGAGCTGGCCCGCGTGCTGAGCCTGGGCGAAGAGGCGTACATCGCGATGGCGCTCGCCGAGCCCCGCGATGATCAGGCCGCGGCCCAGGGCTGGCAGCGGCTGCCGGCGTGGCGCTCGACGTACGACGTGCCGCGGCGGGCGTTGCACGAGGCGGTCGTCACGGGCACGCCCGTGCAGGCGCGGTTCGCGCTCTGGGCCCAGAACCACTTCTCGACGTGGGTCCGCAAGGTCGAGGCCCAGCGCAAGAGCGACGAGCACGACCGCTTCGCGGCCCAGGGCGTGAGCGACTTCCACACGCTGCTCATAACCAGCGCGGCCGGGCCGTCGATGCTGCGCTATCTCGACCAGGAGCGTTCGTACGCGGGGCGGATCAACGAGAACTACGCCCGCGAGATCATGGAGCTGCACTGCCTGGGCGTACAGGGCGGCTATACCCAGCAGGACGTGACGAACCTCTCTCATGTCTTGGCGGGGTGGACGACGATGCGGCTGGCCCCGGCGACTCGGGCCACGGCGAGCCCCGACGAGGACGGCGTTGGCGAGGCGTTCGCGTTCGAGCCGCGGCTCGCCTCGACGCTCGACGAGCCGCGGACGGTGCTCGGGGCCGAGTTCGGGCCCGTGGAGCCGGCAGCGCGGCTGTCGCGGGCGCTGCTCGCAACCGAGCTCCTGGTGGCCCACCCGGCGACGGCTCGGTTCGTGTGTACCAAGCTTATTGAGCACTATGTCGGCGTGCCGGCGAGCGAGAATTTGGTGGCGGACCTCGCGTCGGTGTTTACGCGGAGCGACGGCGACTTCAAGGCCGTGCTCCTGGAGTTGACGCGCCGGCCGGAGTTCTGGGAGGCGGCGCTCGAGCGGAGCCGCGTTGCTCAGCCAACGGACTTCGCTCTGCGGCTCGCGCGGACCACGGCGTGGGACGGGGCCCGGCAGGTGGGCGATTTCCTGGGCGCATCGGGCCACGGCATGTTCGAAAGGGCCACCCCCGACGGCTACCCCGAGGCCGACGCGGAGGCGATGGACTCGAACGCCATGCTGCAGCGGTGGAAGCTCGCGTCCCAGGCCGAGGGAGCAATCGCCGACGCCGTGCCGGGCTCGATGCGATATGGCGAGAGGCCCATCGACGCGGCCGAAGCGCAGGTGATCGTCGATCTGATCGCGCTGCGGCTGGTGGGAAGGCTCCTCGGGGAAGCGTCCAACTCGGCGGCTCTGGAAGTGCTCAACTCGACCGAGCCCCAGCGGCCCGAGCGACCGGCGGACTGGAACAGGGATCCGAGGGTGCGAACGGTCGCGGGGTTTGTTGCCCAGCTTCCTGAGGCGAGCTTGAAGTGAGGCGGTAAGAGTTCGGAACGGCGGGCGCGATGCCCGCCCCACGGTGGACTACAGCGAGGCAGGGACCCATGCACGAGCTCTCTCCGTTAACGCGTCGGTACTTTCTCCGCAGCACGGGCGCGATCGCCGCGTACATGGGCGTTTCGGCGGTCCTGCCCTCCGCGGCCCTCGCGCGGGTTCAGGCCCGGCCCGTGACGCGGAGCCGGACGCTGGTCGTCCTCTTCCTCCGCGGCGGGGCCGACGGGCTGAACATGATCGTGCCCTATGGCGATCCGGGGTACGCGGCCCTGCGCAGGGGCATCGCGGTGCAGGCGCCGGGAGCCCGGGGCGGCGGCGGGGCGGCGGCGCTCGATCTCGACGGGTTCTTCGGGCTCAATCCGCGGATGGGGGCGATCAAGCCGCTGTTCGAGTCGGGCCTCATGAGGGCGGCCCACGCCGTCGGATACGACCGCAACACGCGCTCGCACTTCGAGGAGCAGGACACGTGGGAGACGGGGGTGATCGGCAACACGATCAACTCCGACGGCTGGCTGAACCGCCACTTGGCGACGAGCACCGGAAACGGGCCGATCCGGGCCGTGAGCGTGGGCGACCAGCTCCCGCGGATCCTGCAGGGCAAGCAGGCGGCGTTCGCCGTGCGCGGGCTGGAGGATCTGACGCTGCCCAAAACCACGAAGTACGTGGACCCGCGGCTCATGCGCGCGGCGCTCGAGTCGGCCTACGCCGCCCATCCGGAGATGGCCCCGGGGGCCGAGCAGCGTTCCGCCGCCCGGGAACTTCTGGCCCAGACGGCCGACACCACGCTCGACGGCGTCAAGCAGCTTTCGGCGATCTCGGCCAGGCCCTATACGCCCGGTGCGGAGTATCCCAGGACGGACCTGGGCCGCAAGCTCGCGCAGGTGGCCCGGTTGATCAAGTCGGACGTCGGGCTCGAGGTCGCGGAGGTGAGCCTCGGCGGGTGGGACACGCACCAGAACCAGGGCCGCGGGGGCGACGGGGCGTTCGGCAACCTGTGCCAGCAGGTCGGCGAGTCGCTGGCCGCGTTTGCCAAGGACCTTGGCGAGAAGATGGACGAGACGCTGGTGGTCACCATGACGGACTTCGGCCGCACCGCGGCGGAGAACGGCACCGGCGGGACCGACCACGGCTGGGCCAACTGCATGCTGCTCATGGGCGGGCCCGTCGCGCGGGCGACGGCGGCGGGCGGGGCCCGGGTGGTCGGCAAGTGGCCCGGGCTCATGCCCGAGCAGCTGCACCAGAAGCGCGACCTGCTCAACACGACGGACTTCCGCGACGTCTTGGGGGAGTTAGTCTCCGAGCACCTGGGCAACGAGAACCTCAAGGCGGTCCTGCCCGGGCACGAGTTCAGGCGGGTGGGCCTGATCGCCTGAGGCCGGGCCGCGGGAAGCAGGCCCGCGTGCCGGAGGGCGGTGTCGCCTAGCCTCGGGCATGTCGCCCACCCCCGCACCCACCCCCGCACCGACCCCAGCACCGGCCGTCTCGCCCGTGATCGCCAAGCTGCTTGATGCCGTCGCCCAGCGGGCCCGCAACGCCGACGTGTTCGGCGAGGTTCGAGTCGAGGGTGCGGCCCTGCACGCCGCGGCCAAGGCCAGCGCCGAGCCGGCCGAGTTTCGATTGTTTGTCGAGAGCGAGCCCGGGGGGCAGATCCTGTGGGTGGGTCTGATGACGGAGGCCCGCTGGCTGAGCCAGTCGATCGAGGCCGACCTGGTGCACACGGGCGACAAGATCGAGGATCTTCTGGCCGAGGAACTGGTGGACCTTGGCTGGGAGGGATACCGCCCGGGGTGCGAGCATTTCCGGGACACGAAGAAGCTGTACACGTTCCGGACACCCTTGCCGCTGGACCTGGCGCGGGCGGATTCGGCGGAAGTCATCGACAAGGCATCGGTGGCGCTCCTGGCATACGAGCAGTGCTTTCGTGCCCTTGGCGACATGGAAGCCGACGACGAGGAGTGAGCACTTCCCGCCGGCGGGGGACGGGCTCCCAGCCCGCTACGCTTGCGCCCCGAAGGGAGCCTGCGCGATGCGGATCATGATGCTGGGTTGGGAGTTTCCGCCGTTCATCGCCGGCGGGCTCGGCACGGCCTGCTATGGGCTGACCAAGGCGCTCGACCGCCAGGGTCACGAGGTCGTCTTCGTGCTGCCCAAGCCCGTCGACCGCTCGGCCGCCAGCCACATCCGACTGCTCTCGCCCGCCGAGATCCACTCGCTGACGCTCCCGACGGGCTACATGGCGTCGCACGCCTCGGCGCGTCCGGGCACAATCCCGGCGGCGGCCGTCGCGGCGGCGGCGGGGGTCGACCCGGCCCTTGTCAACCCCACGACGATGCTCACGCCCGAGCAGGCCCGCGTCCTGCACATGCTCGGGGCCGAGGCGTTCAACATTCCCGGATTCGTCAACACCGTCTTCCGAGGCGTGCCCTCGGGCTTCTCCTCACCCTATCCCGGGTTCCACCCGGGCCACGCCAAGGGCGGGCTCTTCGGGCTCAGTTCAAGCGCCGGCGGGGCCCACGGCGGGCCGGCCGAGACCGGCGCGCACGCGGGCGGCGACGCTCAGCGGCACCACCACGACCACGAGTCGCACGCGATCATGCGGGCCATGGGCCACGAGGCGGGCGTCAGCATGCGCACCGATCCGGCCGGCGGCGGGAACGCCGGCGTCGCGTACGAGGGCGACATGGTGGCCAACGCCGAGCGATATGCGCGCCTGGTGGTCGCCGTTTCGCGTCACGAGCGCTTTGACGTGATCCACGCCCACGACTGGATGACCTTTCCCGCCGGCATCGCGCTGGCGACGGTGACGGGCAAGCCTCTGGTCGTGCATGTGCACTCGACGGAGTTCGACCGCTCGGGCGACAACGTCAACCAGCGCGTCTACGACATCGAGCGGCGCGGGATGCACGCGGCGGTGCGGGTGGTTTGCGTGAGCAACCTGACGCAGTCGGTGTGCGTCCGCCGCTTCGGGATCGACAGCGCCAAGACCGACGTGGTGTACAACGGCATCGACAACGAGCAGGTCCAGCCCCACGAGGGCGACCAGATCGAGTCGGCCGACCGGATCGTGCTGTTTTTGGGCCGGATCACGATGCAGAAGGGGCCGGAGTACTTCATCCGCGCCGCCAAGCGCGTGCTGGAGAAGGCAGCCAACGTGAAGTTCGTCGTGGCCGGCTCGGGCGACATGGCCGTCAACATGATCGAGGAGGCCGCGGCCTTGGGGATCGGGCACAAGGTGCTGTTCACCGGGTTCCTGCGCGGTCGCGACGTCGACCGGGTGTTCCGGATGGCCGACGTGTACGTGATGCCCAGCGTGAGCGAGCCGTTCGGGATCGCGCCGCTGGAGGCCATGCGGAACGACGTGCCGGTGATCATCTCCAAGCAGTCGGGCGTGAGCGAGGTGCTGACCCACGCGCTGAAGGTCGATTTCTGGGACATCGACGACATGGCCAACAAGATCGTCGCGGTGCTCCGCCACCCGCCGCTGGGCCAGACCCTGCGAGAGCACGGCAGCTTCGAGCTGCGGAAGCTCACCTGGGACGGGGCGGCGGGCAAGTGCGTGCAGGTGTACGCCAAGGCCGTGGCGGCGGTGGGGGGGAGCGGGGCCGACGCCGGGCGCGGGCGGCTGGTCGGGGTGTGAGTTCGCCTCGCAACGTGAAACGCGACCCCGACAGCAGTCGGGATCGCGCTTGGGCGGTTGCTGGACTACATAGTCAGTTGGACGGGCAGCCCAGGGGCGCCATCATCGCACCGATCAGCCTCGCCGCTCCATCGCGGAGGTTCGGATTGCCGTTGGTGTTGCCGCACAGGTCGTCGCCCGTGGCGAGCCGAACGTCATCCGCGGCGAGCACTGAGGGCACGGTCGGGGTGATCTGCGAGCCGGGCACGTCCGGCGTCGCCTGGAGCGAGATTGTGTTCCAGTCGGCCGCGAGTTGGACCGGGAAGGCGAAGTACAGGGTGGAGCCGACCTGGACCAGGCCGAGGAGTTCGCGGTCCTTGCTCGAGAGAGTCATCGCGACGCCGAGCGTGCCGCGGCCCATGTTGTCCACTCGCAGCGTGTTGTACTCGCAGGTCTTATCGAGCGTCATCGTCAGCCGCTTGCCGAGGTACACCCAGGTGAGCGTGGCGTCCGAAGGTACGGCGACATCCGCGGTACCCTCGACAGGCATCTCGCCCGTTTTCACGAGCGAGAAGTTTCCCGCGACGGCGACCCCGGTGAAGACTTCGCGGAACTTAACAGTCGCAGTCGTGCCCGCGGGCACGGTGTACGTCCACGAGTTCGGAGCGATAGTGCGGGCCATCTGTGGGCGGAAATCGACGTAGTCGGTCGTGCGAAGGCCGATCATCTGGTTCTGACCCAAGCCGGTGGAGCCGCGAACCACCTTCGTCAGGAATAGGTCGCGGAGCTTCTTGAGAGTGTCTTTGATCGCCTCATTGTCGCCCGCGTCGCACGCCTGCTTCGCGGCGAGCACCAAGCCGATCCCGTCGTTTGCCTTGAGCGAGAGCTTAGAAACACACTCGCTCCTCTGATCCGCAGGTCCTTGACAGCACGCCTCATACCCTTGCGAGATCTGTGACGCGATGAACCGCATCCCTTCGCACGCCTGCCTCTGACAACACGACTGGGCGCTGGTCGCCCAAGCGGTTGCCGTGACGAGAAGGACGATCGCTGAGGCCCATCGATACGTCATGGTGTGATCCTTGCACGGTTTGCCCAGATTACAACGGGATTATCAGCCGTCAAGATCTCTGTTCGTTTTTTGTTGGTATCCCATGACTTGCGAGTGACGCAGGCACGGATAGCGCCAAACCACGCAGGCAGATCAGCCAGACCCCCTTGCCCCATGTCGCGCTCGTACATTTCACTGAGCGATCGTCGCTGGTACCGTGCCCGGAGCCCAGCCCATGCCCACCCTCTCCACGTTGCTCAGCCTCATCCTGGAGGCCTTCCGCCTGATCACGGCCCAGCCCGGGCCGCCCGAGCTGCTCTTCGAGCCGGCCCGCGAGCTGGTCGTCGAGGCGGCCGGGCCCGATCAGGCCGGGCTCCCCGATCCCTGGCCCGTGATCGACCAGGCCGCGGCGATCTATGCGCAGGCCATCGACGACGTCCGGCTCCGCTACAGCCCGCCCGGCGGCCCCGCCATCGTCTTGTTCACCAGCCCCGAGGTGCTGCTCTACACGCCCCAGGCCGACGGGAGCGACGGGCTCGAGCGCGACGCGGCCCTGCTGTGCCTCTCGCTTCTGGAACAGCGCGGGTTCTTCGACCTGCTCGCGCGGCTGCCGGCGATGGGCGTCGGGCTCTGCCTCGAGCCGGCGGGCGGATGGGGGGGGAAGCGCCCGGGCATGGTCGAGTGTGATCGTCTGAACACCCTGCGGTCGCTCTCGCGGGCGGCGGCGGCCCGCTCGGTGCCGGCGCGCGAGGCGGGAGACTTCGCCCGCGTCGTTGCCGGGGTCGAGCAGCAGTTGGCCCTGGCCCGGATCGCGGCGGCCCAGGTGTCTCGGCAACCGAGGCTGTTTCGCAGCCGGGTCATGGTGGCGCTGCTGCGCGATGTCTCGTCCTGGGCCCTCACGGGTCGGCTGCCGCCGGCGCAGGCGGGCGAGATGCTCGCGGCGATCGAGCGTCAGGCCCGGCTGCCCGAGCCCAGCGCATTCCTGAAGGTCCAGGGTCTCGAGCTGCAGACCCTCATTGCGGCCTCCCACACGCTCGATCCCGGCGGCGACGGCCGCCTGCTCATTCATCAATACCGGCAGACACTGCTGGACCCCGCCGGGGCGTTCTCGTTCGGCGATCCGGGGCAGGAGCCGGACCTCGGGCCGCTGCTCTGGCCGGACCTCGGGCCGCTGCTCAACGTCGCGGGCGTGAACTACGCGACGCGGGCAAGGTCGCTGGAGCTGGCCCGCGAGTATGTCCGGCGGAGCGCCGCGGTCGGGGGCGAGCCCCACCCGCGCCGGGCCCGGGCGCTCACGGAGCTGGAGGCTTGGGCCCGGGCCCTGCCGCGGAGCGACTGGGTGGTGCGGATGTACGCCCTGTCGGCGACGCCCACGATCCGGGCGATGCTGCGGGATGACTCGGACGTGCGGATGAAGCTCGACGGCGTGCGGGTGATGCTCGCGATCGAGGCGTATCGGGCCCGCCAGACCCGCCTGCCGGCAACGCTCGACGATCTGGTGCCGGGGTTCCTAAAGGGCGTGCCGCCGGACCCGTACTCGGGCCAGCCGTTCGTGTACCGCGTCACCGACGCCGCGGCGTTCGTGCCCGGCTCGGGATACCTGCTCTACTCGGTGTGGGAGGACGGGACCGACAACAAGGGCCTGCGGACCAGCGCGAAGAACCAGTGGGCCGCGCCGCCGAGCCGGCGGACGAACTGCGACTACATCGTCAACGATGCGGCGGACGCACGCGAGCAGGCGGCTGGGCAGTGAGGGTGGGGGAGGACCACTCGGGGCACTCGACCAGGCGAAGCCGCGGAGCTCATTTGGAGTGCTGGCCCGACGGCTGCGACCCGCCGAGCTCCGCGATCGTGGCATCGTCCATCAGAAACAGGCTCACCAGCCAGTCCTTGACGAGATAGGGGTCGATCCGCAGGATGCCGGTGATCGTGCCCGTGACACGGAAGCGGTCGTCGCCCTTGGCGGGGTTCTTGAGCTTGACCTCGATGGCGTCGTACGGCGTAGGCGGCACGCCGATGCAGCAACCATCCCACTGGTTGAGCATCATGAGCATTTCGTCCTGGCTCTGGGCCATGATCGGGAAGGCGATGAAGCCGCCGATCCGGACCCACTTGCCGTCGAGCATCTTGAGCCGCTCGGGGATAATCTTCCGCCCGAGCCGCGGCTGATACGTGTCCTGGGCGGACATGAGCATCTCCCAGCTCACGCGATAGGGGTCATCCTTGGTGCCCGCGCCCGAGAGGCTGAATCGGTTGTCGACCAGCGTCGTGCCGTCGTCCTGCTTGACAAGGCTGAGCGTGGCGGCGGCCTTGTCGGAGGCGGGATGAGCGGAGCTTGCCGCGCCGCCGGCGGCTGCGGCCGCGGCGTCGGGGACGGGCGGGAGCGCGGGCACGATCGTCGGGGCGACCTGTTCGTCGAGGTGGGCCGCGAGCTTGGCCGCCAACTCCTTGGCCGCCAAGTCAGACGCGGCCTTGGCTTCCGCCGCCGTCGGGGCCGCGGAGGTCGCGGAGGTCGGGGACATCGGGAGCGTCGCCAGCGGCTTGGCCGCGGGGGGCTGGGCGGCGACGGCCGGTGTCGGGGGGGCTGGGGGGGCCGGAGGGGCTTGGGGCGTGGGCATTGTCGGCGGCGTCTGCGTCATCGGCTCCGACGGCCGGTCGGCCACCTTCGCGTCGCGGCTCGCGGCGCTTTGAACTCCCCGGGCATCGGCGACCGATGCGGGAGCCGGGGCCGGCTGGCGCAACCACACCACCGCCGCGGCGGCGGCCAGAAGCATCACGAGGGCCCAGAAGATCTTCACTCGAGCACGTCCTTGTCCATTGCCGGGCCCATCACGCCGCCGGACGCAGATTGTTCGCAACGCTCGTGCGGTAGGCCAGCAGGGCCGGCAGCAGGCCGGCGACGACGCCCAGCGCGACCGTCGCGACCGTCACCAGCAGCATCCACTCGGGCCCGAAGCTGGGCGTGATGCTGAGCCCGATCTCGCGCTTGAGCACCGCCGAGGTGACGACCGCGCCAATCACGCCCAGGATCAGCCCGCCCACCGCCCCGAGCAGGCCGATGACCGCCGACTCGGTCAGCACGAGGTTGAACACCCGCCCGCGGCTGGCCCCCAGCACGCGGAGCACGGCGATCTGCCGCCGCCGATCCGACATCGAGTTGTACAGGCTCAGCAGGATCCCCACGCCCGAGGAGAGCATGACGACCACGGCGAGCGCGACGAAGATCTGGTCGATCGAACCGATGATGCGGAACAGGCCCATAATCTGCTGGTTGGGCTGGGCGACGATGATCGTCGCATCGCGCCGGAGCTGATCGAAGACCGTCTGCAGCGCCCCCGAGACCTGCTGGCCCGGCCGGGTCGCCACGCGGACATAGATGCCCGTGATGAGCCGGTCCGCATCGGTCAGGTCGCCGACGCCCACGGCGTGGGAGTGACCCGCCTCGCCCTCGCCGTGGGTCTCGCAGTCGTGATCGGCGTTGTGGCGGTCGTGGGCGTGCAGGACCCAGCCGCCTTCGAGGTGGCAGAACAGGGCCCGGTCGTGGACGCTGCCGGTGGGCTCGAGGATGCCCACGACGATGAACGTGTATTCCTTGTGAACGTGCCCGCCGTGGTCGGTCTTGCCGTCGTCGCCGCTTGCCGCGGCTGCGCCGAGCTGGCGCGACTGGGCGATGCCGTGGGTCAGGTGGATCTTGTCGTAGAGGCGAAGCCCCGTGGCCTGGGCCGCGCGGCTGCCGACGACGACCTCGAAGGCGTGCGCGTCCGCGTCGTCGCTGACGGCCTCGCCCGGGAGCGTTGCGCCGCCCTTGTCGCGGAGCAGCCGCCCCTCTGCGGCCTTCCACGGCTCGCCCACGCTGGGCTCGAAGCGCGTGAAGAACTCGGGGGTGGTCGCCAGAACCGGCTGGCCCATGTAGCTGTCGCCCTGCTGCACCGGGATCGCCCACTCGAGCGGGAAGCCCGCGGCGATCTGGTTGTACTTCGCCCAGTCGATCGCCCGCTGCGGCACGTTGGCGTAGAACACGCTGTTGAGCACGCTCACCATCGGGCTCGAATCCCGCGTGACCAGCAGGTGCATATTCCCCGAGCCGCGGTCGAACGCCTGACGCCCCGCGTCACGCATCGACAGCAGCACAAAGAGCAGCCCCACCGCGACCGCGACGGTCAGCACCGTCGTGACCGTCGAGAACAGCCGGGCCCGCAGACTCCGCAGGATGATCGCAAAGTCGCTCACGCGTGACTCCCTGTGCTCGCCGTGCTCGCCAGGCTCGCCATGCCCGCCATGCTCGCCGAAAGTTCCGCCATCGATTCGACCCGCGGGAACCGCTCACGCATCGACGGGTCGTGCGAAACGCACACAAGCGCCGCGCCGCTCTGGCGGCAGGTTTCCTGGATCAGCCCGATCGCCGAGTTCGCGTTCTCCGGGTCGAGGCTCGCCGTGGGCTCGTCGGCGAGCACCAGGGCCGGGCGGCACGCCACGGCCCGGGCGACCGCGACGCGCTGCTGCTGCCCGACCGAGAGCCGGGCCACATCCGCGTCGGGCCGGTCGATGCCCAGGGAGCCCAGGAGGGCCGAGGCCCGATCGTGCTGCTCGCCCCGGCCCGCGCCCGAGAGCATCATGGCGAGCATGACGTTCTCCCTGGCCGAGAACCCCGGAAGGAGGTTGAAGGTCTGGAAGATCATCCCGATCGTGCGGCCGCGGAAGGCGTCGCGGGCCGGCCCGCGGAGGCGGTGGATGTCGCGCCCGTCGACGCGGACCGAGCCCGCGGTCGGCTCCAAAAGCCCGGCCACGAGGTTGAGCAGCGTGCTCTTGCCCGAGCCCGAGCCGCCGGTGAGCAGGACCTGCTCGCCAGCGGCGATGCTCAGTGTGCCGACGCGCACCGTCTCCCGCTTGGCGCCGGGATAGCCGAAGCTCAGCCCGGTGATCTCAAGGGCCGCGCACGGCAGGGTCGTGGCGTCCTTGCTCGTCATTGCGGACGCCTGGGTCGGGTTTTTGGTCATAGCAGTAGCGATGAGATCGTCTCCGGGCACGGCAAGGCGGCGGGCAGGATTGTTCTATGCCCGCCGCCTCGCAGAGTTCGCCCGAGAGCGGCAACAACGCCCGATCTCTCGGCTCAGCGGCGACGCCGGCGGCAGCCGAGCAGGCCCATCCCGGCCAACACAACACCGGCCCCGGGTGCCGGGACGACGTTGGTCTGAACCCAGTCGATCGCCCGGTCGTGCTCGTCCTCGCTCAGTCCATAGTTGAACACCAGCCAGTAGGGAGCGCTCGGCAGCAGGGCACCGGACGCGGAGACATCGACCAGCCCAAGCTCGACGACATAGATGCCCGCGCCGCTGGCCTGCCCGGCACCGTTGAGGATCCAATCGAAGTGGAAATCGTCGGTAACGACGAGCGTGTTGGTCGGCACCACGGCGTCGATCGCGGGCGTGTTGAAGAACGGGAACGCCGGGGCCTTGCCCGTCGAGAGCGTTTGTGTGCTCGAGACCAGCGCACCGCTCCCCACGTCCCACGCCCGGACGGCGGAACGAATGTCGACCCGCACCGAGCGGCCCAGCACCGTCGAATCGTTCGACGCCAGCCCGGGCTCCTCGGCCTTGACGATCGCGTCGATCACGTCGAAGGTCAGCTCGACGCCGAACACGCGGAGTTCATCGACGCCGAAGATCTGCGCGGGCGGCTCGCCCGAAACGCCCACCGTCGAGAGCCGGCCGCCCACGTTCCGGATGCCGATGTCCAGCCCGTCGGCCAGGGCGACGCCCGACGCGGAGAGCAGCGAGAAGGCAACGAGTACAGAAGGGAAGCAACGCATGATCGGGATCTCCAATAAAAAAAGTTCACACAGATGCTGAACAAGAGTCGGGATGAGCGCACCGGCTCACGGGCAGCCCGCGAACCAGCGGCCGAGGAACACGAAGATGTCCGTCACGTCGCGCACGCCGCTGGCGTCGACGTCGGCCCTCGGGTCGCCCGAGAACCACGCGCCAAGGAACGCGAAGATGTCGGCGACGGTGCGGGCCCCGTCGGCGTCGAAATCGGCCGGGCACGCTGGGGGGCTGGCGGGCGGGCACAGGGCCGCGTCACCGCCCGCTCCCGAGGCCAGCCGGGCCTCGAGCCAGAGCCGCGACGCGTCAAGGTCGGCCGGGGGGGCGTTCTGCGAGAGCAGCAGATAGAACGCCGTGCTCGGAGCCACCACCCCGCCCGAGGGCACGCCCGACCAGGCCCGCATCTGCACGAGATAAATCCCGTTGGTGATCGGGCTGCCAACGACGGCCGGGTTGATCGCGTAGGTCGGGTGCGTGTGAACGAAGCCCGTGCCCGAGGCCGTCTGCCCGAGCGCCAGGCTCGGGGCCGGCGGCAGGGGCGGCGCTGGCACAGGTCCTGCCGGCCCGCCCAGCGTGCTGACAAGAAGTTGCCCGCGATACACGGAGATCGTCTCGCCGGGCACGGTGCAGAAGTCGCCGCTGCTCTGCCCCGACGGGGGCGTCCAGCGCCGGGCCGCGCCCTCGATGGTGATCCCGAACAGCTGCGAGGCCGGGAACTGCCCCGGGACGGTGTTGAAGCCCGGGTCGGTCGAGAAGTCGGGAACGCCCTGGGCCCCGAAGCTGCTGACAAACACGCGGGTGTCGGCGAACGCGGCCCCGCCCGCCGAGCCCGCCGTGACGACGGCCCCGCCCGAGACATAGAGCACAACGTCGCCCGCGTGGAGCTGCGCGAGCGCCCGCGGTGCGGACAAGCCCAGGAGCGCAGACGAAACCGACAGCAGGGCCGCGGATCGAATGTTCATTTGGCAAACTCCGGCCAGAAGGCGTTGTCGGTCCCGTCTCGATACACCTTCGAGAACGCGAGCGTGCCCGCGTGCCCGTCCAGGAAGCCGTAGCTGCTCACGCTCGACGCGGCGAACCGCGCCGCGCCCCCGCGCGAGCCCGGCCCGCCGTGGGCCGCGATGTCTATCTGGTTGCCCGCGAGGATCGGCGCATTGGCGGGCCCGGCCTGGTCCCACTCCTCGGGGTGCACGTGGTCCGCGGTCGCGAACAGGCGGCTGGCGGGCGTGCGTCCCTGCGCCATCATCAGGAAGTGGGCCGTCGCGCTCGGACGCGGGATGTTCGACAGCGTCTCCCAAGGCCCGGCGAACCGGCCCGTCCGTGGGTCGATCACCTGCGGCGTCGCAAAGCGGGTCGTGAACGAGTTGAGCCCGTAGCTGCTCCAGCGGGCCGTCGGCGCCGGCACCGGCTCGCCCCGCCCCAGCCGGTCGATCATCTCGTCGAGCGTCAGGCCCGTCGCCTGCCCGCCCTGGCTCACTGGCCAGAGCGGGCTTAAATCCACCGGCGAGCGGAGCACCTGCGTCGAGCCCGCGTACCCGCTGAGGACCACCGGCCAGGCCTGCTCGGAGATCGAGAGCCCGCCGTGGCCCAGCCCCGCATCGATGAGGCGGTCCTTGTTGGCGTCGGCGTACATCGCGTGGGCGAGCTCGATCTGGCGGACATTGCTCAGGCACTTGCTCGCCAAGCCCGCCCGCCGCGCCGAGCCCAGGGCCGGGAGCAGCAGCCCGATCAGGAGCGCGACGATCGCGATGACGACCAATAGCTCGATGAGCGTGAAGGCGCGGCTCGGGGATGAACGAGGGGGCTTGGGCATCGGTGGGTCACATGCAACGCTGTGGCAAGTGCAAGAGGCTACCGCCGCCCACCCGAGGCAGTCAAGTCAGATGCAAATCAATTGCGTGTGTGTTGGGGCTCCTACATCTCCGCGAGAACTCGCGGCAGGTCTCAGGTGCGACCAAGCGGCGTGCGGGGCGTTTCTCGATCTTGGGCCCCGGACCGTCCGGGGCCCGATACGCTCGTGCACCATGGCCCTGCCCCAGCACACGATGACGCACGCGGGCCCGCCAACGGCTCATGCCACCCTCACGCTCGACGCCGTCACCGGGCCGCCGCTGCCGCCGGTCGTGGTCCGTCCCGATGCCCCGGCCGTGCTCGGCCGCAGCGGCCAGTCCAGCGTGGTCATGCTCGACGAGAGCGTCTCGCGTCGCCACGCTTCGGTGAGCGCCAAGAGCGACACGTGGTACATCACCGACCTGGGCAGCCGTCACGGCACGTTCGTCAACGCCGTCCGCCTCAACCCCGAGGTGCCCGCGCCCCTCCGCACGGGCGACATGGTCGGCATCGGCCCCTGGACCCTCCGCGTCCGCATCAGCGGCGACGCCGCCCCGGCCGGTCGGCCCGGCACGAGCTTCGCCGGCGGTCCCGGCGGGGGCGGGAGATTCGTGAGCATGATGGATGCCGCCCCGGTGGGCGTGGCCCCGAAGATCGGCGGCCCGGGCGGTGGTGGGGGGGGGGCCGGAGCGGGCGGGCAGCGTGAGCGTGTCGAGCGCGTCGCCGAGCGCGAGCTGGCGCAGATCACGTCGAACCGTCTGCAGCTGCTCATCGCCGCAGCCGCCGCCGTCACTTCGAGCCCCGACGAGGTTTCGCTGGCCCGGACGATCGTGCAGGCCGCCGCCGAGGGCACGGGCTTCCCGCGGGCCTTCGTGCTGCGTGACGAGCCCGGCCGCGAGGGCGAGCTGGCCCTTGTGGGCGAGTACCCCGAGCCCGTCGCGGGGCCCACGGGCTCATCGCCGGCGATCCCCACCTTCTCCCGCTCGCTCATCGCCGCCAGCCGCGGCGGGCCCGATGCGCCGCTGGGCCAGCTCGTGCGATTGACCACCGACGCCCCGATGACCGCCGCGAGCATCATGAGCCTGGGGATCCAGACCGCCCTGTGCGCGCCGATCGTCGTCAACGCGGGCGTGGGCGGATTCATCTATCTCGACTCGCGCCAGGGCGAGGGCAAGCAGGGCGGCGTCAACCAGACCCTCGCCGGTCGCCCGCCCGCCGGGCACGGGGCCGGTTCCGGCGGCGGCGTGCCCAACGACGCGGCCGCGTTCTGCTCGGCCCTGGCCAAGCTCTACACGATGGCGCTCTCGAACCTCGGGCGGGCCGAGCTCGAGAAGCGGCAACAAGAACTGGTCCGCGAGCTCGAGGCCGCCCGCGAAGTGCAGAAGATGATCATGCCCCCCGAGCAGGGCGAGGTCGGCGGTGTCCGATACGCGATGCGCTCCAAGTCCGGCCGCTATGTCGCCGGCGACCTCTTCGACGTCGTGAAGCTCCCGGGCGGTCGCATCGCCGTGCTGCTGGGCGATGTCGCGGGCAAGGGTGTGCCCGCGGCCATCCTCATGGCCACCGCCCAGACCCACCTGAACGTCTCCCTCCGCTCGGGCGCACCCCTGGGCCAGGTCGTCTCCGCCGTCAACAGCCACGTCTGCCACCACGCGATGAGCAGCAAGTTCATCTCGCTCTGGATCGGCGTGATCGACCCGGCAAGCCGGACGGTTGAATATGTCGACGCCGGCCACGGCTACTGGCTCCTCGCCGGCGCCAACGGCGTTGTCCCGCAGTCGTCCACGGCCATCCCGCTGGGGATCGACGCCGACTTCGTCTTCGAGTCCTCCAGCATCACCCTGGAACCATCGCAGCGACTCATCGTCTTCTCCGACGGCGTGGTCGAGCAGCCGGCCCCACACGACGACGCGGCCATGTTCGGCATGGACCGCTCCATCGCCGCCATCGCCGCCTCGCCCAACGTCGCCGACGACGTCGAGCGGCTCTTCGAAGCTGTTCTGAGCTTCGCAAAGACCGACGACCTGGCCGACGACACCACCGTCGCCAGCCTCGACCTGCCCTGAGCCTCCCCCCGCCACGCCCCGAGCGCCCCCCGGCCGCTCCGTCCGATCTCTATCATCGCGCATGGCCGACGCACGCCTCGACGTTCTCAAGACCTACAAGCTGTTCATCGACGGCAAGTTCCCCCGCTCCGAGAGCGGCCGGACCACGATCGTCGCCGACGCCAAGGGCCGCCCCGTCGCCCACCTCTGCAAGGCCAGCCGCAAGGACCTCCGCGACGCCGTCGGGGCCGCACGCAAGGCCCAGCCCGGTTGGGCCAACGCGACGGCCTATCTCCGCGGGCAGATCCTCTACCGCATGGCCGAGATGATGCAGGGCAAGGTCGACGAGCTCGCCGGGGCGCTTCGGCAAGGCGGCTCGACCCCCGCGGCGGCGAAGCGCGAGGTGCTCGAGAGCGTCGACCGCCTGGTCGCGTACGCCGGCTGGTGCGACAAGTACGCCCAGGTCCTGGGCTGCAACAACGCCGTCGCCGGGCCCTACTACAACTTCACCGTGCCCGAACCCACGGGCGTGGTCGCCGTCGTCTGCCCGGATGAGCCGGGCCTGCTGGGCCTCGTCTCGCTCCTGGCCCCGGTAATCTGCCCCGGCAACGCCGCGGTGGTCGTTGGCGGCGGCTCAGCGGGCGCGGCCTTGGCGACGGCGGTCCTTGGCGAGGTCCTGGCCACGAGCGACCTGCCCGGCGGCATCGTCAACCTGCTCACCGGTGATCGGGCCGAGCTGGTTCCCGTCATCGCCGGGCACCGCGACATCGACGCCGTGCACGCGGCCGGCATTCCTGCCGCGGAAGCGACGACGCTCCGGGAAGGGGCGGCGGAGAACGTCAAGCGCGTGGTGGTAAGGGGCGGGGTGGGTGCGAAAGCCATCGACTTCACCGACCGATCCGCGTGCGAGAGCGCCTGGTGGATCGAGAGCTTCGTCGAAATGAAGACCATCTGGCATCCCTCGGCCGTCTGACGCACCCTCCCAGCCCAGACTAAACGCGAAGTCGCGAAGACCACGACAAGACGCCCGGACCAGAACCCAGAGCAACCAGAGCAAGCCGAGGAAACCAGAGAGGCGATCTGGTACAGACCCACGGCTCTTCTCCGGTGTCCTCTAGTGCGTCTGGTGCTTGGGGGTTCTGCCGTGCTTCGCGTTCATCGCGCTGTGGAGTTGAACTCCCCTGCTCGTCCGCACGCAGGGATACCAAGCAGTGCTCGTTCCCTCAGGGGTCTCTCCGGTGGATTTATCCGGCTTATGGCCCAAGCAATAGTGCTGCAATTGTGCAAGATGAAAGCAACATGAAACGTGCAGGTCTCGCACTCTGGGTGTCGATGTGATCGGCCCCGGAGACGTGCATGCGCAAACTCGGCTTGTCGGTGCTGTGTGTGTTGGCAGGCCTGATGCTCAACGCTTGCGCGGGCGGGGGGGCCAGTCTCCGCCAGTACGGCGCCGCCCGCGGGGGCCCGGTGCAAAAGGCCGACGCCGCGACGCCCGCCCAGCGGGTCGTGATCCCCGGCTTCGAACAGTTCTTCGCCGAGCAGCTCAAGGACCAGTGGTGCTGGGCCGCCTGCGCTCAGATGATCATCGCTCAGCAGCTTGGCAAGCGCGTGGATCAGGAGCAGCTTGTCCGTAATGCGTTTGGGTCGGCCGTCAACTCCCCGGCGACCGCGGCGTTGATCCAGAAGGCCTTGGCGTTGACCGTTGGATCGGGCAGCAACTTCAAGACCATGCGGGCCGCCTATCTCGACGGGCTCCCGGGCGAGGCCGAGCTGTGGGCCGATCTGCAGGCCGGGCGGCCCCGGGTGCTCGCCGTTTCGGCCACGGGAATCAAGGGGCGCGAGCACGTGGTCGTGTGTTATGGGGCCGAAAAAGGTGGAGATTCGCCGAGTATTCGGCGGCTGTACATCTTCGACCCGGCCCCGGGACGCGGGGCGTGGGTCGTCGGGTATGATGCCCTCAAGTCGGTTGGTCAAGGGTCAGGGTGGGGGTCGGGCGAGTCGGTCGGAGCTTCCCAATCGCGGACGGGCAAGTCCCTGCCCCGCGTGACGGGCAGCTTCCGCATCGTGGTCGTCGGGACCTAGCCCCTAGTTTGGGGTACGACCAGCCGTCGGGGTTGCGATGACGCAGCCCCACGGAGGTTCTTATGGCCCGCAGGATGCTTGCCGCGAGTATCGTCGTTCTCGCCGGTGTCGCGACCGCGTTTATCGCCTTCGCCCAAACGCCCTCCACGCCGCCAGACCCAGACGGGAACGCCCAGCCGCCAGCTCCATCGGCCCCCGCGGCGGCCATCCCGGCGACGTTCCCCGAGCCGGTCGCCAAAAAGCTCTACGCGACGAAAGACGTCCGGGGCAAGCCCGCCCCCAAGCTCGTCGTCGAGAAGTGGCTCTCGACCGAGCCCGACACCAAGGGCAAGCTCGTACTCGTGGACTTCTGGGCCACCTGGTGCGGCCCCTGCCGTCGGCTCATCCCCGAGCTTGAGGCCTGGCAGAAGGAGTTCAAGGACGACCTGGTCGTCGTCGGGATCTCCGACGAGCCCGCGGCCAAGGTCGAGGCCTTCTGCAAGGACAAACCCCACGCCTACGCCATGGCCATCGATACCAAGGCGACGATGAAGTCCGCCTTGGGCGTCCAGGGCATCCCGCACGTGCTCATCATCGGGACCGACAATGTCGTCCGCTGGCAGGGCTTCCCCAGCGCCGCGGAGGACCGGCTCAGCGCCGCGACGATCCGGCGCATCATTGCGGCCGACAAGGCCCGGCGCGAGAACGAAAGCAAGGCCACCCCGGCTCCCGCGGCGGGCGCGACAGCGACGCCCTGATCGCGCCCCGGGTGCGCGAGCGATGAACCCGGCTAGCCCTCGGATCTGGGACGGGCGGAGCAGACCGGCAACGCAACAGAGCTAGGAGCCCTCGATGACCCGTTCGCCCACGCAGCCCTCCGACCACCGGGACCAGAAGATCGCCTCGCCCGTCCACTTGGCCAAGTGGATCAAGGCCAACGCCGGGGCGCTGCTCCCGCCGGTGAGCAACAAGCAGATGTTCCCCGAGGCCGACGACATGGTGCTGTTCGTCTCGGGTGGCCCCAACACCCGCAACGACTACCACGTCAACCCGACCGAGGAGCTGTTCTACCAGCTCAAGGGCGACATCGCGGTGCGGGTCCGCCCGCTCGACGGCAGCAAGCCGCGGGACGTGGTTGTCAGGGAGGGCGAGCTGTTCCTTCTGCCGCGATGGGTCCCGCACCGCCCGCAGCGGCCGGCGGGCACGCTGGGCCTGATTGTCGAGTTCCCGCGGCCCGAGGACCAGCTCGACGGGCTCCGCTGGTACTGCCCGAGCTGCGACGCGCTGGTCCACGAGGTGAACTGGCGGCTCCGCAAGATCGACGAGGACTTGGCCACCATCATGAACAACTTCTGGAACGGCCCGGCCGACACGCGGACCTGCCGTTCTTGCGGGCACGTCATCCAGCGGGCCGGCGCGATCGCCGTCAAGCAGGGGAAGAACGGCGTGAAGGTCGTCGCCGCCGTGGATAACTCCAAGGCCCGCAAGATCACGCCCTCGGCCAAGCAGCCCGCGAGCAACGGGACCAAGCGGACCCCGGCGAAGAAGACCGTCAAGAAGAAGGCGGGCGTTCGGCGCTAGGTCCGATTTTTACCAGCTCGGTTCGTTCTGCACGCGGCGGCCCGAAGATCCCGAATCCAAGACCTCGGCCCGGACGCGGAGCATGCGGAAGAATTCGAGGGACCATAGAAAATTCGGGCTCACGGCCCCCGACTCTTCTCCGGTTTCCTCCCGTCTCTCTACTCCCTCCGCGTTCCTGTTTCTCCGTCGATTTCTTCGCCCCTTCGCGTGCAACGCCCCGCCTCCGCCGACGCGCAATCCGCATGAAGATCGACCTTCACACCCACATCCTCCCCGAGCGCTGGCCCGATCTTGCGGCCAAGTACGGATACGGCGGCTTCGTCGCCCTCGACCACCTCGGCCCCGATCAGGTCCTTGGGTGCTGCCGCGCGAGGATGGTCATCGATGGCAAGGCCTTCCGTACGGTCGAGGAAAACTGCTGGAACCCGCTGGCCCGGCTGAAGGATTGCGATGCCCTGGGGGTGCATGCCCAGGTGCTCAGCACGGTGCCGGTGATGTTCAACTACTGGGCCAGGCCGCAGGACACACTCGATCTTTCCCGGTTCCTGAACGACCACATCGCGGGCGTCTGCCGCGAGTTCCCCAGGCGTTTCGCGGGGCTGGGCACGATCCCGATGAACGCGCCGCAGCTGGCCATCAAAGAGCTCGAGCGCTGCGTCCGAGACCTGGGGCTCGCGGGCGTGCAGATCGGCTCCAACGTCAACGGCGTGAACCTCGGCGATCCCTCGCTGCACGAAGTCTTCGCCGCCGCAGAAGATCTCGATGCCTGCGTATTCGTGCATCCCTGGGACATGCTGGGCGCGACGTTCCATCAGACGCCCGACCGACCCGCGCCGCCCTCGGCCAATCCCCGATATGCCGACTACTGGCTGGCCTGGCTCGTGGGCATGCCCGCCGAGACGTGCCTGGCGCTCTCGAGCGTGCTCTTCAGCGGGATGCTCGACCGACTCCCGAAGCTCCGCATCGGCTTCGCCCACGGCGGGGGCTCGTTCCCAGGCACGCTGGGCCGCATCGACCACGGCTGTCACGCACGCCCGGACCTCTGCCAGACCGCTACCCGCCGCCCCCCGCGCGAGCATCTGCGCGGCAGCGGGGCCGACCCGACTCGCGCTTCGAGCGTTTATGTCGATTCCCTCGTCCACGACGCGCACGCCCTGCGAGAGCTTGTCCGCGTCTTCGGCCCCGACCGCGTGGCCCTGGGCAGCGATTATCCCTTCCCGCTCGGAGAGGAACGCCCGGGGGCCATCATCGACTCGATCCCCGAGTTCGACGCCCCGACCCGCGCGGCCCTGCTTTACACCACCGCGCTCGAGTTTCTCGGCCCGGCGTCGGGCCCGCTCCGCGCCTGAATAGTCCGTCGCCGAGGTTCCCGCGTCCCCGGTCTCTATCCTCACGCCCATGCTCTTCCCCGTCAGCACCGATCAGCCCGTCCGGCGGCCACCCCTGGTGACCTACGCGCTGATCGCGATCAACGCCGCCGTCTTCGTGGTGCAGACGGTGCTCAAGTCCGCCCAGCCAGCGCAGTACGAGCGGTTCATGGCCGCCGGGGCGGTGTGGGGACGCCACTTCGAGTGGCACACGCTCCTGACCTCCGTCTTCATGCACGGCTCCTTCGCCCACATCGCCGGCAACATGCTCATCCTGTGGACCTTCGGCCCCAACATCGAGGACCGCTTCGGCAAGGTTCGGTTCCTGCTGTTCTATCTCGTCGGCGGGGCGGCCGCCAGCGGGCTGCACGCCGTGTTTTCGCCAAATCCCGCCCTGGGCGCCTCGGGCGCTATCGCGAGCGTCACCGGGGCGTTTCTGGTCATGTATCCCTTCGTCGGGGTCAAGTGCTTCAACCTGCTGTACATGGCCCTCATGTGGCTCCCCGCGTGGTGGCTCGTGGGCTTCGCGCTGGTGTGGGATCTCATTATGCAGGGCTCCGGGGCCCGCACCGGGACGGCCCACCTGGCCCACCTTGGCGGCTACGCCTGGGGCATCGGCCTGAGCGCTTCGCTCATCGGGCTCAAGCTCATGCAGCGCCGGCCCTACGACCTGTTCACCTGGGGTCGCCAGGTCCACCGCCGCCGGCAGATCAAGTCCGCCGTGGGCCAGGCCCAGGCGGAGCAGGCCCGCCGGTTCGAGCAGGTCGCCCGCGACCCGCAGCTTGCGAAGCAGACCGAGCTTCTGGCAAAGGCCCGCGCCGAGGTCACCGCCCATCTCTCCGGCGGCGAGACCGAGCAGGCCCGCCGAGCCTATCGCGAGCTCGCCGAAAGATACGACCATCTGCCCGGCGCGACGCTCCTGCCCAGGCGCCAGCAGTTCGAGATCGCGGCGCTGTTCCAGCAGGCCGGCGACGCCGAGGGGGCGGCCCACGCGATCGGCCGGTTTCTGGAGGGCTATCCGCGCGATCCCGATGCGCCCCAGCTCCGCCTGCTGCTGGGCCTCGTCCACGCCCGCTCGCTCAACGACCCGCTCAAGGCCAAGGCCCTGATCCGCGAAGCGATCGCCGGCGGGCTGGACGAATCCACCCGGCAGATGGCCCAGCGCGAGCTCGAGGCCCTGGGCTAGAACTCCCCGTGATCCGTGCCGAGACAACTTCGGGTACGCTCTGACGCCGAATGACGAACCCCTCGCTTCCCCGATGCTCCTGACCCTGATCATCCTGCTCATCGTCGTCAACGCCGTCTTGGTCATGTCCGAGATGGCGATGGTCTCGGTCCGCAGGGGCCGCCTGAAGGCCATCGCCGACCGCGGCAGCCCGGGTGCCAAGGCTGCCTTGGAGCTCGCCGAGCGACCGACCCGATTCCTCTCGACGGTGCAGATCGGCATCACGCTGGTGGGCATCCTGCTCGGGGCCGTGGGCGACGAGGCGCTCTCGAAGCGCTTCGAGGCTTGGCTCGCGCTCACGCCCGAGCTCCTGCCCTACGCCCGCCCGATCGCCTTCGGCGCCACCGTCGGGCTGCTGACTTTCGTCTCGATCCTGCTGGGCGAGCTGGTGCCCAAGCGACTGGCGCAGTCGTACCCCGAGTCCATCGCCGCCGTGCTCGCGCGGCCGATGATCTGGCTCAGCCGCCTGACGGCCCCGCTGGTGGTGCTGCTCACGTTCTCGACCGAGCTGGTGCTCAAGCTCATGCCCGCGCGCCGGGCCGCGCTCGCCGGCGACCAGGGGGCCGAGGACGAGGTCAGGGCGATCCTGGAGACCGGCAAGCAGGAGGGCGTGATCCACGAGGCCGAGCAGCGGATCGTCGAGCGGGTCTTCCGCCTCTCGGATGTCCGCGTCAAGTCGCTGATGGTCCCGCGCAAGGAGATCACGTTTCTGCACATCGACGACCCGATCGTCCGCATCAGGGTCGTCGTCGCCACCGGCTCCCACTCGCACCTGCCGGTCGTCGCGACCGACCTTGACGACTTGGCCGGCTATGTCCACCTCAAAGATCTTGTCAAGGCCGGGCTGGTCTCCGGCGACATCGACCTCCGTTCCATCGTCCGTCAGCCGCGATTCGTCCCCGAGAACGCCACCGCCCTGAAGGCTCTGGACCTGTTCCGCTCCAGCGGCGTGCACCTGGCCTTCGTCCTGGATGAGTACGGCGGGCTCGTGGGTCTTATCACGCTCAACGACATCCTCGCGGCCCTTTTGGGCGAGCTCGCCCCGCCCGGCACCCACGCCGCCAACGACGAGCCCATGGTCGTCAAGCGCTCCGACGGCTCGTACCTGCTCGACGGCATGCTGGGGATCAACGAACTCGCCAGGCTGATGGGCACATCCTCCGCCGATCTGCCCAAACGCTCCTTAGGCGACTTCGACACCTTGGGCGGATTCGTCATGACCTACCTGTCACGCGTGCCCAACGCCGGCGACAGCTTCGAGTTCGATCGGTTTAGCTTCGAGGTCGTCGACATGGACCGCACCCGGGTCGACAAAGTGCTCCTCACCATCGCCAAGCCCGGGGCAAACCGCGACGCCGACCCGCCCTCCGCGAACGGCCCTGTCGAGGATTGAACGCGAAGGCTCGAAGGGCGGCCAAAGCCGGAACGCAGAGGAAGCGGAGCAATCGGAGGAAACCAGAGAGAACTACTGGTTTTCGAACTGACCCACTGCCTTCTCCGGTTTCCTCCGTCGGTCTCGTCCCTCTGCGCTCCCGTGTTCCCGTGTTCCCGCGTTCCCGCGCTCCTTCGACCTCTTCGTACCTTCGCGTTCAACCCGCACCCCGTCCAACCCCGCGGATGGCCGGCCCAGGGGAACCGCGCGTGTTCGGGCGCGGTACAGGGTGGACACCCAAGCGGCGGCCGCTCACCATTCCTCACATGCCCACCTCTTCCAGGATTCCCTCGCTTCATCGCGCCGCGCTGCTCCTGCTTGCCGCGGGGGTCGTGGCATTGCCCTTCAGCCGGGCCAGCGGCGACGCCCCCCCGACACTCCCCACACCCCTGACACCTCCTAACCCCCCGACCAAGCCCGCCGCGGAGGACCCGGACGACCTGGCAGAGATGCTCGTGCATCTCAAGGACGGCCGCCGGATCAGCGGCGTGGTCAGCAAGCAGAACGCCGAAGAGATCGTGCTGGTCATCGCGGGCATCCCGACCCGTTTCCCGACCGCCGATGTCGAGCGGTTCGAGGTGCTGCCGTCGCTGTTCGAGCGGTATCGCCAGCTCCGCGAGGCCGTGGGCGACGACGCGGACCAGATCGTCAAGCTCGCCGAGTGGCTCCAGACGCGCGAGAAGTACGAGTGGGCCTACGCCGAGGTGCAGCGGGCCCTCAAGGCCGATCCCTCGCACCCCCAAGCGCTCAAGCTCCGGACCCTGCTCGAGCAGCAGATCCAGCTCAAGGCCAAGCGTCAGGCCAAGCCCAAGCCCGAGGAGGACGACGGCCCGGAAGTCCCCAAGCCCGGGCCACTCCCCCGCATCGACTTCCCGCTGCTCAGCCAGGAGCAGGTCGACCTGATGAAGGTTTATGAGATCGACCTGGCCACCAACCCCCGGCTGCTGATCCCTCGTGAAACCATCGCCAAGGTGCTCGAGGCATACTCCGCGCACCCGCTGGTCCCCATTACCCGCGAGGGCCGCGAGGCGATTTTTCGCAAAGGTCCCGCCGACGTGCTGGACCTGATGTTCCGCCTCCAAGCCCGCGAGTTTTACAAAGACGTGCAGGTGCTCGACCCGCCAAAGCCCATGCAGCTCTTCCGCGACCAGGTCGCCCGCACGTGGCTGCTCAACTCCTGCGCCACCACCCAGTGCCACGGCGGGATGGAGGCCGGCCGCCTGATCCTCTTCAATCGCCGAGCCAACGCCGAGCGATCGCTCTACACCAACTTCCTGATCCTCTCGCGTTTCCGCACCGCCGACGGCACGCCACTGCTGGACTTCGAGTCCCCCGAGCGCTCTCTGCTCCTGCAGCTGGGCCTGCCCAAGGGCCGCTCGCGACTGCCCCACCCGCCGGTCTTCCGCGGCGTGGGCTCGCGCGACGCGTTCAAGCCCGTCTTCCAGACCGACGAAGATCGGGCGTTCAAGTCCGGTGTCGAATGGATCAAGAGCCTCTACAAGCCGCGGCCCGAGTACCCGATCGTCTATGAATCCCTTCGCCCGCTGGTCGTCGCGCCCCGCGGCAAAGCGCCCCAGCCGGACTTCGCGCCCCCGCCGCCGCCGCCGCAGCCCGCGCCCGCAGCCCCAGCCCCCGCGCCCGCCCCGGCCCCAACACCCGACGCGCCGGCCCCGTCCGCGCCGGGTCCCGACGCCGTCGATACTCCAGAACCGACAGCCCCTTCAACCGGCGGCACGCCTAGGCAACCGTCCAGGTGATCCGGACGGACAGTTTGACTAGAGGTGGGCGGTGCGGGGATCCAGCAGCGTTCAGGACCTGTCCGGGAGTGCTCGTTACCCGGTCATGCCCGCACCGATCGGCACGACTCGGTCAATGTTGGTACAGTGTTCGCTCTCCACGCCGTCCCCAGTCCGCCCACTCATCCCCCGGCGGCGTGCTTGACCGTCCGATCCGCAGGAGCCATGTCCTTGCTTGCACAGACGACCACCCACCGCCTTCACCGGTCCGCGATCGCCCTCCTGCTCTCTTCGGGGCTGGCCCTCTCGGCCTGCGACCGGCACGATCCGGCCGACGAGGCGATCCAGGCCGCCAGCATCAAGCTGCAGGCCATCTCCGGCGGCTCCGCGGCCCCCGGCGTGAACCAGGCGCTCCGCAAGGACACGTACCAGTCCGTATTAACGGGCGTGAAGAGCTTCACCGACTCGGGCACCGCGGCCCAGCAGGCCGCTGCCCAGTTGCTCGTGGCCCGGGCCCAGGCCGGCATGGGCGAGATCGCGGCCCAGGACGCCGCCGATCTGGAGCGCTCGTTCCTGTCCACACTGGGCGTCGCCCGGGCTCGGCTCGACCAGTGGCTGAGCCAGAACTCGGTTTCCACGGCCCTGAAGGTCTACGACCCCGCCAAGGACCTCGCCGATCTCGATCGCCAGATCCAAGCCCGCGGGGCCGAGGCCGAGACGCTCAAGGCCGAGCAGGCCAAGGTCCGGGCCCAGATCGCCGACCTCGCCGCCCGGGCCAAGCAGGCCGGCGACGACGCCAGGGCCAAGCGTCAGCAAGAGGCGGGGATCCGCAAGCAGGGCGATGGCCAGAGCCAGACGCAGCGTCTGACGCTCCTGGAGCAGTCCGCCGCCGTCGGGCGCGAGGCCGATGCGCTGGACCAGCAGAACGCGATTCTCCAAGCCCAGGGAGCCAAGCTCGATCCCGTCGCGGCCGAGATTGATCGCCAGATCGCCCGCCTGGCCACACAGCAGGACCTGCTCCGCAAGGCCAAGGCCGACGCCTCGGGCCTGGCCCAGCGCAAGGGCGTCGCGTCGGACGCGGCCCGGCAGGAAGCGCTGGTCGCCGCCAAGACGATCGACGACGTGCTCAAGGAACTCGCCGACCAGCGTCAGGCGATCTCGGGCCCGACGGGCGACGCGGTGAAGAACTACGCCGCAGCCGCCGCCAGCGCCAAAAAGGCCGTCGGCGGCTCGACCGACAAGTCCAAGAACAGCGCCCAGATGTCCGCCGCGTCGTACAGCCAGGGCCTTGGCGACGTCCGCGCGGGTCAAGGCCGGAGCCTCAGCGCGTACATCGGCGTGCTGGAGCTCATGGCCAGCGCAACGCCTGCGTTGCCGGCCAAAGCGTCGATCCAATCGACGCTCGACGCGGCCCGGGCCGAGCACACCGCCGCCAGCGAAGAGTCCAAGGCGGCGTACAAGCTCGCGCTCGAGGGCTTCAAGTCCGGCGCGGGCCGCAGCGACGAGGAGAAGAAGCTCGCCGAGCAGATCCAGGCCAGGCTCGAGCGGCTCTCCGACGAGAAGCCGCCTGCCGCGGAGCCCGCCGCCGCCCCGGCCCCGACGGGCGAGCCCGCGTCCCCCGGCGAGGCCGCCGCGCCCATGGGCGATGTCGAGCCCGAGGTCCGCGCCGCGATCGCCGCGATGAAGGGCGACATGCAGTCCGGCGACGCCGCCCGCATGCTCGCGCACCTGCACATCCCCAACGCGGCGGCCCGGCCCGTGCTGGAGTCGATGTTCGCCGACTCGGGCGTGGCGGCGGACTTCGACAACGCCTGCCGCGAGAAGTTCGGCAAGGGCCTCCAGGAGCTCATCGACGCCTCGCAGGCGGAATCGATCAAGAACAACCCCATGGCCAAGCAGCTCGCCACGGGCCTGAGCAAGGCCGGCGGCGCGAGCGTTCTGGGCGACATGGACAAGATGCTCGGCGAGGGCACGACCCTCCGCGTCGTCAAGCCCGGCGAGGTCGAGCTCACCGCCACCGGCGTCTCCGAGGGGCTCACACTGGTCAAGAACGCCGACACCGCGGACGCTTGGAAGATCAACGTCGACGTCCCCGCCGATCAGCTCCCCATGCTCCAGATGATGGGCGGCATGATGAAGCCGATGCTCGGCACGCTCAAGGCCGTCGCCGCCGACATCCGCGCCGACAAGTACAAGACCGGCGACGACATGCTCGTGGATCTCAGCGCCAAGATCATGGGGGCGATGATGTCCCCGGGCGGCCGCCCGGGTGGTCGTCCCGGCGGCGGACCCGGCACCCCGCCCGCCGGCGCGCCCTGAGTTGCCAGCAACATTTCTTGACCCCCGCGCCGCCGGCCGGCTAGGTTTGCCCCCTTTCTCGCCCATACCCATCGTCCCGGCACCGCCCAACCGACCTTTCCCTCGATGAGCCCGATGACCACCACCACCGCCAGCCGTCGATCGGGCCCGAGCCTGCTGCTCCTCTGCGGGGCCCTCGTGCTCAGCGCCCCGCTGGGCGGAATCGCCCTGGCCCAGATCGGCTCGACGCTTGCGGAAGAGGTCTCTCGCACGCCCGCCGTCTCCGCCGAGCAGAAGGCCGCCATCGGGCGGCTGATCGCCGACAACACCGCGGGCCTCTCGGCCGACTCGGCGGGCATCCGCCGGGCCCGCAACGCCCTGGTCGCGCCCCTCCGCGTGGGCCGGGTGTCGAGCGCGTTCCGGCTGGAGTACGCGACGCAGCTGCTGCCGGTTGTCCGGCCGCTCGCGGCCAGCGACAAGCCCGACGTGGCGGTCAACGCCGTGCGCCTCGCTGGTGAGTTGGGCACGCGCTCGGGCATGGACCTGCTGGAGGCGGCCCTAAAGGACAAGCGCCCCGAGGTCCGCGTGATGGCCGCCATGGGCTTCGCCCGCGCGTTCAACACCGCCCGCGAGGGCTCCACGCCCTTGATCCCCGCACAGACCGACCCAGCGATCGCCGCACTCGCCTCGGCCCTGGGCACCGAGAACGACCCAGCAGTGCTCGACGCGCTTTTCAGCGCGCTGCAGATCGCCGCGAAGGTGACCGACGAGTCGATCCCCGGGCTGCGGACCCGGGCCGTTGAGGAGATCGGGTCCCAAGCCGCCTCGCTGGCCCAGCGGGCCAAGCCCGAGCAGGACTCGGTGCTGCTGCGTGCCACCAAGGCGCTGTTCGACGAGCTGGGCGACGTGGGCAACCGCCCGAGCCCGCTGGCGATCAAGAACGCGGGTGCCGCCGCGGGCGATTCGACGGCCCTGATCCTCCGTCGCCTCTCGGGCGACCTCCCCGCCGAGAGCCGCGCCGAGCTGGGCCTTCTGGGCGACCAGGCCAGCCGCCTGTACTTCGTAGCCGCCCAGCGCTCCGGCGCCTCGGGCGCGGCCCAGCTGAAGATCGGCGACGCCGTCCGCGACCCGGGCACCGGCGGCGGTTCCGTGGCCGAGCTCAACCGCGAGGCCGCCCGGCTCTTCGAGGCCCTGACGCAGGCCCCTTTCTCGCTCCCGGCCGACCGCTTCAACAAGAAGTAGTCTGGCCGTCCTGCGAGTTCTCTGGGCTTCCGCGACCGGCGACGCCCGGCCGCCCGCGCCGGGCCTCTACCCTCCACGCATGCTCAAGCTGCTGGTCCCCGCGATCCTGCTGCTGCTGGCCGTGGTCGCCACCGTCGCCACCGACGACCCGGCCCGCCCCGCGGACCTCACGTTCATCAATCGCGGCGACATCGCCACCCTCGACCTGCAGCGCATGAGCTGGATGCAGGACCTCCGCGTCGGCCGCGCTCTGTTCGAGGGCCTGGTCCGCAACGACATCTTCACACCCGACTACACCATTCGCCCCGGTGTCGCCGAGCGGTGGGAGCTCTCGCCCGACAGCAGAACCTACACGTTCCACCTCCGCGACAACGCCAGATGGTCGAACGGCTCGCCCGTGACGGCGGGCGACTTTGTCTACTCCTGGCGCCGGGCCCTGCTCCCCGACACCGCCAGCGACTACACCGCCCTCTTCCAGCTCATCGAGGGCGGCAAGGAGTTCTTCGACTGGCGTACCAAGCAGCTCGAGGTCTTCGGCAAGGCCGACGCGGGCGGCGCGACCGACGCCGTCGCCCTCTTCCGCGAGACCGAGAGGCGTTTCAACGAGACGGTGAAGCTCAAGGCCGTTGACGACCGCACGCTCACCTTCACGCTCGTGCGTCCCACGCCGTTCTTTCTGGATCTCTGCGCCTTCGCCGTGTTCTACCCGGTGTATCCGCCGCTGGTGAGCCAGTACGAGCGGCCCGACCCGCAGACGGGCCGCATCGCGCTGCAGACGGGCTGGACCAAGGCCGGCACGATTATCACCAACGGCCCGTTCAAGCTCGTCAAGTGGCGATTCAAGCGCGATATGCGCATGGAGCGCAGCGAGCACTACTGGGACCCCAAGCGCATCAGTATCGATTCCATCCAGATCGTCTCGATGGAGGATCCAAACTCTCAGGTCCTGGCCTTCCGCTCCGGCGTGGTCGACTGGGTCAGCGACGTCTCGGCGCCGTATCGCGCCGACATCCTCGCCGCCAAGCACGCGTTCTACCGCGAGAACCAGGCCCGCGTCGACGAGCTGCGGGCCCGCGGCCTCGACCCCGTCGCCATCGATGCCGCGCTCCCCCCCGACCCGCGGAACCGGATCAGCATCTTCCCGGCCTTCGGCACTTATTTCTACAACTTCAACTGCCTCCCCAAGCTCCCCGACGGCCGCGACAATCCCTTCGCCGACAAGCGCGTCCGCAAGGCCTTCGCCCTCGCGGTCGACAAGCGACGCGTCGTTGAGCAGGTCCGGCGCATCGGCGAGTCGGCCGTGAGCACGATCGTGCCCCTGGGCTCGATCGGCGGCTACGAGTCTCCCAAGGGCCTCGGCTACGACCCCGACGCGGCCCGCCGCCTGCTCGCCGAGGCAGGCTTTCCCCAAGGTCGCGGGCTGCCGACTATCGATATTCTCTACACCAAGGACGGCGGGCACGAGTTCATCGCCCAGTCGATCAAGAAGGACTGGGAGGAGACCCTGGGCGTCTCGGTCAGCCTCCAGCAGCGCGAGGTCAAGGTCTTCCGCAACGACCTCAAGAAGCAAAACTTCATGGTCAGCCGCGGCGGCTGGTTCGGCGACTACGGCGACCCGACCACGTTCCTCGACCTCAACCGCAAGGACGACGGCAACAACGACCGCAAGTACAACTCGCCGGTCTTCGAAGACCTCATGACCCGGGCCGACAACGAGACCGACCCCGCCAAGCGCCTCGCGCTGCTGACCCAGGCGGAGCGGCTGATCGTCGAGGACGACCTGCCCATGCTCCCGCTGTTCCAGTACGTCCAGATGTACCTCTTTGACCCGCACCGCCTCACCGGAGTCTCCAGCCACCCGCGTCAGGAGCAGAGCGTCCACGAGATGGACATCCTGGGCGACGGCAAGGGGACCGACGAGCTCAAGGTGCTGCCGCCGGCGCCACAGCCCGAGAAACAGCGCCAGGGCGCAACGGTCCCGAAGGAGGCCGTGATGGGCTCTTGTACCGAGCCGTCCTCGCACCTTCGCGTTCCACTGCTCCGGTCGGCTCGAACCCACGGAGCCCGGGCATGATCGGGCTCATCGTTCGCCGTCTCCTGCAGCTCCCGATCATCCTGCTGGTGATCTACACCCTCACGCTCACGCTGGCGTGGGTCGTGCCCGGCAACCCGCTCGACAAGCCCGAGGGACGCCGCCCCCCCGCCGAGGTGCAGGAGGCGATGAAGCGGCAGTACAACCTCGACTCCTTCCCCCGGTTCTACATCTCGTACCTCGACAGCGCGATGGGCGTGAAATGGCTCCGCGACCAGCTCTCCGGCCGGGCCCAGGGCGAGCGGACGCTCGCCCGCAGCGCCGGCCTCACGCCCCCGGCGCGTCCGATCCTCGACTTCGGCCCGAGCCTTCAGTACGAAGATTGGCGCGTCAACGAGATCGTCGCCGCGAGCCTGCCGGTCTCGATCAC
>JBBQRT010000026.1:0-46081 GCA_038214505.1 Phycisphaerales bacterium | reverse complement strand
TCCAGCGCCGCCCGGATCTTCTGCACCATCTCCTTGCCCTGCGTGTACCCCGATGCCCGCGACCGCTTGATCGCCGTCCACATCGACAAGGGCACAAATGGCACCGTCAGCGGCAGGTACCACATCCACGTGGCCCAGCCTCGGCCCGAGAGAAACGAGCCGTAGCTCGGGAAATACACGCGCAGAATCGAGTCCGTCAGCCACACGCCGGGCCACACCGTCGTCACCAGCACCGCGAGGAACACCAGCGGCATCAGCGGCTTGAGCCGCGTGGAAAACTCGAGCGTCGTTCCGCCGTCACCCTCCGGCCCCGCTCTCGCGCGAACCCGCGCGTCCAGCACGGTCTCAAACGGCGTCCCGAAGTCCGTCACGTGGAAACTTACCCGCTCTGTTGCCCCCGCCCCTCCCGTTCCCCCCGTCCCCCCCGACCCGCCAGCATGAAACCCCGCCAGCTTTCCCCGCCGGGCTAACTCGTCGAGCCGCTCAACAATCGCGGCGGGGGAGAGGGGGGTGTTCACCACCGGCAGAAGCATCGACAGCGGGTCCGCCGCCGCCGCCGCCGCGGGTGTGGGCGGGCGGTCCGGGGAACCCGTCGCGTCGGTTGCCGGGGAGGGGGGGAGGGGGGTGTTCATGCGTCGGTGTAAAGATCGGTCCGAACCCGCCCACTCCCGAACACTTGCCAGTGTACCAGCCCGACCCGGCCCCCGGTCGGGTTCTGACCGGAGGGCGAGCATGTGATCAACCTGTCACTTGCATCCAGGAGCGACCCCGGCCCGACCCGGCATCGATTCTGCTTGTACATTTACCCAACGCGATGTCCGCCACGCCCTTCCAACCCGTGTTGCGTCTGGTCCCCAGCGACGATGCCCCGCCGCCACGGGCGTTGCCGCTCCGCCACGCCAGCCCACCGGCGATCGCCGACGTGGTTGCCGCCGAGAACCGGGCCGCGTCGACCATCGCCGCCTTGGACCCGCGCTGGATCTTCGCGGTGCAGGTCAAGCGTGCCCTGCTCGGCGGCCAGGCGGCCATCATCCGACCCGAAGACCGCCGCCGCCTGATGGTCGCCGCCCAGCGTCTCAACCTTCGCCCGTTCGACGCGAGCCTTGTGATCGCGATTGTTCAGGACGGCGCCCGCCTGGGCGAGGACCCCCTGGGCCGCGACGTTGTCAGCCGCTTGAAACTCGTCTCGCCGAACCTCGACCCCGAGCTCGCCGACGCCCGCCGCGGCCCGACGTGGTCGATGCTCGTGTGTGCCGTCGCCGTCGCGCTGCTCACCGGCGCAACGCTCTCGGCCATGCTGCTCCTGCTCGCCTGACACCTTCGGTGCATCCGGCCCCGCGCCGTCCTCGAACCGCCGCCCAGGGGGTGCTTGGTCCAAAGGCGGGAACGTGGAGAAACCGGAGCGAGCGGAGAAGACCAGAGGTTGAAGCGGGTTGAAACGCAAAGTTTTTTGATGTGTACCGGTCCCTCCGGTCCCTCCGCATTCCGGTCTTCCTTCGTGATCTTCGGTCTCACTTCGTTTTCCTTCGCGTTAAACCGGGTCTGCCTCAACCCGTCTGCCCTCACCATCCCCTGCTCACGCTCACTGGTTTTCAACGCGAAGAAGACGAAGGAAAACCGAAGGCCGCGAAGCGAGGCGCAGACGGGAAGGCAGAGGAAGGCAGAGGAACGCGGAGGAGCCGGAGGAGCCGGAGAAGCCGGAGAAGACCTGAGCAGGGCAGTGTGGGTTTGCACCCGATTTCTCCTCCAGTTTTCTCGGGTTGCTCCGCGTACTCTGCGTTCCGTCCTTGGGTCGGTAGAGCGAGACGCCGACTCCCGCACATGCGAGAATCGGCGTCTTGGCGGGTTTTGGTGGTTGAGTGGTTGGGTGGTTGAGTGGTGGGGGTTGGGATTTGGGGGGTGGGGGAATGGAGACGGACCATGCCGCTGATTGATCCCGGACAGAAAGCACCAGCGTTCACACTCCCCGACCAGCGCGGCATCGCGCGTTCTCCGGCCGACTTTGCCGGCAGGCCGCTGGTGCTCTACTTCTATCCCAAGGACGACACCGACGGCTGCACCAAACAGGCCTGCCAGTTCCGCGATGCGCTGCCGGACTTCTCGAAGCTCGGGGCCGCCGTGCTGGGCATCAGCCCCGACCCAGTCACCAGCCACCGCAGGTTTGCCGACAAGCACGATTTGCCGTTCCCACTTCTCGCCGACGAGCCCGCGTCGGACAAGGCCGCCCCCGCGGTGTGCGACCGCTTCGGCGTGTGGCAGGAGAAGTCGATGTACGGCCGGAAGTACATGGGCGTGGTGCGGACGACGTACCTCATCGGCGCCGATGGCCGGGTGCTCCGGCGCTGGGACAAGGTCTCCGTCGCGGATCATGCCGACGAGGTGATCGGGGCCCTGCGAGCCCCGGGCGGAGCGAGCGGGAAGGCCGCCACTGCCGCCCCCGCGAAGAAGACCGGCACGGCGAAGAAGACCGCCGCGAAAAGGAAGCCTGTCGCTGCGAAGAAGGCCGTCGGGAAGCTCCCCGCCAGCAAGTCCTCAAAGTCCGTCCGCCGCTGACGGCCCACCACCTTACCGGCCGGCCGGCGATCGCTCGCACCGACTATCGAGCAAAGAAACAGGCCCGGGCGTGTGCCCGGGCCTGAGTGCGTTGCCTGCGTTGGGCGTGCGATCGCGACGACCGGCGATCAGTAGCGGTAGATGTCGGTCTTGTACGGGCCGTCGGGGCTCACGCCGATGTAGTCGGCCTGGTCCTTGCTCAGCCGCGTGAGCTTGACGCCGATCTTCTCGAGGTGCAGGCGGGCGACCTCCTCGTCGAGCTTCTTGGGCAGCGTGTAGACCTTGCCCGCCTCGTACTTCGCGCCCGAGAGCGTCGCCTTGCCCTGGGCGTTGAGCCAGAGGTCGAGCTGAGCGATGGTCTGGTTGGTGAAGCTCGCGCTCATGACGAAGCTGGGGTGCCCGGTCGCGCAGCCCAGGTTCATGAGGCGACCCTCGGCCAGGACGAGGATGCTCCTCTCGGTCTTCTTGCCCTGATTGAACACGAACTCGTCGTACTGGGCCTTGATGTTCACGCGGGCGACATCGCCCTTCTCGACCGCCCGGTACAGCGTCTGCATGTCGATCTCGTTATCGAAGTGGCCGATGTTCGCCACGATCGCCTTGTCCTTCATCTTCTTCATGTGATCCAGCGTGATCACGTTCTTGTTGCCCGTCGCCGAGATGAAGATGTCCGCCGTCTCGAGCGCGTCCTCGAGAACCGTGACCTGGTAGCCCTCCATCGCGGCCTGGAGCGCGTTGATCGGGTCGACCTCGGTCACGATCACGCGGCAGCCCTGGCCCTTGAGCGCCTGGGCGCAGCCCTTGCCCACGTCGCCGTAGCCCAGCACGACGGCCGTCTTGGCGCTGAGCATCACGTCCGTGGCGCGGTTGAGCCCGTCGACCAGCGAGTGGCGGCAGCCGTAGAGATTATCGAACTTGCTCTTGGTCGCGCTGTCGTTGACGTTGATGGCCGGGAAGGCGAGCTGGCCCTTCTTGGCCATGTCGTAGAGGCGATGCACGCCCGTGGTCGTCTCCTCGGAGACGCCCTTGATCTCCTTGATCATCTTGGAGAAGTAGCCGGGGCGCTTGGCGATCGACTCGCGCAGCAGGCCCAGGATGAAGCCCCACTCCTCGGGGTCGTTCTTCGCGTCAAACGCGGGGACCTTGCCGGCCTTCTCGAACTCGGCGCCCTTGTGGACCAGCAGCGTCGCGTCGCCGCCGTCGTCGAGGATCAGGTTGGGCAGCTTGCCGCCAGAGAAGCGGAAGATCTGGTCGGTGCACCACCAATACTCCTCGAGCGTCTCGCCCTTCCAGGCGAACACCGGCGTGCCGGCGGGCTTGGCGATCGTGCCGTCCTTGCCCACCACGACCGCGGCGGCCGCCGAGTCCTGCGTCGAGAAGATGTTGCAAGAGGCCCACCGCACATCGGCGCCCAGGTCGACCAGCGTCTCGATGAGCACCGCGGTCTGCACCGTCATGTGCAGCGAACCGGCGATCCGCGCGCCGGCCAGGGGCCGCTTGCCCTTGTACCGCTCGCGCAGGGCCATCAGCCCCGGCATTTCGTGCTCGGCCAGGCGGATCTCCTTGCGCCCGAGCTCGGCCTGAGCCAGGTCACGGACCTTGAACTCAACGCCGTTGCGGACGTCGATCGTCCACTTGCCGACTTGGCCGCTCTCGCTCCCCTTGCTGGGGGCGGCGGCGGGCTTGGTGGACGGAACGCGGGGCTTGGTCATCGTCGTCACAGGGTCGTCTCCGGAAGGTGTGTCGTGAATACGTTGGATCGTGTTTCCTGGGCTTCGGGATTCACCCTTCGCCCGTCGGTCGTGAACAAGTGAATGAAAACAGGCCCGGCCCGCGTGCCTGCGAGTCCGAGGGCAGGGCCACATAACGCGCCCGCTCGAGCCCCGCCCCGCGGGCAAAGCCCAGCATCGCCCGGTCCGAGAAGCCCAAGTGCCGGTGCCCCATGCTGTGCCGATACGCCGCGCGGTCGTGCTCGATCATGTCGACGATCAGGCACTGGCCCCCCGGCCGCAGCACCCGCCGCATCTCCGCAAGGGCCGCCGCGGGCGACTCGACGTGGTGCAGCACCAGCACGCTCACGCAAGCGTCGACGCTCGAGCTCTCCAGTGGGAGATCCGTCAGCTCGCCCTTGACAAACTCGACGTTCTTGACGCCCTCGAGCCGCTTCTTCGCCGCCGACAGCATCGGCTGGCTCTGGTCCACCGCGACCACCCGCTTGACCAAGGGCGAGAGCACCTCCGACGCGTTGCCCGTCCCGCAGCCAAGGTCCGCGACCGTCCAGTCCCGCGGGAGGAAGCTCAGCAGCCCGATCGGGGTGAACCGCGAGCCGAAGAGCTCGGCCCGCACGTCGTCCCACTGCCCCGCGACGCGGCCGAAGTAGCTCTGGGCATCGCTCCGCCGATCCGCGAGCACGCTCGCGAGCCGGCGCGTGTCCTCGTCGAGCTCGGGCGCATGCTCCCGCCGCCCGGCCTCGTCCTTCGGACCCGTCAGCATCTCCCGCACCGCGACCCAGAGCCCCCTGTGCGAAGCCGGCAGGTCGTCGAGCACCACGCGGTAGTACGCCGCCGTCCCCTCGGTCCGCTTGAACACCCACCCGTCGTCGGCCAGCACCTTGAGGTGCCGGCTCACGGTCGATTGGGGCAACTGGACAACCCGGGCAACCTCGCCGACGGAGAGCTCTTCACGCTCGAGCAGCCGAAGCACACGCAGACGCACCACGTCCCCCAGCGCCGCCAGGTGGTCCGTCACGGGGTTTGCGCCGGTCCTTCGCTTCATCCGTATATCCGGATGAAGTGTAGAAGCACCCCGCCGCGGGTCAAACCCCGCAAAACGTCCAGTTCCGAGCCACGCCCGGGGCCGCAATCACACCCCCGGCGTGGCCGTCGGCGCTTGGTTGCCGGGCAGCTCGGCGGGCGGGATCCCGAACGTCGGGCCGGGGATCTCGTTGAGCTGCTTCACCAGCTCGTTGATCTCGGCATTGAGCGGATCGATGTAGTATGCCATCGCCGCACGGCGCTTGGCCTGGGCGATATCGCCCACGCTCAGGTACAGCCGCGCCAGCCCGAGCTGCGGCAGGGCGCTCTGGCCCTGGTCCACCTGGGCCGCCGTGAGCCAGCCACGCTGCACCTCGTCGCGGTCGCCGAGCTTCTCGGCATACTGGGCAAGCAGGGCCCAGTCCTGCATCCGCCCGCGATCAACCGTCCGGGCCCGCAGCGTCCGGTTCAGTTCATCAAGCTGCTTGTCGGCATAGAGCGCCTCGCACAGGCCCGCGAAGATCTCGTCGTCCTCCATCCGGATCGACCGCGCCACGTGCATCTGCTCGACGGCGAACGCCGACTCGCCCCGGGCCAGGTACGTCTTGCCCAGCAGATAGTGCACGTCGGCCCGCCCGGGCGAGCGGTCGATGTATTCCTTAAAATCCCCGAGCGCCTCGTCGAACCGCCCGTTGCGCAGATTGAACTCGCCCGAGTCCTTGACGGCGGGCAACGCCCGCGGCCCGCCGCAGCCCGGCAGGGCCATCAGCGTCGAGCAGGCAACAACGGTCAGCATCAGCGAGCGGGTCATGAGCCGGACGGGGGGCATACGCAACCTCGCGAGAGTGGGGGGCTTGGGCAAGATCCATCGGGCCGGAGTGTATCGGAATCCCGCCCGCCCGGGCGTGATCCTTGCGGCCCGGGTCCCGGAGCCGTGCGGCTGTACGATCCCGCCATGCCCAGATGGGTCCTGCTCCGCCACGACACGCCCGACGGGCGGTGGCACTACGACTGGATGATGGAGCCGGCCACCCCCCGCGAGGGAGGGCTGATCACGTTCCGCGTGCTGGTCCGCCCCCACGACCCGCATGTAAGCGGTTTCGCCGCGGAACGCCTCCCCGACCACCGGGCGGTGTACTTGGACTACCAGGGCCCCATCTCGGGCGGTCGCGGCGAGGTCTCCCGCGTGACCGAGGGCGAGTGCCAGGTTGTCGTCGACGGCCCGGTCTTCGAGGTCGAGCTGCTCTCGCCGGTGTATCGCCGATGGACGGGCGTCCGCCGCGAGCCGGCGGCCGGGGCGTGGACGTTCACCGGGCAATGAGTCCGGCCCGCGTTCATCAGGCCCGGGCCGCGACCCCTGCACCGGCCATCGCGTCGGCCACGAGCACGGCCTGCTTCTTGAGCTCCGGCACGGCCGTCGCTTCCCAATGCTGGGCCCGCCGGCACGGCCCGACGGCGAAGACCTGGTTGACCGGGTGGCCGCGAGCATCGATCAGGGCGTGCGCGTCCGTCATTTCAAGCCCGAGGCCCAGCGGATCCACGCACGCGATGCCTTGGGCCAGAAGCTGGGTGAGCAGCGGGTCATCGACGCGCCGGGCGTCGGTCTGAGGGCCCAGGCAGTTGATGACGCGGGCGACCCGGAGAGTCTGCACGATCTCCGAACCGCGGGGCACAAACGAGGCTTCGAGCAGCCGCCCGGCCCCGGCACCGTCGGTCGAAAGGCCCACTCGGGCGAGCCGCCCGGCCCGGACGACCAACTGGCGAGAGGCGATCAGGTCGGCGATCTGGGCCGCCGTCTCGGGCGCGGCCCGGTGGCGGATCACGTCCCAGTAGCTCCGAAGCCGCGAGAGGAACCTGGCCCGTTCGGCCTCGGTCAAGCGCTGCCAGAGCCCGGGCGTGATGGAGCGGAGCGAGCCGATCACATCGCGCCAGTCGGCGCTGTGGGCCGCGTGCTCTCGAACAGCCTGGCGCAGGGTGCGCAGGAGGGCCCGGGCCGAGCCGTCCCAGGTCGCGAGCGCTTCGGGCGGGTGGCCGTGGGCCGGCGGGCGGCTGGGCGAGCGGTGGGCCCGGCTGAGCAGGCCGTGGCGTGAGAGGGCAAAGATCCGACCCGCGTGCCGCTGGGCGTGCAGCTGCATCGCAACGTCCATCATTGAGAGGCCGGTGCCGACGATGAGCACCGGCTCGTCGGGGAGGATCGACGCGATCGCGCCGGGGTCCCAGGGGTTCGCGATGTAGCCCGCGTGGTGTCGGACGTCGGGCTCGAGCCCTGGCACGCTGGGCGACGGGCAGTTGCCCACGCAAAGCGCGACGCGGTCGACGATCAGCGGCCGGCCCGAGCTCGTGCTGACGAGCACGCGGTCGCCGGTCTGAAGCCGCACGGCGGTGGCGGCGTCGGCGCGGGTCTGGATGAGGCCCGGATGGGCCTCGCTGGCTTGGGCGAGCAGTTCGCGGAGATACAGCCCGTACACCCCGCGGGGCACGAACGAGCCGGTGTGGACCGCCGGGTCCCTCGCCTGTGCCCATCGAAGGAAGTGAGCCGGATCATCGTCCAGCGCGCTCATGTTGCCGGCGGGCACGTTGAGGTAGTGCACCGGCGAGGGCGTCGCATACGCCAGCCCGGGGCCGAACGCGCCCGAGCGGTCCAGAATCACGATCCGGGAGAGTCGCTGTGCGTGTCGCCGCGCCAGCTGCACGGCCGTGAGCGTGCCGGAGAATCCCGAGCCGATGATGGCGATGGTCAGCACGTAACCTACCTCGAGAGGAGTTTCGGCCCCACGCGGGATCGCGTGCGGGCCCGCCAACTCAGTTCGCCCCGCCGTCGAACACCACCCGCTGCTTCTTGTTCCCCGGCCGGGCGACGGGGACCGCCGAGAGCAGCGACTGGGTGTACTTGTGCTGCGGCGTGTCGATGACGGCCCGCTTGGTCCCCTCCTCGACGATCTTGCCTCGGTACATGACGGCGATGCGGTCGCACATGTGCTGGATGACGGCCATGTCGTGGCTGATGAACAGGTACGACAGGCCCATGTCGCGCTGCAGGTCCTTGAGCAGGTTGAGGATCTGGGCCTGGATGCTCACGTCCAGCGCGCTGGTGGGCTCGTCGCAGACGATGAAGTCGGGCTCGAGTGACAGGGCACGCGCGATGCAGATGCGCTGCTTCTGCCCGCCGGAGAACTCGTGGGGATAGCGGTCGGCGGCGGCCTTGGGCATGCCGCAGCGGACCAGCAGCTGCTCGACGCGGTCGCGGAGCTGGCTGCGATCGGTGACCAGCCCGTGGACGAGCAGGGGCTCGCCGATGATGTTGACCACCCGCATCCGCGGATTCAGGCTGCCGGCGGGGTCCTGAAAGACGATCTGCATGCGCTTGCGGAGCTTCTTGAGCTGCTCGCCGCGGGCCCTATAGACGTCGACGCCGTCGAAGACGACCGCGCCCGAGGTGGCGGGGATGAGCTTCAGGATCGTGCGGCCGACGGTGGTCTTGCCGCAGCCCGACTCGCCCACCAGGCCGAGGGTCTCGCCCCGCGATAGCGAGAACGACACGCCGTCGACGGCCCGGACGAACCCGGTCGTGCGCTGCAGGATGCCCGACTTGACGGGGAAATGGGTGTTCAGATCGCGCACATCCAGCAGCGCGGGCTTGGGCGTCGACGGGACGGGAGTGGGTCGGGCGGCGGGCGCGGAGGTCATGGACCAGCAGGGTATCGGGCCTGATGGTCAAACGCATGGCACCAGCCGGGCTTGACCAACGCCCGGTGCGCGGTACCCTTCGCTCCACGCTCGGCTAGATAGCTCAGTTGGTAGAGCACCGCACTGAAAATGCGGGGGTCGTCGGTTCAAGTCCGACTCTAGCCATTCACTCCCACTCGACGCCCGGCCCACCGCCGGGCGTTTCTGTTCGAAGGCCTGGAAACCACGGCACGGGTCGTTGCTTCAGAGCGGCGACGACAGCGCGAGCAAGGCAGACGCGAAACGCGGCACGGACCGGTGGATCACCGGTCCGCGGCGTGAACGCCTGATTTTGAAATCGGCCGATCGTGGGACCGGCCGCGAAGTGCCGAGGGGCGGACTCGAACCGCCGACCTGGACGTTATGAATGTCCCGCTCTAACCAGCTGAGCTACCTCGGCAAAGGTGAGGGGGATGATACCGCCCACTCCGCCGCTGGCAACCGATCGAGCGCCGCGGGAAGAGCCGGGCCGCCATTACGGCGCCGATGGCGGTCAGTCGATCATGTCCTGGCGGCCGACGCGCACGCCCTGGGACGTCTGGGACTGGCGAGGTTGCTCGATGCGGGCCGTCGGGGCCTGGCGGGTCTGCTCGGGCAGGCGGTTGCCGTAGGACTGCTGGGTTTGCTGCTGATTATTCGGCTGCTCGCCGCCGATCGCTTCTTCGCCCGTGTCCTTCAGGCCCTTCTTGAACTCGGTGATGCCCTTGCCGAGGCTGCGGCCAACCTCGGGCAGCCGACGGCCGAAGATTAATAGGGCGATGAAGCCCAGGATGAGCATGTGCCAAGGGCTGAACATGCCCTCGATGAGGCCGAGGGTCAGAGGGAGCGACGCGGTGAACATGACGTATCCAATCGGATAGATGGCCGCCGAACTCGCCAATTACAGTGCGGTCGACCGGTAAAGTCAACGAACAGGGGCCGGACATCTTCCGGAGGCCCGGATCTCGCTCTCTGGCATCGAAGGCTCAGTCAACGGTAGGGCGGTTCTGGGTCTCGACCACGCCCGAGGCCCGCTGCCACGCCTCGACGACGTTGAGCAGCAGCATCGAGACCGTCATCGGACCCACACCCCCGGGCACGGGGCTGATCCATCCCGCTCCGCCGGGGGCGCTGACGGCGGCGAAATCCACGTCGCCCACCGTCCGCGTCGTGCCGTCGACGGCCTTGACACGGTTCACGCCCACGTCGATCACGATCGCGCCGGGCTTGACCATTTCTCGCGAGATCAGGGCCGGCACGCCCGCCGCGGCGACCAGCACGTCGGCCCGCTCGGTGAGCCGCGGGAGGTCGGGCGTCCACTTGTTGCAGCTCACCACCGTCGCGTCCTGGCGCATGAGCAGCACCGCGATGGGCTTGCCCACGTGGTTGGACGCGCCGACGACCACGCAGTTTTTCCCGCGGAGTTCCTCCCCAGTCCGCTCGATCATTTTGATGACGGCCATGGCGGTGCAGGGCGCGAGCGAGGACCGGCCGTAGACCACGTTGCCGATGTTGGCCGGGTTCACGCCCTCGACGTCCTTCTCGGGGGCGATGAGCCGCTGGACGAGGTAGGGGTCGACGCCCGCGGGCAGGGGCATGTGAACCATGATGGCCGCCACATCGTCGCGGGTATTGAGCAGGAGGACGCGGCCGGCGATGTCGTCCTGCGAGCTGCTGGCCGGGAGCTCGTGAAGCACGTAGTCGATGCCCAGCTCGCGGCAGGTCTTGGCCTGGCTCTCGGCGTATAGCCTCGCGCCCGCGTCGCCGGTGTCGGCGAGGATGGCGTCGAGCCGGACCTTGCGGTGGCCGTGCCAGAGCTTCTCGAGCGCGGCGGCGCGGATCGCAATCTTGGCGCGATAGTCCTGAGCGAGCAGTTTGCCGTCGATGATCTTGGCCGTCATGCGGGCGATGATACTGCCCGGCGGTGCAAGCCGGGCGCGAACCACGCGTGGTACCCTCAGCCCGTGGCCACCGACACGCCCGAGAAGCGCACGAAGCACCTCCGCGACCTGCTGGAACGGGCCAACCGGGCCTACTACGCCCACGCCCAGCCGATCATGTCCGACATCGAGTTCGACCGGCTTCTCGTCGAGCTCGCGGCCCTGGAGCGAGAGCACCCCGAGCTCGACGACCCCGAGAGCCCGACGCGGCGCGTCGGGGCGGGCGAGATCGAGGGGTTCGAGACCGTCCGGCACGCGGCCCCGATGCTCAGCATCGAGAACACCTACGAGCTCGGGCACGACGGGCACCGCGGCCTGCTGGACTGGCACGAGCGGATCGTGCGAGACCTCGGCGGCGGGAGCGACGAGCAGGCGGCCGAAGGTCTATTCGGCGTCTCCGGCCTGCCGAAGGCCGCCCGCGGGGTCGTGCTCGTCGCCGACCCCAAGATCGACGGCATCGCCATGAGCCTCCGCTACGAGGACGGCCGACTCGCCCGCGCCATCACCCGCGGCGACGGCATCAGGGGCGACGACGTGACCGCCAACGTCCGCACCATCCGCGCCGTCCCGCTCGCGCTCGATGGCGACGCGCCCGGCGTGCTCGAGGTCCGTGGCGAGGTCTTCTTCCCGCTCAAGGAGTTTGAACGCGTCAACGCCGAGCGCGAGGCCTCGGGGGACGACCTGTTCCTCAACCCGCGCAACGCCGCGGCGGGGACCCTCAAGCAGCTCGACACCCGCATCACCGCGTCGCGCCGGCTGGGTTTCGTCGCCCACGGCCGCGGGGTCATCTCCGACCCCGCGTTCGCCCAAACCCACTCGGGCTTCCTCGCGAAGCTCAAGGCGCTCGGCGTGCCGATCAATACGCCCCTGGTTGTCAGCGACGACATCCAGGCCGTCATCGCCGCGATCCGGAGGTTCGACGCCGTGCGGCACGCTCAGTTCTGGGCCATCGACGGCGTGGTGGTGCGGGTGGATGCTTTCGCGGGCCAGGACCAGCTGGGCTTCACCTCCAAGAGCCCGCGGGCGTTTGTCGCGTACAAGTTCCCCGCTCAACGCAAGACGACGGTGCTTCTTCGGGTCGATGCGCAGGTGGGCAAAACCGGCAAAGTCACGCCGCGGGCGGTGATGGAGCCGGTTCTTCTGGCCGGCACGGTGGTGCAGCACGCGACGCTGCACAACTATGGCCGGATCCTCGACGCCTCGACGGACCCCGACGACGCCTCCGCCGCCCGCACCGACATCCGCATCGGCGACACGGTCCACGTCGAGAAGGCCGGCGAGATCATCCCATACATCGCCGGCGTCGTGCTCGACGCGCGGCCCGCCGGGGCCCGGCGGATCGTCGCGCCATCGACCTGCCCGGTGTGCTGCGGGCCGGTGGAGATCGAGCCGCCCGAAGCCAGCGACGACCCGCGGCTGGAGACGGCCCGGCGGTGCGTGAACCCCGAGTGCCCGGCCCAGGTCCGCGAGCGGCTCATCTGGTTCGCCGGGCGGAAGCAGATGGACATCGACGGGTTGGGTGAGAAGACCGTCGATCAGATCCGCGGCACGCACCTTCTCCCCGACGACCCGCGGCGGGCCGAGCTTGGCGTCGGCCCAGCCACCCCGCGGGTGCCGCTCGACACCTTCGCCGACATCTTCCGCCTCGCCGAGCACCGCGAGTCGCTCCTGAGCCTCGAACGGATGGGCGAGAAGAAGATCGACAATTTGCTCGCGGGCATCGTGGCGGCCAAGGGGCGCGGGCTGGCCAAGGTGCTCGCGGGCATGGGCATCCGCCACGTCGGCGACGCGACGGCCAAGGCGCTCGCGAGGCAGTTCAAAGGCCTCGATGATCTGCTTGCCGCCAGCGAACCGAAGCTCCGGCCAAAGTCCCTGAAGACCGAGGAGGCCCGGCGGCTGGGCTTCGCCGAGAAGCCCACCGACCGACCCGAGACGGGCCTTGGCAAGGAGACGGCAGGGGTCGTGCACGGCTATCTGCACAGCGAAGTGGCTCGCCGCACGTTCGAGGATCTGGCGGGCGTGGGCGTGGACCTGAGCAGCCACGACTATCGGGCGCCGTCGGCGGCGGGCGGGCCGGGCGACGGGGCGGCCGGTGCGTTCGCCGGCAAGACGATCGTCATCACCGGCACGCTCGAATCCTTCGAGCGAGAAGCACTCAAGGACCTGCTCGAGGCACACGGGGCCAAGGCCTCCGGCTCGGTGTCGAGCAAAACCTCGATCCTGATCTGCGGCGATTCGCCGGGCTCCAAGCTCGCCAAAGCCGAGCAACTCGGCGTCGAGGTCTGGGACGAAGCCCGCCTGCTCGCCGAGCTGTCGCGGCTCGGGCTGCGATAACCTGTCGGGAGTTCCGGAGCGTCCGGGAGCAGCGGGCCCGGGGGGAGTCGCGATCTAGACCATGCAGAACGTCGAATACAAAGCCGAACTCCAGGACCTGCCACTGGCCCGCACGATCGCGGCCAGCATCGGGGCCCTCCACGCCGAAACGCTCGAGCAGACCGACACGTACTACCGCGTGCCGGACGCCAAGCTCAAGAAGCGAGAGACCGTCGGGCACGCGACCGAGTGGGTGTTCTACTCCCGCCCCGGGCGCACTAAGGCGAAGCTGAGCACCTTCACGATCTATCCCGAGCACATAGCGCTCGAGCGGTTCGGCACAAGCCCGCTGCCAGTGTGGACGGTCGTCAAAAAGAAGCGGGAGCTCTGGACCTATCAGGGCGTCCGCGTCCACCTCGACAGCGTCGAGAGCCTCGGCAACTTCCTCGAGTTCGAGGCCCTGGTCTGCCCGGAGCGCAACCTGGCCAAGGCCCACGAGCTGATCGATTCTCTGACGGCCAAGTTCAGGCCCGCGCTGGGCGAGCCAATCGCCTGCGGCTATGCCGACCTCTTGGCCGCCGAAGAGGAGGATTGAGCGGCGCCCAGCCTTACTCTTTGGTTCCCTCGACGCGGCCCTCCTCGGTGTACTTTCCGACCGCCTCTTGCAGATCGACGCCGTTGATGTTCGCGAGCGTCGCGAGCCACGCCAGCACGTCCGCGAACTCCTCGACGAGGTTGTCGCGCTGCTCGGGCGTGATGGGCTTGGACTTGCCGGCACGGTTGTCGTGGAACGCCGTCGCCAGCTCGCCGACCTCCTCCATGAACAGCAGGAACGTTCCGGCGGTGCCGCGGGCGGAGTCGGTGGCGAAGTAGCGGTCGCGAATGAGCTGCTGGAAAGCCCGGAGGGTTAGGGCGGGAGTGGGGGGGGCTGGGGGGGTGGCGGGGCGGTCGGCAAGGCTCATCGGGTGCTCCAGGATGGGCCCTGCGCCGGCGATGGGAGGGCCAGCCCGAGCGTAGAGCCCGGCGCAACTTCCGGGAGCGCGGCCACTAGAATGCGGGCCCACCCCCGCCCATGTCGCGTATTGATCCGAACGGAGTCGGCCGCCCCACGATGTCCGCCCGCCAGAGCATCCCGCGTCTCCTGCTCGTGCCCGCCTTGGGCGTGCTGAGCGTTGTGCTCCCGGGCTGCGTCACGCCGTTTGATACCAACCGCGTCGAGCTTCGCCAGCTCCACGAGCAGGGCCGCTACCAGCAGGCCGCGGCCGTCCTCGATGCGCCGGCGACCAAGGACCTGTACACGGGTCGCAACCAGCTGCTGTACTGGCTCGACCGCGGGGCCGTGGCGCTCGCGCTCGACGACACGCAGACGACCGTCGACCTGCTCGAGAAGGCCGAGGCGTACATGGAGGTCAAGCGCGAGCCCTCCGGGAGCGACGAGTTCTCGCGCTGGCTGCTCAACGACACCGTCGCCCCCTACTTCGGCGAGCCCTACGAGGATCTTTACACCAACGTTCTCAAGATGCTCGCCCGACTCGAGCGCGGCGAGATCGGCGGCGGTGCCACCGTCGAGGCCCGCCGCATGGCCGGCAAGGCCGACGTGCTCCGCGATCGCTACGTCCGCACCCGCCAGGCCGTCGCCAAAGAGGCCCGCGGCGGCACCACACTCCGGCCCCCGCCCGCGAGCGTCGGAGCGGACGTAAACGCCGAGGGCAACTTCCTCGAATCCACGCTCGGAACCTATCTCACGGCCCTGGCGTTCATGAAGGATGGCGACGCCGCCAGCCAAGCCGTTGCGGGGCGGCGCTTGCAATCGTCGCTCGAACTGCAGCGCAACCTGGAAGGCGGCGTCGACGCCTCGCGCTTCGCGGGCCTGGGCGAGCTCAGTCCGTCGGCGGTGAACGTGCTCTTCGTCGGGCTGTCGGGCCGCGGGCCCCACAAGGTCGCCCAGCGGATCGGGCCGATCCCGCTCTTCGAGTGGCCCGTGTACTTCGAGCTCCCGCAGCTGGTGGGCGGGTCGGCCGAGGTCGGGTCGGTCCGCGTCATCGCCGAGCCTGTGGGCGGCGGCGAGGCCCGCAGCATTCTTCTCGACAAGGTCGAGGACCTCCGTGCCGTCGCGACGGAGAACCACCGCCGGCAGTTGCCGCTGATCTACGCGCGGACGCTGATCCGATCGCAGCTCAAGGCCGCCGCGGCGTTCGCGGGGACGCAGGCCGTCAAGGGGGCCTCCGGCCGCGGCGGCGGTCGCGACGCGGCCCAGATCGGGATGATCCTCGCCGGGCTCGCGTTCGTGACGCTGACCGAGAAGGCCGATCTGCGGAGCTGGAACTTCATGCCCGGGCGGGCCGACGTCGGGGCCGTGAAGCTCGAACCGGGCCAGTACCGCGTTCGGCTGGTCTTTCAGGGTGGTGGGGGGGTGGGCGCAGCGGGCGGTCTGGCCGGCGCGGTCTATACAAGCCCCGAGAAGATCATCACCGTCGGTCCAAGCCCCGACAAGGAACTGGTCACGATTGTCGAGCACTATTGGCGTTAGCCGGGCAAGGGCCGTCCGTAGCTCCCCGTCCCGCACCAACAACCAGCCGCCGGCTCGCCGGTACAACAGCCCACGAAGGAGTCTCCCATGCCCCCGATCTCGAAGATGGTCCTCGCCGCTCTCTGCGTCGCGTCCCCGCTGGCCCTTTCCGCGTGCAGCGCGCCCTATCGCGATGTGAAGCGCGTCCCCGCCGACGCCGTCGTCGACGTCGACTACCGCTTCAACGACACCGACGCCCGCCTGGTCTGGCAGGGCATGGTCAACGACGCCTCGTTCCGCGGCTGGATCGACCGCTGGATCGCCGAGCACAACGGGCAGCGTCCGATCATTCTCGTCGGCGCGATCAAGAACAACACGCAGGACTACATCAACACGCTCACGTTCACGCGGAACTTCGAGCGAGAGATGCTCAACTCCGGCCGCGTCCGCGTCGTGGCGGCCAAGGGCGATCGCCCCGATCTCCGCGATGAGCGGCTCCAGGGCCAGGAGTGGAACTCCGCCGCCACGCGCAAGCAGATGAAGAACGAGACCGGCGCCGACCTCGTGCTGCTTGGCGACATCAACGACATCCAGCAGCGTTCGCTCGACGGTCGCACCGTCAGCAAGTACTACCAGGTCAACTTCGACCTGACCGATCTTGAGAGCAGCGAGAAGGTCTGGATCGGCTCCGTCGAGGTCAAGAAGGTCAGCCGCGACCGCTGAAGCGCCCGACCCTTCGCGGTCGACGCGAGCTCCCCGCCCTCGGCCCTGCGCCCGGGGGCGGGGCGAGCAGGGCGAGGCTGTGTAGCGCGGCGCAAGCCGCTATCGTCGCCGCATGTCCTGGTTCTCGCGTCACCCCTTCCTCGCCGGCGCCGTTTTCGGCGGGCTGTGCCTGCTGGCGATGGTCGTTCTCTTCGGGGCCGCCAACGCCTCCGGGACGAGCCCGGCCCTGTCGGGAGTGCTCAAAGCCCTCGGGCTGGCCATGCTTGCCGTGCCGCTGGTCGTGGTGGCGATCAAGGTCGCGCGCGGTTCCAAGGCCGAGGTCGCGTCCCGTCGCCGCTGCCCACGCTGCGGCGACGATCTCACCGACATCCCCGGCGCCGTCTCCTGCCCGAACTGCGGCCTGCCGGTCGACCCTCAAACCCCGCGGGTCTGAGCGGTCTTTCCACGCCGCAGTGCCGAGACGCCCAGCGTCAGCAGCACGCCCAGGCTCACCACCGCCACGACGATCAGCGGCCCCGCGGCCGCGAACAGGTACCGCATCTGCACGCCGATCCCCGTCACGTCCAAGAGCGCGACAAGCAGCACGCGACCCGCGATCGCCGAGAGCATCACCGCCGACACCACCCACCACCGGACCGGCACGCGCCCGCGCCACCCAGGGAGCAGCGAGACGAGCGCGCACACCCCCGCCGCCAGCACGACGACGCACGCGGCGATCGTCAACGGCGCAAGCGCGGCCCCGATCCCGCTCTTCACGCGATCCAGCCGCGCGACGTTCCCGGGCGATTGCCAGGGCGTGATATCCGCCCCGTGGCCGTTCTTGATCTCCACCAGCGACGGCCGCCGCAGGCCCACGGCGTCGATCCGGGCGACCGCCTTCGCGTCAAGCTCGACGTCCGCCACGCGGGCGTACGACGCTCGGAACATCTCGGCCATCGTCCGCCGCAGAGAGCCCGGCAGCTCGCGCCCCAGCCCGTCCCAATCCGGCGGCACGAACGAGGCCAGCACGAACCGCCGCTTTGCCGGATGCTCCCGGAGCGCGCCCTCGAGTTCCCCGGCGGCCTTGGCATAAAAGGCGTCCAGCTCCCCCGCCGACGGCCAGGACCGCAGTTGCCACGCCGCGACCCGCAGCGCCCAGACCGTCCACCCGCCGTATTCGCCGCTGACGCCCGTGAGTGTCCGCACCGGGCGCGTATACCCCAGAACCTTCGTATCTTCCTCGAGCAGCGGCCGCAGCGTCGCCATGGTCGGGCTGTGCTCATAGGCCCACTCGCGCACGTCGCGCGGGATGCTGATCCGCAGGTCCTCGGCCCCCGTCGGGCGCACGGCCAGCAGCGCCGCGTACAGCCGCTTGAAGCCCGGCAGGTCAAAGTCGCTGACTACCGCGGCCCCGATCTTCTGCTGGTTGGCCCACTTGATCGACTGGCTCATCCCCATCGTGAGCGCCAGCGGGACCGCTAAACCCCACGCCGCGCGCAGGCCGGTACGGCGCCAGCCCGACTCGCCCGCGAGCCGCATCCCGATCAGGCACGCCCCCGCGATGGCAAGCGCCCCGGTGACAAGCATCGACTCCAGACGCGTGTTGGCGGCGACCGCGCCGAGCACGCCCGTCAAGACGCCCCATCGGGCCATCGAGCCCCAGCCCGTCCGTGTGATCGTCACGCACAGACCAACCAGGAACGGGAACATCGCCGCGCCGTACAGCCCGTCGCTGAGCGTGCGGTTAAAGAGCATCAGCGTCCACGGGTGAAAGAGCGCCAGGCCGAAGCCCAGAAGGCTCAGCCACCCCCGTAGCCCAAGACGCCGGAGCCCGACCAGCGACACCAGGCACGCGCCCACCCACGCCGCCTCCATCCACAGTCGTCCCGGCAGCCCGAACACCTCGCCCCCGGCCAGGAAGAGGTGATAGAGCGGTTGCCGCGAGTAGTGGAAGGTCGAATATGCGATGCCCCAGTGCAGCTCGGACGCGCCGTAGACATATCCGTAATCATCGTCCCCGAACGCGATGAGCTCGTCGTGCGAGATCAGCACGAGTTTGAGCAGCACCAGGATCGCCGCGGCCATCCAGCACCACCTCGGCACGCGGAGCCCGTCGGCGACACCCCGGCCCGTCCGCGTCGCGGCCGTCCCCGGCTCAGGCGACATCGGCGTCTCTCCGCATGCGGAACATCGCTCCGATTACCGCCGCCAGCGCCGTCTGCACGCCCAGCACCAGAATCGTCGCCCCGACCAGCATCGGCCGCAGCGTCTGCGTGGGCTCGAGCGTGCCGTAGCCGCCCTGGGCCCAGCGCCACACGACCCACAGCATCGGCGCGAGTCCCGCGAGCGTCAGCGCCGCGCCCGCGATCAGGCCCCGCTCAAAGTTCACCCACCCGGCAATCCGCTCGGCCCACGCGCCGGGACGGCCGATCTCCGTGCGGAGTCCGAACACGCGCATCACCATCCCCGCCATCACCCACTGATGACCCAGGATCACCGCGAGCGCCGCCGCCACCAGCGTGTGCACGCCCAGGTTCACGCCTAAGACCCGCACGTCCCCCGCCGCCACCGCGGCGCCACCCAGCAGCCCCGCCGTCAGAAGCACGATCCCCGGGATCAGCAGCGCCCACCGCGGCGAGTGGCAGATCATGAATCGCAGATGCCGCCAGCCGTCGCGCCACGGCTTGAGGTGCGGCGGGCGGCTGCGGCCGTCGGGGTGCAGCTTCACGGGCACCTCGGAGATCCGCATTCCTTTGAATGTCGCCTTGATCACCATCTCGCTGGCGAACTCCATCCCCGGAGAGCGGAGGTCCATGCGCTCGAACGCCTCCTTCCGCATGCCGCGCAGGCCGCAGTGAAAGTCGCGGGCGGGGCAGCGGAACAGCACGCGACCGATCCACGTGAGCACCGGGTTGCCCAGATAGCGATTCTTCAGCGGCATCGCGCCGGGCTGCACGCCCCCGCCCCCGGCGGCGTCGAAGCGGTTGCCCATCACCAGCTCGTCTCCCGACCGCAAGCGCGAGACGAACTTCATCGCGTCGCCGAAGTCGTAGGACATGTCCGAATCGCCCATGATAACGAATCGGCCCCGGGCCGCCCGGATCCCGCCGAGAAGGGCGTTGCCGTAGCCCTTGCGGGGCACGTCGACGACGCGGGCCCCCAGCCGCCGGGCGATGTCCTGGGAACCGTCGGTGGAGCCGTTGTCCCCGATGATGACCTCGCCGCGGAGCTGATTCTGGGCGATGCAGGCGTTCGCCGCCCGGATGCACCCCTCCAAGGTCTCGGCCTCGTTCAGGCAGGGCATGACGAACGAGACCTCGATGTCCGATGCCACCGGAACCGGCACCTCGACGCGGATGCCCTGGGCGAGTTGTCCGAGCGATGTACCAGTCATGATGTGCTCCGTCGCGTGAAAATGCCTGGGCCGCTCCGCTGATTGCCGGCGGCGCGGGAGATCTGCTGCCAGAATAGCGGCTCGCGGGCCGAGATTGTTTCCTGCCCGCCCGCCCGGGTCGCGGTCGGGGATGCTTGGGGGAAGCCCCGAGGGGTCTTGGCGGTCTATTGACGCCCACTTGTCCCCGCTTTCCGCGTGGCTATCCTTCCAGCCCAACTCTTCAACTGTCCGAAGACCAGAGCCCAGCGCACCCATGCCCACGATCAACCAGCTCGTCCGCAACCCCCGCCGCCCGATCGTCGCCAAGTCGCGTGTCCGCGACCTGAGTCTTTCGCCGCAGCGGCGTGGCGTGTGCCTCATCGTCAAGACCGTCACGCCCAAGAAGCCCAACTCGGCCCTCCGCAAGGTCGCCCGCGTTCGGCTCTCCAACGGCAAGGAAGTCACCGCCTACATCGGCGGCGAAGGCCACAACCTGCAAGAGCACTCCATCGTGCTCGTCCGCGGCGGCCGCGTCCGCGACCTCCCCGGTGTGCGTTACCACATCGTCCGCGGGTCGCTCGACTGCCTGGGTGTCGATAAGCGCAAGCAGAGCCGTTCCAAGTACGGTGCGAAGCGCTCCAAGAAGTAATCGTTCAGCGTCCGGCCGGTCGGCCGGGCGCGTCCTTTCCGCCCGCGTTTTTCACAACGGCAAGTAATCGCTCCGGGCCCGCCAGCCCGGTCCGGTGAACAGACGGTCGGAGGCGAATCTCGCCCCCCGACGGATGAGCCAAAGGAGCCCCACATGGCCGGTCGTATCACCAAAGCCGATGATCAGCTGCGTCCCGATCCCATGTTCAACGATCTGGTCCTGTCGCGCTTCATCAACTGCATCATGCACTCGGGCCAGAAAGCCCCGGCCCAGCGGGCCGTCTACGGCGCTCTGGAGCTGATCCAGGACAAGCTGAAGAAAGAAACCGACCCGGCGGCTCCGAAGGAGGCGATGGATGTGTTCCGTCGCGCCATCGAGAACTGTAAGCCCTTCGTCGAGGTCCGCTCCAAGCGCGTCGGCGGTGCCAACTACCAGGTCCCGATCCCTGTCAACCGCAAGCGTCAGCAGTCGCTGAGCTTCCGCTGGATCATCCAGGCCGCCCGCTCGGCCAAGGGCCGCCCAATGGCCAACCGGCTCGCCGACGAGATCTACATGGCCGCCCGCAACGAGGGCAACGCCATCCAGACCAAGGACCAGACCCACCGCATGGCCGAGGCCAACAAGGCCTTCGCCCACTTCGCCCGCTGATCGGGTCCCTCCGATTCGAGCAAAAATACGGTTCTTCGTGGGCGGGCCACCTCGGCCCGCCCACTTCGTTTTTGCGTCATCGCCAGCGTTCCGGCGCTATTCTTGTTTCTCGTCCAGCCCATTTCACTCGGAAAGCACCCCCGCCCACATGACCACAACCGCCCAGCGTCCCTCGGCCCCGCTGCCGGTTCAAGTGCCGGTCCAGGTGTCCGCCCCGATGTCGGCTCCGGCGAGCCTCTCGGAGCCGCAGGTGTCCGGGCACCCCCAGACATCCCCCGTCGCCGACCGTGCCCACGGGTCGCTGGAACTCCCCGAGGCGGCCCAGCCCGTCCGGCTTCGCTGGACCTACGCGATCAGCATCGTGCTCGTGCACGCGTTTGCCCTGCTCGCGTTTGCCCCCTGGTTCTTCTCGTGGACGGGCGTGGTGCTGTGTGCCGCGGGCCTGTACGTCTTCGGCACCCTTGGCGTGAACCTCTGCTTCCACCGCCGCCTGACGCACCGCAGCTTCGACTGCCCGCGCTGGGTCGAGAGGGGCTTGGCGATCCTGGGCGTGTGTTGTCTGCAGGAGGGTCCGGCCCGATGGGTCGCCATCCACCGCAAGCATCATCAGCATTCGGACGACCAGCCCGACCCGCACAGCCCGCTGGTCACCTTCCTCTGGGGCCACGTCGGCTGGCTGGTGGTCGAGAACCGTGACTCGGACACCTTCCACCTGCTTGACCGCTACGCTCGCGACCTGGTCAGCCAGCGCTTCTATCTCCAGCTCGAGCGCCGGCTCAACTGGCTGTGGGTCTATGTCGCACACGCCCTTCTGTTCTCGGCGGGTGGTGCAGCGGCCGGATTCCTGCTCACAGGCACGGCCGCAGGCGCGGGACAGATGGCCGCCAGCGTTCTGGTCTGGGGCGTCCTGCTCCGCACCGTGCTGGTCTGGCACATCACCTGGAGCGTCAACTCGCTGTCTCACCTGTTCGGATATCAGTCCCACGACACCGGCGAGAACAGCCGCAACAACTGGCTCGTCGCGCTGGTCTCTAACGGCGAGGGCTGGCACAACAACCACCACGCCGATCAGCGCTCTGCGGCTCACGGGCATAAGTGGTACGAGGTCGACATCACCTATCTGACGATTCTCGCGATGGAGCTCGTCGGACTCGCCAGCGATGTCAAGCGTCCCGGGAGGCGCGCATCGACGGCGGGCGGGACCACTCCCCCACAAGGACGCTGAACACCAGCGTGTCGTCCCATCCGATCCCGGGCACGAACCGCTCCTTGCGGAGCGTCGCCTCGTGCGTGAGGCCGAGCTTCCGGGGGATGGCCGCCGAGGCGGCGTTGGTCGCCGCGCAGCGGATATGGATGCGCCGCAGGCCCCAACCGCCGCGGTCCTGCGGGGCCAGCGCCCATCCGATGAGCCCCGCGATGGCCTCGGTGCAGAAGCCCCGGCCGCGGGCCCGCGGGTCGATCCAGTAGCCGATCTCGGCCTCGTGCCACGCGGGTTGAACTCGGTGCAGACCGGTCCCGCCCAGCGGTGCGTCGGTGGTCTTGTCGAAGATACCGACTACGAAGTCGTCGCAACCCGGATCGGCACGACGGCGTCGGAACCGCTCGATGTTGAAGACGCACTGCTCGTGATTGAGATTGTCGGCCTCGACCCACGGCAACCAGGGGAAGTAGCTGGAACGGTCGGCGTCCAGAGCCGCGAGCATCCCGGCGGCATCGCGAGCCTGCCAATACCGCAGGCGGAGACGATCGGTCTCGAGGGCCTCGGGCAATGCCGCGGGCGCTGTCCAGGGGAGCGGGACGGTCTGAAGTAGCGGAGCGGGAGAGGTGGGGGTGGTGGCGGGGGTGGTGGGGGTGGTGGGGGTCGGGTGCGATGCTCGTGCCATGGGGCCATCGTGTCCGCTCCGCGAAGCCCGGTCAACGGCTCATCGCACGCCCCGGCCACTACGATCCGGGCAATGTCCGTCGATCCCGGCAATGAATCGCTCGCCCGCTACCACCGCCAGTGCCTGCTCCCGGGCGTCGGCGACGCGGGCCAGCGTCGCCTGCTCGAGTCCTCGGCCCTGATCGTCGGCGTGGGCGCGCTGGGTACCGTCGTCGCCGAGCACCTATGCCGCGCCGGCGTCGGGCGACTCACGCTCGTCGACCGCGACATCGTCGAGCTCACCAATCTCCAGCGTCAGACGCTCTTCGACACCGCCGACGCCGACAACTCCACCCCCAAAGCGATCGCGGCCCAGCGCCGATTGTTGCAGATCAACCCGGGCGTCGCGATCACCGCGCTGGTCGAGCACGCCTCGGCCCGGACGCTCGAAGCCACCCTCGCGGCCTCCGGTGCCGGCGTCATCGTCGACGCGACCGACAACTTCCAGACGCGGTACGTCCTCAATGACTTGGCCGTCAAACGCGACGTCCCGCTCTGCTATGGCGGAGCTGTCGGCACCGCCGGCATGAGCCTGACGATCCGCCCCGGCGTGACGCCCTGCCTCCGGTGCCTCTTCCCCGAACCGCCGCCGCCCGGGGCCGCACCCACCTGCGACACCGCCGGCGTGCTCGCCCCCGTGACCGGCGTGATCGCCGGATTCCAGGCCGCCGAGGCGCTTAAGATCCTCCTCGGACGCGAGGATCTCTGCGCCACAACCCTCCGCGAGGTCGACCTTTGGACCTGCCGGCTCCGCGAGCTGAACATCGACAGCGCACGCGACCCCGCCTGCCCCTGCTGCGGGAAACGCCGCTTCGAGCACCTGGAGTCGGGTCTCTCCGACCTCTCGCTGGCCCTCTGCGGCACGTCCAGCATCCAGATTTCACCGCCGCAGTCGCCCGGACGTTCCCGCCTCGACCTGCCCGCGCTCCACGCGCGGCTTGGTCCCCACGGCGAGTTCCGCCTCACCACTCACCTGCTCAAGGGCACGCTCCGCGAGTCGGGACTCGGGCTGACGGTCTTCCCCGACGCCCGGGCCATGGTCCACGGCACCTCAGACGCGACGCTCGCGCGGACGGTGTACGACCGCTACGTTGGCGCATGAGCCGCTCGGGGGCGATTGCCGCCATAAATCGTTCGGTGAACACGTTGGCCGTACCGGGCTCAGCTCGTAATTAATGGACCACGGACGCCGCACAAACAAAGCGGGCGCGTCGGTAGACACCGACGCGCCCGCTGAAAGTCAAACTTGCGGCCGTACCACCGACCGCCGGTTCAGTCGCGGCGGCGACGGGCGGCGACAAGGCCCGCGATGCCCAGAAGCGCGACGCTGCCCGGCGCGGGGACGATCTGGCCCGTCGCGGTCGTCGCGACGTTGTTGAACGACGAGGCGAATGCCTGGTCGATCGACGTGGGGGCAGCTACGTCCAGGAAGAGCTGGTTCAGCACGCCCGAGAGGCTGCGATTGAGGTAGCCCGTGAGGTCGGCGAAGGTGCCGTTAGAGCCGTCGATGCGGCTGTCGCCCGACGGGCTGTTGATGGCGTAGGCGACATTCGAGGCGTTGAAGAACACGCCGCCACCGGGGAAGACCGACCAGGTGCCGGTGAAGGAGGCGGTGACGCTGTCGGTGGTAATGCTCGAGTCGCTGAGTGTCAGCGTGCCACTGCCGGTGGCGGTGGTGGCGAACGGGTTCTCAACGGTCACGACGAGGCTGACGTTGGCGCTGGCATCCAGGGTGAGGAAGCCGGGGCGGAAAGTCGCCTGGGTAATGGGTGCGACGTTGCGGCTAAAACTGCCGGAAGACTGCAGATTTCCGGCCGACGCGTTGGCCGTGAACGTGCCAAGGAGCGTGGCCGAGGTGGGGCCGACGTTGCGGTTGAACGCGCCGTTGAGGTTGTTGAACGCCCACGAGAAGACCACGCTGGCCGAAGCCGTCGAAGCCGCGGCGGCGACGCCGGCGGCCGCCACAAGAGACAACAAAGTGCGAGACATGAACAAATCCTCCTAGGGAAAACGTGGCAGACGCCACGCGGTTGATGAACGAACCAGTGAGAGCAACGCCCTGCTCAGCAAAAGCCAGAACCGACCGCTCACGCACGCGCTGTCGTGCGTGCGGTGGACTCTCTCTCAGGTTTGAAGCAACCCGAAAAGCGGGTGGACGTGGCGATCACCCCACGCTCGGGGATTATCCACGAGCAAAGGACATTGGCAAGTTTTTTCCACACAATTTAGGGGGTATACGACATATCTGGTCGAACCCACACATTCAGACCCGGCGGTTTGAGAAGCTAGGTAATCTGTGGGTCCGAGAATTCGACGGGTAGTCGTTGCCTCGTGCCAAAGACCAGCCTCAACCGGGCATCGGCGGGCCGCTCAGTCCAGCCAATCCTTCGACTTCAGCCGCTGCGGCACGTATTCCTCGGTGACGTACGAGATGTCCTTGGTGATCAACGACTCGACTTCCATCTTGAAGCCGTTGTTCAGCAGGCCCTGGATCTCCCTCTGCCAGCCCTTGTGGCCCTCGAACCACGGATAGGCGGCGATCTCCTTGGCCCGCTTGATGTCGTTGTCGTTGAGCGCGATCTGCACGTCGTCGTCCAGCTCGCACTGGGCGTAGTCCTTGCTCCGCACGCCGATGAACTTTGCGTCGGGGATCGCCAGCCGGTTGCTCTCGAAGGCCAGCGAGATCGAGCCCTGCTTGATGACGCTGAAGATGTAGTGTCCCCAGGGGTCGCAGTCGAGCAGGCAGTAGATCGGCAGCCCGAGCTCGTTGTTGAGCCGCTGCAGAAGCCGGCGCACTCCCCGCGAGGGCTGGCCGCCGCCTTCGGTGAGAATGCAGTTGTGCTTCTGCCAGAACTTGTCCTCGTTGAAGCGGCCCCAGACGGTGTCCTTCTCGACATGCAGGACGAACTTGGCCTCGCACTTCTTGAACTGGATCACGTCGGGCTCGACAATGCTGGGGATCGCGTAGCCGCCCGAGCCCATCCGCCGGCAGTCGATCTCGTCGCCCGTGTCGGTGATCGTGATGTTACCGATCATCGTGCCCTTCTTCTTGGCGAAGATGTGCAGCTCTTCTCGCAGGGCTCCCAGCGACACCTCGAGGTCTTCAAGAATCCCGTCCGACTCGTCCTGGCCCTCGAAGGTCTTCTCCTTCGTGCCCGCGACGGTGTGCAGGCCCTTGTAGAACATGCCGCGGAGGCTGAGCGTCTTCTCGACGCCGATAAGCTCCTTGATGCTCTTGGCGTGCAGGCAGGTCTGCATGAACTGCTTGGCCTGATTGAGGTTGAACAGCTCACGCTCGGCCGTGGCGTCGCCCATCTGCAGCATGCCGCGCTTCTTGTCCCAGATCGTGTTGCTCTTGGTCCGCAGCGGGATCTCGACCCGGGGCTCCTTGCCCGAGAGCGTCAGCTTGGTGATGTCGTCGGCCAGGTCAACGATCCGACCCAGCGTCCGCGTGTCGCGGTCCTTGATCGAGGTGCTCAGTTTCGCGGCGCTCCTGGTCGGCGCCGGCGTCGCGGCGGCTTTCTTCTTGGCCATGATTTTCGGCACTCCGTTGCCCTTGGGCGTGTGAGTCCGATGGTAGCGGGCACCCCCGACTTCCCCCGCTCCGATCTCCCGGCCCACGCCCCGCCGTCCCACTCCCGTCTACACTCGGCTTTGATGCCAGACCAAACCCCGCCTCTCGGTCGCCTCGCACTGGAAGACGGTTCCATCGCCCTGGGCACGCCCTTCGGCGCAATCGGCCGCGGCATCGTCCAGGCCGCTGAGGTCGTCTTCAACACCGCGATGTCGGGCTATCAGGAAGCCCTTACCGATCCGTCCTATTACGGGCAGATTTTGGTGATGACGGCCCCGTTGATCGGCAACACCGGCATCAACGAAGACGACCTCGAGTCCGTCAGGGTTCAGGTCTCCGGCTTAGTGGTCCGCGAGCTGGCCCGGCTCCACTCAAACTTCCGGGCGACTGCTGATCTTTCCACCTTTCTCGCGCATGGCAACGTGCTGGGCCTCTCCGGCGTCGATACCCGGGCCCTGACGCGCCGCCTCCGCACCCGCGGCGTCATGCAGGGCGTCATCACCGACGTTCCCCGCAGCACCCTTAGCGACGAGCAGCTCGTCCACGCCGCCAAGGTTGCCCCCGACATGGCCGGGGCCAACCTCGTCCCGTTCGTCGGCTGCACGTCGCCGCTGAAGTGGTCCGAAACCCTCGGCGAGTGGACCACGCAGCCGGGAGCCGAGCCGGTCCGCACGTTCCGTGTCCTCGCGCTCGACTGCGGTGCCAAGCGCAACATCCTTCGTAATCTCGCCGATCGCGGCTGCGTCGTCGAGGTCGTCCCTCACACCATCTCCGCCGCCGACATCAAGGCCCGCTTCGAGAGCGGGCAGGCCGACGGCCTGTTCATCTCCAACGGCCCGGGGGACCCCGCCGCCGTCGAACAGACCATCAAGACCCTCAGCCAGGTCGTCGGGAAAGACGCCTCGGGCGACGCATCCGGCATCCCCACCTTCGGCATCTGCTTGGGCCACCAGCTCCTCTCGCTGGCCTTGGGAGCCAAGACCTTCAAGCTCCCCTTCGGGCACCGCGGGCTCAACCAGCCCGTCCTCAACCTCATTACCCGCCGCGTCGAGATCACCAGCCAGAATCACGGCTTCGCCGTCGATCCCGACAGCCTCAAGGCCGTCGGCGGCCAAGTCACCCACATCAATCTCAACGATCAGACCGTCGCCGGCTTCACGATGCCCGGCCGCCCGGTCTTCGCTGTCCAGCACCACCCCGAGGCGAGCCCGGGCCCCCACGACTCGGGCTACCTCTTCGACGCGTTCGTCAAGATGATGGGCGATCGCAAGCCCTTGCCGGCCGCCGAAGCAAGGTGACCCCATGGCCGGTATCCACTCGTCGCGACGCTGGGCGGTGTTCCTGATCCGGCTTGCGGCCGTTGTGATCGGGCTGCTGGTTCTGCAGTTCCTGCTCCAAACTCTTGCAATGTTGATCATCGCGCTCGCCAAGGGTGCGGCGATGGACGTCCTGTGGTTCATGCTCCCCGGCCGAACTACGGTCGTCGCCTTCGCCACCTCGGCTCTCCTGGCCGCAGCTCTCGCCAAGTTCAGCATCCCGCTCGCCGCCTGGCTTACTCCGCCGGATGCACTTCTGGGTGCCGGCTCTTGCGCCCGTTGCGGCCACGTTGTCGTCCGGGCCAACAAAGGCGTCTGCCCCGAGTGCGGCCTCCCCGGACAGTGATCTCCTGTCCGGGTTTTGTCCGATCTGTGCAACATCCGGCCCGCTGGCACGTTTCACCTTCGAGGATCCGGATTCGCCGGCTCCGATGTCCCCATGCCCTATCCCCATCCCCCCCTGCCTCCCTGATCCCGTACTCGCAGGCACCCGACCGACCCCCGTCTCGCAACCGCATCCTCAATCGGAGTTCCCGATGCCTTCCTCCTCGTTCCGCGTCGCGTCCGCCGTCGTCCTTGTCGCCGCCGTCGGTTTGGCCCTGTCCGCGACAGCCCTCGCTCAGCCCGCCCCGCAGCCCGGTGCCGGTTCGAGCGCCCAGCAGCCCCAGCGTCCCGAGCGCGGCCGGGGCGGTGGGGGTGGTGGTGGCGGCGGCATGGGCATGTTCGGCGGCATGATGGGCGGAGGCGGTGGGCGAGGCCCCAGCGTCTCCAAGGCCGATGTCGAACGCATCGGCAAGGTCCTGAGCATGGATAAGCAGCAGCTCGAGGCCGCCACACTTCTGCATGAGGCGTATGTCAGCGACTACGAGGCCTACGCCCAGGATGTCCGCACCAAGATGGAAGACCTCCGCCGCGAGGCCCGGGAGGCACAGGACCCTGCCGCCTGGCAGGCCATGGGCCAGGAGATGCGAAAAGCCGCCGCCAAGCGCACCGAGCTTGAAGGAAAGTTCCTTGGGGAGATGAAGGACGTCCTGAACCCCGCCCAAGCCGAGAGGTGGCCCGGCATCGAGCGGATGCGGACCCGCGAGCGGACCATCGGCATGGGGATGCTCGCGAGCGAGCGCGTCGATGTCGTGCGCCAGGTCGAGAGTCTGAAGCTCGACGAGTCGAAGATGAAGGAGCTCGAGCCCGTCCTCGAGCAATACGCCGCCGAGCTCGACCGCGAGCTCAAGGCCCGCAACACGCTCTACGAATCGGCCCAAGGCCAAGCCCAGGAGATCCTGACCTCCGGCGACACGGCGAAGATGACCAAGATGATCGAGGACGCCCGGGCCGCCGCGATCAAGGTCCGCGAGGTCAACCGCCGCTACGCCCGCCAGCTCGAGCTCATGCTCCCCGACGACAAGCGAGAGATCTTCGCCGCCGCCGTCAAGCGGGAAAGCTATCCAGCGGTCTACCGCGAGGGCCGCACGGTCCGAGCCATCAAGGGCGTTCAGGAATACACCGATCTCACCGCCGAGCAGAAGCAGGCGATCACGACCATCGTCGAGGCGCACGCCCGCGAGCTCGCCGGCCTCCAATCCCGCATGGAGCGGGCCCAGGACGACCGCGAGACCTCGATCAAGCCCGACGAAGTCGTCGCCTCTTTCATGGGCGGCGGGGGCGGCGGTGGGGGCCGGGGAATGGGCCGGGGCATGATGGGCATGCTCGACACCCCCGAACTCGAAGAGCTCCGCACCAAACGCCGCGAGCTGGACACGACGACGATGGACAAGGTCAAGGCCCTCCTGACCCCCGAGCAGAAGACGCGGCTGGAGGGCGAAGACAACGACAGCGACGCCCGCCCGCCCCGGGCTCGCAACCGCGACACCGGCGAGGGTGCTGCCCCCGCCCGCCGGTCCCGTCCCGCCCAGCCGGCGAATCAGCAGTCCTGACGCCGCCGTTCTGATCTCCCGTTCGCGGAATCCGACTGGTTGTCTATCCGAACGCATCTGATCGCTTCGGCTCAACGCCGTCCGGGCTGGCCGGTACGCTTCCCCGGACGATTCGTCCCTTCAAGGAGACTCCCCGTGGTCAAGGTTCGCTCTGGGCTGGCGCTGGTCGTCGGATGTGTGGTCGGTCTGGGCGTCGTCGGCTCGGTCGCCTCGGCGCCCGCCCTGGCCCAGCGCGGCGGCATGATGCGCATGGGCATGAACCTGGGCGGCGTGGGCGAGCGCGTCCAGCCCGACGACATGGACCGCTACGCCGATCTGCTCAATCTCTCGAAGGACCAGCGAGAGGCCTCCAAGGCCCTGCACGACGCCTACGCCGCCGACTACGACCAGGCCGAGGACATCCGCACCAAGGCCGTGCAGAAGGCCCGGGCCGAGTTCGAGGACACCCGCGACCCCGCCGTGTGGTCCGAGATGCTCCCCAAGGAGATGGAGAAGTACGGCAAGCGCGTCAAGGAGATCGACGACGGGTTCATGAACGACCTCAAGACCATGCTCAACAGCGAGCAGGCCGGCAAGTGGATCCTCGTCGAGCGGGCCCGCCGCCGCGACGGCACGATGCCCAACGGCATGCTCTCGGGCGAATCGGTCGACCTGACCAAGGTCGTCAAGGACCTGAAGATCGCCGCCCCGATGCCCGACTCGCTGGCCCAGTCGCTCGACCGCTACGAGACCGAGCTCGACGCCGCTCTCCAGGAACGCGACGCCCAGCGTGACGAGATCTCCAAGACCATGCAGAACGCCGGCCGCGGCGGTCCCATGGGCTTCGACCCCCAGGCCTTCCAGAAGGCCATGACCGACCTCCGCAAGGCCGGCATCAAGGTCCGCGACGTCAACGACCGCTATTCGAGCATGCTCGAGAGCATCGTCCCCGAGGACAAGAAGCCCGACTATGTCAAGAAGGTCCGGAGCCTGAAGTTCCCGCAGGTCTATCGCGAGCCCTACCCGCTCAAGGCCATCGACGCCGCCGCGGGCTTTAAGGACCTCTCGGCCGAGAGCAAGCAGGCGGTCGTCGAGGTCAAGGCCGCGTACGAGCGCGACCTCGCCGCCGCCAACGACCGCTGGGCCCGCGCCATCGCCGACGAAGAGAAGGACGGCGGCGGCGACCTCATGGCCGCCAACATGATGCGCTGGATGGGCGGCGGCGAAGAGGGCGACAGCCCCCAGCAGCAGGCCCGCAAGGTCCGCCGCGACCTTGACAAAGCCGCCCTCGACAAGCTCAAGGCCCTGCTCACCCCGGAACAGGTCGAGAAGCTGCCCGAGCGCGACGCCGAACGCACGTCCGGCTGGGGCGGCGGCGGCCGGGGCCGCTGATGCGTTTGCCACGACCTTGCCGCCGCGGGCAAGGTCGGGCCGCGTGTCGCGGGCGAGACCGACGGACCGATACCTAGAGACAAGGATGCCAACCCCCGTGACGACCGCACCGCTCAGCCAGACCGCCGGCCCCGCCGCCGCCCGCGCGGCGGATGACGAGCCGGGTGTCCTTGCACTCTCGGAGATGCCGGCGCTGGACGCCAAGGCATATGGGCTCATCGGCGCCGAGGACGCCGTCCGCCTCCGCGCTGTGCCCTACGCATTCGACGAGCCCGCCGGCGGCACGCTGCTTGTCGCCATGGCCGATCCCGACGACTTCTCCGCCGGCGACGAGCTCTCGATCCTCGCCGCGCGCCCAGTCCGCCGCGTCGGCGCACCCAAGGAACTCTTCGACCAGCTCCTCCGCACCGCCTACGGCGCGACGGCGGCCCAGATGGGTGCACGCTTGGGCGGGGGCGACGACGACACCGACGAGCTGACGGCCAACATGACGGCCATCGACGCGGCCGACGTTCAGAAGATGGCCGAGCAGCCCACGCTCATCAATCTGGTGAACCTCATCATTCTCGAGGCCATCAAGGAACGCGCCAGCGACATCCACGTCGAGCCCTTCGAGAAGGCCCTGAGCGTCAAGTACCGCGTCGACGGCCTGCTCCGCACCCGCACCAGCCCCCCCAAGGCCCTCCAGCCCGCCATCACCAGCCGCATCAAAATCATGGCCGGCATGAACATCGCCGAGCGCTACGTCCCTCAGGACGGCCACATCACCCTCCGCTTCGAGGGCCGCAAGGTCGACATCCGCGTCTCCACGGTGCCGACGATCTATGGCGAGAGCGTCGTCATGCGCATCCTCGACAAGGAAGCCACCAAGCTCGACCTCGAGACCCTCGGCTTCCGCGACCCCGATCGCACCTCGATCCAGCGCCTCATCGACCTGCCCCACGGCATGGTCCTGGTCACCGGCCCGACCGGCTCGGGAAAAACGACCACCCTCTACGCCGCCCTCTCGCGACTCTACGACCCGATGTGGAAGATCATCACTATCGAGGATCCCGTCGAGTACGAGCTGGCCGGTGTCAATCAGATCCCGGTCAATCCTGAACGCGGGCTGAGCTTCGCCAGCGGCCTGCGGGCCATCCTCCGCCAGGATCCCGACGTGGTCATGGTCGGCGAGATCCGAGACAACGAGACGGCCGACATCGCCGTCCGCGCCGCCCTCACCGGCCACCTGATCTTCTCGACCCTGCACACCAACGACGCCGTCTCCGCCGTAAGCCGGCTGCTCGATATGGACGTCGAGCCCTTCTTGGTCGCCAGCGTGATCGAGGGCATCCTGGCCCAGCGCCTGGGCCGGCGCCTGTGCCAGAACTGCCGGCGCAAGGCCGCGATCGACGAGACACTCCGCCACCGCCTCAGCGACGCCGAGAAGGCCTGGTTCCCCGCGATGACCGGCTACGCGCCTGGCGGCTGCGACAAGTGCGACAACTCCGGTTTCAAGAGCCGCCTGGGCTTCTTCGAGGTTCTCAGCGTCACGCCCGCCATGCGGGTCGCCATCACCGCCGGCCGAACCGCCGCCCACGAGATCCTCGCCACCGCCTCCGCCGACCACGTCTCCATGCGTGGCGACGGCCTGATGAAGGCCGCCGCCGGTTTCACCACCGTCGACGAGGTCCTCCGCGCCACCCAGGACACCGAGTTCGCCAGCAAATAGCCCCGATGCCCCCATTCCGCTATCAAACCCTCGAGAGCGCCGCCGGCCCCAGCGTGATCAACGCCCCCGACCGCGCCGCGGCCCTGCGCGAGCTCCGCCGCCGGGGCATCACGCCCACACGAATCGAGGCCGCCGCCGGGGTCGCCCCGGCCCAGCCCGCCGCCCCCAGGTTCGAGTTCGAGACCGGGCCCAAGCCCGTCGGCACCCATGGTCAGCGCTCCGCCCCCGCCGGCCCCGCCGCCCGTGTCCGCGGAAGCATGACGGGCGTGCAGATGGCTTCATTCATCCGCGAACTCGCGACCGCCGTTCAGGCCGGCCTCCCGCTGGTGCAGTCGCTGCAGATCATCCGCCGCCAGGTCCGCCAGCCGGGCCAGAAGGCCATCATCGAGCGCCTGCTGCACGACGTCGAGCACGGCAAGAGCCTTTCCGAGGCCCAGGCCAACGTCGGCAGGCCCTTCAGCGAACTGACCATCAGCCTCACCCGCGCCGCCGAGGCGTCGGGCAAGATGGGCGAGCTGATGGAGCAGACCGCCAACCTGCTCGACCGCGACCTCAAGCTCCGCCGCACGCTCCTGCAGGGCTTGATGTACCCGGCCATGCTGCTGGTGCTCATCATTATCGCCGTGGGCGTCATGGTCGGGTTCATCGTCCCGGGCATCCTCAAGCCCTTCGCCGGCAAGATCTCCGCCAGCGATCTCCCCGTGCCCACCCGCATCGTCATGGGCCTGGGCGAGGTTGTCACGGGCTATTGGTGGCTTATGGCCCTGGGCGTCGCCGGCGGCCTGATCCTCTTCCAGCAAGCCTATCGCACGCCCTCCAGCCGCCTGGCGATCGACCGCTTCATGCTCAAGGTCCCGCTGCTGGGCAACGTCCTGCGCGATGTCGCCGTCGCTCGGTTCACGCGAACCCTGGGGACGCTCGTGACCGCCGGCCTACCCGCGCTCACGGCCCTGCAAGTCACCAAGGGCACGCTGGGCAACAGGGCCATGGAGCGTGTCATCGAGGAGGTCTGCGACCAGGTCGCCAGCGGCAAGACCATCTCCGAGCCCATGGAACGCTCGGGCTACTTCCCGGGCCTTCTCACGCAGATCGTCGGCCTGGGTGAAAAGTCGGGCCGGCTTCCCCAGATGCTCATGCAGGCCGCGAACGTGTTCGAGGACCGCACCGAGGCCGTGCTCAAGACCGTCCCCGCCCTGATCAACATGCTGCTGGTGCTCATCGCCGCGTGCGTGATCGGGTTCGTCATGGCCGGCGTGCTGCTGCCCATGATCCAGCTCCAGGAGTTCATGACCCGATGATCCACAAGCCCGCCGACCAGCCCGTGCCCCGGTTCGCCCACCTCCCGGTGCTCAGCCCCGCGAGCGCCCCCGCCCGCGCCGGCTTCACGCTCGTCGAGATGATCGTCGTGATCATCATCATCGGCGTGCTCGCCACGCTGATCGGCCCTCGCCTCATCGGCCGCGTGGGCCAGAGCAAGCAGTCCGTCGCCGGCGCCAACGCCGCCTCGCTTGCCACCGCCGTTCGCACCTATCTCGCCGACGGCAACAAGATCCCCGACGCGGGCTCGATGGAGTTCCTCATCCGCAAGCCCTCCGACACGGGCGACGCGTGGAAGGGCCCCTATCTCGACAACGCCGACGCCCTCAAGGACCCCTGGGGCCGCGCCTATGTACTCAAGGCCCCGGGCGAGAAGAACTTCGACTTCGACATCATCTCCTACGGCGGCGACGGCAAGCCCGGCGGTTCCGACGAGGACGCCGACGTGGTGAAGCCGTGACGCCGCGGCGGCACGCCCGCGTCCACACCCCCGGCGCCTCGCCAGCCCCCACCGGCTTCACGCTCGTGGAGATGATCGTCGTCATGATTGTCCTGAGCGTCCTGGCCGCCGTTGTTGTCCCGCGCGTCGCGGGGCTGGGCATCCGCCAGGCCGAGGCCGAGGTGCGTCAGGCTCAGGACATGCTCACGCTGGCCGCCGAGAAGGCCGCGGCGCTCAACGCCCCCGCCGCGATCGACTACGCCGACAAAACGCTCACGCTCTACACCTTCCGCATCAAGGCCGACCCCTCGGGCAACGCCGCGGCCGATCTTTCCACCGAGGGTGCCGGCGCTGGCAAGTGGACGCCAGACCCGCTGGCCGACCCACTCCGGCTCTCGCGCGTCACAGTCGACGCCGCCCGGCTCGACGGCGTGCCCCTGCCCGCCGGCAAGCCCTGGCGGATCACCTTCTCGCCCGGCCAGGCCCGCCCGGGCGTCGAGTTCGATCTCAAGGACGACTCCTCCCGCACCTGGACCCTCCGCCTCGAGTCCGACGCCACCCAGACCACCGCCTCCCGCGCAGGTCAGGCCGACGCCGGCTCCAACGCGGCCCCGCGCCGCAGCATCGATCTCGACGACGCGGGAAGGGGGACGGCCAAGTGGTGAGCAACCTCGTCCGTAGCCGTCGCCCACGCTCCTTTGCCCTGGCCGACTGCATCGTCGCCACCGTCATCCTCGGCTCGGGCCTGGCGGTCATGATCGGCCTCTCGGGCCGTGCCCTGCAGAGCCAGACCCTGGGCCAGGAGATCGCCACCGCCGCCACCCTCGCCGACGAGCAGCTCCAGCTCGTGCTCATGCGCGGCCCCGACGACTACTCGAAACGATTCGCCGTCGAGGGCGCCTGCGATCCGCCCTTCTCCGACTACCGCTTCAAGCTCGCCTTCACCGGCGGCGGGGGCATCGGCGAGCCCTACGCCGTCACCGCCACCATCTCCTGGACCGCCACCGGCCTGGGTGCCGCCGGCACGCCCCGCTCGATCTCCGTCGACACCCGCTTCGCCACCCGCTCGGGCAATCCCGACGGCGACACCGAGCCCGTCCGCCAGCCCGAGCAGACCATCCAGAGGACCCAGACCCAGTGACCCGCCCCCGCGCGAGCCTTCGCCCGCCGGTTCAGGCCCAAAGCCCGCGGGCCCGTGGCCGCGCGGGCTTCACGCTCATCGAGCTGATCCTCGCCTGCTTGATGATGACGATCCTCTTTTCCGCCACCTACGCCAGCCTGTCGCAGGCCGTCCGCTCCCGTGACCGCGCCGTCGCCCGCGCCTCGGCCTATTCCCGCGCGTCGCTCGCCGCCGACCTCATCGCCCGCGATATCAACAACACCCTTCGCTCTTCCGACCTCGCCGAGGCCAAGGTCGCGATCGTCCGCGACGCCCGCCCCGGCGCGGGGCTCGACGGCCTGCTGCTGTTCGCTCACATCGATCGCCCCGTCCGCCCCGCCTCGGGCTGGCCCGAGGCGACGAGTGCGAGACGCAGTACCGCCTCGAGCCCATGGCGCTCGGCGCTGGTGCGGATCAGGCCCGCTATGCCCTCTGGCGCCGCCGACAGCCAGTCCCCGACGAATACCCCGATGCCGGCGGGGTCGCAAGCGTCATGGTCGAGGGTCTCAAGAGCCTCACCTTCGAGGCCTACTCCGGCTCCGAGTGGCGAACCGACTGGAACTCCGACGCCGACGGCCTGCCCTACGCCATCCGCCTCACCCTTGTGGGCACCGACGACAACGCCCGCGCCACAGCCACCGTCCGCCGCCTTGTCGCCATCGACCGCGTCCCGCTCCCGCCCATCGAAGAGAACATTCCCGAAACCGGCGGCGACAGCCCCACCGACACCGCCGGCACCACCGGCAACGCCAACCCCGCCACCGGCGCAGGCGCCCAAGGCGGCGGCCGCGGGCAAGGCGGTGGCCAGGGCGGCAGGCAGGGCGGTGGCCAGGGCGGCGGTCAAGGTGGCGGCCGCGGCGGCCCCGGCGGTCCGGGCGGCCCCGGCGGCGGTAACCCCGGCGGTCAACCCGGTCAGGGCGGCGGCCGTGGTGGCGGTGCAGGCGGTGGCGGTGCAGGCGGTGGTGGTGCAGGCGGCGGTGGTGGGGGAGGTGGACGATGACCATCCGCCCCGCTCTCCATCAACCCTTCTTCGCCTCGCGCCCCCGCGCGTTCGCGACAGTCCTCACCCTATGGACGCTCGGCATGGTCGCCCTGGTCCTCGCCGTGCTCCAGTCCGCCGCGTTCAAGCAGGCTTCCGGCGGCCGCGAGTCGCTGGGCCGCATCCGCGCCTACTGGGCCGCCCGCGCCGGCGTCGAGACGCAGATCGCCACGCTCACCATGAGCACCCTGAGCCCCGACACCACCAGCGGCTACGCAGTCACCGCCGAACTCCTCAACACCGCCAGCGCAGACCTCGGCTCGGCCCAGTTCGACATCCGCCACTTCGACGGAATCCAGACCGTCGCCGGCCCCCTCGACGCCCACTCACGCCTCAATATTGCCAGCATGTCCGCCGAGGACCTCATGCTCCTCGACGGCATGGACGAGACCGTCGCCCAGAACATCGTCAACTGGTGCTCCGGCGTCGACGCCGCCAACCCTCAGGGCGCCGACGAGAGCGCCTACACCGGCCTCCGCTACCCCTACAAGCCCCGCGGCAACGCCCCCCGAAGCCTCCGCGAACTGGAACTTGTCCAGAATCTCGACCCAGCCCTCCTCCGCGGCGAGGACGCCAACTTCAACAACCGACTCGACCCCGCGGAGGACGACGCCGACGCCAGCCTCCCGCCCGACAACGCCAACGCCGTTCTGGATCCCGGCTGGTCGACCTTCCTCACCGCCGTCAGCGAGAGCGAAGCCGACGGCCTCTCCGCCTCGGGCCAGAAGCGGCTCGACCTCCGCACCGCCAGCGTCGAAGATATCGCCAGTCGCCTCAGGGTCGAGCGCAATCAGGCCCAGGCCGTCTCCGACCACGCCGTGAACAACACCACCACCGTCAAGCTCGAGGACTACGTCCGTTCCGATCTCGCAACTCTCGCCGCCGCCCAGGCCCCCGGCGGCACCGGTGCCCGTTTCCTCGCCCCTCAGGCCAACAACGCTGTTCAAGAGCTCGCCGACGAGCAGCTCAAGGCCCTCCTCGACGAGTGCACCGTCAATGAATCGCGCCGCGACGGTCCCCGCCGGGGCAGGACCAATCTCAACACCGCCCGCCGCGAGACGCTCGAAAAACTCGTGGACTTGGAACCCGCGATGCTCGACGCCATACTGCTTGAACGCGACGGCCGCGCCGGTGGGTTCACCAGCATGACCGAACTGCTCGCGATCGACGGCATCGACCGGAGCATGCTCGCCGAACTGATGGCACGCCTCGACGTCCGCAGCCAGGTCTTCGTGGTCACCAGCCGCGGCAAGGACCGGGCCACCGGTTTGGAGGTGGAGATCGTCGCCACCATCGACCGATCTTCCATCCCGGTGGTCATCAAGGACCTCTTCGTGCGTTAACCTGCCACCCCGGCCGCCCCTTGCCCCACCCCCCGCCCCCCGATCAACGCCCAAAGACCGAGCCCACCGATCCCCATGCTCCCCACCCGCGACAGCGTCAAGACCATCGCCGCCCTCCACGAATCCGGTGGCGAGCTGCGCATCGTCGTCGCCTCGCTCGCCGCTGGCGGCGTGTCCGTCGGTCAGACCCGCACATTCACCCTCGGCGAGTCGGGCCAGATCGCCTCCTTCCTCGACGCGGCCGGCGTCCACCTGCTGCTCCGGGTCGTGCCCAGTGCCCAGACCGTCGCCCGCATTGTCGCGCTCCCCGAACCTAAGGACGGCCCCGAGCCCACCCCCGAGGCCCTCACCGAGGCCCTCACGCTCATCGCCGAGACCGACCTCCCCTCGACGCTCCCGCCCTTCCGCCGAGCCGCCGGCGCCCTCGGCCTGGGCCGCGGCCCGGGCGGCAGCCGGACGCTCGTCGGTCTCGTCACCGGGTGGCCCGACCAGCCCGGCGTCGCTCGCGCCTGGCGAGACCTCTGGGAAGGCCCGCAGGTCGGCGTCGCCGAGACCGCCGCCCTCGCCCTGCTCGCTCAGTCGGCCGCCGCACAGGTCGCCCTGCTCGTCGATTCCGCCGCCGGTGCCATCGCCATCCTCGCCCGCGGCGAGAAGGTCCTCATCCGCACCAGCCGCGCATCCCCGGGCCCCGCCACGCTCCACGCCGCCGGCGACATGATCCGCGAGACCCTTCGCGCCGCCAAGCTCGACGCCCCGGCTCCCGCCCATCGCCTTTCCGATGGCCTGCATCTTGAGCCCGACGCCAGCAGCGTCCGGATTGCCGGCGGCACCCGCGACTCAAACTTCATCGCCCGCTTCGGCCTCGCCGCCGCCGCCGCCGCGCTCTACGCCGATCAGTCGCCGGTCGTCCACAGCCTGGTCAACCTCCACCAGTCCGAGCCTAAGGCCAAGCCCCCGATTGTCGAACGCGTCACGCGCTGGTTCGGCCAGCCCGTCCGTGCGGCCGCCATCATCGCCCTCTGCCTGGTCACGCTCCTGGCACTGCCGCTGGGCGTTGCCTATGCCCGCATGAAGGCCGTCGAGAAGACCGTCGCCGACGAGGCCGCCCTGATCGACCGCAACGACAAGTCCGACCGCGAGCTCGCGTTCTACCGCCTGCTCGAACAGCGCCGCTGGCCCATGACCAAGCTCCTGGCCGACATCGCCTCCGCCGCCCCAGTGGGCATCCTCGTCGAGACCTGCGAGATCGGCGTGCCCGACGGCCTGAACATCCGCGGCCGGGCCGACAACTCCGAACTGGTCACCACCTTCCGCGCGAATCTCAACAAGCTCCGCATCTTCGACCAAGTCGGCACGCCCTCGACCTCCCCCGTCGACGAGGGTGTCCAGTTCCAGCTCGTCGCCAAGGTCATGCCCGGCCGCGCCGCCGCCGAAACCACCCCGATCGACGACTTCGCCGCCAAAACGCTCAGCGAGCGGCTCTACGGCCAAGCCGCCAAGCGCCCCACCGGGCGCTCAACCGCCTCCGCGCCCGCCCGCGAACGCCCCTCCCGCGCAAGCTCCTCCGGCTCCTCGCGCTCGGGCGATTCGTCCCGAAGTTCCGCCAACTCAGGCGGCTCGACAGCCGCCAGCCGTTCCGGCAACTCGGGCAACTCGACCCCCGCCTCCAAGGACGCCGTCCCGCCCCCGCCCCCCCTCACCGACGCCCAGATCGCCAAGCTCACGGGCACGCAGGCCATGCTCGAATGGGCCAAGCGCCGCAGGGCCGCCGCCCAGCCCGGCCTCGACGAGCCGACCAAGACCCGTCTGACCGACGAGGCCGAGAAATCTCAGCGCCGCATGAAAGAAGCCCAGGCCTCGGAGGGTGCCAAGTCATGAACGCCCTGCTCGCCCGATTCACCGTCCTCCCCCGCGCGGTCAAATGGATGCTCCTGGCCGGTGCGCTCATCGTGCTCTACTTCGGCGTCTTCGAGCCCACCCTCGCCTTTGCCGACCGTTGGAACACCCGCGCCGCCAGCCTCGAATCCGCCCTCGCCCGCGACAAGGAACTCGCCGGCCTCGAGGGCGACGGCTGGAAGATCCAGTCCGCCCAGTCCGCCTTCGGCGAGCCCGTCCGCCCGGGCCAGAAGGACGTCACCCCCGAGGGTCTGCTCCGCGTGGTCAACGCCGTGCTCGACCAGCACGCCGTCGGCGGCCGGACCGTCAGCGAGAGCACGTCCGCCCTCACCGGCGACGCCGCCGTCGCTCTGGGCGTCGGCGAGATCCGTCGCTTCATCCTTCAGGTGAGCTTCGAGTCCGACGCCGCCACCGTCGCCGCCGTTCTCGCCGATTTGGAGCGTGCCCCCGAGGTCGCCGCCGTCTCTCGCCTTCGAATCGACAAGGCCAGCATCCGCTTCGGTGCCGACGAGGACGAGGGGCTGGTCCGCGCCACGCTCTCACCAGAAGCCTGGATCGCCGCCCGCCCGGGCTCGGGGAGGTCCGGCTCATGAGCGTCCGCTCCCGCACCCGCATCGATCCCCTCGGCGCCGCCGCCGTGCTGCTCTTGGTCGGCACCGTCGCCGCCTCATGGTTTCTCGTCCGCCCGCTGCTGGGCCACAAGCCCGCTGGCGAATCACCCCAAGCTGCTCGACCACGCGACCCCGAGGGCGCGAAAGCTAAGTTTGAGTCCTCGCTCGACCGCCACTTGGCCATGATCGAGGGCCGCTCGCTGTTCGCGATTCCCCCCGAGCCCGCGCTCGTCAAGGACGAGGGCCCCAAGGCCACCGTCTACGCCGGCCCCCTGCTCATCGCGTATATCAACGGCGCCGCCTACTTCTCCGACGGCCAAAAGGTCTCCCCAAGCCAGCCCAAGGCCCGCACGCTCGAGCTCATCCGTGCCAGCCCGCCCTGGAACGTCCGCGTGAAGTGGGAAGGCGGCGAGTTCGACGTCGACCTCTTTAAACGCGTCCCCATCGGCACGCTCAACGAGCCCCTCAAGGCTTGGAGCAGCAAGCAGGCCATCCCCAACCCTCCGAGCCCCCCGAGCCCCCCGAGCCCCTCAGCCGCGGCCGCGCAGGCGCAGCCCACGAAGCCGGGCCAGGACCCCGCGCCCACGCTGGGCACCGGTGCCGCGTCCGCGCCCGCCGCCCCCGCCGGCTCGCCCGGGCTCGCCCCCGCCAGTTCTCCCGCGCCGCCCCCGCCCCCGCCCGCCGCACCCGTGTATTCCACGCCCGCGCAGGACCCGGCCTATCCCGTCGAGCCCCCGACCACGGACCCCGCCACCGAGCCCAAGGACCCGCCGCAAGAGCCGAGCGCCAACACATGACCATGACCGCCCCTTCCGCCCCTTCCGCCCCTTCCGCCCCTTCCGCCCCCTCCGCCCCCTTCCGCCCCGGCGCCACAGTCCGATGCTGCGCCCGGACCCTCCTGTTCATCAGCGGCCTGGCCCTGGGCCTCGCTGCGCCCGCCCGCGCCGATGACCCCCAGGCGAACGAACCGCCCGAGACCCAGCTCGCCCTCGCCGACCCGCTCGCCGACGCCGCGGTTCCGGGTCTGGCCGCCACGCCCGCCGACCCCGCTCTTTCCGAGCCCCCCAAGCTCGACGCCCGCGGCCGCCGCATCCAGCCCGACGAGCCCACCGTCCTGGCGTTCAAGAACGTCACCGTCGATCAGATCATCCCCTTCATCGTCGAGGCCACCGGCAAGGTCGTCCTCCCTCAGCCCTCCGTTCTGGCCATCCGCATCACCCTGCTCAACGACCAGCCCATCGCCCGCGCCCGCGCGCTCGACTTGGTCTTCCTCGCCCTCCAGCAGAACGGCGTCGCCGTCGTCGAGACCGCCGACCTCATCATGCTCCGCGATCTGGGCGAGATCGACCGCCAGGACGTCCCCGTCCTCGGCCCCGACGAGTCCCTCATGGGCCGCACCGACCAGGGCTCCATCGTCGAGAAGGTCTTCGCCCTCCGCCATGCCTCGGCCCCGAACGTTCAGGAACTGCTCAAGGGCATGCTCCCGCCGTTCGCCAAGATGACGATGGACCCCGATTCCAACCAGCTCATCGTCATGGGCAACATCGGCCTGCTCCAGCGCATCGAGCGCCTCGTCGATTCCCTCGACCAGCCCGCCGCCGCCAGCCTCGCCACCGAGACCTTCCGCCTCCGCTACGCCGACTCCACCCAGGTCGCCACCAACATCCGCGACCTCTTTGCCCAGACCGCCGGTGCGAACCAGAACCAGAACCAAAATGCCTTCCAGAACTTCTTCCGCGGCGGGCAGGGTGGGGGGGGTGGCGGCGGCGGCCAGAACAACCAGGGCGGCAACCGCAACGCCCAGCAGGGCGGCGGCAACCGCGCCGCCAACGGCCAGTCCGGGGCCCTGACCTCCTCCAACCTCCGCGTCACCTCGAACGCCCAGCAGAACGCCGTCACCGTCCTGGCCGAGAAGTCCATCCTCGACCAGATCCGCGAGCAGATCACCCAGAACTGGGACCGCCCACTCCCCGAGCAGGCCGTCGTCCCCCGCGTCTACGACCTCAAGAACACCGATCCCGTCAAGATCAAGGCCACCCTCACCACCCTCTTCGGCAACGCCGGCTCCACCGAGACGAGCCAGCAGAACCAGAACATTCGCGGCGCCAACCCGCTGTACGGCCAGTTCTCCTTCGAGGCGATCGCCGACTCGGGCCGCCTCGTCGTCGTCGCCAAGAACCCCGAGAACATCGACGCCATCAGCAAGATCATTGCCGATCTCGACCAGCCCCAGGCCTCGGGCCTCCCGCAGATCATCGAGCTCAAGCACGCCCAGGCCGAGGAACTCGCCGAGCAGCTCAACGCCCTGCTCGCTCAGGAAGGCACCCTCGCCCAGATCACGCGTCAGGAGACCGGCCTCTCCACCAGCGCCTCCAGCCGCTCCCCCTTCGCCAGCGACTCGCAGACAACCACCACCAACAACAACCAGAACCAGCAGAACGCCGCCGGCTCCATCCGCTTCTGGTGGCAGAACGCCCGCCCGCCGACGGCCAACTCCGGCTCGTCCAACCTCGTCTCCAAGCTCCGCATCGTCCCCGTCTGGCGGCAGAACGCCCTCATGGTCCTCAGCCCGCCCGAGTATCAGGCCTCGGTCATCAACCTCATCGAATCCCTCGACCGCCCGGGACGACAGGTCCTCCTCTCCGCCGTCATCGCCGAGATCTCCGTCGACGATTCCACCGCCCTGGGCCTCCGCTGGGGTTCCGGCCCAATCAACCCCACCAACAACGACAACTCCATCTCCATCGGCGGCCAGACCCAGGCCAACGGCACCACGGGCCAGGTCATCACCGGCACCCAGAACAACATCCTGCCCTCCCTCTTCGACACCTCCGTGCTCAACATCGGCGTCAACATCAACGCCGTGCTTCAGGCCCTGGCCCAGAAGACCGCCGTCAACATCCTCTCCGAGCCCCGCATCTTCACCTCCGACAACCAGCAGGCCGAGTTATTCTCCGGCCAGGACATCCCCTTCATCACCGACAGCCAGTCGTCGACCACCAACAACAACCTCATCCAGTCCTTCGATTACCGCGCCGTCGGCATCGCCCTCCGCGTCCGCCCGCGCATCACCGTCCGCCGCGACGTCGACCTCCAGATCAACCTCGAGCTCTCCAACATCGAGCCCAACCAGACGCTCTTCGGCGGCTTCATCGTCGATCGCCGCGAGACCACCACCCACCTCATCGTCCGCGACGGCCAGACCGTCGTCGTCTCGGGCATCCTCCGCACCGTGGAGTCCGACACCGTCCGCAAGGTCCCCCTGCTGGGCGATATCCCCTTCCTGGGCGAGCTCTTCAAGTCCACCGAGAAGACCAAGAACAAGACCGAGCTCATCGCCTTCATCACCCCCTATGTCATCACCAACCCCGAGGACGCCGGCCCGACCAACGCCCGCGACCTCAAGCGCCTCGACGAGCTCAAGGCCGAGCTCCGTCCCACCCAGGAACTCGACAAACGCATCAAGCCGTTTGACAAGCCCGCATCGCCTCCCGAAGATGCCCCGACTCCTCCATAACTGCCCAACTTCGACCCGGGGTGACCCAATGCCAAACCACGCCCCCCACAGAGCCTCTCGCGTAAGCGAGAGGTTTTTCCTAGCCGCTTCGACCCGGGCTGACCCAATGCCAAACCACGTCCCCCACAGAGCCTCTCGCGTAAGCGAGAGATTTTTCCTAGCCGCCCTCGTCTCCCTGCTGGCCGCCCTCCCCGGCTGCATTACCGAAACCAGCCGCCCGAAGCCCGGCTTGACCCGCTCTTCGGAAGTTCTCGCCCACCCCGACTCCAAGTCGGCCGCCGCCGACGCCCCGCGTCCGACGACCGCCACCACGCCCATCGCCCGCCCCGCCGGCTCCGCCCGCACGCGCGACACCCGCGTCCGCGTCTCGGTCCGCCCCGTCGGTCGCATTCCTTATGACGGGCTCACGCTCCCGCTCGTCAGCCCCGACGGCCGGTTCCTCGCCGCCCAGGTCGGCCAGGCCCCCGCCTGGGACGCCCTGCTCTCCCAGCCCGGCGCGTTTGTCCCCTCCGCCGCCCGCCTCTCCGTCTGGCACCTGGGCGACGCTTCCCAGCCCGGCCAGCCGTCCGTTCAACCTCTCCAGCCCGTCGCCGGTCCCGAGGCCCTCCCCGCCGGCCTCCTCTTGGGCCGCTCGTGCAACGACGAGGGCTATCTCGTCGAGGCCCCGCGCCCCGATGGCTCCCGCCGCATCGGGCAGGTCTCCTGGGTCGGCGGCAAGCTCTCCTGGCTTGTCGACGATGCCGCTGTAAACGCTTTCGCAACCCTCGGCCCCGTCGGCCAGCTCGTCTTTTGCCGTCTCGACCCTTCGACGGGCCGCTGGATGCTGGTCGTGCGCCCCCGCGCCGCATCGGCCGCGGACGAATACGTGGTCGAGTCGCGGGGCGATGAGTCGCTGGTGTTCCCGCTCGCGGGGATCGACCGGGCCCACGTGTACGCGCTTGCATTTGATCTACGGGCCGCGGGCTCGCTCTCGATCGTCGCCGTCTCGCTCGGCGGCCCGGGCGCGAAGGCTCCCGCGGGCCAGATCGTCGCCCGTGAACGGCTCGGCGTCGAGCCGACCATTGCCGCCGCGTTTCAGGCCGTCGCGCCCATGCAGACGCCGTGGCCCGGCGACCCCCGGAGTGCGGGGCTGCTGGGCGAGGGCGTCGCCGTCGTCTCGGCCCGAGCCAAGGCCGCCATGTGGTTCTCGCCGACGACCGGGCTGGTGCCGCTGACCAAAGAGTCGGTGTCGGCGGTCCCGATGCTCGGGCCGACGGCGGCGGGCCTGCTGTGCGCCACGGGCCGCGAGCTGGTGCTTCAGACCGAACGGGTGCGGGCCGCTGCATCTCCGGAACTGGGGAGAGGATGGGAGGCCGGCGCGTCGGTCATCGCGAGCGCGGCGATCCCCCGTGCAACCGCTTCCATGGTCACCCTGATCGTGCTCCTGAACCCCGATTCCGATTCGACCCCGCCGGCTCTGGGTGTCCTCCTGCTGTCACCGGAGGCGCGAAATGACCAATAATCCACAGTTCGAGCCCACTTGGGCAATCGACTCTCGGGGGAAATACGGAGTGCTGTGGTAGTTTGGAGAAGAGAATCCGTGGCTAGGGCTGGCCGAGATGTGAGGGGTTCGTCAACACACCCCGTTTTTGGCAAAAAGCCATTGACATACCCCCCGTCTTGATGTATCTTCCACCCGTCGTGTCGTTTCACCTGCATACCGAATATCGGAAGGAGCTCTCTGTGAAGAAGATCGTTCTGTCTGCTCTCGCTCTCGTGGCCGCCGCTGGCGTCGCCAATGCTCAGGCC
>JBBQRT010000025.1:0-46248 GCA_038214505.1 Phycisphaerales bacterium | reverse complement strand
GGCGTGGTCTACTTCTCAACCAACTTCCGCCGCTTCAAGCTCGACCACCCGGGCGTGACCGCCGCCGGGTTCGAAATCCGAGACCTGTCAGCCCGAACCGTGCCACCCGAGTATCGAAATCGCAGAATTCATCAGTGCTGGAGGCTGACAGTTCCGGGCAAACCCGGCTAGATCTGGCCACATGGGTGTGAATTTGGGTGCTTTGGGCAACCCGGGCGGGCAAACTTGGGCCAACAACACGTCAAGGATCGGTAATCGGTCCCTGAAGCTCTCTAAGCCAACGAGATTCCCCATTGTGGGGCTGGCATTTACCCTGACACGCTGTAGACTGTTCATGTCGCCTCGGCCCTCAGCCGAACGCGTGCCCTCTCATGGTTCGATTTTCTGGAGGAGAGATACGTGCTTACACGAACGCTTTTGGCCTCGACGATTGCCTTGGCTGGTCTTGCCGCCTCGGCTTCTGCTCAAACGGTCGCGACTTTCGCCGACCCCGCCGCCGGCCCCGCCACTCCCCTGTTCGCGCTCAACGCTGCCACCGGCGTGTTCAGCGGCGGATGGAATGGTACCGGCCTCACGCTGCTGACCCCTGCGCTGCCTGTCACCAGCTACTCCAACGTTACCTTCGCCCTCACCCCGCTGAACACGACGTTCATGATCGGCGGATTCCGGATGCTCTCCGGCGGCGACGTCCGCTTCTTCGACTCCGCGCTGGCCGAGATCTTTCGCATCAGCTTCACCGATGCGACCCTCACCAGCTCCCTGAGCTTCGGCTCCTCCGACTTCGTCGGCTCCAATGTGGCCTTCTCCGGCTCCATCTTCCCCCTGGGCTACACGCTGAGCAACGAGTCCTTCGCCTTCAGCTTCGCCAACCCCGCCAGCGCCGCCCCGACCGGCAGCTTCACCGTCACTAGCTCCTTCACCTCCTCGGCCGACATCCTGATCCCCGCCCCCGGCGCGGGCATTCTGGCCGGCTTGGGCGGCGTCATGCTCCTCGGCCGCCGTCGCCGCTGATCCGCGTTCTCGGACGCTCGATTTCAACAGTCCTGTCGGCATCGCCGTCGCCCCTGCGACGGCGATGCCGTTTATCCGCCGCCCCTTTAAGCCCGCTCGCCGCACGGCCGACTACTTAGAGGATGTTCTTTCGCTCTAAAGCCGCTAGTCGCGATCCGGGGCCGCCGCCCCCGCGGGCCGAGCGCCTGTCCACGGCGATCCTCTCCACCGAGCTGGGCCCGGTATTGGACGTCTCGCGCACCGGGTTCCGCATCTCGATGACCCGCAAACCGGGGTTCGCGATCGGCTCCGAACTCTCCATCACACTCGAATCCGCCCGCGACGCACTCACGCTCACCGTCCGAGTCGCCCGCGTGCGGCACATCGGTTCCGGGCGGTACGAAGTCGGCATGTCCCTGGTCTCGCCCGACGCGCAGCAACAGTCCGCCGTCGAGCGGTTGGCCCGCACCGGTTCGGCTCGTTCGGCCGCCGGGCCCGACGCGTTCACTCGCGAGCGTCTGATCGCGGCGCTCCGCGCCCCCGACCACTACGCCGTCCTGGGCATTGCACCGAGCGCCGACCCCGATCAGGTGCGCGAGGCCTTCCGGGCCTTGGCCCGTCGGTTGCACCCGGATGTGAACAAGGCCCCCGACGCCGAACGGTCCTTCGCGACCGTCAACGAGGCGTACTCGGTCCTGGTGGATCCGCAGCAGCGTGCCGAGTACGACGCGGTGTACGCGCTGCGTCGCTCGGCCTGAGCTGTCACTGGGCCGCGTCGCCGACAAACCGCACGCCGATCGCGAAGCCCGAACCCGCCTGTCCCCGGCAGTGGCACACCAGCCCGAGCTTGGACATCGGTGCCGCGCCGCCCACGGCCGGAAAGGCGATCAGGACTCGGTGATTAGCCGGGATCGGGGCCCGCGACCACAGCCCGCAGCCGCCCTTGGAGAGATCGCGGATGAACACCCGCACCAGTGCCTGCTCCTCGCCCGCCTCGTTGAACACCCGCACGTCCACCTCGCCGGCGACCGGTGCGCGATCCTCGGTACGGCGCTCGTCGGGCGCCAGGGTGGATTCATCAAAGACCAGGCGCTTGAGGAACCCAAGGCCTGTTCTGGCAAGATGATTGGCTGGCTTGTCGGGGCCCACTGGCAAACTCCGATGACTTCAACCGACCCTGAACGTTCAAGCGCTCCGACGCATGTACTCGTGGTTGGCCAGCGAGACGCGCACGAACTCCATCAGGTCGCTCGCCATCTCCGTCCCGGTGATCACGAACTCGAACCCGATGTCGAGCCGCCCGTCGGGCCGCTTCCGGTTGCACACCGGGCGCCCCGGCACCAGCAGCGTCACCCCGTGCGTCTCCAGCCGCAGGTTGACCGTCGCCCCCGCTGGCAGTTCAAGAGGCTTCTTTGCCAACACCCGGCACCCCGACTTGGAGAGGTCCATCACCGCGCCGAACTGGCATCGCGCGCCAGCGCACGGCAGACGAGCGGATCGACGCTGGTTGTCCGGCGCCGCCTCACCTTTGTCCTGCGGCACGCCGCCCTGGATCTCCATCACGACGGCCCTCCGATTGTCAAGCACCCCGGAATGCGTCATCGACCAAGCACACCGACGCGTCAAGCCCGCCCCGCCCTCAACAGCGCCGCCGGTGGCAATCTGTGCCGGTCGCAGCATGCCGCCACCGTTCCCCGACTTCGGTGGCTGCCCCCGTCCTCACTCCGTCCGCCCGATAAGCCGGTGGTCCTTCCACGCCGGGAACGCGGCCCGCCATTCCCGAACGCTCGCCACGTCCACCGGCACGCTCAGCACGCCCTCGCGCTCGTCCAACTCGCCGATGACCTCGCCCCTGGGCGAGACCGCCATTGTCCCACCCGCATAGATCAGTGTCGGGTCTCTGCCCGCCCGGTTCACGCTGAGCACGAATGCCTGGTTCTCGATCGCCCGCGCGATCGAGAGCGCCGAGCGGTGCAGCTTCCTCGGGGCCGGCCAGTTGGCCCCGAGCGCAAACACCTCCGCGCCTTTGAGCAGTCCGATCCGGAAGAGCTCCGGAAAACGCAGGTCATAGCAGATCGCGGGGCACACCACCGCCGGTGCCGCGACGGGCGCCGGGCCCTCGGGCATCCACGAGTACGTCTCAACACGCTCGCCGCCCGAGAAATGCTCGGCCTCCTTGCCGAAGGTGAACGGATGCACCTTGTCGTACTCGCAGATGATCCGGCCATCGGGCCCGGCGATGCTCGCCCGGTTCCGCCCCCGGTTGTCGGGACCCAGAACCGTGCGAGAGCCGTGGATGGTCGCTCGCAGCTCGCTGGCCAACGCGGCGATGAACCGCAGTGTCGCCCCGTCGGCATCGACGGTTCTACCCAGGTTGAAACTGAATCCGGTGTCGAACAGCTCGGGAAGCACCACGAGGTCCCCCGCGCAAACTTCCGCCCTCGCCAGCAGCGAGCGGACCCGCGCGTAGTTGGCCGGCTTGTCTTCCCACGCGATGTCCAGCTGGACCAGGTGCGCATGCGGGACGCGGGGGGTGCTCATGGGGGAATCATTCGGCAATCTCTGGCCGATCGCCACCGGCCCAGCCCAGAACGTCATCACACGCGAAATTGATCGCCGCGGACCAGACCATTCATGCAACTTCGTACCAAGAAAGCGGAACGATTGAGGCTCGGACCGATCCAACCCGTAAGACCATGTTGAGCATGCCCGAAACGATCGCGACAACCCCCGGCACCTCCGAAGACCCTGCCACGACCGAGGCCCGTGCCTCTGCATGGCGTCCCGCGCCCGTCCTGGTGCTCCCGCGTGTCCACCTCGCCAGCCGCTCGCCCCGCCGCCGGCAGATCCTCACCGAGGCCGGCATCGAGCACGACGCCGCCCACCCGGGCCTCGACGACGGCGAGCTGCTTCCCGGGCGGGTGCCCGCCGACCGGTGGGCCATGGCCTTGGCGTTCCTCAAGGCCTCTTCCGCAGCCCGGGCCCGGGCCGAGAGCGGGGGCGGGCGGTTTCCCGCGCCCGTGTTTCTCGGCGCCGACACCGTCGTCGTGAAACACTCGAACACCGGCGTGAGCCTGATCGGCCAGCCCATCGACCTCGAGCACGCCTTCGAGATTCTCCGCCTCCTTCGCCAAGGCGAGCACGAGGTCATTACCGGCGTCGCCCTGCTCGATGCCCACACCGGCCGCCGCGAGCTGTTCTCCGACAAGGCCACCGTCCGCGTGGGCGAGCTCAGCGACGAGGCCATCGCCGAGTATCTCGCCGGCGGCCAGTGGCGCGGCAAGGCCGGGGGCTACAACCTGAGCGAACGCATCGCCGCCGGCTGGCCCATCTCCTGCGAGGGCGACCCCACGACGGTCATGGGCCTGCCCATCAAGGCCCTCATCCCGCGTCTGGCCGCGTTTGCTCATCCGTCCGTCACTGCCGGCTAAATCCCCGGTCCCCACCGACCGCGGGCCAATGATCGACGGATGCCCGAACTCCGGATCGCGTTCCTCGGTGATGTCGTCGGCGCCCCAGGTCGGCGGGCCGTCGCGCACGCCTGGCCGAAGCTCCGCGACCTTTCGGGCGTCCACGCGCTGATCGTCAACGCCGAGAACTGCCGCAACGGCTCGGGCTGCTCGCCCGACAACTTCCGCGAGCTGCAGCGCTCGGGCGTCGATGCCGCCACGCTGGGCGACCACGCGTACAAGGATCGCTCGATCCTCGAATATCTCGAAGACCCCCTCAAGCCCATCTGCCGCCCCGCCAATCTCGCCGCCGGGGCCCCCGGCAAGCGCAGCCTGCGGCTCGACCTGCCCGAGAAGGCCCCGAAGTCGCCGCCGATCTATGTCCTGACGGTGCTTGGGCGCATCTTCATGCCCATGCCCGCCGACAATCCCTTCGCCGCCATCGACCGCGAACTCGCGGCCATCGCCGACAAGTCCGCCCTGATCATCGTCGAGATCCACGCCGAGGCCACCAGCGAGAAGCAAGCCATCGCCTGGCACTGTCTGGAGCGCTGGACCCGCGACGACCAGCCCAAGGTTGTCGCCGTCGTCGGCTCGCACACGCACGTGCAGACCGCCGATACGCGCCTGATCGACCACACGCTGGGCGCGATCACCGACCTCGGGATGTGCGGCCCGCACCGCTCGGTGATCGGCCGCGACGTCAAAGCCACCCTTCAGGCCATGGTCGACCAGTCCCCCTCGGCCCTGGATGTCGCCAATCAGGACATCCGGGCGACGGGTGTGCTCATCCGACTGGATACCGACCATCGACGCTGCAGCGGGATCGAAGCCGTGAACATCAGCGTGCCGGACTAGCAAGTGGGGGGGTGGGATCGGACCAAGCCTCGGGCCGCACGCCCACCCGGCTGGACCCCCCAACGCAAGGCGTCTATCCTGTCGGCCCGGCGCAAAGATACCGCACGCGCCCTTTAGACCAAGCGAGAACGACCATGCCCTCCGCCGTCGCCATCATCGAAGAGCTCAACGCCGCCACTCTTAAGACCGACCTGCCCCGCATCGACGTGGGCGACACCGTGAATGTTCACGGCCGGATCGTCGAGGGCGACAAGGAACGCATCCAGATCTTCCAGGGCGTGGTCATCGCCCGCGCGGGTCGGGGTGTGAACGCGATGATCACCGTCCGCCGCATCGTCGACGAGATGGGCGTCGAGCGCATGTTCCCGCTCAACTCGCCCCGCGTGGCCAAGTTCGAGGTCGTCCGCAAGGCCGACGCCCGCCGCGCCAAGCTCTACTACCTCCGCGACCGCGTCGGCAAGAGCCGCCGCCTCCGCGATAAGCGTCGCGGCCTGAAAAAGCCCGCGGCCGCCGCCGGCACCTGAGCCCGGCTTCCGGATCGTCTTCGATCCAGCCGCAACCGACAACCACCTCCAGGCCCCGCTCGCGCGGGGCCTGTTGTTTGTTCGTGCCCTCGGTTTCCGTCTCGGAGCCCCGGCGCGGGTACTCTCCGCCCATGAGAGCAGCCGTCATCCAGCGTCAGGCCGAGCCGGGGCAGAGCATCGCCCAGAACATTACCGTCACGCATGACTGGCCCGAGCCGCCCGCGCCCGGCCCGGGCCACGCGACCGTCCGCACGCTGGCCGCCTCGCTCAATCACCTGGACCTCTGGGTCGCCCGCGGCGTGCCGGGGCTGAGCCTCGCGTATCCCCGCGTCTCCGGCTCGGACGCCTGCGGCGTTGTCGAGGCCGTCGGACCGGGCATCGATCCGGCCTGGGTCGGCCGCAAGGTCGTGCTCAACGCCGCCATCGATATGGCCGGCCACTGCTCTCCCGACGAGCCGCCACGCTCGAGCCTCGCGCCGATGTACGAGCTCATCGGCGAGCACCACATGGGCGCGCTGGCCGAGAAGTTCAACGCCCCGGTCAACAACCTCCAGCCCGTCGGCGAAGACGCGGACCCGGTCGATGCATCCGCGTTCGCACTGGGCTTCCTCACCGCCTATTCGGGCATCGTCACCAAGGCCGGACTCCGCGCGGGCCAGACGGTTCTCGTCACCGGCATCGGCGGCGGCGTCGCCGTCGCCGCGCTGGCGATCGCCAAGCACATCGGCTGCCCCGTCGCCGTCACCAGCCGCCACCAGTGGAAGCTCGACCGCGCCAAGTCGCTCGGGGCCGACCTCTGCGTGCTCGACGACGGGGGCGACTGGTCCAAGGCCGTCCGGGCCTGGACCAAGTCCCGCCCGGGCGGCGGCGTCGACCTGGCCTTCGATTCTTCGGGCAAGGCGACGCACATCAAGTGCATCAAGTCCCTCGCCCGCGGCGGGGCCTATGTCACCCCCGGCTGCACCAGCGGCGCCGACGCCACGACCGACCTTGCGAGGCTCTTCTGGAACCAGCTCCGCCTCCTAGGCTCCACCATGGGCTCGTGCAGCGAGTTCGCCGAGATCGTCGCGCTCTACCGCGCCGGCAAGCTCAAGCCCGTCGTGGATCAGGTCTTCAACCTCGACCAGGCCGCCGACGCCTACACCCGCCTGGACAAGGGCGAGCAGTTCGGCAAGGTCGTCATCAAGTTCTGAGGCTCGGGCCGGTCAACCCGTCGTATCCCGGATGAAACCCGCCATCGCTTCGGCGCGCGGCGTCGTCTTCGCCCGCGGGTCGCCCAGCTCCTCGAGCACCCGCGTCGAGCTCAGCCCCGCCCGCATCGCCACGCGCACCACCCGTCCGCCGATCGACCTGACGAACGCAGCCCCGGGCATCTGATCCTCGTCGTACTCGCCGCCCTTGACCAGCACCGTCGGCCGCAGACGCTGGATCAGCTCCGCCGGTGTGTCCTGGTCGAACACGACCACGCTGTCGACGCACCCGAGCGCCCCGAGCACGGCGGCACGATCCTCCTGCGTATGGATCGGCCTGCTCGGCCCCTTGTAGCGCCGCACGGACTCGTCGGAGTTGATGCCCACGACTAGGTGGGCCCCCTCGCCCCCCGCCCGCCTGGCCTCCTGCAGCAGCCACACGTGCCCGGCGTGCAGGATGTCGAAGACCCCGTTGGTGAACACCACCGGCGCGCCCGCGTCCTCGCTCCGAAGCGCCTGAAGCTCGACCAGCAGCCGCTCGGCCGCCTTCAGCTTGCCCGTCAGCGGCTTCTCCCGCAGCAGGCACTCGCGGTGGATCTTCTCGATGCTCATGGGCACCACGCCGAACACCTCGACCTCGAGCCCCGCCGCCGCGTTGGCCAGCCGGACCGCGTCGGGCCACGACAACCCGTTCACCCGGCCCGCCGCCAGCGCGGCGAGCACCATGTCGCCAGCGCCCGTCACGTCGTAGACCTGCCGCGCGCTGGTCGGCACCACCGTCGGCTCGCCGCCGCGCTCCAGCAGCAGCGCCCCGTGCCGGTCCAGCGTGATCACCGCGGCGTCGAGCTCGAGCTCGCCGAGCAGCCGCCGGGCGATCGGGGCGTACTGGGCCGGCTCCGCCTCCGCGGCAACGTTGTCCCCCGTCGCGGCCGTGGCCTCCGTCCGGTTGGGCGTGATCGTCGTCGCGCCCCGGTACTTCGCATAGCTCTCGATCGCCGCGGGGTCCACCAGGACCGGCACCCCGCGGGCCCGGCACGCGTCGATCACCGCCCGGCACAGCCGCGGCGTGCACACGCCCTTGTTGTAGTCCTCGATGCACACCACGCCCGCCCCGGGCAACAGCGCCATGAACCGCTCGATCAGCCGGTCTTCGACGCCCGCCGCCAGCGGCGCGCGGCTCTCGGCGTCGAGCCGGAACATCTTCTGCGGGTGCCTGTGCTGGGCAAGTCCCACAAGCGACCGCTTCACCGTCGTCGGCCGCGTTGCGTCCGCCACCAGCGCCTCGGCATCCACTCCCGAGGCCGCGAGGGCCGACCGCAGCAGGGCCGCCTCGGCATCGCTCCCCGTCACGCCCACCGCGTGGACGGTCCCGCGCATCGCGACAAGGTCGAGGCAAACATTCGCTGCGCCGCCGGGCCGGTCCTCGCACCGCTGCACATGCAGTACCGGCACGGGCGCCTCGGGCGACAGCCGGTCGGCGTTGCCATACACAATCTGATCGAGCATGAAGTCGCCCACGACGATCGCGACAAACGGCTTCCAGCGGTCCAGCGTGTCCAGCAGCGTGCTCATGTCGATGGGGGCTCCGGTCGGCAAGTCTAAGTGCCCCGGGCCCCGCCCGCGTCCCCGCCCCCCCCGCCCCCCCCGGCCCCCCCGGCCCCCCGGCCACAGCGCGCCAGCCCTGAAACCGCCGACAGCACCCGCGACTCGAGCTCGAGCCCCCCGCGGTCAAACACCATCTCCAGCCGCGGCCGAACCACCGGGCACGGCCAGTCCGCCTCCGGAGTCCGGCGGAGCTTCGACCAATCCTTGTCCGTCACCACGATCGCGGCCGCACCCGTCCGCCCGGCCGTCTCTACGAGCCGCCGGACCGTCGCCGGCGAGAACGGGTCGTGATCCCGCAGCGCCATCATCTCGACGAGCCCGGAAGACCCGACCGTCGCCCGAAGCGAGCGCTCAAAGGCCCGCGGGTGCCCGATGCCGCAGCAGCCGACCACCCGCTTGCCGATCAACCAGTCCAGGGCCGCCCGCCCATCGCCGATCTCCAGATGCGTCCAGACGTGCCGACACACCGCCTCGACGCCGCCGCCCGAAGTCCACCCCGCCGCCGACCTCAGCCCATCGAGCAAACGCTCGATCGCTCCCTCGTCGACCAGCTCCGCATGCGTGAGCACGATCGCCCCGGCCCGGCGCAGGCTCTCGACCGGCTCGCGCAGCCACCCCGCCGGGAGCAGCCGGTCCTCCAGCGGCGGCCGCGACGCATCCACCAGCACGATGTCCAGCTCGCGGGCAATCTGCCGGTGCTGAAAGCCATCGTCGAGCACGACGCAATCGGGCCGCTCGGGCCCGCCCGCTTCCAGCAAGTTCCGCACGCCCGCGGCCCGATCAGGCCGTGCGACGACCGGGACGCCCGGCAGCGCCCGCCGATAGCTGTCCGCCTCGTCGGGCCCGCCCTCCGTCTTCGCCCCCGTCGGCGCATAGCCCCGCATCGCGATGCACGGCCGTCGCCCGGCCCGCAAGAGCGCCCCGACGACGTGCATCACCATCGGCGTCTTGCCCGTCCCGCCGACCGAGAGGTTCCCAACGCTCACGACCGGCACGCCAAGTCGCTCGACGCCCTCGCCCCGATCGCGCCGCCGGTTGATCCGCGCGATCGCCCCGCGATAAAGCGGCTCGAGCAGCATGCCCAAGGGCGTCAGCGGGCCCATCGGGCCGCGGGGCTGGCTCCCGTCGTGGTCAGCCCCCACCGCGCGGCTCCCGCGTCGTCGACGCGCCGCGCCCATTGAGGTCGGCCCGGATCGTCCCCGCCGCCTGATCACGCAGGGCCCGGTGGGCCCGCAGCCCGACGCTCGCCGTCAGCAGCGCATCGAGCACGGCCAGAAGCACGATCACCGCCACCAGCCCCGCGATCCCCGCCCACACCACCACGAAGATCCCCGAAGCCCGCGGCTCGACCCTGGGCCGCTCGGGCACGTCCGCGATCCCCAGCGCGTAGGCCAGCAGGGCACAGACGAGCATCATGAGCACGCCGTTGAGCATCCGCAGCCGCCGCCGGGTCCGCGGCATCGCCGACCGCTGCACGCTCACAACGTGCCCCGCGATGAACAGCATCATCGGCGCCGCCACCAGCAGAACGGCCCACGCGGGCAGGATCGATTCGACGCCGAGCACGTGCATCAACCCATCCTAAACCCCACGCGCCCCGCGTGCCCGGCTCCTCATCGCACTCCGCTCCCGCCTTAGAGATGCGCCCCCGGGTCCGCCTCGGCCCGCACGGGCGCGGAGGTCGTGATCAGCCCCGGAATGAACGGCGTCACCAGACGATCATCGCCCGGCAGCACGCGCACCACCAGCCCGTACCGCCGGTCGCCGTGCTCGGCGGGCTTGACGTTCCCGACGTAGTGATACGTCCCGTCGCCCCCGGGCAGCGGTGCCTTGGCCGAGAGCGGCACCGCCGTCCCCTCGCCGATCCCGCCCGTGTCGTCCAGCGGCCCGTGATAGGCCTGCACGAGGCACTCGTCGGGCCGGAGCATCCCCAGCCGCACCGCCGCGGCCACCGCCAGCGCCTGCCCGCCCGGGGCCGGTGCCGCCTGCACGGACTTGACGCGAACGCCCGCCCAGTGCTTGCGGTAGTGGGCGATGTGGTCGGCCAGCTCCCGCGCGGGAGCGATGTCCGTCTTCGAGAGGTTCAGCCGTGTTGTCGCGGCGTGGGCGGGGAAGTAGTACTTGCCCGCGTACTCGGCGACCATGCGCCCGGTGGAGAAGAACGGCGCAAGCTCGCGGATGCAGGCCCGCATCTTCGCCGTCCAGGCCCTCGGCACGCCCGCCTCGCGCGTGTAGAACTCGGGAACCAACTGCGCCTCGATGAGCCGGTACAGCGCGTCCGCCTCGCGCTCGTCGCGCTCGGGGTTGGGCGCATCGTTGAGATACACGCCCGTGTCCTCGATCTTGAAGCCCACCTTGGGCGTGAACGCCTCGTCCCACCAGCCATCCAGGATCGACGCGTGCAGCACGCCGTTCATCGCCGCCTTCATCCCCGACGTGCCCGAGGCCTCAAGCCCGCGGATGGGCGTGTTCAGCCACACATCGCATCCGCGGACCATCTCGCGAGCGACGTCGATCCCGTAGTCCTCGATGAACAGGATCCGCCCCATCGCCGCGTCCGATCGCGCGAAGGCGACGATGTCCTTGATCAGGTCCTTGCCCCATCCGTCCCCCGGGTGGCTCTTGCCCGAGAGCACCAGCTGCACGCCGCGCCCCTTGTCGCCCTTAAGCAGCCGCCCGAGCCGCTCGGGGTCGCGGAACAGCAGCGTGCCCCGCTTATAGCCAGCGAACCGCCGGGCGAAGCCGATGGTCAGCAGCGACGGGTCGAGCGTGCCCGGCCGCCCGCCGGTCTTGCCGTAGCCCGCGGCACGCCCGCAGTACTCCACAAACCCCGCCCGCCCGGCCTGCCGCGCCGTCCATAGCTCGGCGTCGGGTGCCTTGTCGATGCCCGCCCACGCCGCCGGGTCCTGCGGCCGCGAGTGCCACGCCTCGCCCAGGTGCTTGTCGAAGACCGCCGCCATCGTGGGGGACACCCAGGTGGCCGTGTGCACCCCGTTGGTCACGTGCCCGATGGGCACCTCGGCCACGGGCGTCTCGGGGAAGATGTTCTGCCACATCTTGCGGGACACGTCGCCGTGCAGCTTCGAGACGCCGTTGCAGAACCTCGCGCAGCGGATGGCCAGGATCGCCATGCTGAACGCCTCGTTCTTGTCGGCGACGTTCTCCCGCCCAAGGGCCATGAAGCCCTCCATGTCGAGCCCCAGCGCGTCGTACATCGTGCCGAAGTAGTGCTGCACAAGCCCCGTGTTGAAGTGGTCGATGCCCGCGGGCACCGGCGTGTGCGTCGTGAACACGTGCCCGCACGCCGCCGCCTCGCGACACTGGTCGAAGCTCAGCCCTGTCCGCACCCGCAGCTGCCGGATCCGCTCGATGGCAAGGAACGCCGCGTGCCCCTCGTTGAGATGAAACACCGTCGGCTCCTCGCCGATGGCGTCGAGCGCCCGCACCCCGCCGATCCCCAGCACGAGCTCCTGCTCGATACGCCGCCGCTGGTCGCCGAGGTAAAGGTTCGCCGTGATCTCCCGATCCTCGGCCGAATTCTCCGGAATGTTCGTGTCCAGCAGATAGAGCCGGACCTTGCCCACGTCCGCCCGCCAGACCGCGATCTTCACCTCGCGCCCGGGGAGCTCCAAACCCACCGTCAGCTGCCGCCCCGTCTCGAGGTCCATCATCCGCCGGACCGGCTGCCGCGGGGCATCGAGCGCCGGATAGAGCTCCTGCTGATAGCCCGTCGCGTCAAGAGCCTGGTGGAAGTAGCCGTTGCGGTACAACAGCCCCACGCCGATCAGCGGCAGGCCCAGGTCGCTCGCCGCCTTCAGATGGTCGCCCGCCAGCAGGCCCAGCCCGCCCGAATAGATCTGGAAACACTCGTGCAGCCCGAACTCGGCGCAGAAGTACGCCACCAGCAGCGGCCGCAGCCGAGTCGGGAGATCCTTGCTCACGCCCGCGTACCACCCCTTGTCGGCCATGTGCCGGGCCAGCGACTCGTGGGCCTCCCGGACCTTCGCCACCAGCTTCTCGTCGAGCGCCAGGGCCTCGAGCCGCTCGGGCGAGATCGTCGACAGCAGCTTCACCGGGTTGTGCCCCGTCTCTTCCCACGCGATCGGGTCCAGCCGCTCGAACACATCGAGCGCCGCGGGATTGAACGACCACTGAAAGTTGTACGCGACCTCCAGCAGCGGCCGCAAGGCGGCGGGGATCTTCGGGTTGATGCCGGGAAGTGTGGCGAGAGTCGACATGGTGGTGTGGTGGGGGCTGAGGGTCTAGGTCGGAGTTTGATTGGGTTTCAGAAACACGCGTGCCGGGTCTCGCGGTCACCGCGGCGGCCGTCCGCGGCCTTCAGCCGTCACGGTACGCCCCGGCGCGGTCGTACGCTTGCCGGGCCGCCCCTATCGGCCGCGGAGGTTCGATGGTTGATCGCAAACGACACTTGGCCAAGGCCTGCACCTACCGCGTCTTCGGCTCCACCGTCACCGGCGGCATCACCTACGCCCTCACCGGCCACTTGGCGGCCAGCGTGTCGGTGGGCCTGGCCGATACGGTTCTGAAAATTGTGCTCTACTACGTCCACGAGCGGATCTGGTACCGCGTGAAGTGGGGCGTTCGCGACCCGGTCGCCGCCGTGCAGGCCCGGCCCCCCGTAGTCGAGCCGCCGTCCGGAACGCCCTTTTTCGAGGCCGCAACTGCGGACGCCCCGCCGCCGCTGGTCGTGACGGTCCCCCGCCGGGCGGGGGCGGTGTCGACCCCGCGCTCGCCGGTCTGAATCCCCGGCCCAATCGCCTCTTAGCGCTTCATGTTCGCGATCTTCATGGGCAGCCCGAACAAGTCGATGAACCCGCGGGCCGCCGTCACGTCATAGCCGTCCATCGCGAAGCTCGCGAGCTTGGGGTCGTACAGCGACTTGTCGGCCGTCGCGCCCAGGACCGTCGCGCGGCCCTTGAACAGGCGGAGGGTCACCTCGCCGGTGACGGTCTTCTGCGTGTGATCAATGAACGCCTGCAGCGATTCGCGCAGCGGGTGGAACCACTGCCCGAAATACACAAGTTCTGCGTACCGCAGCGCCACCTGCTGCTTGAAGTGGAGCGTGTCCCGTTCGAGGCACAGCTGCTCGAGCGCCTTGTGCGCCTCGTACAGGATCGTGCCCCCCGGCGTCTCGTAGGCCCCGCGAGACTTCATCCCCACCAGCCGGTTCTCGACCATCACCACCTGCCCCACGCTGTGCGGCCCGCCGATCGCGTTGAGCGTCTCGATCAGCGCGTCGCCGCGCATCACCTTCCCGTCCACGCTCACCGGGTTGCCCTTGCTGAAGCCCACCCGCACCGTCTCGGGCTTCGCCTTGGCCCTGTGCAGCGGCGCGGTCATCAGCCACACATCGGGGTTGACCTCCTGGTCGGGATGCTCGATCTCCGCTCCCTCGTGCGAGCAGTGCCAGAGATTCCGGTCGCGTGAATAGATCTTCTTCTTGCTCTGCTGGATCGGGATCCGCTTCTTGACGGCATACTCCACCGCCGCCTCGCGGCTGGTGAGCTCGAAGCCCGGGTCCTTCCAAGGCGCGATGATTTTCAGGTGCGGCGCAAGAGCCATGTACGTCAGCTCGAACCGCACCTGGTCGTTGCCCTTGCCCGTCGCGCCGTGGCTCACCGCATCGGCCTTGGTCTTTCTCGCCGCGTCCACCTGCCCCCGGGCGATCAGCGGGCGGGCGATCGACGTGCCCAACAGATAGTCGTGCTCATAGAGCGCGTGGGCCCGCAGCATCGGGAAGCAGTACTGCTCCGCGAACTCGCGCCGCAGGTCCTCGACGATCACCTCGTCGGCCCCCGAACCAAGGGCCTTCTTCTCGATCCCGTCCAGCTCCCCAGCCCCCTGCCCGAGGTCCGCGGCGTACGCGACAAGCTTGACCCCGGGATATCGGTCCTTCAGCCAGGGAAGAATGACCGACGTATCCAGCCCGCCGGAGTAGGCGAGCACGATCTTCTTGGGCGAGTTCTGGGCGGGTTTGGCCATAGTCGAGTAGAATAGACGCTCGTGGGCGGTACACCGTGTCGGTTGGGGATCTCGGGTGAACGGCGAGCCGCCTGGACGCGGCCCGCCCGACGATGCGTTTGCCGACCCTGTCCACCTGGAGCCAGCCCGATGTGTTCCCCGCGCCCCGCGCGCCGTCACCGGTCAATCGGCCCATCGGGTTGCCTGTTCGCCTGCGCCGCCGCCCTCCTGGCCGCCTCGGGCGTCAGCGCCCAGCTCCGCGTCGCCCAGTGGAACGTCACCAACTGGTCCACCTCCAGCGTCGCCGCCCGCGGCGCCGCCTTCCAGACCGCCTTCTACGGCGTTGTGCCCCCCGGTCTGCTCCTCGCCGGTGAGAGCATGTCCCCCGACGTCATCGTCGTCCAGGAGATCCTCCAGAGCAGCTCGAACCTCTCCGTAGGGCAGGCCAACCTCAATGCGCTGGTGAGCCTGCTCAACGCCGCCCCCGGCTCCCCGGGCGACTGGACCGCCGCGCCGTATGTCAACAACCAGGGCGACACCGGCAACGCCCTGCTCTACCGCGCCGGCAAAATCACCAACGTCGGGCCGACGGTGACCCTGGGCGTGCTCAATACCGACGTCGGCTCGGGAGCATCTCAGTCGCCGCGAGACAACCAGCGCTGGCGTGTCCGCGTGGCAGGCTATTCAAGCCCGGCCGTCGAGCTCTACATCTACTCGGGCCACTTCAAGGCCGGCTCGTCCTCGTCCGACCAGGTCCGCCGCGAGCCCGAGGGCCTGCGCATCCGGGCGAGCGCCAACGCGCTCCCGGCCGGGGCCCACTTCCTTCTGGCCGCCGACCTGAACGTCCAGTCCTCCAGCCAGACCTTCTACGACTATCTCACCGGCCTGAACGCGATCGGCGGCGACGTCCGTTCCACCGCCGCGGGCCGCTTCTTTGATCCGATCAACCGCCCGGGCTCGTGGGAGAACAACAGCGCGTTCCGCAACATCCACACCCAGGAACCGTCGACCGCAATGGACAGCCGGCACGACCAGATCATCATCGGCGGAGCGCTCCGCGACGGCGTGGGCCTCAGCTACATGCCCGCCCAGGCCGGCGGCAACATCTTCGCCGCCTTCCGCTCCGCTGGCACCATCGCCGGCCTCGACTGGTTCGACCCCAACCACTCCTATCGCTGCTGGGGCAACGACGGCGAGAGCTACAACGTCCCGCTCCGCACCGGAGCCAACACCCAGGTTGGCCAGGCTATCGCCTCGGCCCTGGTCACCACCGTCGCGGGCAACGGCCACTTGGGCGTCTACCTCGACCTCCAGGTCCCCGCCAGGCTCGGCGCACCCACCGGCACCATCGACTTCGGCACCGTCGCCCTCAACGCCCCTGCGACGCAGACGATCCAGATCACCAACGCCGCCGCCATTGATTTCAGCCGCGGCGGCACCGGCTTCGGCATCGAGCCCCTGGGCTTCTCCTTCACGCCCACCGCGGGCTTCACTATCCAGCAGGGCAACGGCCCGTTCACCCGCGCCGCCACCGCGCCCCCCGCCCAAGCCAGCACGTTCACGATCGCCTTGAACACCTCGAGCGCCGGGGCGATCAACGGCACGCTCACGATCACATCCAACGATCCCGACGTCCCGACCCGCGTGCTCACCCTCGTGGGCTCCGTCGGCTCCACCGGCGGCCCGCCCACCGGCAACTTCGACGTGAACGCCGATGGCTCGGTCACCATCGACGACCTCTACGCCTGGCACGCGGGCCTGGGCGCACGCGACATCAACAGCGACGGCCAGATTAATGCCGCCGACGCCGCCCTGCTCCGCACGTTCCTGCGTTTCAACGAGCCCGCCGACATTACCGCCGGGCGCCGCTAACCCCGCCTCATACCCCGCCCCGTCCGACAACGCTCAGTCGTCCTCGTCCTCGTCCGACTCCGCCCCGCCCTTGGGCTCCCCGAACAGCGCCGTCCCCACGCGCACCATGTTCGAGCCTTCCTCGATGGCGACCTCGTAGTCGTTGCTCATGCCCATCGACAGGATGTTGAACCGCCCGGGCACCCCGCCCGAGGCCCGGATCTCGTCGAAAAGCTCGCGACACCGCGCGAACGTCCCGCGGGCCTTCTCCGGGTCCTCCGTGTGAGCCGCCATCGTCATCAGACCGCGGCACTGCACGTGCACCATCGTCTCCATCTGCTCGACCAGGTGCGGCGCCGCCGCGATCGCGCAGCCATACTTCTGGGCCTCCAGCGAGCAGTTGACCTGCAGCAGCACCTCCACCGGCTTCTCGCGCTTGAGCGCCACGCCCTGCAGCTCCTCGGCCAGCCGCAGCGAGTCGATCGAGTGGATCAGCCGCACAACGTCGATCGCCTTCCGCGCCTTGTTCCGCTGCAGATGCCCGATCATGTGCCACCGCACGTTCTGCGGCATCCCGCCCGCCCCAGCCCCCCCGGCCCCCCCAACCGTCCCGGCACTCGGCTTCGCCCCGGGCGCAAGAGGATCGGCCACGCCCGTCTGCCAGCGCATCCCCGGCATCGAGCGATGCCGCGCCAGCCACTCCTCGATCATCGCGGCCCGCTGCAAAAGCTGCTGCACGCGATTCTCGCCAAGGTCCGCCTGTCCCAGCCGGATGAGCTCGCGGATCTGATCGGGCTCCGCGTGCTTGGTGACGGCAATAAGCACGATCGACTCGCCCGACCGCCCGGTCTTCTTGGCCGCCGCCGCGATCCGCTGACGCACCTCCGCCAGCCGCCCCTTGAGCGCGGCGACATCGACCGCCGGCTGGCCCGAGGGCTGACCGCCCGCGCCGGGTTCGGAACCGGGCGCGAACACGGACGAAACGTTGGGAAGTTCGGTGCTCATGGTCGGGACTGGCCTCCTGCCTGCCGACGAGTGCGACATCGGCACAGAATAGTCGAGGACGCTCCCCCGCGTCGGGCAATCCGGCTTTCCTTGCCCAGGCCCCCGATGCCCCGCGCCCCGATGGCCGCTCGCCCGCCCCCGGCTATTCTGTCCCGCTCAGCCAAACCCGCCGCGCCCAGAGCGCACCGACCTCAGGAGTCTCCCACATGTCCACCGCCGCCACCGCCGCCACCCCCGCCCCCCGCACCGCGCCCATCGCCACCGGCGACGCCGTCCCCGAGTTCGAGCTCAACGATCAGAACCGCGCCGCCTGGAAGCTCTCCGACGCGGTCAAGAAGGGCGACGTCATCCTGGCCTTCTTCCCCTTCGCCTTCACCGGCGTCTGCGGCACGGAGATGAAGTGCATCACCCGCGAGATGAACGATTGGCAGAAGAAGGGTGCCACCGTCGTCGGCATCTCCTGCGACTCGTCGTTCACGCTCAAGGCTTGGGAGGCCGCCGAGGGCCTCAAGCACACGCTGCTGAGCGATCAGCACCGTGCCGTCACCCGCGGCATGGGCATCGCCTGGCCCGAGATGAACACCACCCAGCGCGCCACCGTTATCATCGGCAAGTCCGCCGATGGTCACGGAAAGGTCAAGTTCATCCAGACCCGCCAGCCCGGCAACGCCATGGAATGGGACAAGGTCGTCGAGATGATCGCCTGAGATCGGACCGGCCCGCCGCCCGGCGCCCGAAGCGCCGGGTGGCGATGCCCGATCATTTGTCCGACTTTGCCGGCGCGTCCGTCTTGGCGCTCGCCGCGGCCGCCGTCTTCATCTCGTCCAGGATGCTCTGCATCGTCTGCTTGAGCCCCTCGTTCTCGCCCGCGGCCGCCACGGCGAGCGTCTGGGTCTCGATCGCCTTGTCCATCTGCCCCGCCGCCTTGTGGGCCCGGGCCAGCAGGCTTAGCCCCTGCGCATCCTTGCTCTGCGTCGCCGCCACGACCGCCCGGGCAGCCTCTACGGCCCCCGCCCGGTCGGCGTCGGTTGGCTCGGGCACACTCATGATCGTCTCCGTCAGCGCGCGGAGCATCTCGGGATCATTCTTGAGGGTCGTGCCCAGCAGCTTGTCCCGCTGAGTCGCCGCCGCCGCCGCGTCCTTCTTGCCGATCCGCAGCACGGCGAACCGCGACAGCTCCGCCTGCTTGCTCAGGTCGGGCCGATTCTTGGTAATCTCGTCGAGCATCGCCAGCGCCTCGTCCCACTTCGCGCCCCCGGCGCTCGCGGAGAACTGCTCGGCGAGTTCCTTGTGCTTGGCGATCCGCTCCGCGTGCTTGCCCGCGTCGAACGTGTCCGCCACCAGCTCGCTGAGCACCAGATCCATCCCGTCCATCGGGTGGCCATACCACGCCAGGTTGCCCTTCTTGTCGACGATGTACGCCGCCGGGATCGACTGCTGACCGGTCGCAAACATGTAGGCCTTGGCCGTCTCCATGTCTTTGTCCACCGCGATCGTGTATCCGATCACGTCGCCCCGGCGCTCGACAAACGGCCGCACGTCCTCGATCCCCCGGCGGTCCTGGCTCGACACGCCGATGATCGTCACGCCCTTGTCCTTGTACTCCTTCTGGAGCTTCGTCAGGTGGGGCATGTTTTTGATGCACGGCCCGCACCAGGTCGCCCAGAACTCGACCACGTAGATCTTGCCCGGCTCAAAGCCCGAAACCTTGTCCCCCTTCACCCAGTGCTCGATCGAGATCGGCGGGGCCTTGTCCCCGACCGAAAGCTTCTTCGCCTCCGCGGCCGGCGCCGCTGTCGGCGCAGCAGTCGGGGGAGTCGCGGACGTCGCTGCCTTGGGCTGGGCCAGCGCAACGGCCGTCCCGGCCACAAAGGCCAGACCAGCCGCCAGACCGATGATCAGAGCGGGACGGGAACGGCAGGCAGACGTGCACATCATGGGACACTCCGGGCGATGGACCTTCCCGGATGAAGCGCCGGGAGCGGCTGGGATCGGATCGATCGTCGTCGAAGTATATCGGCGACCACCAATGTACCGATCAGCCGCCCGGCGGTTGTCGCGAGTTCTACTCCTGTCCGGGTCAGATCCGTCCGCGCCGCGCCGTCGCAAGTCCGACTAGGCAGAGTTCCCACGCTGTTGGGGTACCCTTGCTCCGCCATGACAAATCAGTCCACGCAGCCCAATCCGGCCGCCCCAGCCGCCCCCATCACCCCCCGCAACACCCCCTTGGTGCTGATCATCCGCGACGGCTGGGGCGAGAATCCCTTCCCCGCGCACGACGCCTTCAACGCCGTCAAGCTCGCCAACACCCCCACCGACGACATGCTCCGCCGCGACTGGCCGTGGACCCTGGTCAAGACCAGCGGCGAGGACGTCGGCCTGCCCGACTCGACCATGGGCAACTCCGAGGTCGGCCACCAGAACATCGGCGCAGGTCGCATCGTGGACCAGGAGTCCGTCGCCATCACCAAGGCCTGCCGCGCCGGCCTGGATTCCAACGCCGCCCTCGCCGACGCCATCCTCGCCGCCAAGCGTCGCGGCCGCTACGTCCACATCATGGGCATCGCCTCAGACGCCGGGGTCCACGGCCTGCTCTCCCACCTCTACGCCGTCATCGAACTCTGCCGGAAGCTCGACCAGGTCGACGTCGCCCTCCACCTCTTCACCGACGGCCGCGACACCGGCCCATACTCCGGCCTCGAGTTCATCCGCGAGATCGAGTCCAAGGTCCGGCGAATCGGCATCGCCGGCGAGGGCTCCATCATCGCCAGCGTCATCGGCCGCTACTGGGCCATGGACCGCGACTTCCGCTGGGAGCGCGTCGAGCGGGCCTATCGCTGCCTCACCGGTCAGGCCGCGGGGAGCGGGGGGAGCGGGGGTGGCGGGGGTGGTGGTATCGGCGGTGCCCTGCCTGCGGGCGTTTTGATCGCCGAGAACGCCGAGCTCGCCATCAAGCGCTACTACGACCGCCCCACCGGCGAATCGACCGGCGGCGACGAATTCGTCCCGCCCACCATGATCGCCCGACACCCCGAAGAGGCCGCCCGCACACGCATTAAGGACGGCGACACCGTCATCTTCTACAACTACCGCGGCGACCGCCCCCGCGAGATCGTTTCCGCCTTCGTTCTCCCCGACCCCGAGTGGGCCCAGGCGAAGCCCTCGCCCGACTCCGGCACCCACGGCTTCAAGCGAGGGCCGAAGCTCGATCTCGAGTTCGTCACGATGACGGCCTACAGCGAGGCCCTCGCTCCCTACGTCAACGTCGCCTTCCCCAAGCCCCCCAAGATGGTCAGTATCGCCGGCGAATACCTCTCAAACCTCGGCCTCCGCCAGTTCCGCTGCGCCGAAACCGAGAAGTACCCGCACGTCACCTTCTTCTTCAACGACTACCGCGACCAACCGTTCCCCGGCGAATCACGCGAGAATCCCCAGAGCCCGAAGGTCGCCACCTATGACCAGAAGCCCGAGATGTCCGCCGACCTCGTGCGCGACGCCGTCCTCCGCCGCCTCGCCGCAACCGACTGCGAGGACGTCCTGATCGTCAACTTCGCCAACGGCGACATGGTCGGCCACACCGGCAAGCTCGCCGCCGCCGTCAAGGCCTGCGAAACCGTGGACACCTGCGTCGGCCAGCTCATCGACGCCACGCTCCGCCGCGGCGGCTCGCTGCTCATCTGCGCCGACCACGGCAACGCCGAGCAGATGTTCGACCCCGACACCGGCTCGCCCCATACCGCCCACACCACCTACGACGTCCCCGTTTTCATCGTCGGCGCACCATTCAAAGGCCGCCGCCTCCGCGGCGACAATCTCGCCGCCAACTGGCAGAACCCCGCCGCCCGCCAGCAGCGTGGCCGCCTCGCCGACCTCATGCCCACCGCCCTGGACATGATGGGCCTCCCGATGCCTTCGGAAATGACCGGCCGCTCCCTGCTGGCCTGACCCGCTCTTCGCTGAGCCCTGCCTCTGGGTAGCCCTACGTCTGGTTCGCCCGGCACGCCGTGCCGGGTTTTTCATTCAGCGCCAAACGCAAAGCCCGGCACGGAGTGCCGGGCTGCCCAACGCCAGAAACCACCCAACCCATCCTCACGCCGACGTGCGATCAATGACGCTGTACTGCTCCCGCTCACCACGCCCACGCAGCGGATAGTCCTTCCGCAGCGGGTGGGCCGGATACTCCTCCCAGGTCAGAATCCGCCGAAGGTCGGGGTGCCCGCTGAACCGGATGCCGAACATGTCGAACACCTCGCGCTCGGGCCACTCGGCCCCGGGCCAGAGATGCGTGACGGTGTCGAGCTCGAGCGCCGGATCCACCGCCGTGCCCGCCGTCGGCAGGCTCGGATCCAGAAATACCTTCACCAGCAGCCGATCGTCGCGCTCGAAGCAGATCAGGTTGTACACCACCCCGAAACGCCCCGGCATCTTCGCCGAATAGTTCAGGTAATCGATCCCGCCAACGTCCGACAGGAACACGTACCGCGTGCGCGGATCATCGCGCAGAAACTGCAGCACCTCGCGCAGATCCTTGGGCTCAACGATCAGCGTCGACTGCCCGCGAAACTCCATCCCGCGGAACTTCCCCTCCGGGAACCGCTCTTTGATGAGCTTGAACACCGGGTGGTCAAGCGTGGGCCCCTTCGGGGTCGGCGACTGCGGCGATGCGCTCTGCGGCGTGTTCAATCTACGCGCTCCTGAGAAGTCCCGAACCCTAGGCCCCGCCCGCAATCCCGGCATCCTCCGCAAGCACCACCCACCCCGCCCACGACGGCAGGATCCGCCGCGCACGCTCCACGACACGCCCCCCGTCCAGCACCCCTGCCCCAAGCGGCACCACCGCCACCCCGCACCGCTCATCCACGACCCCTCCAGAGACCACAACCCCCAGAATCCGCCCGGCCTGCGACGCCTCGACCTCGCCCACCATCTCGAGAACCCGGCACAGATGATCTTCCGCCTCACGCGAGCTCAACATCGCCGAAGTCATCATGCTCATCGGGTCTACCAGCAACCCCACGCCCCCGGCCCACTCCGCGGCGAGCACCTTCCGGCACCCCGGCACGTCGCTCACGACATGCCGGGCGTGCGGCCGAAGGCACAGCGTCCGCCCGCTCACCGCCACCTCCAGCGCCGACCACCCTTTGGACCCCCACGTTCGCGGGTCTTCCGCGAACAGCCCGCCCCCATCAAGCTCGGCCATCGAGCCCGACCAGCACACCCGAATCCCCGTGCCCTTCCTGCCCCCGCTCGGCGTCCCCTGTTCCGGCACACCGCTTGCGGTGGCACTGCGGGATGAAAGCACGCTCGAGGACGGGTCTAGCCACACCGGCTCCCCGGCCGCCGGTGTGGCGCCTGCCTCACGGGTTTCCAAGAGCTCCCCGGACCCGGTCGGCATCACCATGATCCGCCGGGGCAGGGGGGTTGTCGGCGTCGTCGGCATCACGTTCTTCACGTCCGCTTGTGTTACACGCTCACGCCCCCCAACTCGGCGCGACCGATAGCCAGCGTACGCGGCATCATGGAGGATCGCCCAATGCTCAGCCTGTCTCCCACCGTCCGTTCCCCAAAGCTCCCCGTCCGCATCGATATCTCGTGGATGCGCCTGCGCCCCGCGCAGCAGCCCGCGCCCGCCGCCGGGCCGATCATCGAGCCCAAGCCCCAGCCCGAGGCATCCGACGCCCCGGCCCGGGCCGGCTTCATCCACCGCATCCTCGAGATCAACCCGACCGCCTCTTCCGAGTTTCTCGACCACTTCAGCGCATCGGACCTCGAGTCGTATCTCCAGCACCTGCTCGTCGCCGCCCAGCCTCGCGGCCGGTCCACCCGATGGATCCGCCCCGACAACACGCGCGGAATCGCGATGAGTGAACCCGCGGCGTGATCAGCGCCGTATAGACACTCGTCCGATTGTCCTGCTGCCTCCCGACCGCACAAGCATCTCTCTCGCAGACACCTCGGCGTCTGGAGCTGGTGGCGAAGCTTCGACGCCGTTGTGTCATTCTCCCAACTCGCTCGCGCAGAACCTCCCCCCCGCCGCCGGAGTGTTCTCGTGCGCTCTCACTCGACCTCCAATCTCCGGCTGACGCCAGGGCCGGAATCAACCGATACCCCCTCCGGCAGGGCCCCTTCAAGCCCGCCCACGCTCGCGTCCGATAAACCAGCGTCCCCCACGCTGCGTATTGGCAGGTGAGCGCGTGTGTCAGGCCCGACCGGAGGTCGGTCCCGGTTCTTCATCCCGGCCCCCCGCGGGCCACGCCCGGATCGATCAGACACGTTTGAAGGGCAGGAAGCCCCCACGTGCGCCGCTTATCCGGCCCTGGCCCAGGAGCTTTGCCGTGTCGCGCACCCGCCACTCTGCCCCCGCCGCTCGTGCCCTGACGTTCGCCGCCTTCGCCGGGCTCGCCGTCGCCATCGCGGCCGGCTGCGCCCGCTCGCGTTCCGATGCGGTCTATCAGCTCCCCGATTCCACCAAGCCCATCACGCCCGCCGCGAGCGCCCCCGCCGCCGTCGCCGCCAAGCCCGCGACTATGGCTCCCGCCCCGCAGCGCCCGTGGCAGCCCGGCAAGAAGCTCGAGCCCTTCTGGATCTCAATGACCGCCGAGGCCGACCGCGCCAAGTGGGACGATCAGTACACCCCGGGCCCCGCCGGCGACCCGCTGGCGCTGACCGCCGCCCCCGTCATCCCCGCCCCGCCCAGCCGCGGCGAGGACGCCAGCGAGGGCCTGACCCACGTCACCCTCGCCCCCGAGGGCGCCGACTTCGATCCGTGCATTGCCCGCGACGCCTCGTTCCTGGTCTACGCCTCGACGCAGCACCGCCCGACCGCAGACATCTATTACAAGTCGAGCGCCGGGCGAACCATCACGCAGCTCACATCCGACCCCGGCAACGACGTCATGCCCGCCATCAGCCCCGACGGCGCCCGCATCGCCTTCGCATCCAACCGCTCGGGCAACTGGGACATCTACGTAATGTCCGTCTCCGGCGGCCAAGCCGTCCAGATCACCTCCGACCCCGCCCAGGAACTCCACCCCTCGTGGTCGCCCGACGGCAAGCGCATCGTCTTCTGCCGCTTGGGCGAGGTCTCGGCGCGCTGGGAGATGTGGGTCGCCGATGTCGGCTCCACGGGCTCGACCGAGTTCGTCGGCTTCGGCTTGTTCCCCGAGTGGTGCCCCGTCGCCGGCACCGGTGCCGGCGGCCGCGACAAGATCCTCTACCAGCGCTCCCGCGAGCGCGGCGACCGGGCGTTCAGCGTCTGGACCGTCGACTATCGCCCGGGCGACACCTCCAGCCCCACCGAGATCGTCTCGAGCCCCAACAGCGCCGCCATCAACGCCGCCTGGAGCCCCGACGGCACCCGCATTGTCTACGCCACCATTGATAACCCCAACGACCTCTCCGCCGCCTCCGACGGCACCAACACCCGGCTCCCCGGCTCCAATCTCTGGATGACCTCGATCGACGGCACCCAGCGCGTCAACCTCACCGCCGGCCGCTTCATGAACCTCATGCCCGCCTGGGGCTCCGACAACCGCATCTACTTCGTGTCCGACCGCACCGGCGTCCCCAACGTCTGGTCCGTCGGCACCGAGAAGGCCATCATCGCCGCCACCGGCAAGGCCCCAGATCGTGCGACCGACGTCGCCCGTCGCAACCCCGCCGCCACGAAATCCGCCCACAAAGCCTCCGAGCACGCGGCCGATGCCGGCGAGCAGGCCACCGCGCCCACCGAGTGACTCTTCCCGCAGGGCAACCGTTTCTCCAACGTTCGCCCCGCCTTGACCGATAACCAAACCTCACGGCCCGCGCCGGATCGCGCGGGCTCTCACGGCAGGACGCCATGACAACCGTACAGACCATGCTCCGGCGCGCCGCCCTCTGCGGCGTGCTCTGCGCTTACGCCGTCCTCTCCTGTGCTTGCGCGGGCAAGAAGGAAGCGCCGCTCTCCCCGCCCGAGGTCGTCGTCGCCCCCTACGACGCGACCCGAGGCGAGATCCTCTTCGCCGTCGTCCCTCTGGCCAACGAATCCGGCGTCGGTTTCGTCGACACCGGGCTCATCTCCGACACGCTCGTCAACAAGCTCGACGAGGTCCGCGGCGTCGCCTGCCTCCCACTCAACCGCACCATCGCCGCCATGCGGGCCCGCGGCCTCCGCGCCGTCCGCTCCCCCGCCGAGGCACGCATCATCGCGTCCACCCTCGGCGTCGACGGCCTGGTAGTCGGATCGATCACCGCCTACGACCCCTACGACCCCCCGAAGCTCGGCTACAAGCTCGCGCTCTTCAGCCGCGAGGCCGACGGCGGGGCCATGACCATCGACCCCTTCAAGCTCCAAACCGCCTACACCGACGCCCCCAAGGACGCCGCCACCTCTCTCCGCTACGACACCCGCCCCGTCGCGACCGTCAGCGAGTATCTCGACGGTGCGAACCACGAAGTGCAAATGACCCTGAGGCGCTACGCCGTCGGACGCCACGACCCCGACGCGGCCCTGGGCTGGCGGAAGCTGCTCGCGAGCATGGACCTGTACACCGAGTTCGCGGTCCACCACGCCGTCGGACGCCTGATGGAGACCGAGCGTCTCCGCCTGGCCCAGCCGACGCCCGAGGGTTCCGCCGAGAAGACACCGGCCTCGCCGTGACGCCAGCCCACCCCGGGCGGCCCACGCGGGGCCCAGCCCGGAGCGGTGCATGCACGGTTCGCCCGAGTCGCCAAGCCAGAAGAGCCCCCCGAACCACGCGCTGACGCTCGTCAAGGGCCCGCACCGCTGGACCTTCCGCTATGGCCCCGGCGAAGAGCCGCTGCTGCTCGAGCGCCTCGCCGAGCTGGCCCGCCGGAAAGATGTGCCCTTCGACTGGTTCGATGCCGCACTGGTGAGCCACCAGCTCCGATCCCGCCTGAACTCGGGGATCGCACGCGAAGCTTCCGAGCCCGCGGGCGTGGTTGTCGCCAAGCCCCGCAGAAACCCCGCATAATCCGGACCCTGCCGATAAAGCCACGGACCTTTCCGGCCGACGTTCCACCTGATCCCTCTCGTCCTGCCACCATCCGCGCGGCACTTAGCGCCCAGACAGACCTCCCCGCCACGGACGGCGGGTTCGGAGCAACGGAGTATGACCATCCTTCCCATCGTCGCCGGATTCACCAGCTATCTGATGGACGAGCGGCACTTCAGCCACTACACCGCCCGCTGCTACGGCGCCGACCTCCGCCAATACATCGAGTTCCTCTCCGACGAGGCCCACATCGAGGTCATGGAGCCCGCCGAGACGGCCGCCTGGCAGCGTGCCTCCGGCCCCGCGAGCCCCGACGTCATGGGCACCATCCAGCCCGCCACCATCACCAAGTGCATCATCGACGCCTCGCCCGAGTCCATCCGCCAGTTCCTCGCGCACCTGGGCAACAAGGACTACTCCGCCGCCACCATGGCCCGGAAGATCGCCACCCTCCGATCGTTCTACAAGTGGAGCCACAAGCGAGCCGTCACCAAAACCAATCCGATGACGGCCATCCGCACGCCCCGCCAGGCCAAACGCCTGCCAAAGGCCATCACCGTCGAGCAGATCGAGAAGCTCCTGGCCACCCCCAGCGACCGCGACGTCCTGGGCCTCCGCGATCGCGCCATGCTCGAGACGCTCTACTCAACCGGCATCCGCGTCAGCGAGCTGGTGGGCCTGAACATCGACGACCTCGACGAGACCGGAGAGGCCCTGCACGTCCGCGGCAAGGGCAAGAAAGAACGTATCGTCCCCCTGGGCACCCACGCCCTGGCCGCCGTGCAGAACTACGTCGCAATGGTCAAGTCCGACCCGCGCTGCGCCGCCTGGTGGGCCGCCGACGCCGGCAAAACCGCCGGCAGCCGCCCCCTGTTTGTCAACAAGCACGGCCAGCGCCTCAGCTCGCGCTCGGTCCGCCGCAAGCTCGATAAGTATCTCATCTCCGCCGGCCTCGACCCCGACATCAGCCCCCACACCCTCCGCCACTCCTTCGCCACCCATCTCTTGGACAACGGCGCCGACCTCCGCAGCGTCCAGGAGCTCCTGGGCCACCAGTCGCTCAGCACGACACAGATCTACACCCACCTCACGGCCCAGCGCCTCCAGAACGCGTACAACCAGGCCCACCCCCGCGCGGAGTCGGCATAAGACCGACAAAGTACCAGCGACACCACACGTTGGTCACCACGACGCCGCCCCCGGGGCGGCGTCTGTGCGTTCCGGCGCGTCACTTCTCCGATGCCCCGACCTCGAACAGCAGCGCCTCGACCTGCTCCCCCACCTGCTCCGTGCTCATCGAAGCCTCGACCACCACCACCCCGCGCACCACCCGCTCCGAGTCGATGACCACCACCGCCGCCTCGCCCCCGGGTGCAAACAAGTCGATGCTCGCCGCCGCGTCGGTCGTCCACATCACATCGCGCCCCCACACCTTCCCCGCATCCCTCAGCCGCACCAGCAGCTCGTCGGCCGACAGGCCCGACACAACCAGCACCGGCGCCAGCCCGAAGCGCGCCAGCCGTGCCGGCGCGTCACCAGTGGTGATCTCCGCGGGCTTGTCCTTGGCCCCCGCCGCGAACGTCTCGTCCCGCAGCGTTCCCAGAATCCCCGCCAGCTTCCCCGCCTCAAATCTCGCAAGCCCCGTCGCCACCCCCGGCCGCAGCGACCGCACAAACACCAGCACCGCATGCTCCGCCGCCGACACACCGCGCACCGCCGCCTCCGTTGGCGGGGCCAGCACCTCGTCGAGCGTCCACTTCTCCCCGCTCACCCGGCTCAGGGGCATCTCCGGCGCCTTGACCCCGATCCGCAGCGTGTATCCCTTGGGCTTCAGCTCGTCGAGCCCCTCCACACGCGTCCGCCGCTCCACATCGATCATGGCCCGCCGCGGCTCGCACGGCGAGAGCCCACTGACGTTCAGCGTGATCACCACCCCCTGGTCCGCACGCTCGACCACCATCGTCTTCAGCCGCCCGCCGACCACCACAAGCCGGACGCCGCCGTGCTCGAAGATGCCCGATATCGTCGCCCGCGTCGGCTGCCGCGGATCCACGTCAACGCCCGTCCAAGTGATCCCCCGCGCGAAGCTCCCCAGCGACCGCACCGGCCCCTCGCCCGCCGCCGCCAGGTCCACCTGCGGCACCAGCACGCTGGGCACCACGCTCTCGAGGTCCCGGCTCGTCACACGTCCGCCGCCCTCGCCCGTTCCCGCGAGCGTCCAGCGCGCGAATGTCCCCGGGTTGGCCGCGTGAGCCGCGACCAGGAGCCCGTCGGCGGCCACCAGCCGTAACTGGCCGAGCTCGAGCACGACCATTCGCCCCGCGTCATCTCCCTCCGGCCCGGCAGCTTGCTTCGCAAGCCGAACCATGACCGACGAGCGCGTCCGTCGCGCTCCTGCCGCCAACGTAGGCCCGGGCGACACGATCTCGATGCCCACCCGCTCGCACACATCGCTGGACGCGTAGAACGCCCGCAGCTTCTCCACCGCCGCCCGCGCGGCGGCGTCGTCCTGGGCCCGCGCCGAGGTGCCGACGCCCAGCCCGGCCCACGCCGCCACGATGATGGTTCCCGCTCGACGCATCTGCATTATCCTTGGACTCCGGGCTTGTCCGCGAGTGCCGTCAAGAGCTCCAAGGCGGTTCGTCCGCCGCCGATCCCGGGCACGACCAGCCCGGGCGACACCGCTGCAAGCGGCTCCAGCACGAACCGCCGCTCGGCCATGCGCGGGTGCGGCACGACCAGCCCCGGCTCATCGATCACCATGTCGCCATACACCAGAAGGTCAAGATCGAGCGTCCGCGCCGACCACGACGGCACACCCGCCCGCACCCGCCCGCGCTCGCGCTCGATCTGGTGCAGCATTTCCAGCAGCGCTCGCGCTGGCACGCTCGTCCGCAGCACCGCCACGCTGTTCAGATACGCCCCGCCCGGATCGACGCCCACGCGGCTAACCGCCTCCGTCTCGATCACCGGCCCAACGCCCACGAGGCTCGTCCCCGGCAGGCCCGCCAGCCGTCCCACGGCGTAGCCGACATGCCCCGCCCGGTCGCCCAGGTTCGAGCCGATCCCGATCGCCGCGATGACGCCCTGATCCTCGCTCACGCCCGAGCGTATCCCGTGGGCTCTTACAAACCCGGCCGCCTTGGGTACCCCGCCGGTCCCCGGCGGGCTGTCTCTGCCGCACGCAGCCATCGAGTCCTCGTCCGAGGTTCAGCGTTGATGCGTATCACCGCACACCACCGAACCCTGCGGCAGCCGATGACAAAGGCCCCGACCGGAGCCGGGGCCTTTCGAGAAAATTCATGTTATGGTCCGGTCCCGGCCTTGCCGAGGCGCGGCCGGACCGCTCATTCCGCCGGCTCGAGCTCCCGGGCCCGGTGCTGCATCTGGGCCTTCAGCCGTGCCAAAATCGAGCTGTGCATCTGGCTCACGCGGCTCTCGGAGAGGTCGAGCGTCGCCCCGATCTCCTTCATCGTCATCTCCTCGTAGTAGTAGAGGATGACGATCAGCCGCTCGGCCCGCGACAGGCCCTTGGTCATCAGGTCCTTCACGTCCTTGCGCTGGATCTCGCTGAACGGATTCCGCTGGCTCTCGTCCTTGATGACGTCGATCTCGCGCACGTCCTTGGAGCCGTCCGACGAGAAGCACTTCCGCGTCAGGCTGAACGTGCCGACCGCGGCCGAGTCGCGCTCGTACTTCTCGAACTCCTCGCCATCCAGGCCCAGCGACTGGCTGAGCTCGTCCTGCGTCGGGGCCCGTCCGGTCCGCATCTCGAAGCGCTGCTTGGCCCCCTCGACGCGCGACGTGCGGTGCCGCACCAGCCGGGGCACCCAATCCATCAACCGCAGCTCGTCGAGCACGGCCCCGCGGATGCGCGGAGCGCAGTAGGTCTCGAACTTCACGCCCCGGTCAAGGTCGTACGCGTTGATCGCGTCCATCAGGCCGAACAGGCCGGCGCTCATGAGGTCCTGGATGTCCACCTCGTCGGGCAGACGCGCGTAGATCCGCTCCGCGTTGTACCGCACCAGCGGGAGGAACCGCTCCATGAGGTAGTTGCGGATGTCCCGCGAATGGCTCTTCTTGTACTCCAGCCACACCTCGCGGATCGGCCGCTGGTCGTAGTCGCTGGGTTGATTGCTCGGCTCGGCGTGCTCGACGGCATACCGACCGGTCACTCGTGGGTGCGCCTTGACGGCGCTCCGCGTGCTGCTCATGGTCCGCTCCTTGACCACTTCTGACTCTCACCCGGAGGTCGCTGGTTCACGCCCGACCGGATGTCCCATGGCGAAGAGCCGAATCCTTGGCCCTGCCGGGGCCGAGTATAACGGCGCTTCAACACACGGCAATGCGAATCACGTTCCGCGAAAGAAATGTGGAGAACTCGATCACTTTGTTCACACGGTAATCACATCGTCACTGTCCGGACCCCCACCCGAGAGAGCACCCTTCACCCGCGGCTCGGGAACCGGTCGGGATCCGCGATACTTCTCCACCGCCTCGCGCACCGTTCGCTCGCACACCGCGCCGATCACGATCCCTAAGAGTTGTACCGCGAGCATGCACACCAGAGCACGGCCGAGGATCACCTCCGCCGGATTGTCCGCCGCCAAGCCCGCGATGAGCGCCACCGCGAAGCCGCTCAGCCCGCAGCTCGCCGCAATCACTCTGCTTGCAACGCCTGGGGCCACGAGATCTCCAGAATCAGCTCAAGCCGACCGCACGTCCGATCGAATGTCGGTTGCACGATGCCGCAACTCAAGCGACTTTCGTCAAAACGGGCCATTTTTCACGGAGTTTTCGGTCTCCGCCCTTAGCGCCCCAGCAAGCGCCGAACCAGGACCGATAACCCGCGACCCGCCGCCGCCTCGCCCCCCAAGCTCCCTCGCACCCCCCGCACCCCCAACGTATCCGCCACCGTCCGCCCCAGCTCCCACATGTTGAGTGCCGCCTCGCACTTGGGCGAGCGAACCAGCAGCGGTTGTTGCGCACGCACCGCCTGCGCGACGTGCACATCTTGCGCGACAAACCCCAGCAGCGTCGCCTCGACACCAAGGAACCGGCGGCAGACCTTCGCAAACCGCGCGTGCACGCCGAGCGCCTCCAGCGGATCGGCCACCTGGTTCACCACCACGCCCAGCCGACCATCTCTAAACGCCGCGCCAGCTTCCCCGCCGCCGAGCGCGACGCACTTGGCCAGGGCATACGCATCCGCCAGCGCCGTCGGCTCGGGCGTCGTGATAAGAATGCTCAGGTCCGCCGCGGCCATAAACGATGTCACGCCCAGGCCGATCCCCGCCGCCGCATCGACCACCACCACGTCCGCGTCCCGCTCCAACTCTTTGAGCCCCGCGATCAGCCGCCGCCGCTCGCCCGCCGACAGGTCGGCCATCCGGGCCACGCCCGTCGACCCCGGCACCAGCCGAAAGCCTCCCGGCACATCGACCGCCAGCTCACGCACGCTGCGCCGCCCGGCGTCCTGCACCTCGGGCGAGCCCGGGTTGAGGGCATGGTGCAGCCGCCCGGCGGGAAGCACGCCGCAGAGCAGGTCCGCGTTGGCCGTCCCAAGGTCGGCGTCTAGCAGCGTGACCCGCAGCCCGCCGCGGGCCAAGGCGACGCACAGGTTCACCGCGATGTTGGTCTTGCCTACCCCGCCCTTGCCCGAGGCGATCGTCACCACCCGGGCCCTTCGGGCGGCATCGCGACGCGTCGGCACCGCAGCAAACGTTGGCCCGACCCCGGCCGTCTCGACCGACACCCGAGGCACAGGCGCCGGGGCCGCTTGGCTCTCTCGAAACAGACTGCGCAGGCGGGTCGCTTGGTCATCGCTGGGATTGGCCGGGCGAGCGCGAAGCTGGGCCTCGATCGCCTCGAGGTCCTCGGCCCGCAGCTGGTCGTCGATCTCCGCCACCGATACGCCTGCCGCGCCCCGCACCCCGTCTCCCGGGCGTGTCACAGCCCACCCCGCGAGGTGGCCGCGTATTCAGCCCCCGCCTCCGTCAACACCGCCCGCGGCGGGGCCGACTCGGCCTCTCGCATCCCCCGCCCGATTCCCGCCCCGCTCCCGACTCCGACCAGCCGGTTGTCGAGCACCATCCGCGCCAGCCGGTCGGCGTGACCGGCTTCGAGGTGGTCGGGCACCTCCTGCCCCATGGTGACGAAGCTCAGCTGCGCGTTGACCCGCTGCACCACGTTCACCAGCACGCCGAAGTTCACCGCCTCGTCGAGCTTGGTCAGGATCACGCGGCTGGGCCGAACGGCGCTGAACGCCTCGGCCGTCTTCATCAGCACCGGCTCCGCCGCGGTCGTCGAGAGCACCAGGTGCACCTCGCTCGGTCCCGCCGCGTCGAGAAACTCCCGCAGTTCCTCGATCCGGTCGGCATTGAACTGGCTCCGCCCGGCTGTGTCGATGAGCACAATATCCAGGTGCGACAGGCTCGCGACCGCCGCCCGCATCTCCGTGGGCGTCAACACCACCTTCAGTGGCAGGCCGATGATCCCGGCATAGGTCCGCAGCTGGTCTACCGCCGCGATGCGGTAGGTGTCCGACGTGATGAGCCCGACCGTCTTGCCGTGCCGGAGCTTGTACGCCGCCGCAAGCTTGGCGATCGTCGTCGTCTTGCCCACGCCCGTGGGCCCCACCAGCGCGATGATCGTCGGCCCGCGCTGCGCAGCGCCAGCGCCGGTCGAAACCGCCGACACGCCCGCCGCGACCGGGATCATCGCCGCGATGTGCCGCAGCACCGTCGCACGCACGATCGACTCGTCGCTCAGCTCACCGGGCGTCAGCTCGTCGCGCACCGCACCGATGATCCGATCCGCCACCTCGCGGCTCACCGCCGCCTCGAGCAGCCGGACATAATGGTTGAAGAGCGCCCTGGGCATCTGCCCCGCCCCGCCCACACCCCCCGCCGCGGGCGCCGCGTGCAGCACCTGGCTCACCAGCAGCTTGATCTCCGCAAGCTCCCGATGAATCTGCGACGACGCCGGGCCCTCAATTCGTCCTCCAGTGGTCTCTCTCTTCGTCTCCAGCGGGGCAGTCGACGACATCCAACTCTGTTCACTCACATGGGACGGCATCGACACCGGCGTCATCAACGGCGACGCCGCAGTCTCCACCGGGCCGCCCCCGATACGACGATTTCGCACCGACATCCGCTCGGGTTCATCGCTCTCGCGAGCCATCGGGGACTTTGCCCCCGTGCCCGGCCCCGTGCCGGCTCCCGAGGGTGCCGCGGCCCGCGATTCAGCGCCGGGCCCCATCGCTACGACCTTCTTATACGCCCCGACCGCCCCGGCCCCGCTGACCGGCGACGCCAGCGCGTTCCCGCTTCCGCGGCTATTACCGCCGGCCGCTCCGACGCCGCTGGCCCCGCCGCCCGCGGCTTGTCCGCCCACCGCCCGCCGCTGCCTGGCCATGGGAACCGATTCGTCCGACGCGGTGATCTCCACCAGTGTCTTGGCCCCAAATCCCAGCACCCCGCCGACCTTCACGCTCCGCGTGTGCAGGATCACCGCGTCCTTGCCCAGGTCTTTCTTGACCAGGCCAAGGGCGTCCGCCATCGAAGGGGCGCGGTAGGTTTTCAGCTTCATCGTGGACGCCATCCCTGGCTGGAGAAACGGCGGGCCTCCGGCCAGCCGCGGAACTTCAAGAGCAATCGTCGGGCGATTGTCCGAAGCTGCGCGTAGATCGTCAACTCTGCGCGTCATCGGCGCAGATTTTTCAACATTCCTTCCACGCCGGCTTCACACTGGGCACTAACGGGCACCTGATGTCGGCGCCGGTTCCGACACCTCGACCCGGTCGGTCCGCAGATTCCAGAGCAGCTTCCGGGCCGTCACCGGCTGCTGTTTCTCGGCGTACAGCGTCACCCGGTTGCCCGGGCTGGCCGTCGCCTCGACCATCCCCGTCGCCGCCTCATAGACGAGGCGATCACCCAAGAGCTTCTGGGTCCCGCTCTCGGCGTACACCGCTCCTGCCGCCTCGGCCCGGATCAGGTCCGCCGACTGAATCGCCCCGCCCGCTCCCGCTGCCTGCCCTTGCACGTTGAAGAACGCGTCGACATTGAGCGCCACCAGCCGGATCGCCCGATCGCCGCCCAGCGGCAGGTGCGTCACCTCGACATCCTTCTTCATGCTCAGCACCCCCGTCGACCGCGTGAACAGCATCGACTCGCCCCAGATGAACCGCGACGTTCCACGGGTTCCGCCTCCTCCCCCGCCCGCGACCAGCGGCCCAGAACCGCTCGCCGCCTGACGCTGGTCCCGGATGATCGCCCGCCCGCTTCCCGGCACGCTCATCGTCCCCGCCTGCTCGTCGGCAATGATCCGCGGCCCCTCAACAAACATGAGCTGCTCCAGCGTCCGCTTCGCGTCGTCGCCCGGCGCCTCGGGCGCGTACGCATAGCTCCGCACCTCCACCGTCGCCGGCACCACCCCCGCCGCGGCGCTGACAACGCCCCCGCCCACGGGCTCGTCCACGCCCGCGCCGATCGCCTCGGCCCGCAGTAGCCGCCGGTCTTCGATAGCGCCGTCGCCACCGCCGCCCGCCAGCGACGCGGGCGTGATGTTCACGCGGAGCTTCTCCGCCTTGGCCACCTGCGTGCTCAGCCGAGTCGCCGAGGTCACGACCGCCGACCCCTCGCAGTCGATCCGGCCCTGAGCGTTGTTGAACCGCATGCCATGGGTCCATGTCACCATCAGCCGCCGCTGATCGCTCGCCCGCGCCGGCGTTCCGGCGTCCGGCGGCGGGGGCTGATGATCGAACGACCCCTCGCCCTTGCACACCATCGTTCCGGTCGCGTCGTCGAGCGTCACGTGCGAGCCCACCACCGTCGAGCCCGCCCGCGCCAGCACCACCGGCGCTCCGCCCGGCGCAGAACGCAGGTCCGCCGTCCGCTCCTCGGGCCGGGCCCGCAGGATGTCCGCCCGGGCCGACACCCCGTCGCCCCGCTCGAAGAACGCGTTGCCGGACGCGACGATCTCCGTCACGACCGTGTCGCCGTTCGCGCTCCTGCCGATGAACGTCTCGACCGACCGGGCCGTCAGGGCCGCATCGCGCGTCTGGGCCCGCACGCTCACGCCCTCGCCCCCGATCGCCAGGGCGTGCGTCGGTTCGGTCTGATCCGGGTCGGCTTTGCTGGGCGTGAACGTCACATCCAGCGTCTGGGCCGTCAAGTATGGGTCGAGCGCGGGCAGGGCCCGGTCGGCGTCCACGCGCCCGGCACCCGCAACGCCGACCACGTTCCCCTCGACCTTGATCCGCCGCAGCGCCGTCTGCTGCCGCCCCTGCGTGATGAAGTCCGCGGCCAGATAGTCGCCCGAAAGGCTGCTCGAAGCATCCCGCGCCAGCACCGAGCCGGTGAACCGTGCCGAACTCAGCGCCCCGCGGAGCCGGCCCTCGTGCTGGGCGAACTCGAAGTCCGCCTGCTCCTGCCAGGTAATCTGCCGGACGACCTTGGCCGACATCGGCCGCCCCGGATCGTTCTCCGGCAAGGGCCCGACGAACGCCTTGGGCGCCTTGAGCGCCGCGAGCTGCCCGCCCCCCGCCACATGGGCGACGCCCGAGCCCAGGTCCATCCGCACGCTTGGCACCACCAGCCGCCCGGACTCGGGCATGTCCAGCGTCACGCTCTCGACGCCCGCCCCCGCGAGCATCGCCATCGTCCGAGTCGTGGCGGCGTACTCGATCGACGCGCAAGTCCCCGTCGCGCCGGTCTCTTCATCCTTGAGCGTGACGACATCCACGCCGCCGGCCTTGACGCTCGAGAAACGGGCCGCGAAGTGGTTGCCCTTGGCCAGTTCCGCTGGCGGGGCCGTTTCCGTCAGCGGGGTCATCACCAGCGTCCCCGACCACCGCATGATCACGTCCTTGTCCCCCGCCGAGATGAACAGCGGCTCGATCGATCCGGCGATGGGCCGCGGAATCAATGTTGCGGCCGCCGCCGGTTTGCCCGGGTCGGGCGCGCTCCCAGCGCCCGCCGCCGCCTTCGCCCCCTCGGGCGACGATGGCCCGGACTCGGTGAGCACGGCCCCGAAAGCGTTCTCGGGCAGCCGCCCGTCGATAAGCCGGGCGAACAGCTCGAGCGTGTCGGCCGTCAGCGAGCGTCCGACCTGATGCACCGTCACCTGATCGCTCACCAGCGCGCGGTACAAGTTCTCCTTGATGACCTTCGGCGAGGCCGCCGACGTCGCCCCGGCGACCGCCGCCGCCGTCGGCACCAGCACTGCTTCCGTGTCCACCCCCGCGACAGCCCCCGTCCCCGCCCCCGCGCCGGCCCCCGCCCCACTCGCCACCGGCGACCGCTTCTGGGACCGCAGCAGCGGATTGTACTTCAGCATCTTTCCCGTGGTCCGCAAGAGCTCGATGCGTTCCCGCACCTGGTTCACGCGCACCAGCATCCCGTCGCCCTCGTAGAGCAGGTTCCGCGCCGAGATCGTCACCGGGTCCTGCGTGTCGAGCTCCAGAAGCACCGTGTCAAACGCGAGCGAGTCGGTGACGGCCAGCACTTCCGGCGCATCCATGTCCGGGTCGATGGATCTAGCCGGCGACTGGTCCGTCCCCGCCTCTCGGGCGGCGAACAGGCGAAGCACGACGGTGCCGTGAAACTCCCCGCTCTCGGGCTGCTGCTGCTGGCTGGGCATCTTTACCCGGGCGTTGTCGGCCCGGATGTGCAAGGCCCGCCCGTCCTTGAAGTAGATCCACGCCCGCGGGCTCGTCAGCGTGTAGTAGCCCTGCCCCATCGGATCGAGCTTCTCGCACACCAGCTCCGCCGCCAAGCGGTTGGGGTCGTTCTTGTCAACAAACTGCAGCCGGGCCGCCCCGGTCTGCTGGATCTGCGTTGCGTCCGCCGCACTTCCCTCGGCCGCCGGGGCCTTCCCGATGTCGATCACGTCCGTCGGGATCGCCGCCGGCCGAGCCGACGAGCGATACCCCACCGCGATGTAGATCACCACCCCGACGGCAATCAGCGCAAACGCCAGCGCGATCAACAGCCCCGTCGAACGGGTGGCCTTGGCAGACGTCGGCGTTGCGGTCGGTTTGGGCATAACCATCGATGCTACGGGAACCACACGCCCCCGACGGCCCCGTTGCCCATTCCTACCCCCCATCTGGCACCCCCTAATCCCCGGTATAGAGCCCCGCCGCCCGCTCCAGCATTCCCTTACCCACAAGGATCGTCTCGATGGCCTCCCGGACCGCCCCGTCGCCCCCCTGTGCGCGGGTCATCATCGCGCACGCCGCGGCGACCAGAGCATCGGTCTTGGGCGGGCAGATCGGCACGCCGACCCGCCGCAGCACCGGAACGTCGGGCCAATCGTCCCCGATGTACGCCACCTCGCGCTCGCTCAGGCCCGTCGAGGCCAGCAGCTCGTCCAGGGCGGCGGACTTGTCCTTGCTCCCCTGCACCAGCCGCGTGATCCCAAGCTCGCGGCAGCGATGCTCGATGCACTTCCCGGCCCGGCGCGTGATCACCGCGACCTCGAGCCCGAGCCCCAGCCACGCCGCGATGCCCTGGCCATCGCGCACGTTGAACCGCTTGGTCTCGACCCCGTGGTCGTCGAGGTTGATCGAGCCGTCGGTCAATACCCCGTCAACATCCAGCGCCAGCAGCACGACCCCGGGCAGGTTGACCAGCTTGTCAACGCGGCCGGGCTGAGGGAGCGAGAATGGGGGAGTTGAGGCGTGCATCTGTCGGATCTTCGCTCCCGAGAGAGCATGACCATTTCGGGCCCGCACCATCGTACACGAATCGCCGGTGAAACTCGGGAACTTTGGGTACCCCGCCGGTCCCCGGCGGCCTCCCGCAGCTTCGCTCATCCAGCAAGTTCTCCGGCCGAGCCTCAGCGACCACTCGCGTTAGTCCGCCCGGATCAGCCGCTGGGCGATCAAATCCTGAACGTCCAGCAGCCCCACCGGCCGCCCGGCGTCGTCAACCACCGGTATCTCGTCGCGCCGGTGCTCCCGCACCATCGCCACGGCGTCCCGCACCAGCGCCGAGTCGCCCAGCGTTCCCGGGTTCCGCGTCATCGCGTCGCGCACCGGCCGGTCCAGCGCCCCGCGGTCGCGCTCGATGAGCCGCCGAAGGTCCGCGTCTGTGAACAGGCCCGTCAGCACACCCGAATCCCGGTCGACCAGCAGCATCGCGCCCGGGCGGCGGATCGCCGTCTCCGACAGCCGGCACGCCTCGGCCACGCTCACATCGTCGGGCACCAAGTTCAGGCTCTTTCCCACCACGAACCGCAGTGCCTCCGCCACCGGCCGCATCAGTCCGCCCAGCGCTCCCCCGGGGTGCCGCTTGGCGAACGCCCCGTCGCCAAGCTCAAGCCGGGCCGCCGCCGCCATGGCCAGGGCGTCGCCCAGCGCGAGCGTGACGGTCGTTGAACATGTCGGCGCTGGCGGTGCCGGGCTGAACGCGCCGTCGTCGCACTCGCCCGTCGAGAGCGTCACGCTCGCGAGCCGCTCGAGCGTCGACCGCCCCGCGCCCTGTCCGCGGCCGCGGGAAATCGCGATGATCGGCAACTCGTCCTGGCGGAGCTGCAGGCACAGGTTGACAACCTCGTCCGTCTCCCCCGAGTACGACAGCGCGATGCACACGTCCCGGGCCCGAAACCGGCCGAGATCCCCGTGCGCCGCCTCCGCCGGGTGGACAAAGTGCGAGGTGATCCCCACGCTCGAGAGCGTCGCGGCGATCTTCTGCCCGATCAGCCCGCTCTTGCCCAAGCCCGTCACCAGCACCGACCCGCCCGCGTTCGAGCATCCAACCAGCAGGTCCACGGCGGTCGAAAACTCCGCCCCAAGCCCAGCCGCCGCCCCGCAGACGGCCTCCGCCTCGGCCCGCATCAGGCGGCGCGCCATCTCCTGCTCCGCCGCCCGCGAAGCGGCGGAACCCACGGCATTTCCCGGCGGCATGACAGGCTGAGGCATCTTCCCACAGGGTAGACTCTCCGGCCTCCGAGCACCCCTTTGCCCCGCCGCCGCCGCAACCGCCAGCGATCCCCCTCTCCGCCATGACCACCAGCGAATACACCGTGCGTCTGGACGCCTTCGAGGGCCCGCTGGACCTCCTGCTGTTCCTCATCCGCCGCGCCGAGGTCGAGATCACTCAGATCCCCGTCGCCGCCATCACCGATCAGTATCTCAAGTACATCCAGGACATCGCCGACGACGCCGGCGGCGACGTGGGCCACATCGACATCGAGCGGGCCGGCGAGTTTCTTGTCATGGCCGCGACGCTCATGGAGATCAAGAGCCGGATGCTCACGCCCGTGCTGAGCAAGGCGGTCGCCCCGACCGACGCCGAGAGGCCGCAGGGCCCCACCGAGGACCCCAGGGCCGAGCTGGTCCGGCAGCTGCTCGAGTACAAACGCTTCCGCGATGCCTCCGACGCGCTCGACCGGGCCAAGCGCGACTGGGAGAACAAGTTCCCCGCCGGCAAGGCCCTCTCGCCCCGCCCGCCCAAGGCCGACGAGCCCGAGGCTCAGGGACCCGTTGACATCGACGACGTGCAGCTCATTGATCTGGTGGCCGCCTTCGCGCGGGTCATCGAGACCGTCGACCTGACCCGCGTGGGCGAGCACCGCGTGGTGATGGACGACACCCCGGTCGAGCTCCACGCCGAGGACATCATCGATCGGCTCACCCGACTGTCGGCGGCGTCCCCGGGCACGTCGGCCCAGATCGAGTTCGCCAAGGTGTTCGAGGGCCGCTCGCGTTCGGAGATGATCGGGCTGTTCCTCGCCGTGCTGGAGCTGGTCAAGCAGCAGCGGGTGCTCGTGAAGCAGGAGGACGGCGACCGCAGCGGCACCAGGATCGTGCTGAAACTCGCCGAGCCGTTGCCCGACCAAGCCGCAACCGCGCCCGGTCCCGAATAGGTGTCTAACCGTGGGAGCATCCGCGTGAGCCAGTATCCACCGCAAGCCCCCCCGATCGTCCAAGGCCAGGTCGCGCGCCGCCCCGGCCAGTGGCCTTCGGTGGTGGGGATCATCGGAATCGTGCTTGCTGGCCTCGGACTGCTCACCGGTCTCCTGACCGCCGCGACGCCGCTGTTCATGCGCGGCATGAGCGCGTTCTTCGCCAACTTGCAGGCCAAGTCGGGCAGCCCCGCCGCAGCCAACCCTGCCTTGGCCCAGTGGGACGTCATCGCCCGCATGGGCTGGGTCTATATCACCGCGGGGCTGCTCTCCTGCGCTGTCTGGGCCTGGGGCCTGAGCATCTTCATCGCCATCTACAAGCGTCGCCGCGGCTCGATGGACCGCGCCGCCCTCTGGGCCTGGGTCAAGATCGCTTCGAATGTTCTCGCCGTGGCCGGCATGACCTACGTGCAGTGGCTCTCGATGCAGTCCATGATCGCCGACATGTCCAAGAACATGGCCGGCACTCCCGGTGCCGGCGCACCGCCGCCCGCCATCATGAACACGACCATGCTCGCCTCCACCATCTTCAGCGGCGTCTTCGGCCTGATCTTCTATAGCGCCTTCCCGGTCTTCCTCCTCATCTACGCCCGCACCCGCGCGGCCCGCGCGGAGACCGCGACCTGGTAGCCTGCGGGCATCGCCCCCGGCGATCCGAGCACCCCATGCGCTGCAAAGCCTGCAACTATCCACTCTGGCAGATCGCGGCACGAAACTGCCCCGAGTGCGGCACGCGGTTCGCCCCCTCCGAGTTCGAGTTCGTCGTCAACGCCGTCCGCTTCTGCTGCCCGCACTGCCAGCAGGCCTATTACGGCACCGGGCCGCAGGGCCAGCCTGTCCCCCGCGGGTTCGACTGCGTGAGCTGCTCGAAGCTCATCGATGTCGACCAGATGGTCCTGCTCCCGGCCCTGAACGTCACCGAACAGCAGACCGCCGGCCTGAACGTACCCTGGATCGATCGGCGCACCCAAGCCTGGTTCGGCGCGTTCTTCTCCACCTTCGCGCTGGGCGTGGGCAACCCCGCCGGGCTCATCGACCACGTCCCCGAGACCAGCTCCTTCCGCCGAGCGTTCATCTACGGGTCTCTGCACCTCACCTTGCATTCCTTCCTCGGCTTCGGCTGGATCGTGCTGTTCCCGTTCGTCATGGCCGGTGCCTTTGGCCTGGGAAGGGGGGCGGGTGCGCTCGTCGGGCTCGCCGCCAGCGTCGCGGTTGCCCTGCTGGGTCCGGTCGCCCTTCTTCTGGTCTGGATCCTCGCCGCCCACGGCTTTCTCCGTGTCAGCGGACCGACCGCCGCCGGTCTGAGCCGCACGGCCCACGCCGTCTGCTACTCGGCGGGCAACAACTTCCTCGGCGCTATCCCGTGCGTGGGCATCTATCTCTCGCCGTTTGCCTATCTCTGGTGGGCCATCTCCGGCGGATTCATGCTCGCGCGGGCCCAGCGGGTTTCGGGCTGGCGGGCGGGCGTCGCAATGGCCCTGCCCGCTGTGGTGGCGCTGGCCGGCATCGGCGGGCTAGTCGGGTGGGTAGTGTGGATCGACTCGCGATCAAACCCGGGCCCGTGGCGAACCGCGAACACATCCGCGTCGGCCAACGGGTCGGGGTTCACGACCGCCGGTAGTGCCGCGTACTCGATGGCGGTCACGCTCAACGAGCTCGACGTCGGGGGCCCGCTGGACGCCCACGCGAGCCGGCTGCTGCTGAACGGCGACCTCGACCCCGAAGACCTCCTCCTCCCGGGCAGCCTCTCGACCACCGACAACTGCTCGATCAACGGCATACCGCTGGGGATGTTCAGGTTCGACGCAGGACACCTTGAGCCGATCGTGAAGGCGTTGGGTTCGCCGGGCCAGCACCGCGTGGGCGACTTCGTGTTCGTCGGCAAGGGGATCGACCCGAAGACCGCCGACGAGCGGCTGTGGCTGGCCATCGGGTGGCCCGACCCGGCCCTCAACCTCGCCCAGCCCCAGGAGGTCGAGCTTGTGAAGACCCAGGGCGCAGCCGAGCTCATCAGGTACGACGACTTCCAGAAGAGGCTCGAGGAGCAGAACGTGCTTCGCAAGGAGCTTGGGTTGCCGCCGGTCAGGCATCCGGCGCTCGGGCCGTGAGAGGGGAAGCTCTCTTTACTTCAGGCTTCTTAGGAACGTGTTCAGCCGGTCCATGCCGCTGTTGATCTGTTCGCTCGAGCAGGCGAAGCTGAAGCGGGCGTGCTTGAAGCCGCAGCCGCCGAAGTCTTCGCCGGGAACCGCGGCGACCTTGGCCTCGTTGAGCAGGGCCTCGCAGAAGTCCAGCGAGCTCTTGATGGCCTTGCCGCCGGGCGAAACCTTGCCGAAGTGGGCGGAGATGTCGGGGAAGACGTAGAACGCGCCGGTGGGGCGGGCGAGGGTCAGGCCGGGCATTTTGCTCATGCGGGCGTGGATGAGGGTGGCCCTCTGGGCGAAGGCCTCGCACATCCGCCTGGCGTCGGGCTCGCAGTCGCGGAGGGCGGTCCGGATGGCGGGGTAGGTGAAGCTGGTGATGTTGGTGGTCATCTGGCCCTGGAGGGTGGCCATGGCCTTCATGAACCCGAGGCCCCAGGGGCCCGAGGTGGTGGTGTAGCCGATCCGCCAGCCGGTCATGGCGTAGGCCTTGGAGAGGCCGTTGAGCGTGATGGTGCGCTCGGCGACTTCCGGGACCGAGCCGATCGAGAAGTGGGCGATGCCGCCGTAGGCGACCTTCTCGTAGATCTCGTCGGAGAGGATGACGAGGTTCGGGGCGATCGTCGCGGCGGCCCGGGCGACCACGGCGGCGATGTCGCGGAGCTCGGGCTCGGAGTACATCGTGCCGCAGGGGTTCGAGGGGGAGTTCAGGACGAGCATTCGGGCGTTCGGGGTGATGGCCTTGCGGAGCTGCTCGGGGGACACTTTGAAGTCGGTATCGACGGTAGTGGGGATCTCGACGACCCTGCCGCCGGCGAGTTCGGCCAGGGGCATGTAGCTGACCCAGGCGGGGACGGGGATGAGGCAGTCCTGCTGGGGCTGGCCCGGGGCGGGGAAATCGAAGAGGCACTGGCAGATGGTGTACAGGGCGTGCTTGCCGCCGCAGGAGATGCCCACGTGGTCGGGGCTGACGCCGGGGATGTTGTTTTCGCGGGTAACTTTGTCGGCGATGACGGACCGGGTCTCGGGGTCGCCCATGGTGGGCATGTACTTGGTCTGGCCGGCCTTGAGGGCGCGGATGGCGGCGTCCTTGATGGGCTCGGGGGTGTCGAAGTCGGGCTCGCCGGCGGCGAAGGACAGCACATCCACGCCCTGGCGGATGAGGTCCTTGGCCCGGTTGGTGACGGCGATGGTGGCCGAGGGTTTTAAGTCAACGACCCGGCGCGAGAGGGAAGGGCGGGGGAGGGAAGGGGAAGGGGCTGGTGCGGCGGGCGGCGTGGGTGGCGTGGGCGGCATGGGCGGCATGGGCGGACTTTAGCCGGCGCCGGTTTGCCGAGTGTGGGTCGGGAGCGATGACGGGCCCGCGATGCCTTGGTCCAGCCCGCGGCCCGAGCGTTGCAAGCCGCGGCTGAGCTCGATCGCCGCCCCGGCTCGGGGCAGTATGCAAAGGCCCCAACCTGAAAAGCCGCCGCCCCGCGCAGCGACGCGCGGGGCGGCGGACTTCCCGAGACCCCGGGACCCCGGAACCCAATCTCATGCAGCCATCTTCAGCGGGCGGGCCTGCTCGCCGACCACGACCGTGCCCACGCCATCGATCCCGAACTGCACGGTGATCGCGTCGGAGCTCTGGCCCACCAGCGTGCCGCGCCGGCCGGTGATGAGGTACTGGGCCCCGGCGCTGGCGGCCGTGGCGGGAACCGTCGCGTCGGTGAAGCTCATGCGGCGCGAGCGGCTGGTGGCGCCCGGGGCCCCGCCCAGGGCCGCGAAGGCCGACTGGCCGGGGAGTTTGCGCAGCACATCGAAGAACCCGCCCGAGCTGGCGGCGGCGTTCTCGGCCGCCCAGGTGAGCGTGACGGCCCCGGTGGGCTCGAGCAGCACGGAGATCGAGTCGGGCTTGCCGGGGGCCTGGGCCGGCACGGGCTGGGCGGGGGGCGGGATCTGCGCGATCGAGTAGACCACGTTGGCATCCGGCGAGGTCGAGGCGAAGGCCCGGATGAAGCGGATCAGGTCGGCGGCCCGGCGGACGGCCGAGTTGAGGGCGGCATCCTGGGCGGTGGTGGCGGCCTTGGCGGCGTCGCGGGCCGCCTGGGCCGCGTCATAGGCGACGCGGGCGGCACCGGTGAGCTCGCTGAAGGCGGTGCACTGGCTCGGGGTCAGGCCGATCTGGGTTGGCGAGACCAGCCAGACCTTGGCATGAACCTCGCAGAACTCCAGCTGCTCGGACTTCTTTTCGGGGATGACGCTCATTGGAATCTCCTGAGGAATAGGACGAACCGGGACAAGCATCGGAGCAATGCAGGTTGCCCTTGAGCGGTTCTCTTGGCGCGGGCGTCCACCACCCACCCCCCCCCGACCCGGCAATGCCGCGCCGATCGGATTCGATTCCCGTGCCGCGGGCGTGCGGAGAGCACGGGCCGGAGGCATGGTTCCGACTGTCGGCCGGGCCCGCGCGGCGCGGGCCCGATGGCGAACGGGCCCCTCGGGCAATCCTCTAGCATCCGGTCGCATGAAACTCGATGAAAGTTGCGGCAAGCATGCGTGGAACGTCATCTCGTAGAAAGGTTCCTGATTCCTGACGCCTGTGCAACCTGGTTTCTCGACGGGAGGTACGCTCCTCCGGGTGCTGGTGCGGGGTTGCGGCCTCGGGCCGGGAAGGGCGATGTATGCAGCATTCGATCAGGCGGACGATGGCGGCGGTCGCGCTCGGGGTCTGCGTGCTCGTGCCGCAGGCGGCCCACGCGGTCTCCAAGATGGCCGTGAGCGTTGAGGGCAAGACGCCCTACACCATCACCGCGCGGCTGGACATCGTGCCCCCGGCCGGGCAGACCGGGGAGTTCGCGGGAACTGTCGTCGACGCGGGCAAGCTGCCGCCCGACGCGAGCAACACGATCCTCGGCCTGGGCCGACTGGAAGGTGTGGCGTTCACCCGGCTCTCGCCGGACACCGTGACCGCTGTGGATGGCCTAGGCAGGAAGTTCTGGATCATCAGCAGGGTTCTGGCGGACAAAGCCTCGGCGACCATCACCGACGGCACGGACATCCTGGCCAAGGCCGAGTTCAGCGGCGTGTGGTTCAACGACGCTGGCGAGGCCGGGGCGCAGAGCATCCCGCTGGTGCTGGCCTCGTTCTTCGCGCAGCAGGCGGTGGCCGCCAACGATCCGCCCAAGCCGTCGATCGACCAGTGCTACTCGCTCCCGCAGCAGGCTTGCACGCACGGCACGGCGAGTTGGAAATACACGTGGCCGGGAACCTGCGAGTTCACCTGCAAGCCCACGCCGCCCAAGAACCCCCAGTAGATCCATCGGGTTCTGCATCGAATCTCGATCGTCGTCACGCGGAGAGGCCTGCGACCCCCCCCTCCCCTCCCCCCGCCTCCCCCCCCCCGACTCCGCGATTCTTCGCTGGATTGTTCGAGCCCGAGCCCGAGGGGAACGTCGCACCGGTGTTCCCGCGGTGGACGCACTCGGCTCCGGGGGCCCAGCATAACCGCGTCGGCAACGTTCGGATCCCCGATTTCGGCGTCGTGTTTGCGAGCACGTCGGCCCGGGCGTCGAGCTCCGGCGGGGGGGGCAAAGAACTTCCCGGCACGAACTCGGGCCTAGGCCCGCCGGGGAACAAAATCCCGGGCACGAACTCGGGCTCCGGCAGGCCGGGGAACAAAATCCCGGGCACGGAGTCGGGCTCCGGCAGGCCGGGGAACAAAATCCCGGGCACGGGGTCAAGCTCCGGCCTGGGGTTTTTGGTCTACC
>JBBQRT010000024.1:0-46747 GCA_038214505.1 Phycisphaerales bacterium | reverse complement strand
CGAACCACCCAGGCGCTAGGCCGCAGGAGCCCGCCCACGTTCACCGCCCCGAGTGTCGCGGCGTTCCCGTCCCGCCCCGAGAGATTCAGGTTGACCCCAAGGTCGCCCGTAATCGTCAGGCTCCCCAGCCACGGCGCATTGATCGACCCGCGCGAAGCGCCGGTGTTCATCCACGACGCCGCCGACACCGACGAGATGCCCACCGCCGAAGTGATCGTCAGGTCCGTCACCACCCCGAGCGCAAACGACGGCGTCGCGCTCCCCACCGGCACCGAGATCGTCCGCGGCCCCACCACGTCCCCCAGCGTCATCGCCCCGAACCCAACCGTCGCCGTCAGCGGCCCCCTCAGCCGCCCCGCCGGCGCCGTGAACTGCTGCACGCTCCCCGTGATCGTCACCGACGCGAAGTCAAACTTCCCGTCCCCCCCGCTCCCGGCCGAGATGTTCACCCGCGTTGCCGCCCCGGAGCCCGACAGCTCGACCACGAACCCCTGGACCGTCAGCGTCACGTTCCCCGCGCCGCCGCCGGTCATCGCGAACGTCACCCGCGTCCCGTCGGCGTCGATCAGGGTCGTCGCCGCGTTGCTCAGCCCGTCGACGTTGCCAAACCGCCCAACCGGGAACTTCTCTTCGCTCGTTGCCGTGTTGTTGGACTGGTTGAAGTCGGCGATCGCCGAGTCGGGCACGATCCGCACGATTAGAAAGTACGACCCGCTCGCCAAGTCGCTCGGCACCACCAAGTCCCCCAGGAATGTCCCGATGTTGTCGGGCACCCCCGCAAACACCGGCAACTCCAGCCGCTGGTTGTCGTACCGCTGCCCGTTCACCCGCCGCAGCTCCCGGTCCACCGACGTGTCCAGCGTCTGGTCCGTCGAGAGGTAGAAACGGATGCTCACCGCGCCGTCGGCGAACACCGGCCCGTTGTTGATCACCTCGATCGGCGCCAAGATCCGCCCGCCCGGCACGACCGCCCCGGGGAACTCCGCCGCCCCCTCGTCCCACCGCACACCCAGGTCCGCCGCCAGCATCTGCCGGGGCTCGAGCGCTTCGAGCGTGACTCCCGGGCGCGATTTGCGACCCTTTCCGAAGCCGCCGGACCAGCGAGCAGAGCCAACCGACGACCGATCACGCATCGACATACCCATTCTCCAGTCCATCCCGCCGCCGTCCCCGCCACCCCCTCGCGCTGCGCCCGCCCTGGCGGCCCGCTCGGACCGCGCACCGGCGTCGCACGACGGACATCTTACCGGACTCAGCCCCGACAGTTTCTTTTACAGTCCGCACAGCTCATCCGGCTTTCCCCCCGCCAAGGTCACTCTCACCCTCAGGCGGGCCGATAGCCAACTCGTGCGCTGTGCCTCCTGCCCGCCCGCGCACGCGGAGGTTCCCCGTGCCCCCCGACCGCCCACCGATCAAGGCCCGCCTGGCTTCATGTCTGCTCTCCCCCGGTGAGTCCGTCGTCGCCGCGCTCGGGCTCGGCGGCGCCATCCTCATGATGACCGCCATCGCCGCCGGCGGTTGGTGGACTCTCCACACCAATCAAGAATCCCGCCGCGACGCTCGCCAGCTCGAGCTCCGCACCGTTGCCGAGCTTCTCGCCGAGAACGCCCGCTCGGCCTTGGGAAGCGGCGAGCTCTCCAACCTTCGCACGCTCATCACCGCCGTCGCCGCCCGCCACGAAATCGAACATCTCTCTCTCGCCCTGGGCGATCCCGCCGCATCCCAGCCCGACCGCCTTGTGATCGCCGACGCGAATCCCAAGCCCGGCACACGCTACGCCCCCCTCCCCGACGCCTGGCCCTCCGGCCTCGACCCCGAGCAGCTTACCGTGCTCACCCGCGCCGGCGACACGGTCCAGCTTGATGCCCCTGTGCCCGTCCCCGGCAAGGGCGTAGCCGCTCTCTCCCTCCGCGACTCGCGAGCGTTCCCGCTGCTGGGCCAGTGGGAGGTTGTCGCCGGTATCGGCGCCATCGGTGTCGCGGGCATGGCCGCCCTGCTCGCTGGCTACCGCGCCGCGCGCAGCCGCTTCCGCGCCCTTGGCGCCATCCGCGACGCTCTCGCCGCACTCGCTGCGGGCGAAAAGGAGCACGCCGCCCTGAGCGTCTGCCCCGACTTCGGCAAAGAGGCCCGCGAGTGGAACCGCCTGCTCGAAGAAGTCTCGACCCTCCGCTCACGCCTGGCCATCGACCGCGCCGCCGGTGGTTCGTCCGCCGGCACCAACCGCCGCCAGGGCGGCGACCTGAACAGCCTCTGCGACGGGCTCTGGCAGGGCCTGGTCCTCGTCGACGACCAGCTCCAGATCCGCTATGCAAACGGCGCCGCCGCCGTCTTCCTCAGGGCCAAGCGCGACGACGTTCAGGGCAAGCACCTCCCCTCGCTCGTCACCGATCCGGCCACGCTCGAGGCCGTCCGCGCCGTCGCCACCGGCCAGACCCGCTCCCGCACCGTCGTCGAGTCGGAGGTCGGCGACCCCGAGAACGGCCGCACCGTGCTCCGCTTCAGCGTCCGCCCCGTCCGCAAGGACGACTCGGCCACGGCCATCCTCGTCATCGAGGACGTCACCCAGCAGCGCCTCGCCGACGAGGCCCGCCAGGCCTTCGTCGCCACCGCCACCCACGAGCTCCGCACCCCGCTCACCAACGTCCGCCTCTACGTCGACACCCTCCTCGAAGATCCCCAGCAGGACCCCCGCGCCCGCGCCGACGCCATGAACGTCATCTCCACCGAGGTCCGCCGCCTCGAACGCATGGTCGGCGACATGCTCAGCGTCGCACAGATCGAGGCCGGCCAGATCAAGCTCCACCGCGGCGAGATCTCCCTCCAGCCCATCTTCGACGAGCTCGGCCACGACTTCGCCAAGCAGGCCGCCGACAAGGACATCACCCTCAAGTTCGACCTGCCGCCCAAGTGGCCCCAGGTCGACGGCGACCGGGACAAGGTCGTCATGGCGCTGCACAACCTCGTCGGCAACGCCGTCAAGTACACACCCGCCGGCGGCCAGGTCCTCGTCCGGGTCAGCACCGACGCACAGACGCTCACCATCGACGTCGCCGATAACGGCATCGGCATCAAGCCCGACGAGCAGCCGATGGTCTTCGAGAAGTTCTACCGGGCCAAGGACCGCCGCATCGCCGGCGTCGCCGGCACCGGTCTGGGCCTCTCCATCGCCCGCGAGGTCGTCCGCCTCCACGGCGGCGACATCACCGTCCAGTCCGAGATCGACAAGGGCAGCACCTTCACCATGACCCTTCCCGCCAAGGCCGCCTGAACAGGAGGATCCCGCGATGGACATCCTCGAACAGCGCCAGGGCGCCGTCACCGTCATCAAGCCCAGTGGGCCGCTGGTGGGCACCGACGCCGACGAGTTTCAGCAGCGCCTGGCCGGTGTCATCGACCGCAGCCTCGGCCGCTTCGTCATCGACGCCGCCGAGCTCGCCTATGTCGATAGCCGGGGCTTGGAGGTCCTCAAGGCCGCCAGCGACGTGCTCGCCCAATCCGGCCAGGCCGTCCGCCTCGCCAGCGCCAACGAGACCGTCCGCGAGGTCCTGGACCTGACCGATCTGGCCCGCTGCTTCGAGCACTACCAGGACGTCAGCGCCGCCGTGCGGAGTTTCCTGTGAACCCTCCTCCGCTCGACCCCGACCAGAGCGCTCCGCGGCCCCGCATCGCCCGGCCCGCTCGCCTGCGCGTGGGCGAGGCCCTCCTGGCCCAGGGCGCGATTACGCAGGACCAGCTTGATAAGGCCCTCAGCGACCAGAAGGCCTCCAGCCGCATGCTCGGCGAGATGCTCGTCGAGCAGGGCGTCATCTCCGGCGTCACGCTCATCAAGGCCCTCGCGCTCGCCCTGGGCGTCCCCGGCTGCGTCCTCCGCCACGGCCTGATCGATCCCGCCCTGCTCAAGCTCGTGGGCGAGGAGGAGTGCACCCGCCTCCGCGTCATCCCCATGTTCCGCGTCGGCGACACCCTCACCGTCGCCATGGCCGAGCCCCAGAGCCTCCCCGCCATCGACCGCCTCCGCCAGCTCACCGGCCTCAAGGTCCGCCCCGTGCTGGCCATGGAGGCCAACATCGTCGAGTTTGTCCGGAAATATTCTGGCGACAACGTCGACATCGACGCCTTCCTCACCCAGCTCGCCGAGCAGGACGTCGAGGTCGTCGAGAGCCAGGCCGCCGAGGACTCCTCCGCGCCCGAGATCGACAAGCTCGTCGCCGGCAGCCCGATCATCAACCTGGTCAACATCGCCCTGCTCACCGCCGTCAAGGAACGCGCCAGCGACATCCACATCGAGCCCGACAAGCGCGGCACACGCATCCGCTACCGCAAGGACGGCGTCCTCCGCGACCTCATGAAGCCCCCGCCCGGCATGCACGCCGCGATCATCAGCCGCGTCAAGGTCATCGGCCGCATGGACATCGCCGAGCGCCGCCTCCCCCAGGGCGGCCGTGTTCGCATCGTCGCCGACGGGCACGACGTCGACCTCCGCGTGTCCTCCATGCCCACGCTGCTGGGCGAGAAGGTCGTCGTCCGCATCCTCGACAAACGCAACCTCAAGGTCCGCATGGAGGACCTGGGCTTCCGCACCGAGAGCCTCATCACCTTCAAGCGAATCCTCCAGTTCGAGCACGGCCTGGCTCTCGTCACCGGGCCGACCGGCTCGGGCAAGACCACCACCCTCTATTCCGCCCTCGACCTGCTCCGGAGCCCCGAGAGCAATATCGTGACCGTCGAGGACCCCGTCGAATACCAGATGGACCTGGTCAACCAGCTCCAGGTCTCCGAGGCCATCGGCCTCACCTTCGCCCGCGCGCTCCGCGAGATCCTCCGCCAGGACCCCGACATCATCATGGTCGGCGAGATCCGCGACCACGACACCGCGCGCGTCGCCGTCCAGGCCGCCCTCACCGGCCACCTCGTGCTGGCCACCCTCCACACCAACGACGCCCCCGGCTCCGTCGCCCGTCTGGTCGACATGGGCATCGAGCCGTATCTCCTCTCCTCCGCGTTCAACGGCGCCGTCGCGCAGCGCCTTGCACGCACCATCTGCAAGGCCTGTGCGACCAAGTACTTCCCCACCGAGCAGGTCCTCCACGACGCCGGCCTCGACGAGCACGCCGGCCGCCCCTTCCGCAAGGGCGCCGGCTGCCGCGCATGCCACGACTCGGGCTTCCAGGGCCGCTGCGGCGTCTACGAGGTCATGGAAGTCACCCCCGAGCTCCGACGCATGGTCCACCACAACGCCCCCGCGCACGAGCTCCGCGAGAAGCTCCAGCGCTCCGGCTACCTCTCCCTGCGCCAGGAGGGCGTCCTGCTGGCCATCGAGGGCCGCTCCAGCCTCGAAGAGATCCTCCGGGTCACACAGGACGAGGGCGAGACCGAGTACTCCGCACGCGCTGACTCCGCCGGCGCCATCGCCCGCATCGGCGGCAAGGAGGCCGCCGCATGAGGTACTCCTTCCGCGCGTACGACCGCTCCGGCCGCCTCGTCTCGGACGCCATCGACGCCCTCTCCAGGGCCGACGCGCAGGAGCAGGTACGCCGCCGCGGCCTGTTCCTCGCCGACCTCAGCGCCGACGACAAGGCCCTCCCCGCGGCCGCCGCCCGCGCCGGCGCCGGCGTCGGCGGCCGCACCGCACGCCTCAAGAACGTCTCGGTCATGGTCCGCCAGCTCTCCGTCCTGGTCTCCACCGGCACACCCATGGTCGAGGCCATCTCCTCCCTCGAGCGTCAGCTCCCCCCCGGCGACTGGCGCCGCGCCGTCGAGGACATCCGCTCCCGCATCGAGCAGGGCGCCGGCCTCTCCGCCGCACTCGAGCACCACCCCCGCTACTTCGACGCCGTTGCGCGCAGCCTCATCGCCGCCGGCGAGAGCGGCGGCCAGCTCGACGAGATGCTCCGCCGCCTCTCCACCCTCATCCGCCAGCAGATCAAGGTCCGTGCCGCGATCGTCGGCGCGATGGTCTACCCATGCCTGCTCATCACCGTCTGCATCGGCGTTCTCGCCACCATGATGCTCTTCGTCCTCCCGCGCTTCGAGGGCCTCTTCGAGACCCTCAACACCCCGCTCCCCCCCACCACGCTCATCATCGTCGAGCTCAGCCGCTTCATGCGCGCCTGGTGGTGGGCCATCCTGCTCGCCGCCGTCCCCACCATCGTCGCCGCACGCCTCTGGCTCGCCACCACCGCGGGCCGCTCATGGCTCCACGCGACGCTCGTCCGGCTCCCGCAGTTCGGCAAGCTCTTCCGCGCCTTCGCCACCGCCCGCGTCTGCCGCGTGCTGGGCGTCCTCCTCGACGGCAAGGTCAACCTCCTCGATGCCTTGGCACTCGCCAAAGAGTCCACCGGCAACGTCTGCTACGAGCGCCTCCTCGCCCGCGCCGAGCAGATGCTCACCCGCGGCGAGAACCTCTCGACCGCCCTGGCCGGCACCCCGCTGGTCTCCGACACCGTCGTCGAGGCCGTCCGCTCCGGCGAACGCTCGGGACAGCTCGGCCCCGTCCTGCTCAGCCTCGCGGAGTTCATGGAAGAGGACAACGAGATCATCCTCCGATCCCTCAGCTCGATCCTCGAGCCCCTCATCCTCATCGTCCTTGGCTGCCTCATCGGCTTCGTTGCCGTCAGCATGTTCCTCCCGCTCTTCGACCTGGCCACCGCCACCGGCCCAGGAGGCCGCGGCTGATGCTCCACCTCCCCGCGCACTCCCCCATCGGCATGGACATCGGGGCCCGCTGCATCCACGCCGCCCAGCTCCGCCGCACCCGTCGCGGCGTCGTCGCCTCCGCGTGGACCACCCTCCCCCGCCCCGTCCCCGGCGCGCCCATGACGCCCGAAGAGGCCCGCCGAATCGCCGCCACGCTCGACCGCCTGGGCTTCGTCGGCCGCTCTCTGGTGCTCTCGCTCCCCGAAGACCGCACCCTCTCGGCCGCCCTCGAGCTCCCACCCCGCTCCAGCAACGCACCGCTTGACGCCATCGCCCGCCAGGAACTCGCCCGCGCCGCCAAGTGCGAGCCCGCCGAGCTCGAGATGGCCTGGTGGGAGCTCCCCGGCGCCGGTCGCTCCGGCGAGCCCACCCACGCCCTGGCCGTCGGCTGCCGCCACGCCGACGCCGCGCCGTTCCTCGATGCCCTCGAGCACGCCGGATTCGACGTCATCAGCATCGACGCTCCCCTCACCGCCCTCGCCCGCGCCGCCGCCGGCTCAACGCCCCCGCCGCCACAACTCACAACCGTTCTCGACCTGGGCTGGCAGGCCGGCCATCTGCTGATTCTTCACGGCGCCCTGCCCGTCTACCAGCGATCCGCCGCCGAGCTGGGCCTCTCCCGCCTCTGCCAGCAGCTCGCCGAGAGCCCCGCCCAGCCGTCGCGCGCCGATCAGGGCAGCCGCGCCGAGCACGCGGAACACGCCGAGCAGATCCTCCGCGACATCGGCTGCGCGCCCTCGTCCAGCGACACCCAGCTCGCCTGGCCCCAAGCCCCCGCCGCCCGCGCCCTCTGCGCCGCCCTCGCCGACGAGGCCGCCGAGCACGTCCGCCTCGCCTTCGCCTACACCCAGCGCCGCTTCGACGCGCAGCCCGCCCGCATCCTCCTCTGCGGCGGCGGCGCCAACCTTCCCGGCATGCCCTCCCGCATCGCCGACAAACTCGAACTCCCCCTCTACACCCTCCGTGCCGACCAGATCGTCCGTCCGCTGACCGACTCGACCCAGCCTCTGGGCACCCTGAGCGTCCAAGCCGTCGCTCTCGCCGCCTCCGCCACCCCCTGGGCCGCTCAGGCCCTCGCCAACCGCCCCGATTCCTGCTTTACGATTCGCCACCAGGAGGACGCGGCATGATCCCCGTCAACCTCCTCCCAGCCCCGCACCACGCCCGCCGCCAGCGCCGACTACGCCTCCGCGCCTGGTCGCTGGGCCTGACGGCCTACGCCGTCGCGATTGCGATCGCCGCGATCCTCGCCAACCTCCCCGCGCAAGGTCACTCGCCCCGCCTCGAGGCCGAGCTCGCTCGTCTGGATCAGGCCGCCGCCCGCGCCGACACCGACCGCACCCACCTCACCGCGCTCGTCTATGACCACACCCGCCGCATCAACGCCGCCCGCGCCGTCGGCGAGCACCCCGACTGGTCCGGGCTGCTCACCCACCTCGCCCGGACCGGGCAGAAGCTCGCGGTGCTCGAGCAACTCGAGCTCAAGCGCGAGACGGCCAGCGTCTCGGCAAAGTCGGATCCGACCGCCAGGCCCGCCTCTCCCGCGGCCGCGTCGCACCAAAGCAAAGACACCGCCACGATCACAACCTACGCCCTGCTCATCACCGGCCACGCCGCCACCCCCGGCGCCGTGTTCGAGTACGCCCGCGCTCTGGAGAACCTGGGCGTTTTTGACGAGGTGACCGTCAAGGACACCCGCAACGCCACTCTCGGCCAACTCCCCACCACCCGCTTCGAACTCCGCGCCGCGCTGGCCGAGCCCCCCCGGGCCAAGGAGGACGCCCAGTGAGCACCGAACCACAGTCCGCCGTGGCCGTCCACGCCGCCGGGATCGCCGCGGCCATAGCTCTCTCCGTCGCCGCGTGGCTCCTCGCCGCCGCCCCGATGCTCCGCAGTCGCGACGCCTCCATGACCACCGTTCAGCGCATCGCCCAGCGCGACCGCCAGCTCCGCGAGGCCGCCGTCGCCAAGGCCGACTCGCGGCGTCTGCTCGCCAAGCTCGAATCCGAGCTCGCCCGCGCCGTCCAGCTAAAGCCATTCTCCGGCCTGAATCAGCGCCTCGCCGCCATCTCCGCCGCCTGCGACCGCCTGGGCTTAGTCGTCGACCAGCTGACCCCCGCCGCCCCCGAGGCCTCCAAGCGCTATGTCGCCGTCCGCGTCAGGCTCGCCGGCTCGGCTACCTACGCCCAGTCCGTCGCCCTCGTGGAAACTCTCGCCCGCGACTTCCCCGACACCGCCGTTACCGGCTTCGTGCTCAAGGGCGACCCCACCCGTCCCGGCGACAGGTCCGTTTGCGCGTTCGACCTTGTCTGGCACGCGGCCCCTGCCGGTTTTGCCGGCGCGCCCACCACGCCCTAGGCCCCCGATCTCTTGCCCGCACGTGCTTCGTTTGCCATCTCGTGTACGTGCATATCTCACCCAAGCGAAAGCTCCTGCTCAGCGTGCTCGCCCTCGCCGGCATCGCCATCGGCGTCGACCGCTTCATCCTCCCCGCCGATGCCGGCCCCGCTCAGGCCGCCGCCGATCTCATCCCGTCGGCTTTGGAATCCAAGGCCGACAAGGCCCAGGACGACCCCGCCGGCAAGCCAGAGCCCGGCACCGTCAGCAGTGCTGCGAGCACCCGCCGAGTCGCCGTCCGACTCGCCGCCTTCGCCCGCACGCCCGCCGACAAGGATCCGCCGGCCGACGCCTTCGCGCCCCCGGCCGCGTGGCTGGCACGCATCTCGCCGCCCTCGCCGCAGGTCGATCAGCGCGCCCACGCGTCCTCTGCCCGGTCTAACCCGGCCGCCCCGGTTGCGCCAGCCTTCCGCCTCACGCTCGTCTCCCGCCAGGCCGGCGTCGCCGTCGCGGCCGTCATCAATGGCGTCCGCATCGGTGTCGGCGAATCCATCGATGGTTATCGGCTCGTCGGCCTCGCCGCCAGCGAGCCCGCCCGCCCCGCGAACCGCCCCGGCCGCCCGGCCCAAGCCGTCCTCGAAGGGCCCACGGGCAGCATCCAGCTTGCCCTCGACCCGTCGCCCGCGTCCCCCGGCGATGACTGAGTCTCGACCCGCCGGTCGCGCAATCGCCCGATCGAGCTGAACTCGCTCCCCCAACAAGCCGATGCAAGCTCGGCCGCGCTTCCCGTTCGGGCCGCGCACCGTTCACCGCCGCACGCTCTTCGGGAGTTCCGAGCATGTACGCCACCGCACGTCGAAACAGCAAAGCTTTCAGCCTCATCGAGCTGGTCATCGTCGTCGTCATCATCGGCATCATCGCCGCCATCGCCATTCCGCGCATGAGCCGCGGCGCCGCCGGCGCCAGCGACAACGCCCTCCAGGGCAACCTCGCCGTCCTCCGCAAGGCCATCGACCTCTACGCCTCCGAGCACAACGGCGCCTTCCCCGCCCTCGCCACCGTTGCCACCCAGCTCACCCAGTACACCGACGCGGACGGCGCCGTCAGCGCCACCAAGACCGGCGCGTTCATCTACGGCCCGTACATCCGCAGCATCCCCAGCATCCCCGTCGGCGCACGCCGTGGCACCAACGACATCAGCGCCAGTCCGGGCCAGAGCGCCTGGCTCTACTCCGCCACCGACGGCACCCTCTTCGCCAACACCGACGCCAAGGACGCCGCCGGCGTCTCCTACAACGCCTACTGACCCCATGCATGCACGTGCACCGACCGCAATGTCGGAGCTCGCAATGCCCAACGCCGCACACCACCGCCCGGCACGGCTGAGCCCCCAAGGCCCCGCCCGCCGGGCGGCATCCGTTCCACGCCGCGCCTTCTCGATGCTCGAGCTCACCCTCGTGCTCGCCATCACCGCCACCCTGTCCGCCATCGCCGTCCCGCGCTTCGCCCGCTCCATCGCCCGGGCCCGCGCCGACGCCGCCGCCGCCCGCATCGTCGCCGACCTCGAGCTCGCCCGCACCCGCGCCCGCGCAGCAAGCCGCCCGCGCGAAGTCCGCTTCACCGCGGGCGCCAGCAGCTACGTCCTCATATCCGAGCCCACCGCCACCAGCACCGGTGCCGTCTACCTCGTCGACCTCGCCGCATCTCCCTATAACGCCCGCCTCACCTCCGTCGCAATCTCGTCGGCCCCTTCCGCCGGCGCCGCTGTCGCCACCACCGCCCTATCCCCCACCGCCCGCACCATCGTCTTCGACGCCTTCGGCACTCCCGTACGGGGCGCAGTACTCCTCCTCTCCGTCGGTTCCGAGCGGCGCCGGATCACCCTCGACCCGTCCGGCGGGAGGGCCACCGTTGCCACTCTCAACTGACCCGCCGGTCCGCACACGCCCCGCCCGCGCCTTCACGCTCGTCGAGGCCGTGCTGTCCATGGCCATCGCCGCCATCCTGCTGGTGGGCATGGCCGCCGCGATCCGCGCCTCTATCTCCGGCGCCGACACCGGCGCCGACACAAACGCCCGCGCCCTCGCCGCCCAGAGCGCCATCGAGCAGCTCCGCTCCGAGCTCGCCACCGCCACCACCCTCACGACCACCGCCCCCGCCTCCATCGCCTTCACCGTCCCCGACCGCGACTCCGACGGCCAGCCCGAAACCATCGCCTACGCCTGGTCCGGCACCCCCGGCGCACCCCTCACCCGCACCTTCAACGGGTCCGCCGCCACCTGCATCGCCGACGTCCGCTCCCTGACCATCACCGAAGTCCTCCGCTCCGCCCCCGTCGTCACCGAGAGCGCCGAGTCGACCCTCGCCTCCTGCGAGTTTCTCCTCCCGACCTCGCTGGTTGAAGCTCCCGTCAACTCGTCCTCGCGCGTTGCAGTCTTCTTCCGCATCACGCCCCCCGACGGCGTCCAGAGCTGGAGGCTCACGCGCTTCCGCGTCTCCCTCCGCCGCGAGACACTCGTGGTCACTCCCGCCACCGTCACCGCCTCGCTGCACGCCGCCAACGCCGCCGGCCTGCCCACCGGATCCTCCATCGCCAGCCGCACCGCCAGCATCAACCTCGGCGTCTCCAACCTCGTTCCCGCCTTTATCGAGTTCGCCTTCAACACCCCCGGCCTGAGTCCCTCCAGCGGGTTCTGCATCGTGCTCTCCAGCCCCAACCCGACCGCCGTTCGCGCCACCATCCATACCTCCGGCGGCACCTACAACACCCACCTGCTCCGCTCCACCAACGCCGGCGCCACCTGGTCGGCCCCGAACGACTCCGATGAGATCCGGTTCCAGGCCCTGGGCACGCTCACCACCCTCCGCGAGGTCGATTGAGCATGCCGCGACCCCGCCGCCAACCCGGCCGCGCCTTCAGCCTCGTCGAGGCCAGCATCTCCCTGCTCATCGTCGCCCTCATGCTCGGCGCCGGGATGTCCGCGATGGGCGTCAGCGCCCGCGACCGCCTCGCCCGGGCCCAGACCCGCCAAGGCCAGGCCCTCGCCGCACGGCTGCTCACCGAGATCCTGCAGCGCCGCTTCGAGTTCCCCGCCGGCTCCGGCCTGGGCCGCGCTACCGGCGTCCCCACCACCGACCGCACCGCCTGGCTCGACGTCGACGACTACTTCGACCTCGACGAATCCCCACCACGCGACCGCCTGGGCCGAGCCATCGCCGGCACCGCCGGATGGCGCTGGCGCGTTCGCGTCGAGTACGCGGCCTCCGCAACCCTTGCCTCGGTCGCCTCAACCACGCCCGCTCCCGGCCCGCTCATTTCCGTGAACCTCCTGGGCGCGAGCCTCGATGTCGGCGGCTCCACGGCCCCCGCTGTCGCGACCAACCTCAAACGCATCACCGTCGTCGTCACCTCCCCCGCCAACCGCACCACCATCCTCCAGGGCTTCCGCAGCTCCACCGGCGTCGTCGACCGCGTTGCCGCCGCCCCCGGCTTCCGTCCCTACGCCGCCATCGACCTCACCGTCGGACCCGACGCCCGTCCCGTCCAGACCGGCGTTCCCCTGCTCAACACGCCCCCGCGCTGATCGCGCTTCCTCCCCTCACATCAACCATGCCCGCCCGCCCCACATCCCCCCGCCGCGCCGCCCCCGCCCGCCGCGGCTCGATCTACGTTCTGGCCCTTGGCGCCTCGACGCTGGTCGTCATCGCCGGCCTGAGCGTCATCGCCATCACCCGGGCCCAGGGCCGCGCCACCGACGCCGAGCGCGATTCCACCGAGGCCGCCCTCGCCGCCCGCTCCGGCATCGAGATCGCCGCGGCCAGCATCAACGCCATCGCCGACTGGCGCACCACCTTCCGCAGCAGTGCCCCCATCGGCCCGCTCACCGTCGGCCGGGCCCAGATCACCCTCTTCCTTACCGACGAGACCGACGGCAACCTCGCCAACAACCCCGCACAGCCCGTCCGCGCCACCGCCGTCGCGCGCGTCGGATCTGCCACACGGGCTCTCAGCGCTCTGCTGAACCCGCCCCCCGCCGCCGGCGCGCCGTCGCTGGAAACCGCCGCCCTCGCGGGCGGACCGCTCGAGGTCGATACTGATGCCCCCCTCGTCGCCGGCGCCCTGGCATCCCGCTCCCGCCTCACCACCTCCGCCAACCTCACCGCGGACGTCCGCGCACCCGTCGTCACCAGCACCGCATACATCAACGGCCGGGTCACCACCGGCCCCGACGCCGCGCCGCCCCTCCCGGACGCCACGGCCTGGAACACCCTGCGGCCGCTGGCCACCGACATCCCGTTCGGCTCGCTCTCCAGCGGCAAGATCGATCGCCACGTCCTGAGCCCCGCCAGCAATCCGTTGGGCCCAACAAACCCCCGGGGCATCTATCACATCACGGTCCCGTCCAATAAGCTGTTGGAGATTACCCGCTCCCGACTCAGCGCCACGCTGCTCGTCACCCTCTCGGGCGATGCTGGCCTGAAGCTCGTCGACGAGGTCCTCTGGGCACCCCCTCGACCCGATCAACCCGCTCTTATCGTCTCCGGACCCGGTAGTAAAGGGGTCGAACTCGAAGCGAGCGGGTCGCCCCTCTCCGAGTCCGCCGCGAACAGCAACTTCAATCCCGCGGGAACCCCCTACAACGGTTCGAGCGACGCGCTCCGCGACGACCAGTATCCCAATCAACTCCAGGGCGTGTTCCACGTCATGCATCCGTCGACGGCGGTCACCCTCGGCAATTACACATCGCTGACCGGCTCGCTCATCGTCGCCGGGACCCTCCGAATCACCGAGTTCGCGACCCTCGCGCCCGACCCGGCACTGCTGACCGCCCCTCCCGTCGGCTACGCCAAAGCCACCGGCCTCACCATGCAGGTCGAGCCCGGCTCGTATCAGTGGGTCGTCGAGTTCTCGCAATCACGCTGAGATCCCGCGACGCGCCCCGCCCGCTCACGCCGCCCGCCGCGCCGGTTCGTCACGCACCGCCCCCGCCGACGCCTGCGCCACCATCCGGTCATACTCGGCAAAGTCGAGAGTCACAAACAGCCGCGCAAGCTCCGGATCAAACTGCGCCCCCGCGCACCGCGCGATCTCCGCCAGCACCGCCGGCCGAGCCATCGCCGCCCGGTACGACCGCGTCGAGCTCATCGCGTCGAACGTGTCCGCCAGCGCGATGATCTTCGCCATCCGCGGTATTTCGTACCCCTTGAGCCCTTGCGGATACCCCCGCCCGTCGTGCCGCTCGTGGTGGTGCAGCACCCCGGGCAGAACGTCCTTGAGCGCCGGCAGATCCTTCAGAATCCGGTGCCCGATCTCCGGGTGAAGCTTGATGAGCCCGAACTCCTCGTCCGTCAGCTTCCCCTGCTTGGTCAGAACGCCCTCGGGCACGCCGATCTTTCCAACATCGTGCACAAGCCCCGCGATGTGCACCCGCTCCGCCTCCTCGTCGCCTAGCCCCGCCTCGAGCGCAAGCAGCCGCGAAAGGTGCGCGACCCGCTGCGAGTGGCCGCATGTGTACCGGTCCTTCGCGTCGATCGCCGCCGTCAGCGCCTCGAGCGTCCCGGCAAACAGCGACTTCTGCTCGGCGTACAGCGACACGTTGTCCAGGAACGCTCCCATGTACCCCGCCGCCGCCTCTAGCAGCTGGATGTCGTAGCTCGACACCTGCGGGTCGTCCCCCGTCTTCTCCCCCGCGCACACCGCCCCCACCACCCGCCCCGCCCGCATCAAGGGCTGCACCAGCACCTGCCCGCTCTCGGCGATCGGTGCCCCGCACAGCTCCGTCAGAATCATCGCCCTCCCCCCCGCCAGCCCACCGCTCGCCACCAGCCGCGAAAGCTCGACCTCCAGCCCCGCTCGCAGCGCCGTCGCCACGGCCCCCACCAGCCCCGGCCCCACCAACCCCCCGTCCCCCGGCACCAGCGCGCCCACGAACCCGAAGCCCAGCGTCACCCGCACCCGCTCGCACAATCCGGTGACAAAGTCTCCCGGGTGGTCCAGCCCGTTCATCGACCGCCCGAGCGCATACAGCAGGTCGATGGTCTCAAACGAGTCCGAGAGCTGCCGCGTGAAGCCCGCCACCGTGTGGTCGGATTCCTCCACCCGGGCCAAGTCCTGGGCCATGTACAGCAGCGCATCCCGAAGCGCCCGCGCCGACGCCCCATCGAACCGCGCACACCGCGCCATCATCCGCCGCATGGCGTGTACGTCGAGCGCCGCCCCAGCGCACGCCTGCGCAAAGAACCCGCTGGCGAGCCCCCGCTCCGAGAGCGCCAGCCCGATTGTCCACCCCGTCCGGTCACGCCGCCGCTGCTCGGCGAGCCCCACCGCCCACGCCCCCTCGAACAGCTCGACCACCCCGCCACCGTCCCCGGCCTCGCCGCGACTCAGCCCCGCCGCCGCCCCCGAGATCAGCCGAGTAAACACCGACGAGCCCAGCAGCAGCCCCACCGGCCCGTCCTGGCTCGGCTCCTCCAGAATCAGCCCCGCGTTGTCCGTCCGCCATGTGAACACCCCAAGCCCCGTGCACCGATCGCGCAGCGTCCGCAGACCCTGCCCCTGCACATCCCGGATCGCCCCGGGCACCTCCGGCGGCGGGGGAATGCTCATGCCGCGGCCCTCCCCTGTTCCTCCGCCCCGCCCGATTCCACAAGGCTCGTCCGCACATACGCCAGCAGTTCCCGAACCCCGAACGGCTTGCTCATCACCCGCTTGATGTTCGTCTTCGCCAGCATCTCGTCGCTGAGCACATGCCCCCGCGCCGTCAGCAGAAGCGCCGGGATCCCCGCCGTCCGAGGATCCTCGCGCATCGCCAAGCACAGCTCCAGCCCGTTCATGTGCGGCATCTGCAAGTCCGTGATCACCGCCGAAACCCCGCCGCGCCGGACCGCGTCGAGCGCTTCCTCCCCGTCCCGAGCCTCCACCACGCGATACCCCGCGCTGCGCAGCTTGTCCCCCACCACCAGCCGGATCGGCGCCTCGTCGTCGGCGACCACGATCGTCTGCCCGCTTGGCCCGGGTATTTGCATGCGCTCGCCGTCCTCTCACGGGCGCTCCGGCCCGGAACAACCTGTCACCGCCCCGAACTACCCTGTATCGATCCAGCCCCCTCTCATCGATCCCGAGCCCGGCTCGGTCCATCCCCGAGCCGCGAATCTCGCTCCGCCGGCGCCGCCCGCAGCGCCTCGTCCGCCTCCTCCGGTTCTGCGGCGCAGATAACTCTCAACGTCCCATACCCTTCCCGAGGCGTGCTCCCCAAACCCCTCCTCGATGTGTTCGCCGCCCGAGGCTGGAAGCCCTTCCCCTTCCAGCTCGAGGCTTGGAACGCCTATCTCGCCGGCCGCTCGGGCCTCATCAACGCCCCCACCGGCGTGGGCAAAACCTGGGCCGCCTGGCTCGGTCCCGTGATCGAGCGCCTGCAGTCCGGCCCCGACGCTCCCTCGCTCTCCCTCGCCACCCCCAAGCGTTCCAAGGCCGCCCGCGAGCACTTCGCCGCCGAGCCGCTCCGCGTCCTCTGGATCACTCCCCTCCGCGCCCTGGCCAGCGACACCGCCCACGCGCTCCTCGACCCCGCTCAGCAGTTGGGCCTTCCCTGGACCGTCCAGATCCGCACCGGCGACACCTCCGCCACCGTCAAGCTCCGCCAGAAAGATCGCCTCCCCACCGCGCTCATCACCACCCCCGAGAGCCTCACCCTCCTGCTCTCCTATCCCGACGCCAAGGAGAAGTTCAAGTCCCTCCGCTGCGTCGTCGTCGACGAGTGGCACGAGCTCGTGTCCTCCAAGCGCGGCGTTATGGCCGAGCTCGCCCTCGCACGCCTCCGCACCTTCAACCCCGCCCTCCGCACCTGGGGCGTCTCCGCCACTCTCGGCAACCTCGAACAGGCCCGCGACGTCCTCCTCGGCACACCCATCCCTTCCTCCCCTCCTTCCGCTCTCGTCCGCGGCACGTCCCGCAAAGACCTCCGTATCACCACCCTCATTCCCGAAGACATCACCCGCTTCCCCTGGGCCGGCCACCTGGGGATCCAGTCCGCCGAAGCCGTCATTGAGGCCATCCGCGCCGCCAACACCACCCTCCTGTTCACCAACACACGCTCCCAGGCCGAGCTCTGGTTCCGACGCCTCCTCCATGGCGCCCCCGACCTCCTGGGCGCCGTCGCCATCCACCACGGCTCGCTCGACCGCGCCCTCCGCGCTCAGGTCGAAGGCCTGCTCGCCGACGGCCGGCTCAAGTGCGTCGTCTGCACCTCCAGCCTCGACCTGGGCGTCGACTTTGCCCCGGTCGATCAGGTTCTCCAGATCGGCTCCCCCAAGGGCATCGCCCGCCTCATGCAGCGCGCCGGCCGCTCGGGCCACCGCCCGGGCGCAACCTCCGCCCTGCTGGGCGTCCCCACCCACGCCTTCGAGCTCGTCGAGTTCGCCGCCGCCCGCGAGGCCGCCGCTCGCGGCGACATCGAATCCCGTCCCCCCATCCTCAACCCCCTCGACGTCCTCACCCAGCACCTGGTCAGCATGGCCTGCGCCGGCGGCTTCGACGAGTCCGATCTCAAACGCGAAGTCCGCTCCACCCACGCATTCAGACACCTCTCCGACCACGACTGGGCCTGGGTTCTCGACTTCGTCACCCGCGGCGGCGATGCCCTCAAGGCCTATCCCTCCTTCGCCCGCGTCCGCTTCAACCCCGCCTCGCAGCTCCACGAAGCCTCCAGCGCCGTCGCCGCACGCATGCACCGCGCCACCATCGGCACCATCACCGCCGAGACCGTCATGAGCGTCAAGTACCTCTCGGGCAAGACCCTTGGCCACATCGAAGAAGACTTCATCGCCAGGCTCTCCCCCGGCTCCCGCTTCGTCTTCGCCGGCAAGGTCCTCGAACTGCTCAAGTCCCACAACATGACCGTCCTGGTCCGCCCCACCAAGAACAAGTCCGGCCTCGTCCCCCGCTGGCAGGGCTCCCGCTTCAGCCTCTCGACCCAGCTCGCCCAGGGCGTGCGTCACAAGCTCACCCAGGCCAAGGCCGGCGACTTCTCCGCCCCCGAGATGGCCTGCATCAAGCCCCTGCTCGACCTTCAGACCCGCTGGTCCACCATCCCCGCCGAGCACGAGCTGCTCTTCGAATCTATCCACGAGGCTGGCGTCCACCACGTCTTCCTCTTCCCGTTCCAGGGCCGCCTTGTCCACGAGGGCCTCGGCTCCCTTCTGGCCTATCGCCTCGCCAAGCTCTCCCCAATCACCCTCACCGTCGTCGCCAACGACTACGGCATCGCGCTCCGCTCCGCCGACCCCATCGATCTCTCCCCCGACCAGTGGCGCTCGCTCCTCGAGCCCGGCGACATCGCCGCCGAGCTGCTCGAATGCCTCAACTCCGCCAACCTCGCCCGCCGCGCCTTCCGCGACATCTCCCGCATCGCCGGCCTCATCCAGCCCGGGTTCCGCGGCCAGAACAAGCCCATGCGCCACGTCCAGGCCTCCAGCGAGATGTTCTTCGACGTCTTCGCCGAGTTCGACCCGACCAACCTCCTGCTCGAACAGGCCCGCCGCGAAGTCCTCGATGGCCAGCTCGAACTCGGTCGCCTCCGCCAGGCCCTCGACGCCGCCCGCACGCAAACCATCGTGATGCTCCGCCCCCACACCTTCACACCCCTGGCCTTCCCGCTCTGGGCCGAGCACCTCCGCGCAACCACGCTCTCGAGCGAGAAATGGGCCGACATGGTGCAGAAGATGGCCCTCCGCCTCGAAGCCCGCGCCGATGCCGACGCGGCCGCGCTCGGCGCTCCACGAACCTCCCGCCCCCCCCGCCCCCTCCGCACCCCACGCCCAACGCGCACCCGGAAAGGACTCCCCCGTGCTCCCGGCCCCTTCACTCCCCCCGCCTCCGACCCTCCGCTGGGCCGATGAAGACTTCCTCTGCCTCCCGCAGCGCGCCCTCTTCTGGCCCCGCCGTCACACGCTCATCATCGCCGACACTCACTTGGGCAAACCGGCTACTTTCCGCTCCGTCGGCATCCCCATCCCCGAAGGCTCCACCCACGCCGACCTCTCCCGCCTCTCCGCGCTCATCTCCACGCTCGGCGCCACCCGCCTGGTCATCCTCGGCGACCTGCTCCACTCCCGCCGCGGCCGCGAGCCCGCCGTCATGTCCGCCGTCGCCCACTGGCGAGATTCCCTCCCGAGCCTCGACATCCTCCTCATACGAGGCAACCACGACCGCTCCGCCGGCGATCCGCCACCCGACTGGAACCTCCGTATTGCCGATCAGGTCCATGCCGACCCGCTCGACGCACACATCGGCTTCGCCCACGAGCCCGAGCATGTCCCCGCCGCCGACCTCCGCCACATCCTCTGCGGCCACCTCCACCCCGCCGCCATCCTCGACTCCCCAGCCCGCTCCATCAAGGCCCCATGCTTCTGGTTCGGCCCACGCCGCGCCGTCCTCCCCGCCTTCGGCTCATTCACCGGCACCCTCGCCATCCGCCCACGTATCGGCGACCGCGTCCTCGTCGTCGGCGACAACCAGGTCATCGACATGACCCCCCCGTCCCCACCCTCTTCGCCCTTCCCTCACCCCGCCATCAGCACCCGGATCCCATAGCCCACCCGCCCGAGCCCGAGCTCCCGCCCACGCTCGTCCCGCACGCTGACCTCCCGCAGCCCCGCCCGCCGCACTACATCCGCCCACTGCCCCAGCGTGTACGTCCGCAGCACATACGTGCTGGCCTCCTGAATCCGCCCCGCGCTCAGGTGCACATACACCCGTTCGTCCCTCCCCCCACCCTCTTCCCCCTCCGGCGGCACGAATCCGAACACCTGGCTCCAAACCTCCCGCCCCACCCGCAGCCGCACCACATCCTCGCTCGCAAACTCGCCGCCCTCCGCCATCAGCCCCACGCCGACCAGATACACACCCCCCGGCGCCAGCATCCCCCGCACGCACCGAAGATGCCGCACCAGCGCCGCGTCCGACCTCAGGTGCCGCACCGAGTTGTCGAGACAGAACGCCACACCCACCCGCCCCCGCATCCCCGCGGGCGCATGGGTGCTCATGTCTTGAAGCCCCACCCGCACCCGCCCGGCAAAGCCTTCGTCCCGCACCGTCCGCCGGGCCAGCCGGACCATCGCCGGCTCGAGGTCGACGCCCCGCAGCTCGGCCCGCTCCATCCCCTTCATCCCCGCAAGCGCCCTGAGCACCCGCGCGCTCCCACACGCCGGCTCGTACCACATGCCCCCCAGCGGCGCGCGAATTTTCTTTGCCACCGCCACCACCTGCCGCGCCGCCGCCTTCGCCGTCGGCACGTGCAGCAGGTCATACACCCCCGCCCGGGCATACGCCGATGCCGGAGCATTCCTCATCGCTCCAGCGTAGCAAATCCTCCCCCGCGCCAACCGCCGCCCAAACCACTCAAGCAAAGTGTCCAAGATCACGCCCGCAGACGCGCCCGCGACCCGCCACCCCCCGAATGATCCCCCCGTGAGCGACATCCGCATCACCTTCCTCGGAGCGGCCGGCGAGGTCACCGGCTCGGCCACCCTCGTCGAGACGCCCCGCGCCCGCATCCTTGTCGACTTCGGCATGATCCAGGGCGCCGCCGAGATCGAACGCCGCAACGCCGAGCTCCCCCCGCTCGACGCCCCATACCTCGATGCCGTCGTCCTCACGCACGCCCACGTCGATCACTGCGGCCGCCTGCCCATGCTCGAACCCCTGGGCTTCTCGGGCCGCGTCTACTGCACCCTCCCCACCGCCGAACTCCTGGGTCCCGTCCTCCACGGCTCGGCCCGCCTCCAGTCCATGCTCGCCTTCGAGCGCATTCGGGCCGATGCCGACCGACCCGGACGCGGTGCCGGACGCCGGGCTCAACCCGCGATCCCCGCCCCCCTCGCCGCCTCGCCCACCGACGCACCCGTCGAGCTCTACTCCTCGCTCGAAGTCGACGCCCTGCTCAAACGCATCCAGGCGATCAACTACCTCGAGCCCACGCAGATCGCCAAGGGCGTCACACTCCGCTTCCTCGACGCCGGCCACGTCATCGGCTCGGCCAGCATCGAGCTCACCGTCGACGACCCCTCCTCGTCCTCCTCCCCGCGCACGCTCGTCTTCTCCGGCGACCTCGGACCCCGCTCCGCGCCCCTTCTCCGCGCCCCCGAGAGCCCCCCACGCGCCGACGTGCTCGTCCTCGAGTCCACCTACGGCGACCGCTCTCACCCCGAAGCCAAAAACACCCTCGACGGCCTCGCCGCCGTCGTCGCCGCCGCACGCCGCGATCGCTCTCGCCTCATCATCCCCACCTTCACGCTCGGCCGTGCCCAGCAGCTGCTCTACCGCCTGGGCCAGCTCAGCCGCCAGCAGCGCCTGGGCGTCCCGGTCTACCTCGACTCCAAAATGGCCCTCCTGGCCAGCGAGATCTACGCCCACCACCCCGGCCTCCTCGACGAGGCCTCCGAACGCGCCACCCGCGCCGGCGACTGGCCCCTCCACTTTCCCGAGCTCGTCTATATCCAGTCCCGCCCCGATTCCAAACGCCTCAACCACCTCCGCGGCCCCGGAATCATCATCGCCGGCTCCGGGTTCTGCCACGGCGGGCCCGTCGTCCACCACCTCGCCCACGCCCTCTGGCGCCCCGAGTGCCACGTCCTGCTCATCGGCCATCAGCCCTCGGGAACCACCGCCCACGAGATCGCCGCCGGCTTCCCGGAGGTCTCCCTCTCCGGCCAGCTCGTCGAGGTCAACGCCCGGATCCACAGCCTCCCCGGCTTCTCGGGTCACGCCGACCGCGAAGGCCTCATCGCCTTCGCCTCCGGCATCCCCACGCCACCGAAGCTCATCCTCCTCAACCACGGCGAGCCCACCCAGCGCCAGCCCCTGGCCGAACGCTTCCGCACCACCTTGAACGTCGACACCCGCACGCCCGAGCCGCAGGAAGTCGTCGAGCTCTAATCCCCTAAGCTCCGCCCGCGCCCCTGGCCGTTCGCCAAAGCCCGCGCCGTGTCCGCGCTCAAGTATCGCCCGAGCGCCCGTGCGAGCTCGAAGCGGTCGATCGGCTTTGTCAGGTGCTCGTCGCAGCCTGCGCACAAGCACCGCTCGGTATCCCCCACGCTCGCGTGCGCCGTCAGCGCCAGGATCGGCCCTTCATACCCGCTCTGCCGTAATAAGCTCGTCGCTGCATACCCGTCGAGCACCGGCATCGCCATGTCCATGAGGATCACGTCGAACGCCTCCTTGCGGAACGCCGCCGAGAGCGCCCGGTCCACCGCCGCCCGCCCGTCCTCGACCACCTCGTGCTTGAGCCCCAGGCTCTTGAGGTGATGACACACCAGCCGCTGGTTATCCGGGCTGTCCTCGGCCACCAGCACCCTTCCGCGAAGCAGCACAGACGCCTCGCTCCGCCGCGAAACCGCGAGCCCGTCGTCCCTTGCCGGATTGATCATTGCTGCGCTCGCCCCCACCTCCACCCGCACCCGCGCCATGAACCGCGCGCCGTGATCCTCCCCCGTCCGCGATTCGCTCATCTCGACATCCCCACCCATCTGCCGCGCAAGCCCCCGCGCGATCGCCAGCCCGAGCCCCACCCCGCTCCGCCGACTTCTCACCCCCGGCTCGAACGCACAGAACAGCGCCTCCCGTGACCCCATCGCGATCCCCGGGCCCGTGTCCGAGACCTCGAACAGCAGCTCCCCGCACCCGCTACCCCCGTCCGCCACGTACCGCACCCCGACGTGCACGCCCCCGCTCTCCGTGTGCCGGATCGCGTTCTCGACCAGGTGCCCCACCACCTGCACCAGTCGATCGTGGTCCACCACCACCGCCTCCGGCACCATCCCCAGATACTCCACCCGCACGCTCAGCCCCTTGCCCACCCCAAGCGGCAACAGCCGCGACATCACGACTTCCACCACCGCCACCACCCGAGTCGGCCGCGGCGAAAGCCTCACGCCCCCCGCCTCCAAGTCCGCAAGATCCAGGAGCCCTCCCACCACCGCCTCCAGCCGCGACGCCGCCCGCCGGATCGCCTGCACATGCTCCGCTCGCTCTTGGACCGACATCGACGGGTCCAGCAACAGATCCGCGTACCCGACCACCGCCGCCAGCGGCGTCCGCACCTCGTGGCTCACCGTCTGGAGAAATAGCGTCCGCGCACGCTCCACAACCTCCGCCCGCGCCGCGCGCCTCCGCAGGTCCCGTATCCGCGCCGCCCGCCGGGCCCGCGCGGCCTGATCCCGCCGCCCGGACCGCCGCCGGCCCACACGTCGCATCAACCAACCGGATATGAGACCGACAACGTCCATGCGCCTCCTTGTGTTTCCCAGGAAACAACCGGATGCGCATCGACCCAAACCGCCAGACGCTCAAGCCACCCACACGCCGCTCACCCGGGTTTCACCTCCGCGGGGGGCAACAACCGCCGGATTCATCCGCTTCGGGCCCCCGTCCGCCCTCGCCCGCTCTCCCCTAGTAAAGCACGCGCCGAATCTCGTCCTCGGTCGTCAGGCCAAGCGCGATCTTGTCCCGCGCGTCGTCCACCAGCGTCCGCATGCCCGTCTGCCGGGCCAGCTCACCGATGCTCACCCCGTCGGCCCCAGTCACCGTGAGCTTCCGCAGGTCGTCGTTCATCTTCATGATCTCGTAGACCGCGATACGTCCGTAGTACTTCGCGCCGTAGCACTTCTCGCACTTGCCCGCGTAAAACCCCGTCGCGTTCCCAAGGCCCGTGCCCTTGCACGCTTGGCACGTCCGCCTCAGCAGCCGCTGGGCCAGCGCCGCCAGCAATGTCGAGGTCACCAGATAGGGCTCGATCCCGATGTCGATCAGCCGCGGGATCGCCGTCGGCGCGTCGTTGGTGTGCAGCGTCGCGAGCACCAGGTGCCCCGTCAAAGAGGCCTGCACCGCCAGCTGCGCCGTCTCCTTGTCGCGGATCTCGCCCACCAGGATCACGTCCGGGTCCTGCCGCAGGAGCGCCCGCAGACCCGCCGAGAACGTCACCCCGCGCTTCACGTTCACCTGCGTCTGGCTGATGCCCTCAAGGTGATACTCGACCGGGTCCTCGACGGTCATCACGTTCCGGCTCGTCCGGTCGATCTGCCCAAGGCCGCCGTAGAGCGTCGTGGTCTTGCCCGATCCCGTCGGGCCCGTCACCAGGATCATCCCCGTGTTTCGGCTCACCAGCTCGACAAACCGCCCCTGCATCTCCCGCGTCATCCCGACCTCGTCGAGGCTCAGCCGCGTCTGGCTCTGGTCCAGAAGTCGCAGCACCACACGCTCGCCGAAAACCGTCGGGATCACGCTCAAGCGGATATCGATCTTCCGGTTGCCGATCCGAACCGTCGTGTGCCCGTCCTGCGGCGCGTGCCGGTTGGCGATATCCAGCTCCGTCATCACCTTCAACCGCGACGAGATCGCCGGCGCCAGGCTCAGCGGCGGGTTGAACGCGTCCACCAGCATCCCGTCGATCCGGAACCGGATGTTCAGCCGCGTCTCCATCGGGTGCACATGGATGTCCGACGCACGCCGACGAAGCGCCTCGAACAGGATCATGTTCACCAGCCGGATCACCGGCGTCTGCCGCGCAAGCTGCAGAAGATCCGTCGCGTTCCGCAAACTCCCCGCCGCCGACTCGATCGCCGCCTGATCAAGCGGCAGCTCCTCCACGATCTCCGTCACCAGGTCCGTCTTCTGCTCGTATCCCCGGTTGATCAGGTTCACCACCGCCCCGCGCGGCGTGAGCACCAGCCGAACCGGCATCCCCAGCTTCTCTTCCAGAATATTGAATACCGCCGGCTGCATCGGCTGCGCCGTCGCGCACGTCATCACGTGCCCGTCGCTCGAGAGCCCCGCCACCAGCCGCTCACGCGCCATGCTCGCCGGCACAAGCTCGTAGAACCGGCTCGCCGACTCGTTGAACCGCGGCTCGACCTCGAGCCCGAGCCCCGTCCGCGCGCTGAGCTTCTCGAGCGCCGTGTGCTCGTCCATCGCCAGCATCGACAGCAGCACGTCCCAAGGCTCGTCGTCGCTCCCGGGCAGCTTCGGAAAGCTCCGCAGCTGCTCCGGCTTGAGCTCAAGACCCCCGCTCCCCCCGCCCGGCACCGACGGCCCCCCCTCGATCGACAGCGCAAACTGCTCCGCCACCAGCGTCCAGTCGCCGTCGGACCCCGCGCCGCCCCCGTTGCGCTTCAGGACCCCGGCCCCGGCCTGCTCGACGATCCGCGGTAGGTCCTTCTTCGCCATAGTCCCCTGCTCTCCGGCCCGGCCCCTCCCCCCCGTCCCGTCCACCACATCCATGCCTCTGCTACGCCCCGCGACCGCCCCGGTGCGTCTCACCCCGGGTCCCCGCGCCGGTCCCACGCACGCCGCCGCACCGGCGTGGTCGCCTCCGGCTCCTTGCCCGCCGGCGACGACGGCTCATTCGGCCGCGTCCGGTCCGCCTCCTCCCGCTCCCGGTCCCGCTTCTGCCACTCAAAGCCCTTCACCAGCGGGATCGCCTCGGCCTCGGGCGGCGGATATTCCCCGTCGAGCCTCACCTGCGCCAGCGGCGCACGCGTGATGAGCCGCAGATCCGCGAAGCTCGGATCACGCATGATCTTGGGCGTGATAAACACATACAGCGTCGTCGAACGCTTCGACGTGCTCTCGTCCCGGAAGAGCTGCCCGATCAGCGGGATATCGCCCAGCAGCGGCACCTTCACCACCGTCCGACCGTTCTGCTCGAAGGTCAGCCCGCCGATCACGATCGTCGCGTCCGACGGCACCGTCACCGACTTGCTCTCGATCTTGTTCTCCTGCTTCGGCGGCGGCAGATTCCCGCTCGCCGAGCCCTGGAACGAGCTCAGCTCGATCGTGTACTCAAGCCGCAAGTACCCGCCCTCGGAGATCTGCGGCTTGACGGTCAGCTTCGGCCCCGCCTCCTCGAACCCGCCGAAGCTCGTGATCGTCGAGCCCGCCTGCCCCGACTGGCTCGTCGTGCTCGTGGGCTGCTGGTCCACGCTCGAGACGCTCGCCTCCTCGTTGTCGTCCACCAGGAGCTGCGGCGTCGCCACAATCCGCGTATCAATGTCCCGCGCCAGCGCGTTGATGATCAGCGGCACATCCTTGCTGCGGATCAGCGCCGACGTCAGACCCCCCAACCCCGTCGCCACGCTCTTCCGCGACTGGATGCCCTGCGGCGTGTCCCCCGTCACCGTCGTCGGATTCGCCGGCAGGCTCCCGAGCCCGAAGTTGGTGTTCAGAGCAAACTGCCCGATGATCTGCTGTGCCTCAACCGCCAGCCGGAAGTCATCGCTCGAGCTCACCGCCACGATCTTCGCATCGATGTACACCTGCGGCCGGCGCAGATCGATCCGGTTGATGAGCTGCCTGAACTGCGGCTGCAGCTTCCGCGGGGCCTTCACCACCACCTGATTGTTCGGCTCGTCGGCGATGACGAACACGTCCTCGCCCCCGAGGTCCCCGAGCGCCCCATCCGCCCCCGCCGCCGCCTGCTGCGCCTGCTGATTCGGGCTGGCCGGCTGGTTCGGCCGCCGCGGGTCCCGGCTCCGCCCCGCGCTCGATTCCCGCGCCAAGAGCCCGCCCCCGCGGTTGCCAACCGGGCTCGAGTTGGTAATCAGGTTCTGAATCACCTCCGCGATGTCCGTCGCCTTCCCGTGCTTGAGCTTGTAAAACTCCAGCACCACCGCGTCCCGCTCGGAAAGGTCCTTGAGCTGGTCCACAAGCGCCGCCACCCGCGCATGCTGCGGCTCGGTCCCGCGATAGATGAACCCGCCGTTCTCCGGGAAGATCGTAAAGCCCGTTCCCGAGAACTGGCTCTGCCCCTGCCCCCCCGCCCCGCCGATGCCCGGCTGCCCCACCAGTCCCCCGCGTCCGCCGCCGCCCCGCCCTGACGAAGTCTCGAACGACGACACATTGCCCAGCTGCTGCCCCACGCCAGCGTTGGCCACCGCCTCGGCGGTCGAAAGTCCCACCGGGTACCACCTGGCGATCATCGTGTTGGGCGTGTCCACCAGCGTGAGCAGCTCGCCAAGCAGGTCCCGCTCGTCCTGCCGCCCGCGAAAGAAAAGCGCGTTGGCCGTGGGATCGACCGTCATCCGCTCGCCAATGTTGGTGATCTGCGTGCCCCCGCCCGGCACCGGCGCCGCCTGGATCGGCTGCCCGGGCTGCCCCGGCGCCGCGCCTCCAAGCCGCTGGCCCTGCTGGCCCAGGAGCTCCAGCACGCGGTCCTTCGCGTTCACCGCCGCGATGTTCACCAGGTCGAACTTGAAGAACTTCACCTGGGCCCGCTCGGCCACCAGCGTGTCGATGAGCTGCTGCACCAGCGAGAGCATCCTCGGCGTGTCGGTGATGATGAACACGCCCAGGTCGTCCATGAACACCGGCTGGCTCGGGGGCGTCTGCCCGCGGTTGGTGTTCACGATCGTCTGGATCGCCTGCTGCAAGCTGGTGGGCCGGATGTTGGGCGTCTGGAACACCCGCGTCGTGCTGCCGAACGCCGGCGTCAGCGCGTTCTTGGGCTTCACGACATACACGCCGGGGAAGTCCTGCGTAAGCGTGTATTCCTTCTCCTCAAGCAGCGTCACGATGAACGGAAGCACCTGGTCCTGACGCACCGTCACCGGCGCTGTCAGGGTCACCGTCTGCCCCTTGAGCCCGCCGTCGGTCGCGATGATCTGCAGGCCCAGCGCATCCCGCACAAACTCCACCAGGCTCAGCAGTTCCACCGAGTCCACGAAGTTGAACGTGAACGCCTCGTCCGGATTCCCCTGGTAGCCCGGCGGCAGCGCGAACGGCCCCGCAACACGCCGCGGCTCTCCATCCGCCGGCATCCCGCCCGCCCCCATCGCCCCGGGCATCCCTACCCCCCCGGCCGCCGGTGCCATCGCGCCCGGTTTGCCGTCGCCCGCATTCCCCCCGTTGCTCTTCCCCGTCGGCGCCGCCGCCGGAGTCGGCGCAGGCTGAGCCTTGGGTGGCTGAGCCGGGGCAGGCTGCGCGGGCTGTACCGGCGCAGGCTGTGCGGGCGCGGGCATTGCAGGCGCGGGTGCTGGCTGCGCGGTCGGATCCGCCACCTTGTCGACATCGATCCCGGCCTTCCGCGCTTCCTCGCGCAGCCGCCGCATAATCTCCTCGGGCGACTCGGGCTTCGCCCCGTCCTGCCCGTAATACCCGAGCCCCGCCGGCGCGCTCAGCAGCGACGCCGCGAGCCCGACGCACACCAGCACACGCCGCGTCTTGACGACGCATAGACGAGAGAAAAACCCGTTGTTGTTCGTAGAAAGCACTTGTGCCTCATCCTCCGTCTTCGGGCCCATCGCCTGCACTCGACCACCGCCACCGCGCCGTCACGCACGCGCCCCGCGGCCCGCGCGCTCCAGCGCCCGATTCGCCTCTGCCGTACCCCGGCCCCGTCGCCCCTCGCGCTCCACGCGCCAAGAGCCGCCCGATCGGTGCACAGCTAGGCCTACCGCCTCGGCCCGCGCCAAGATGCAGCCCGAGCCTCCGGATTATCCGGCATTGTCCCCTATCGGGCCGCCCCGGGCACGGGCTCGTGCATTTCTTCTGCCCGAGACCCCCCGCCCCATCCGTCGCCGCCAGCCCATCTCCCGCCACCTCCGCCGCAATCCCGCAACAAATTTCAAGTTCCTGCCCCCATCAAGGCCCCGAGTAGCATGCCCCATGCGGATCGTCAGCCTCCTCCCCTCGGCCACCGAAACCCTGCTGGCCATCACCGGTTCAGGCGCCCTCCGCCCCGGTGCCCCCGTTCAGCTCGTCGGCCGCAGCCACGAGTGCGACTTCCCCCCCCCCATACTCGACGCCGAGATCCCCGTCCTCACCCGGGCCCGCACCGCATTCGTCTCAAGCGCTCAGGTCGACGCCGACGTCCGAGCCCAGCTCGCCACCGGCACGTCCCTATACGAGCTCGACGAAACCCTGCTCGAAGCCCTCAAGCCCGATCTCATCATCACCCAGGATCTCTGCCGCGTCTGCTCGATTGATCTCGCCGCCGTCCGCCGGGCCGCCGCCCGCCTGAGTCGCCCGCCCAAGATCCTCAGCCTCAACCCGCACACCTTCGAGGCCGTGCTCGACGACGTGCTCCGCATCGGCGAGTTTATCGGGATGGAACGGCCCGCCACCGACCTGCTTGTCTCGCTCCGCGGCCGGGCCCACGCCGCCGAGGACTATGTCGGCGCCTTCGCCCCGCGCATCAGCGTCGCCTTCATCGAGTGGACCGACCCCCTCTTCGTCGCCGGCCACTGGACGCCCCAGCTCATCGAACGCGCCGGCGGCGAGCACCCCCTCAACCCCACCCACGCCATCCCGAGCGCGGGGGCCGCCCAGGGGCCCGTGGGCCAGTCGCAGCGCACCGCCGGCCCCAGCATCACCATCACCCCCGATGCCCTCGCCGCTTCCCTCCCCCAAGTCCTTGTCATCAGCCCCTGCGGCCTGTCGCTCGACCAAGCCCTCCACGAAGCCCGCCTCCTCGCCCAAGCCCCCTGGTTCAAGCTGCTCCCGGCCGCCCGCGCGGGCCAGGTCTACGCCGTCGACGGCAACCAGATGTTCTCACGCCCCGGCCCCCGCCTCGTGGACGGCCTCGAGTTCCTTGTGGGCGTCCTCACCCAGCGCCCCGACGTCATCCCCGCAAACTTCCCCGCCCGACGGCTCTGAAGCACTGGGCATTCAGGAACCCGAAGCAAGCCGAGAGACCCACGGAATTCACACGAGAGCCCCAGTTCAACACCCAGCAGGGTTCTCTGGTTTACGCTGATCACTCCGGTCTTCCCGCGTTCCTGCCTTCTTTCCCGCCTTTGAGCCTTCGCGTTCACCCCCATCCCCCGCATTCTCCGGGTACACTCGACCCATGATCGGCTGCTTCATCGGCCTCACGGCCTTCTTCCTCCCGCGCGTCGCCATCATCCTCATGCTGATCTTCAGCACGTGGATCGTCGACCCCTTCCGCGCCCTCTCCGCCCCCTTCAGCGGGCTGCTGCTCCCGATCCTCGGCCTGATTTTCACCCCGTACACGCTCCTGGCCTACGCCTTCGCCTGGCATCAGACCTCCGGCAGCGTCGGCGGCATGTGGCTCATCCTGATCGGCGTTGCCGTCCTTTTCGATCTGGGCGTCATCGGACAAGGCAGCAAGTCCCGCCGCAAGCTCAAGCGAGCCTGATCGACCCGGGTACCCCCACGCTCCGCGCGGGGACGCATCGGGTACGCCCACGTTCCGCGTCGGTAAGGTGCTCTCGCACGCACACGCCGGTATCCTGCACCCATGCCCCACCTGCGCGACACGCTCCTCCTCGCCGCCCTGCTTGTCCTCGGCGCCTGCTCGACCCGACCGGGCACCGAAGCCCCCCGCCGCGGCGACGAGATCGTCGTCGCGGGCCGGTCGTTCCACACCGGCGCCCCCGTCGTCCTCTGGACCGACCCGGGTGGCTACGACGCGTACCGCACCGAAAAACGCTTCGTCCCCTGGCCCAAAGCGGCTTTCACACCATCCAAAGATGGCAGCGATGATCCCTCCACCCCCAGCCGCTTCGGGCTGCGATTCGCCCCGCGCCCGCCCTTCGCCGCCGACAAGCCCCTCGACTACGCCCCGCTCACCGCCGAGCAGTTCGAGCAGGTCCGCGGCGGCGGCTGGGACCTCGACCTCCTCCGCCAGCACGTCGACCAGTTCGTCCTCCACTACGACGTCTGCGGCGTCTCCCGCCAGTGTTTCAAAGTCCTCCACGACTCCCGCGGCCTCTCCGTCCACTTCCTGCTCGATATCGATGGCACCATCTACCAGACGATGGACGCCAAGGAACGCGCCTGGCACGCCACCATCTCAAACGACCGCTCCGTCGGCATCGAGATCGCCAACATCGGCGCCTACTCCCGCACCGATAAAGACCAGCTCCTGAGCACGTGGTACCACCCCGATCCTCCGACGTGGGAACAGGCCGCCGAGCCCGGGTTTCTGACACGCCTCCCCCCCACCACCATCACCATCCCCCCGACCATGGGTGACGGCGGGGTCCGCACCCCCGGCACCTTCGCGCCCGCCTGGCCCGTGCCCATCTACGGCCCGATCCAAGGCCGCGAGCTGCGTCAGTACGACCTGACCCCGGAGCAGTATCGCTCGCTCATCGCCCTGACCGCCGCCCTGCACACAGCGCTGCCCAAGATCCAGCTCGACTATCCCCGGACCGAGGAGGGGCGCCTGGAAACCAACGTCCTGAGCCGCGAGCGGTGGAACCGCTTTCAAGGCGTCATAGGCCACCACCACATCCAGAAGGACAAGGTCGACCCCGGCCCCGCGCTGGACTGGGACCGGGTCATCAACGAGGCCCGCAAGTCGCTGGGCATGAAACCGCTTCCACGCGGCGCCGACGAGGCGCGGTATCTCTCTCCCGCCCCCCAGCCCCCGCCCCCTTCCGCCCCTGCCTCGACAGGCGCGCCGACCGGATAAACGCACGTACCATCTTGGCCCATGCGTGAAGGCCCGAACGTCTTTCTCCGAATCCTGGTCCCCGTGCTGCTGCTGCTTGCCGGCGTAGGCGTGTTCTTCGCCGTCATGCGGACGTCCAGCACGCCCGCCATTACGCCGCAAGCCCCGGCGGTCGCCCCCGCCGGCGCCGTCGTAGCGCCCATCCCCGGCCAGCCCCCCGTGCCGGGCCAGCCGGCCGCCGCGGCTGTCGCTCCTCTTGCGCCCGTCATCGAGGCCCCCGCCGGCACCAGCTATGTCGCCCGGACGTTCCCCCTCGCGCCCTACACGCCCATCGGCGCGATCGAGCCGACGTCCGACAAACCCGGCCAGCGCGGCCCCGGCTACCAGATGCGCCTCGAGTTCGACCGGTTCGGGGCCGGCGTCAGCCGCCTCGAGTTGGCCAATCACTTCACGACCATCAAGCGCGACAAACACGAGGTCTTGCAGGACCTGCTCAACACCCCGACCGACAGGTCCGTGGGCCTGGTCGCCTTCGCCGCCGACGAGGTCGTGATCAACGGCGTCCGCGTGGGCCTTGGTCTGGCCCGCGAGCGCGACACGCAGACCATCTGGCGTGAGACCGCACCGGGAGCTTTCGAGGCCCAGATCGTCGATCAGGCGGGTGCCGACGTCGCCACCATCACCCGCGCCTATCAGCTCGCCCCCGGCTCCTACGAGTTCATCATCCGCCAGGCGCTCATCAACCGCACCGCCCTGCCGATGTCCGTGGTCTGGAAGCAGTTCGGCCCCGCCGACCAGCCCCTTGGCACCATCCGCTACGGCGGCGACGTCCGGCGCGTCCGCTTCGGCTACCTGCTGCCCCCCGCGCAGGACCCAAGCCGCCAGTTTGTCCAAGGCGGCGACCGCTATCTCATCAGCCACCACGAGATCCTGGGCAAGGGCGTCGAGGGCAAGTTCTGGGCTGGTACCGGGTTGCCGGTCTTTGATCCCAAGCAGCTCTGGCCCACACCCAAGTCCGCGACCGATGGCCACTCGCTGGTCTGGGCCGCCACCACCAGCCGCTACTTCGTCGTCGCCATGCACCAGGCCGCCATCGGCGAGCCCGGCGCGACCGGCGGCCGGGACAAGACGCTCTCGCTGGTCGAGACCGTCGGTCGCCTGGCCATTCCGACCAACCCGCTGGACACGACCAAGTACGTCTCGGCCTCGCGCGCCCCTACGGGCTACGCCGCCCTCACGCTCGCCAGCCGCCCGTTCACTGTTGCGCCCGGCGCAACGCAGGACCTCTCCATCGGCGCCTATGCCGGTCCGATGAGCAAACGATTCATCGAGAGCGAGCCCAGCGCCTTCGCCTCCGGGCTCGAGAGCATCGTCGTCTACACCTTCGGCGGGCCCTGCGCCTTCTGCACGTTCCAGTCCATCGCCATCCTGCTCCGCTGGTTCCTCGGCACGCTGCACGACTACGTCGTGTTCGACTGGGCCCTGGCGATCATGATCCTGGTCGTCTGCGTCCGGACGCTGCTGCACCCGATCACGCGGTGGAGCCAGATGAGCCTCGCGAAGTTCGGCAAGCAGATGGGGGCCGTTGGCCCCAAGATGAAGGCCGTGCAGGAGAAGTACAAGGACGACCCCGCGAAGTCCCGCGAGGAGATGGGGCGGCTGATGCGGGAGGAGAACGTCAACTACGCCGGTGCGCTCGGCTGCCTGCCCGCCTTCCTGCAGACGCCCGTGTGGATCGCGCTCTACGCGATGATCTACTTCACCTTCGAGCTCCGCCACCAGGGCGCGTTCTTCGGCCTGATCCAGAACCTCACCGCCGGCAGGTGGACCTTCCTGGGAGACCTGGCCGAGCCCGACAACTTCCTCAACTTCCACCAGGTCTTCGGCACCAGCGAGCACGGCGTTTGGGTCTGGGGTCTCTCGAGCCTCATGGGCCCGATCGAGGGTCTGAACATCCTGCCGCTGGTGCTGGGCGTGGTGTTCTACATCCAGCAGAAGTACATGACGCCGATCTCGGCCATGCCGCTGACCGACGAGCAGAAGCAGCAGCAGGCGATCATGAAGGTCATGACGGTCGTGATGTTCCCGCTGTTCATGTACAACGCCCCGGCCGCCCTGAGCCTGTACTTTATGACCAACTCCACGCTCGCGATCATCGAGAGCAAGTGGATCCGCAAGCGCTTCGACCACCTTGAGAAGATCCGCGAGAGCCAGCCACGGTCCGCCAAGAAGGCCCCGAAGGCGGGCTCGTGGCTCGAGAAGATCCAGAACCAGGTCCTCGAGACCCAGCGCCGGATGGAGGAGCAGCAGCGGCAGGCGAAGAAGAAGGACCGCAAGTGATGTCGCGACCTCCGGCCCCGGGGGGCGAGCCGGGGGACGCAGTCATCGCCCGGTCGATCGAGCGCTGGTTCGCGACCGCGAAGCGCGACCTGCCCTGGCGCTTGGCCCCCGATGCGCCGGGCCTCAAGCGCAACCCGTACCACGCGCTGGTCGCCGAGGCGATGCTCCAGCAGACGCAGGTCTCCCGCGTGATCGACAAGTACCGCGCGTTCATCGCCGCCCTGCCCACCGTCGCCGACCTGGCCCGGGCCGACGAGCAGCGCGTGCTGGCGCTCTGGACCGGCCTTGGATACTACCGCCGCGCCAAGAACCTCCACGCGGCCGCCAAGCTCATCGTCGAGCGATTCCACGGCGAGGTTCCCCGCGACGCCGAGAGCCTCCGCTCGCTCAAGGGCGTCGGGCGGTACACCGCCGGGGCCGTCGCCTCCATCGCCTTCGACCGGCCCGAGCCCATCGTCGACGGCAACGTCGCCCGCGTGCTGCTCCGTCTCCACGCCCGCGACGCCGCGAGCGACGACAAGGCCGTGCAGCCCTGGCTCTGGGAACGCGCGGCCGCGCTTGTGACCGCCGCCGCCTCCCCCGCGGCGTTCAACGAGGGGCTCATGGAACTCGGCGCGACCGTCTGCCTCCCGCCCCCCGCCGCCCCCGCCTGCCCGGCCTGCCCGCTCCGCCGGTCATGCCGAGCACATGCCACGGGACGCGAACTTGAGATCCCGCGCCCCAAGGCCCGGGCCACGCGGCGAAACGTCCACTGCGCGGTGGTCGTTATCCGGCGCGACGACGGCGCGACGCTCCTGGAGCAGCGCTCGCCCACGGGAGTCATGTGGGCCGGCCTGTGGCAGGCCCCGACGGTCGAGAGCGAGTCGGCCATGCCCGGCCCGGCGGCGCTGGCCAAGGCCGTCGGCCTCTCCGGGCGGGCGCTGAGCCCAAGAGAGACGTTCAGCTTCACCGCCACGCACCGCCAGATGCAGTTCACCGTCCACGAAGCTCGCTCGCCCGAGGGTTTTAAGCCCGCGCGGGGCGTGTTCGTCCCAGCCTCCGACCTTGCCGACTATGCGCTGAGCACGCCGCAAAGGCGGGCACTGGGCCTGACCACCGGCGCAGGCAAGGCCGGTCGGCTCAGGCGCCCGCCTCGGTCGCGCGGATGATCTCTTCGACGCTGGTGAGCCCCTTGGCGACCTTGGACATGCCGTCCTGCCGCAGGCTGACCATGCCCCGCTCCATGCAGATGCGCCGGAACTCGGAGACGTTGGGGTTGCGGGCGATGATATCTCGGAGAGAATCATCGACGACCAGCAGCTCGTAGATGCCCACGCGTCCGGAGTAGCCGCGGTTGCGGCACTTGTCGCAGCCCTTGGCGTTGTACATCTGGTCGGCCTGGAAGCCGTTCATCGTGAGGTACTCGATGAACTCCTCGCTGGGCGAGCCCTGGAACTTGCAGTGCGGGCAGAGCCGACGGACCAGCCGCTGGGCCAGCACGCCGCGGACGGCGGCACCGACAAGGAACGGCTCGAGGCCGATGTTGACCAGCCGCGTGAGCGAGCTGGGCGCGTCGTTGGTGTGGAGGGTCGAGAGCACCAGGTGGCCCGTGAGCGCGGCCTGGATCGCCGTGTGTGCCGTCTCGAGGTCGCGGATCTCGCCCAGCATGATCACGTCGGGATCCTGCCGCAGCAGGGCCTTGAGGGCCTTGGCGAAGGTCATCCCGATCTTCTCGTGCGTCTGCGTCTGCGTCACGCCGTCGAGGTGATACTCGACGGGGTCCTCGACGGTGCAGACGTTCATGGAGTTCTTGTCGAGCTGGCGGAGCGAGGCGTAGAGCGTGGTCGTCTTGCCCGAGCCCGTCGGGCCGGTGACCAGCACGATCCCGTGCGGCTCGTCGACGCACTTCTGCCACACCGCGAGCGTCGTGGGATCAAAGCCGAGGTTCTCGAGCTCGACGTTGATGCTCTTGGTGTCCAGGATGCGCATGACCACCTTCTCGCCGTAGGTGTTGGGCAGGGTGGACAGGCGGAGGTCGAGCTTGCGACCCGAGACGGTGCAGCGGATGCGTCCGTCCTGCGGCAGGCGGCGCTCGGAGATATCCAGGTTGGCCATGATCTTCAGGCGGCTGGTGATCGCCGCCGACATCCCCGCCGGCGGGTTCATCATCTCGAACAGCATGCCGTCGATGCGGAACCGCACCTTGAGCTTCTTGTCGGCGGGCTCGATGTGGATATCGCTGGCCCCCTCCTTGGCCGCCGACTGGATGATGTAGTTCACGTAGCGGATGACGGGCGATTCGGCCGCCTGGGCCTCGAGGTCGACCTCCTGGCTCTCGCTCATCCGCTTCTCGACCTGAACATCCCCCTCGTCGACCTCGCTGAGAAGGTCCGAGACGTCCATCTCCTGCTGCTTACCCGCCTCCTCCTGCTGGCCGACCATGTCGAGCGCCGCGCGGATGTCCGTCGGCGGCACGATCACGACCTTCACGCTCGTCACGCCCAGCCGGCGGCGCACCTCGTCGAGCAGGAACACGTCGTCGGGATTGCCCACCCCGACCACCACACGGCTGGCACCGCCGGCGCCGACCTTCTGCACCCGCAGCGGGAGCACGCAGTGCTCCTTGCAGAACTCCGAGCTCAGCCGCTGCAGCATCGTTCCGTCGAAGCCCCCGTCGAGCCCCTTCTCGAGATCCACCCGCTCGAAGGGCACGTCGGCCATGCCCGCGACGGCCTGGTACACCCGCACCTCGTCCGCGCCCTGCTCGACGAGCACCTCCGTCAGCCGGCGCCCCGGCGAGGCCTTCACCACCGTCTGCGCGGCACCGAGCGCCTGCGTCGTAATCGCTTCGAGAGCAACAAGGAACTCTCCCAGCTCCTGGCTCTTCTGCATCTCGCCCCCGTCGGGCTGATAGACGCTCGACAGCGCGTCGCCCACCGCAGGCCGCGGCACGTCCCGCGGCCTGACGGGCACCGACGGGTCGTGCTCGACGATGATCTCCCGGTCGAAGGACCGCTGCCCGCTGGGCACCGCCGGCAGCGGGCTGAAGACCTGCTCGGCCTTGTCGATGCTGTGCCGGGCCTTGGGCGCCTCGGGCGCGGCCTCCTCGGGCCCCGCGCCGGGCCGCGGCGGGATCTTCCGCGGGCGCACCAGCGCCTTGGCGTTCTTGTCTACGCCCAAGTCCTGCAGGATGTCGTCGATGTCGAACTTGCCCATGGGGTTCGGATCCTGCAAAGACACCGGCGCCGTCGCCCCCTCACTTCTTCCGTTCGTTCTGCTTCTCGTCGTCCATCGTGAGCGTGTACGTCTTGCCGTCGGCCGTCAGGTCCACGCCCCGGCCGTGGATCGCCGAGACGGTGAACATCTCCGCGACCGTGTCGCCAACCCGCACGGCCTCGCCGGAGATCCGCGCCACCGGGCGAGAGCCGCCCAGCACGCCGTTGAGCTTCAGGTCCTTGAGCGCCGTCTCCACGCGCCGCTTCCGCGTCTCGGCGTCGCGCCGCATCCGATCGACGCTGGCCCGCGCGCCCTGCTCGGTGGTGTCGGGCTTGCTCGGCTCGGGGCCCAGCAGGCCCGAGAGCTCGAAGGGGTTCTTCTGCACCTGATCGACCGGGACCTGCGACGGCGACGCCGTCGCGCTCGAGAGCTGCGCCAGCACGCGCCGGTGGTCCTCGCTCATGGCCCCGGGCTTGGCCAGCTCGTAGTCGTTGAGCTTGGTCAGCCCCGCGACGCTGTTGAGCGGGCCGATGCCCACCAGCCGCATGGCATATAGGAGCCCCGCGCCGCCCACCAGCAGGCAGGCGAACATGATCGCCGGCAGCGACAGCCGCCGCTTGACGGGCGCCGCGCCCGAGCCCTCGCCCCCCGCGCCGCCGGCGTCGAGCCGGAACACTCCGCCCGCGGGCTTGTCGCCCTTGGCCGGATCGATGGGCATGATGGTGCCGCCCGCGGTCGGGTCGGCGCTCGTGTTGGCCTTGCTCACGGGTTGCTCCCTTCGCCCTCGTAGTACACGCTGAGCGTGAACCGGGTCTTCATCTCGCCGTCGACCTTGTCGGACCGGGCGATGGTCATGTCGGTGATCCGCGTGATGCGGGGCAGCTGCTCGAGGTCGAGCAGGAACTTGTAGAAGCCGTCGAAGTCGCCGGTGATCTCGATGTCCAGCGGCTGCTCGGTCGCGTCGCCCGCGGCCATGGTCTGCTCGGTCTTCTTGAACTGCGGGACCTTGAGCCCGTTCTTGCCCGCCAGGCCCGACACCTGGCGGAGGACGTTGTCCATCTCCTTGGTGTTGGGCAGGCGCGACTGGATCGTGCGGATCGCGTCGGCGATCTTCTCGTTGTCGCGCTGCAGGTCGTCGGTCTGGGCCGTCACCTCGCGCAGCTTGTCCAGCCGCGCCTGCTTGTGCCCGATCTCCTTCATGCCCTGGTCGATCTTGGCGTTGACCGGGCGGAAGACCACGAAGTATGAGCACACCGGTAGGGCCAGCAGCACCAGGAACAGCAGCATCGTGCGTGTCGTCGAGTTCACGGGCGGTCCTCCGCGTTAGAGCGCTGCGCCTTGCTGGCGTCGAAGTTCGGGTCGTCCGGGCGAGACTGCGTCGGGTCCATCGGGTCCGAGTGCTTGGGCCGCCGCGCCGTCCCGTCGGGCCGCCCGCCCAGCCGCGGCACGTGCAGGGCCTCGATCGTCCGCGTGTCGGCGCTCGAGCGGATCCTGGCCTCGATCTTGAACTTCCGCATCGATACGTCCTGCACCGTTGTCTCGCCCGCCGAGATCATCTCGACCCGGTCGAGCAGCGGGCACTGCACCAGCGAGGCGACGTAGTCCGCCACCTCCTCGTCGCTCGACGCGAGGCCGGCGATCTCCAGCGAGAACTCGAACTGCGCCGGCGCCGTCCGGGGCTTGGGCGCGTCCGGCGGCGCCCCGCCGCCCGCTGGCGTCGTCGCGCGGGCCCCCACGCTCGCGGTCGTCTGCGGCCCGGCCAGCCCCGAGACCGGCGCCGCCGCCTTCACCGGAACCACCAGCCGCCGGCCTTTGAGCTGCAGGTCCGTCAGCGTCAGCTGGTCGGGCATGCGATTGATCATCTCCGCCAGCAGCGTCGACCGCTGCACCCGCTCCAGCAACGCCGTGGTCGTCTCGGCCTTGGCCTTGAGCTCGTCCCGCTGCGCCTCGAGCACCTTGAGCTGCTCGATCTTCTTTTCCTGCTCCACCCACTCCCGGTTCACGGCCGCCTGCATCGACATCACCGTCGACCACTTGCGATAGGTGACGAAGAACGCCCCGACCATCGCGAACGCGACGACGAGGAACAGCCCAAGCCCCAGGATCAGCTGCCGCTTCTCGGCCTTCTTCTGCAGGTAGTCCTCGGGGAGGAACGAGCCCCCCGCCCCGTTGGGCCTTCGGTCAAGCATGCTCATGGGTTGTCTCCTGAGCTCCGCGGCTCGGCATAGGTGGTGTGGGTCGACAGTTCACGGCCGGTTTCATGCTCAGAAGTCCGTCGGGCACAGGCTCAGCCCGAAAGGAATGGTCCAGCCCGGCTGGGGGGTGTTGAAATCGACGCCCAGCACCGGCTCCTTGCCGGTCCGGCTCATCCGCGCCAGCGGGTCGGCCACGTGCGCCGGCAGCCGGATCCGCCGCGCGATCAGCTGGCACAGCCCGCGGTGCCGGGCCTCGCCGCCGAAGAACACCGCACGCTCGATCTTCTTCCCGGGCAGGATCGCCTCGTAGTACCGCAGGCACATCGCCAGCTCGTCGGTCAGGATCTCGAGCGGCCCCTCGAGGTCGAACTCCCGGGGCGCGACATCCGCCGCCGCCTGCTCGGCCACCGGCACCGTCAGCCCCGGGGCGATCTTCCCCGTCCGCCGATCGTCGCCCACTGCCGTGGTCGCTGCTCCCGGGTCCTGCCCCTCCCCGCCCACCGCCGCCGCGGCGGCGGCGCGCGCCGGGTCCGGCTGACCACGCTCGCCCTGCGTATTGGGCCGCATCGCCGGGCTCAGCGGCGCGCCCGCGGCGATCCGCCGCATCCGCGCCGTCGCCAGGTCCCAGTCCATCGCCCGTGCCACCGCCACGTCCAGCTCGTGCCCGCCCACCTGCACCGTCTTGGCGAACGCCAGCGCGCCGCCGCGCCCGATCCAGACCTTCGTCGTCCCGGCCGCGATGTCCAGGTAGAGCGTCGAGACCAGCTCGTCCCCGGCCCGCCGGTTGATATGCTCGAAGGCCTTCAGCGTTGCCACGCTCTCGGGATGGATCCCCACGCATTCGAGCCGGCAGTCGCGGATCGCCCCCACCAGCCGCTCGACAAAGTCCTTCCCCGCCGCCATGCACACGACTTCCTGCTTCCCGCCGGCGCTTGCGCCCTCGACCGGGAAGTGCCGCAGAACAAGCGTCTCGGGCCCGCAGCCAAGCGCCGCCGGCACGCCCGCCCGCACCAGCTGCTCCAGCGGCACCTCGCCCTTGGGAAACTGCATGTGCTTGACGAACGTCTGCCCCGCGGGAATCGCGCACACCGCCCGGCGACCCTTGAACCCCACGCTCTTGACCAGCCGCGGCAAAGCCTGAAACTGGAACTCCAGCCGCTTGGAAGGCTCAGACAAAAGCGCGTCGGGCGTCTCCAGCATCGCCGCCGCCACCAGAGACGGCGGCTCGGCCGCACCGCCCGACTGCAGCTGCAAGAGCTTCAGCGAGCTTGAACCGAAATCGATCGCGATCGGCATCGTCGCGCTTGAAAGCGACTGCATCGCGGCCGACTTCACCTTGCCAAGGGAGAACAAGCCCATGCCGACGGTGCCTCCGCCCGGAGCTGCGCACTCGCGCACCCGGACCAACCATCGAATCGGACCGCCCGGCTCGGGGCTTTCGCCACCGCGCCGCCGCGCAGGTTCGCGGCTCTCCCCCACCCCGCGCACCCGGCACAATCGCCCGTCCCGCCGCCCCGCGCCGCCCTCGCCCACGCCCCCTGCCGCCCGAGAACCCTCCGCGCGTCCGAGAACCCGCGCCGCGTCGCCCCGGGCCCGCCGCGGCCGTGCCCGCACGCACGCATAAGGCGCAAACCCGCGTCCGCCCGCCATGCCGCGACGCCGGATCGCCGATCCAAACCCATCGGTCGGGACCGCGCGTCCCGCCCCTTCCCGGAGGCCCCACCCGCATGCTCAGGCTCACCGTCACCAAGGCCGCGCCGGGCATGGTCGTCGCGATGCCCGTGATGCACCCGCAGATCCCGGGCCACGTGCTGCTCAAGCCCGGCGCCGAGCTCGACGAGCTGGCCATCACCCGCCTCCGCGAGCTGGGCGTCCGCGACCTCGTTATCGAGTACCCGCCCACCGCATTTCTCATGCGCTACGCCGCCCCGCAGCTCGCCCTCGAGCAGGCCAAGCTCGCCCAAGCCGTCGGCGACCAGCTCGATGCCATGACCCGCGGCCTGCACGCCTCCTTCGAGTTCACCACCTTCCTCGAGGGCGTCCGGGCCCTGATCCAAAGGCTCGTCGACGACCCAGCCGCCGCCATCTTTATGCACGACATCGTCGACCCGCGCTCCCCCATCGCCCGTCACAGCTTCAACGTCGGCTTCCTCAGCCTGCTCATGGGCCTTCGCCTCGACGGCTATCTGGTCGCCAGCCGCCCTCGCATCAGCTCCAAACGCGCCGGCAACATCGAGAACCTCGGGCTCGGCGCTCTCCTTCACGACATCGGCATGCTCCGGCTCAGCCCGGAGGTCCTCCAGCGCTGGGAACTCGGCCGCGACGAGTCCGACCCGGGATACCAGAAGCACGCCGGCCTGGGCTTCCAGTTCGTCCGCGGCAAGATCGCCCCCACCGCCGCTGCCGCCGTCCTCCACCACCACCAACGCATCGACGGCACCGGCTTCCCGAAAAAGCAGCGCGGCTACGGCCTCCCCTCGCCCCTCCGCGGCACCGAGATCCACATCTTTGCACGCATCATCGCCGTCGCCGACGTCTTTGATCGCTTCCGCGACGCCCCACCCGCCCCTCAGGCCCCCCCTTCCGCCGCCGCTTCCCCTTCTCCGGACCAGGGCCCGCCCGCCCCCGTCCCCACCGTTCGCGCGCTCAAGCACACGCTCCAGCTCGTCCGCGACCAGAAGCTCGACCCCATCGTCTTCAAGGCCCTGCTCAGCGTCGTCCCCGCCTTCAGCCCCGGCTCGATCCTCACGCTCAACAGCGGCCGCCGCTGCATTGTCACCGCCTGGGAACCCTCGCACCCCTGCGAGCCAACCGTTTGCCAGCTCTCCGCGGCCGCCGAAGAAGCCATCCGCGCAGGCGGCGAACGGCTCAAGCGCTCTAGCGACATTCCGCTGGGCGAGCCCATCGACCTCGCGGGCCACGCCGACCTCCGCGTCCAGGCCATCGACGACACCGACGTCGCCGCCGATCTCTTCACGCCCCGTTATCCCGGCGAGTTCGATCTCCGCATGCTCTACCCCGGCCCGCTGAGCGAGATTGACCTGCCGCCCGCACCCATGCCCACGCTGTTCCCCCCGCCCGCAATGCCGCGATCTCCGAGCCCCGCCGCGCAGCCACGCCCCGCGCCGATCGACGCGCGCCGCCACCGCCGCGCCGGGTAGCCTTCCACGTGCCCACGCTCATAAACGCCCTGCTCCCCGCCCCGCGCCGCGGCCTGATCATCACCGCCGCGCCCGCCGAGACCAGCGCCGTGCTCACCGCCGTTGGCATCGCGCCGACGGACGCCTGCGTCGATTGGCACGAGCACATTCTGAGCCCGCGCTGGAGCCTCGTGCAGTCCGGCGTCGGCAAGGTCAACGCCGCGCTCTGCGCCGCCCGCCTTGTCGATCCCGCACGGCACGCCCTGGTTCTGAACGTCGGAGTCTGCGGGAGCCTCCCCGCCCAGCGCCCCGCGGCCCTCCTCGATCTCATCCTCGCCGACCGCTCCGTCTATGCCGACGAGGGCATCGCGACACCCGACGGCTACATCGACATCGCCGCCGCCGGCTTCGGACCCGGCGGCGCCCCTCCTGCCTTCCCGGGCGTCGGGCTCGACACCGACGAGCAGCTCCGCGATGCACTCGCCCACGCCCTCACCGCCGCCCGCCTCTTCCCGCTGATCGGCCCCATCGCGACCGTCTCGACCTGCTCGGGCTCGGACCCCCTCGCCCACGCCGTCGCAGCCCGCACCGGTGCGATCGCCGAGGCCATGGAAGGGGCGGCCATCGCTCACGCGCTCGCGCGTCTGCATCCCGGCACGATTCGCTTCGCCGAGCTCCGCGTCGTCAGCAACACTACCGGCGACCGCGCTCGCCAGCAATGGAACCTCAAGGGCGCTCTCGCCGTGCTCTCGAACGCCTGCCGCGCCGTCATCGCCTGATCGGGTCGTCAACGGCCAGCGCTCGCCCCACCCTCACCGCCCCGGCGTGAGCGAGAACTCCCGCGGCACCCGCGGCACCAGCACCACCACCATTCGCACGCCCTCACCTCCAAACCCACCCGCACCCCCACCCCCGCCAACACCCAGCATCGCCTCGCCAACAGTTGGCACCTGCGGCGCCGCCGGCCCTGAAACCCGCGACTCGCGAGGTCGCCGGGCCGCGGGCTTCTCTGTCGTCGCCCCCGATGGCTCGGGCTTCGCCGCCGCTGCTTTCCGCATCGGGCCCCACTCCCCGCCCGCACTCTCCTCGCGGTTGACCGCGCCCATCGCCTCCGCGCTCGCGCCCCCGCTGGTCTCGGCCGATATCCCTGCCGCGGCCCCACGCGCTCCCCCTCGCACCACCTGCCCGACCTTCGGCGCTATCCGTTCCCCCTCTACAGCCGCGACCTCGGCCGTCGGTTCCGGCTCCGTCGCCGCGCGGGCCCAGTCGACGCCCGGCCGCTCGGAAACGATCAGGTACGCCTGCTCCCCCGCCACGCTGAGCCTGGCCAGCAAACGTCGGAACATCAGGCCCTGATCCTCCGCGGCGATCGACTTGGGATTCACGCCCAGCGGATCCTTCTGTATCGCCGCCGATCGGTCGTCCATGTGCTGCGTCACCAAATCGATCCGCAGAACGGCCCCGGGCGCCGCGCCCTGCTCATCCCCGCCCGCGCCCTTCGTCGGCGGGACCGGTTCCAGCCACGCTCGCGCCAGCAGCCGCATCGCCCCCGCGGGAAGCCGAATCCGCTCAACATCCAGCGCCACCACCGCCCCCTCCTCCCGGCCCGGCCCGCGCACCACCTCGACCCACCCCGGCGACTGCCCGAGCCACTGCCGCTGACCGATACCGCTCCCACTTCCGCCCCCGCTCAACGCCGCGATCGCCGCCGCCAGATCGCCCGACGCCACCGCCACCATCCGCAGCCCATGCTCGTTCCACAGTCGCTCCAGCTCGCTGGACATCGGTGCCATGCCCCCCCCGATCCCGTTCATCCGCGCCGCGAACTCCCGCTCGCTCGCCCGCACCGAAAGCACCAGAACCTCCAGCCCCGCGTCCTCGCCAAGCACGCCTGCCCGCGTGATCGCCGCCGGCGGCGCTCCCTGCGCCTCCCCCGTCGCCCCCCCGCCACCACCCGAGCATGCGCCGATCGCGCACGCCAGCCCGGCACACGCCGCCACCCCAAGCACGCCCCGACAAACGCCACCAGTGCGGAAAGTTGCCATAAGCCAACATCATACGAACGCGACCCTGCGCCCGGCTCGATCCGCGACCGGATCCCCGAACCGGCATCGGGTCCCGACGGTATCACCCAAGGCACTTTGCTCAACTCGCGCCCACGTTCGCCCACCGGCTGGCATCTCCCCGCCCGCGGTGTACGGTCAATCTTGCCCCGGCCTCGTCGCACTTCTGAAAGGCAACATCATGAGATTTGTTCTGTGCTCTATGTCGTCCGTGCTCCTTGCATCCGCCGCCCTTGCCCAGCCTCCGCAGACTGCCCAGCCCACCACGGCCACGGCAACAGCAACGCCCCCCGGCGGCCCACTCGTGCGCGTCGGCGACCGCCCCGCCGCCGACACCCGCGACTCCCGCGTCGACATGGGCGGCTTCCGTATCAGCATGCCCGGCAACCCCGCCTCGGGCCCCACCGGCTCTTCGGTCGTCCGCGCTGACGGCGCGATCCTCGTCCCAGACAACACGCTCGGCGAAGGCCTGTCGCTCCAGCAGCGAAACGATCTCATCTCCGCCCAGATCCGCCAGGAAGAGGCCCGGGCGTTCTTCGATGAGCGCGTCGCCGAACGCGCCCTCCCCGACACCCGCTGGGGCTTCATCGCCCCCGGCACCATCCGCTTCGGCGGCTTCGCCCCCCACGACGGCGGCTGGTATCCCCGCTCGCGCGATTGGAACGACCGTCGCCCCGCCAGCCGCGGCCCGCTGGTTGGCCCAGTCACGACAACCACCACGCCCTCCGACCAGCTCGGGGCCAAGGCCCAGCGCACCTTCGCCGACGCCGCGACACCTCGCATCAACAGCATCGAGCAAGGCCGTGCCGACGCGGTCAAGGGTTTCGGCGCGGCCGCGACGCCTCCCGTGGCACAGATCGAGAACGACCGGTCTCAGGCCTTTCTCACGGCCCAGCGCGAAGCCCCTACCGACAAGAAGTAACGCTCGCTCGACGGCCTATTCGCATACGTCAAGAGGCCGGTCCCCCGAGGGACCGGCCTCTCTACATGTGTCGCCCCGTGCCCCCGTCCCTTTATCCCTCACTCCGGCTCGCACTCGTTGATCTGGTCGATCAGCCTCCGAATCAGCCCGAACTTGTACCGCGTGTGCGGGAAGCTCAGCCGCGGCAGGTCCAGGTGGTCGTCCTCTTCGAGGAATGCCCCGCGCTGCACGATCCGAGTAGGCGATGCCGATGTCGCCTTGATCAGCACGCGGAACTCGTCGGTCAGCCGCTCCACGTCCGCCGCCCGCAAGGGCCGCTTGAGCCGGATCACCAGATCGTCCTTCACATACCGCGATGAGTGATAGTTGCGATAGAACTTCTCGATCACGTCCGCCGCCTCCGCGGGTGTGTGGCAGATGCGGTAGAGGTCGATGTCCTCCGGGCTGATCCAGCCGCGCGTCAGCAGGAGCTGACGCATCGCCGCATCGAACTGCTCCCAGTAGTTCTGCCCCTTGCCCTCGACCAGCACGATCGGCACCATCGAGCTCTTGCCCGTCTGCACCAGCGTGAGAACCTCGAACGCCTCGTCGAGCGTGCCGAACCCGCCCGGGAACAGCGCCACCGCCTCCGACTGGCTCAGGAACATCAGCTTCCGCGTGAAGAAGTACCGGAAGTACACCAGCTTCTCGTCGCCCGCGATCACCTCGTTGGCGCTGGTCTCAAACGGCAGCCGGATCGCCACCCCGAAGCTCTTCTCGCGCCCGGGGCCCACGTGCCCGGCCTCCATGATCCCCCCGCCCGCGCCCGTGATGACCATCCACCCGCGCGAGCCCATCTCCTTCCCGAAGTCCACCGCCGACGTGTAGTCCGGGTGGTCCTTGGGCGTCCGCGCCGAGCCGAAGATCGTCACCTTGTGCGGCTGGGCATACTGCCCGAACACGCGGTACGCGTACCGCATCTCCTTCACCGCCGTCGACATCAGCTTCAGCTCCCCCGTGTCCCGCCCGTCGGGGATGAGCTTGAGAGCCGTCTGGATCAGCTCACGCACCAGCCGCGCGTTGAAGCTCGCCGGGTCCGCCCCCACGTCCCGCAGCAGCCCGTCGATCCGCGACGCGATCGACGGATCGTCCGCACGGATCGCCGCCGCCTTCTCGGGCGGCGCGCCCACCGGCGGCGGAACGGGCGTCGCGGGTGGGTCCAGCTCCTGACGGTTGTGCGCTGCGGCCAATGTCGTCCTCCGGGCAAAGCCTCAAACCCCGATCATACCTCCACCCGGCCGCCCACCTCCCGCTATCGCCCCGATGGATCCTCCGGCCCCCCAGCCCGCGTCCCCCCACCTCCACCCCCACCCCCACCCCCGCCGTCACCACCGCCCAGCCGCTCCCACTCCGCACGCGGGTCGATCACCGGGCCGTCCGCCCCGCCCTCCCCCTCCCGCGGCAGGAACACGCC
>JBBQRT010000023.1:0-48397 GCA_038214505.1 Phycisphaerales bacterium | reverse complement strand
GCGGAGCAGCCGCAGGAGCATGCCGAGGAAACCGAAGGACATGTTCGTCGGCTCCTTGGTGACCGGCGAGGACATGGGCGTGCGGATGGCGTGGTAGGCCCGGAAGAACTGGGCGTAACCATCGATGAGGTAGAGCGTGGGCGGCGCGTTCTGGCCCGTTGCGGCGTCGGCGGTGGGGGGCATGGCGGAGTCTAGTGTCGGCGCTGACGACTCGGGGACAGCCGCCGCGTGCCGGGCTGGCTTCCCCGATCCCGATGATGATCTGAGTGCTTCATGCGCCACTTATGCGCCGAACCGACGCTGAGCGGCGTTCGCCGTGTGTCCGAGCCGCACCATCCGAGCTCTCGAGGTCCACATGATCCTGCGCCTTGATCGCCTCATGACCGCCCTCCCCACGCCCGATGGTCCGGAGCCCAATGGGGCCGCGGCGGTCCAGGAGCTCATGGGCGGCAAGTTCGGCGAGATGTCGACGATCATGAACTACACGATCCAGTCGTTCAACATGCGCGGCCGGAGCCAGATCCGGCCGTTCTACGACCTGGTGGCGAACATTGCGACCGAAGAGTTTGCCCACATAGAGCTGGTCGCGTACACGATCAACCTCATGCTCACCGGCGCGACGGTCCGGGGCGAGGATCCCGCCGCCACGCCACTGGGTGAGGCCCAGGACTGGCGGTACGCCTATCACGCCATCGCCACCGGCCAGCAGGCCATGTGCGCCGATTCGCACGGCCGTCCCTGGTCGGGCGACAACGTGTTCTGCAGCGGCAACCTCAAGCTCGACCTGCTGCACAACTTCTTCCTAGAGTGCGGGGCCCGCGCCAACAAGATCCGCGTCTACGAGATGACCGACAACCCCACCGCTCGGGCAATGGTGGGATTTCTTCTGGTCCGTGGCGGGGTCCACGTGGTTGCCTATGCCAAGGCATTGGAGAAACTCTCCGGCGTGCCCGTCGGCAAGCTCCTGCCCATCCCCGATATCTCCAACAAGAAGTTCCCCGAGAGTGCTCGCCACGAGGCCACCGGCGAGCACCTGCGGCTGTATCGATTCAGCCCGGACGACTACAAGCGTGTGGGCGAGATCTGGAACGGCCCGCACCCCGAGGACGGTCAGATGGTTCAGGTTATCGACGGCCCGCCCGAGGGGGCTGTGCCCCCCGATCTCGAGGCCGAGCCGCAGCTCGCCGCTCCCCAGGGCCCCGATGCCGAGTACACCGACCCCGACATGCTGCTGCACTACGCCAAGTCGATCTTCGGACGCGACCTGGCCGACGAGGGCAAACGCAGCGTGCGCGAGAAGGAGCAGCAGAACAAGGGTGCTAAGCGGACGGCGGCGCCAGAGAAGCCAGGAGCCGGCGGTAAGCCTCGCTCGGGCGACACTGCCGCCGGACCATCGCCGCGGTCGCGACGTCGATGAACTTCTCGAAGCGGAACGACTTGACCCCCGCGTCGGTGATCCAGCTCATCGCCGGCACGGTGCCAGACAGCGCCGTCGACGCGGCGAACATCGTGCCGGTGCCGATGATTGAGCCGGTCATGATCCGGGTGCAAATCGCCGCCTTGACGTGATCACCGACGATCGCGCCCAGGAACTGCTGCCCCGAGCGCTCGTGGCTCGCGGGCCGCCCCTGCTTGTCGAGCGGGCGGCAGGGCACCTCCGCGTAGGTGTTGAGCAGGTTGGAGTTGGTCGTGCCGGCGCCGAGGTTGGCCCATTCGCCGATCCATGAGTCGCCCAGGTGCCCCTCGTGAGACTTGTTGGCGAAGCCCTGGAAGATCGTGCCGCCGATCTCGCCGGCCACCTTGCACCAGGGGCCGATCGCCGTCTGGGCCTTGATGAGCGAGCGATCGAGCACCGCAGAGTGCTCGCCGATGTAGGCGGGGCCGACGACAATCGTGCCCGGCCGCACGGTCGCGCCCGCCGCGACGACGATGGGCCCGCCCTGGGCATCCAGCACAACTGTCGGCCAGAGCTTGGCCGCGGGATCCAGCCGCACCCGCGGGGCGTCGCCGATGAGCGTCACGCCCGGCGGCACCGAGATACCACCCGGCTCCTGAAGCAGGATTTCGAGATCAATGTCGATGCATGCGTCGCGGTGGGTTCGCACGTGCCAGGGGCGGAGGAGCAGCGCGGTGTTCTCGACGGTCGCGACTCGGATGCCCGAGTAGTCGCCCGCGAGCACCGCCGCCGCCCGCTGGCTCGAAACTCGGGCGTGCACGACGAGCCTGCTTGCCGCATCAACGACCACCGAGCCCGGCTCGAGCGTGCCGGTTTCTAGCAGCGGGCATGCCCCGTTCACGAGTTCGACCTCGCCACGCAGCGGCTCATTGACCGGCAATGCGTGCGACTCGCGGGCTAGAGCCTCCGCTCCCGCCGGCACGATCAGCCCCGCCGGCCCGGCTTTTCCGGCGATCCGGGCCCGGTGCGTGAAGCGCTCGAGCGTCGTCAGAGCACCGGTGCGGACGTCGAAGACCGGCCGCAGGTCGGTGAGCGGGCTGAGCAGGTGCTCGGTTCGGTCGGTCGTGTCGAAGACGATGACGCTGGGCATGGGTCGAGTGTAAACCGCGCGGCACCGGCGTGTTTCAGGCCCGGCGACCAAAGCTCCGCCGCAGCGGGTCCTGGAAGCCGAACCACGACTGCATCGGGAACAGCACGGCCGAGAGCCCGAGGCCCGTGAGCATCGTCAGCAGTGCCCCGAGCATGCGGTACCCGAGCTCGCCCAGCGGCCGGAACGAGTGCGCGTCGGCGTAGAGCATTCGTACCGCGAAGATCGCCACCACCACCAGCCCCGCGATCGCCGCCGCGAGCCCCGAGACGAGCATGAGTGTCAGCGGGTTCCGCCGAAGCAGCACGGCCCGGACCGTCAGCACCGTGTACGCCGCGGCGAGGAACCCCAGCGCGTGCGGCCCGGCGACGATCGCCGCCGCCTCGCCCCGGGGCGTGGCCAGGTCGATCGTCAGCCCCAGCAGCACGGCCGTCCACATCGCCGGCAGGGGGGGGGCCATGAGCGCGACGAACACGACCAGCGGGATCACGAAGCTCGGCGCCGCCGTCGACGGCCCGAGGCGCAGGAACTCGCGCAGGCCCATCTCGAGGCCCAGCAGGACGTAGCCCACGACCAGCGCAACGACCCAGTTCACGGCGTGCCTCCCCCCGCCGCCGCGGGTGTCGCGGCCCCCGGCACGCGGATCATCACCTGGTTCCACCGCTCGACGGTGTACACGGGGGTCACGGTCACGAGCTTCCGCAGCGGGTTGGTGGGCACCGGCTCGATCGCCGTGATCGTCCCCAGGATCAGCATCCGCGAGCCCGCCGCCCACGCCTCGTCGTTGAGCCGGACCGTCATCCCGAGCGCCAGCGGCGTCTGCTCAGGCGCGTTCGGGTCGCCCACGTCCTCGACGCGACCCCGAAGCGTGCCTTCCCCGGTCGGTTGCAGGCTGCAGAAGGGCCCCGCCCGCTGCTCGTCGAGCATCACGACCCCGCGGACCGTGGGGGCCGACCCCCCCAAGCCCCCCGTCCCCCCCGCACGCCGGCCAAGAAATGTCACCGGCAGCACGCCGCTGGTCTTCTCGTCGACGCGTTTGACCTGCCCGACCACGTGCACCCCGTGGACCACGGCGACGGAGTCCAGCCGCACGCCGTCGCGCTCGCCGGCCCGCACCGTGATCAGCCCGCCGGAGAGGTCGGGCGCCGGCCCGATCACCGGCGCGATGACGACTGTGTCGCTGGCCATCGGGTTGAGGTCGCGGAAGCGAGAGAGCCCGCCAACGAGTCGGCGGAGGTCGTCGGCCTCGACCTGGGCCCGCAGGTACCGCGCGTTGGCCTCCTCGACGGCCAGCCGCATGCGTTCTAGTTCGGCATTGTCGGTGATTCCGGGGGCCGGCCCGCGCAGCCACACCCACGTCGACCGCACGCCCGACTGCACCGGGGCCAGCACGGTCAGGACGGGGTTGTACAGCCACGAGGCCCAGCCCGTCCAGGGCGAGAGCGCCGAGCACGCCAAGACGACCGCGAACAGGCCCAGGCCCGAGCGTCCGGCGAGCAGTGTGGTCAGGGGGCGGCGCATGGGTCGGGTTCAGTTCATCCGTCGGTCGGTGGGGCGTGCAGCCCGGCGCAGGCACCCCGCGGCCCCCCCCCCGCCCCCCCAACCCGCAATAATGCCCGATCACCCGTCGAGATCATTCTCGAGCGTGACCTTCCACTCTTCGAGGTGTTCGAGATAGATCGCCGTCCCGCGGGCCACGCACGTCAGCGGGTCGTCGGCGACGCGCACGTCAAGGCCCGTGGAGTTCTGCAGCACGACGCCCAGGCCGCGCAAGAGAGCTCCGCCGCCGGCCAGGCAGATGCCATTCTCGACCAGATCGGCCGCGAGTTCGGGCTCGGCCCGCTCGAGGGTGCGTGTGACGCTCTCAATGATCGCGCCCACGGGCTCCTGGAGCGCCTCGCGGATCTCCTCGGACGTAATGACGGTCTTTCGGGGCAGGCCGCTGATCATGTCGCGCCCACGGACCTCCATCGTCTTCTCCTCGCCCACCGGGGCCGCGGAGCCGATGTCGATCTTGACCCGCTCGGCGGTCTGCTCGCCGATCATAAGGTTGTAGGTCTTCTTCATGTGGTTGATAATCGCCTCGTCCATGTCGTCGCCCGCGACGCGGACGCTCTCGCAGACGGCGATATCACCCAGCGACATGATGGCCACCTCGGTCGTGCCGCCCCCGATATCGACGATCATGCTCGCGGTCGGCTCGGCGAACGGCAGGCCCGCGCCGATCGCCGCGGCGATCGGCTCCTCGATCAGGTACGTCCGCCTCGCACCGGCGCGGGCCGCCGAGTCGAACACGGCCCGCTTCTCGACGGCCGTGATGCCCGAGGGAATCGAGATGACCACCCGCGGGCCGACGATCCGGTTGCGGCCCGTCACCTTGCGGATGAAGTAGCTCAGCATGGCCTCGGTGATCTCGAAATCGCTGATCACCCCGTCCTTGAGCGGGCGGATCGCCGTGATCGTGCCCGGGGTCTTGCCGAGCATCTCCTTGGCCATCCAGCCCACGGCCTCGCCGTTGCGGACGACCCGGTTGGTGCCCTTCCACACGGCGACGACGCTCGGCTCGTTGAGCACGATGCCCTGGCCACGGACGGCGACGAGCGTGTTGCACGTCCCCAAGTCGATGCCCATGTCCACGCTCAATAGGCCCAGCAGTCGGTCAACCAGCACGTTGGGGGGTTCCTCTCGTGGCCGACACTGGTCGCGGCCGTTCGTCGATCCGGTCTTCCGGCGGGCCATTCGGACTCTGCTCGGGCACCGGCGGCCCGCGCAGCCCACTTCCCGAACATACCCCCCCGTGCTATCGGCGCATCCGCGGCAAATAGGCTAGTGAGAGCGTACCCCATCGGCCACCCGGCTGGAGCCGATAGCCCCGCTCGGGCCGCAATGCCTCCATCAATCCCCACACTCGACCCGGGTCGAAAGAGGCGTCTACAAGTCCTCGGGCTGCCCAAGATGACGCCGCGGGAAGTCCGGCATACAGTCTTCCCGTCCACCGGCCGATACCGTTTGGGTCCTTCAACCCGATCGATATTGCCGAGGGACGCGTTCACGGATTTGATAAACGGATTCGACAATCTGTTCTGGGCGATTGGCGCAGTTGGCTAGCGCGCATCCATGACACGGATGAGGTCACAGGTTCGAGCCCTGTATCGCCCACTTTACCGCTTTCCACCGGGTCACACCCGGCACCACACCCCACAAAGCCGCAGGGTTTTCGGGGCTTTGTGTCTGGGCCTGTTCGTCCGTGGGATCGCTTCGGTGCGCATGTGTTGCCGGATTGGTTCCAGTTCGCCGTTGCCCGTTCCGCCCAACCCACCGATCGCCATCTCGAAGTGTGCATCGCGGGTTTGCAGGTGATGCCGGGACGCGACCAGCGGGGTGTGACCCGGCCACCCCGCGACAACGTGGGCGGGAAACCGCTCCACCCAATCGCACGCGCACGATGCCCGCATGGTGTGGAACAGCCGGGGCCAGGGCGTCCCGCCCGCCTTGGCGATGATCTTTCCGAACGTGGTCCGCAGATTCATCGCCGGATCCCGCAGTCGGGAAATTACCGCATCGGTCCCCGGCTCGGCCCGATCGAAGAGGCTGTGCAAGTTGGTGAGGAGTTCCGGAGCGATCGGAACTACTCGAACCCCGTGGCCTTCGTGGCTAGCGGGCTTTGGGCTCCGCACCGTCAGCCGCCCGCGCTTCCAGTCCGCGTCGCCCCACCGGAATCCGATCACTTCCGACGGGCACCGCAGCCCCGCGAACCGGCTCAGGGCCACGATCCGACGCCGCTGAACATCACGGCACGCCGCCGATCCGGGAAGCGTCACCAGCCCCAGCCTGTCCGCGCCGCCCAGCCGTTCGGACAGGATGTACTCGGCGTCCCTGTCGCCGTGGCGGTCGGGCGTGTAGCCGTCCACCAGCAAGCCCCAAGACAGTTGCCCGGGGCATCCGCAGCCACGCCGACAGGTCGCCGGACAGCTCCGCTTGCATCGTTGGTACCATTGGTTCCAGTTTGGCCTCACGATCCGGAGTATTATCCGATGTCCGACAGTTCACAGTGCCATGGTGTGGTCTTCATGCCACCACGCGCTGTGTTCACGTAAAGGTGTGCGTGCAGAAACGCCGGAGGTTGCAGTGAAGATTTTGGGTCGTGGCGCGATTGTGCTCTGGTGTACGGCGATGCTATTCGTGGTCGGCGGGCTGTATGCGTTCTTCGCGGCCCCGCCCGAAGCGAACAAGACGACCGCCCTCATCATCCCCAGCGCATCGGCCATCATTCTGGTGATCATTGGCGTTGGCGTGTGGATTGGGCGGTCATCGCGGTCTGGTCTCTGGTTGCTGGGCATCGGTGCTGCATCGTGCGTGGGCTTTGCGCTGCTGTTCATGATGCCTGCGATGGCGCGCCAGAAACAACTCCGCAACTACCCCGCGGCGCTCGAGGCGTGGAATGCATCACCGCTCGCGGCCGATCAATCCGTCACCCGCGACGCTCGCCGCGGCTTCTTTCGCGATCGCCAGAGCCCCGACCACGACACCACGTATCTGGTCACCACGCTCTTCTCGCTGAAGGCCATCGCCTGGGCCGGCGGACTGGTGTCGTTGGTTCTCGCCGCCCGGGCGCGTCGGGCGGCACCATAACCGGCGAGCCGTCCGCCACCAGCCACGCCGCCGATCCGGGATGTGTCCCCGGCCCCAGCCCGTCCGCGACGCCACCACCGTTGCTGCCTAGATTGGCGTGCTCGCCCAGCATCGCTGTAACTTGCAGCAACTTCGGATTCTTCGGGCTTGAATCGCGACGGCTTCTATACCGCATCGAGCGCAACATGATCGGCTCGGAGATTGCCGCCAATCCCGGAGCACTGGAGGCTGCGAGCATGTTTGCGGCGAAGCAAGGCCCGCTCCTGGCGCAGGACTTGGAGTGCAGCGGCGCGACAGAGCAACAACTGATGGAGTTTCGGAGTTCTCAGGGATGAGTCAAAGCTGTCTGTGATCCTGAGCACCAAAGGTGGATCAAGAACGAGGTGTTCGAGGGCGGACTCCAGCCGATGTAGGGTTGGCGAGGGTAATAGAATCCACGCGAATTCGGGCGTTCATAGGTTTCGACGCCGTCGCCAGGGTCACGCTGCCATTCGGTTGGGGTTCTGGTAGAGCCTGCCTTCGGGCGGCCGCAACTGCCACAATCTGACGATCCCTCGACTGTCGGCGATGACGCGCCTGCCCGAGGTCGGCAGTCGCCCAAGCTCGATGTGGCTAACCACCACCCGCCGCGGCATGGCGGGTTGACGGAGATCGGCTCAGCCTACTAGCACCGCCCGGACCTCGCGGCTCATCACCAGCTCGCCCTCTTGCACCTGCCGGATCCCCGCCGGGATCTCCGAGATGTTATCGTTTTTGGAGAGGTATCCCCAGGCGCCCGCCGCGAACGCCGAGTCGATCAGCTCGCGCCGAATGTGCCCGCTGAGCATCACCACCCGCACCTCCGGGTATCGCACTACCAGCTCGGCCATCGCTTCGAACGGATCGCGCCCAGGCATGTCGATGTCCAGCAGCACGACGTGCGGCCGCCGGGCCCCGACTTCCTCGACGAGCCGGTCGGCGCTCGACAACGCGCCGACGAACGCGAAGCCGCCCTCGATCGCGAGCTTCTGCTGCACGGCCTCGATGATCGGGGCGGTGTCGTCGACGCACAGCACTTTGATAATCATGGCCTCGGTCATGCTTCGAGATCCCGCTCGGCGGCGAGCTCCTTGAGCACCCTCGCGATCTCTGTCGGCTTGAACGTATCACCAAGGTGCACAATCCGCGAATGCTTAGCGAGCGTGCCTGGCCCGGGGACCTTCCCGAGAAGCAGGACCCGGCGGTCCGGGCGCCCCTCGAGGAAGACCGTTGCGACTTCCATCGACATCGTCGGCCCGTCCAGCACAAGCACCTGGGCGCTCGCGGGCGGTTCCTCGCCCCGGGCCACCAGCGAGTAGCCCGCCTGTGTCAGCAGCGACGAGACAAACTGCGAGATCCTCGCGTCGCGCAGCCGCACATCCGCGTGCCGAGCCGCCCGCGGGCGATCCTCGGCGGCCGGAACGCCCGGTAGGGAGATGCTGACGGTCGTTCCGACACCCACGACGCTCGAAATCTCGATCTGACCGCCGGCCCGCTGGACCAGCCCCTGCACCAGCGCCAGCCCGAGGCCCGTGGACATCGCGCGGGTCTTGGTAGAGAAGAACGGCTCGCGACACCGCTCCAGAACCTCCTGGGTCATCCCCGCCCCGTTGTCCGTCACGCCGAAGTCGATCCGTCCCGGTGCCGCCCCTGCCTCGGACCACACGATCACCTGCCCGCCCTCGCGCTCCCGAACGGCGTCGGCTGCGTTCTGCACCAGGTTCATCAGGATCTGATTGAGCCCGGGTGCCGACAGCCGTACGTCCGGCAGCGATGGGGCCATCCGCGTCGTGAGCGCTGCGTTCCGCGGCATGGTCGATCGCAGCAGCGCCGAGAGCTCGCCCCAGACGTGCGCGACCGACGCCGTGCCCGGGCCACTCCTCCCGTCCAGGCCCTCGGGGTCGATCGCCAGCTGCTTGAGCCCGCGGGAGAGCTGCGCGAGATAGTCGCACGTGCTCTCGATCGCCGCCAGATCCTCGCCGACGTCTTCCGGTACCCCCCGGTTCCGCATCGCCTCCAGCCGGACGCGCAGCGGGAACAGCAGGTTGCCCATGTCGTGCCCGAGCCCCGCCGAGAGCGTTCCGATGGACGCCATCCGCTCGCTGACGCGCAGGCGTCTGTGCGAAGCCTCGAGCTCCGTGGTCCGTTGCCGGACGGTCTCCTCGAGCCGCTCGCGGTGCCCGGCCAGCTCTGCCTCGACGGCCCGGCGCTGCGTCACGTCCTGCACGATCAGGATCGACTTGGGCGGTCCCTCGGGCTGCTCGATCACCGAGCGCGTCAACGCGACCCAGACGGTCCGCGCGTCGGCCCGCAGCAGCCGCAGTTCGTCGCCCGGCTGGCGGGCGACCCCCGGCTGGCGCGTCAACGCCTCGTGGAGAACCCCCCGGTCGCCGGGGTGGCAGAACGCGTCGATCGGAGCCCCGATGAGGCTCTCCCGGGCGTATCCGAGCATCTGGCACAGCCGGTCATTGACCATCAGCCATCGCCCGTCGGGCGAGACCTTGGTGATACCCACCGCCGCCTGGTTTAGCACGGCCCGCATTCGCCGCTCGCTCTCGGCCAGCTCCGCGGTGCGGTCCCGCACGCGCGACTCGAGATCCACGTTGGCCCGGCCGAGATCCGCTTCCGCCGATCGTCGCAGGACCACCTCGGACTCGAGCGCCGCGTTCGCCGCACGCAGCTGCGACGGGCTGGGCAGCAGGATCGCCTTGGGGATCAGGGGCCAGAGGGTCGCCGCCGTCAGCACCGACGCCGCCGCCGTCACCGCCTTGACCACCCCGTCGAGCCGGTACAGCGGCATCCAGATCGCGATCACGCTTAGTACGTGCGTCGTGCCGCAGGCGAGAATAAAGACCCCGAAGAGCACGAACATCCAGTCAAACGCCAGGTCCTTCCGTCGCCGCACGAAGTAGAAGAGCGTCAGCGGGATCGAGAAGTATGCCAGCGCGATGAACGAGTCGGAGAGCACGTGCAGCCAGATGATCTCCGGCCGGTCGAGCATGCAGTGGGCGCGCGGAACGAACTCGGCCTTGAACAGGTTGGCAAAGAACTCGACGATGCCCCCTTGAGAGGATGCCGGAGCAGAATGCTGATGCTGGTGCAAGTGGATCAACCCTCTGAGCAGGGACGACGTCCGCCCGGCCGGGCCCGTGGACGGTGCAGGGGCATTGGCGGCACCCGTGCGATCGACCGGCGGCAGGGCAAAATGATAAGGAGAAGCGGTTGAAGTCGATCCGCCCTCGGGATCAGCGAGTAGAGATGAAGCAAGTTTCCCCGGGCCCTCCCTGTCGCTTCCGACAGCGACGCGCAGACGCCCCTGGTCCCGGCATTCATCTCGTCACCTGCCCCCCCATCCCGCACCTCGTTCAAACACGGCGGCCCGCTCACCCCGCGCTACCCTCGCTCCATGCCACTGCTCAACGCACCCCCGAGCGTCGAATCGTTCATTTCGATGGAAACCGATTTCCTGCTCAATCGCTTGAGCTTCGGCGTTGAGCACTTTGACAAGCGGCTGCTGCAGCTCAAGCCCGACCAGCTCGACATGGGCTTCCTCGCCGACGCCCCGGGGGATCTGGGCCGCTGGCCCGTCCGGGTGCTGCTGGGCCACCTGGCCGACGCCGAGCTCGCGTTCGCGTTCCGCATGCGGCGCATCGTGGGGGAGGACAACCCGCTGCTTGAGTCCTGGGATGAGAACGCGTATATCGACAACGCGATCTACGGCAACGAGACCACCCCGATCGAACGCCGCCCGAGCGTGGGGGCGTTCGTCGCCACGATGTACACGCTCCGTAAATGGACCGGCGAGTGGCTCCGCACGCTGCCCGACACCGCCTGGACCCGCAAGGGCCTGCACAACGTCCGCGGCGAGCAAACGCTCAAAACCATCGTCGCGTACGACGTTTGGCACCTGGAGCACCACGCCGTCTTCCTCAACCGCAAGATCGCGCGCTTCCTGGGACCGGGCTGAAGCCCGGCGGGGAGATGGGCCATCCCGGCGTAGGATCTGCCAACGATCATGCACCCGCTCTTTGACCAGCGCCGCTATCTCATCCCGTTTCGCTCCAGCCTGCTGCCACAGATCTTCACCGACACCCTGGTGATCGGCTCGGGCGTCGCGGGCCTCCGCGCGGCCATCGCCGCCGCCACCGGCGGCGAGGTGATCGTTCTTTGCAAAGACGACCCCGAGGCCAGCAACACGGCATGGGCCCAGGGCGGCATCGCCGCGGTCATGGCGGCGACGGACACCATCGACGCCCACGTCGCCGATACGCTCGAGGCCGGCGCGGGCCTGTGCGACGAGCCGGCCGTGCGGGCCGTGTGTGCCGGCGGGCCCGAGCGGATGCGGGAACTGGTGAGCTGGGGGATGGGCTTTGACCGCAAGCCCCACCACAGCCCCGCCGGCGAGGGCGAGGTGTCTTTGCCGCCGGGCGTCGGCGAGAGCGAGCTTGCGCTCGGGCGCGAGGGCGGCCACCACGCCAGCCGCATCCTGCACGCCAACGGCGACGCCACCGGCGCCGAGCTCTCGCGCTGCCTCTTGGAGCGGCTCGCCGCCACGCCGGGCGTCCGGCTCTTCACCGACTGCTTCTCGCTCGACCTGATCACGCCCTCGAATGAGGCCGGCGCACCGGTCATGGGGGCGATCACCCACCACCCGCGTTATGGCCTGCAGATGATCTGGGCCAAAAGCACGATCCTCGCCACCGGCGGCGCGGGCATGGTCTTCCGCGAGACGACCAACCCGCGCGTCGCCACCTCCGACGGCCTGTCGATGGCGTACCGCGCCGGCGCGCTGGTCCAGGACCTGGCCTTCTTCCAGTTCCACCCCACAACGCTCTATCTCGCCGGCCGCCCGCGCTCGCTCATCACCGAAGCCGTCCGGGGCGAGGGGGCCTATCTGCTGGACCAGTCGGGCCACCGCTTCATGCTCGATGCCCACCCGATGGCCGAGCTGGCCCCGCGCGATGTGGTCAGCCGCGCCATCGCCAAGCGGCTCGCGGCCGTCGGCGGGACGCACGTGTTCCTCGACGTCCGCCACCTGAAGGACTTCGGGGCCCGCTTCCCGGGAATCGCCCGCATGCTCGCCGACATCGAGCTCGACACGAGCAAGGACCTGATCCCCGTCAACCCCGCCGCCCACTACACCATCGGCGGCGTGGCGACGGATCTCAGCGGCCGGACCAGCGTGCCGGGCCTCTTCGCCGTCGGCGAGGTCGCAAGCATCGGGCTGCACGGGGCCAACCGCCTGGCCAGCAACTCGCTGCTGGAAGGCCTCGTCATCGGAGAGTGCGCCGGCCGGACCGCCGCGGCCATGGCCCGGGCCATGGCGTCGCCGATGTCGGCATCTCCGCAATCAAACGGCCACGCGAACCACGCCGACAACTCGCCTCTGGTCTGGCCCGCCGCCGATCTCTCTGGCACCATCTTCCGCTTTCGGCCGCCCCCCGCGCCCGTCCCGGTCGTCAGCGACATCCGCCCCAGCGACCACGGCGAGCTGGACCTCTCGGACGTGCTCGGGAGCCTCCGCTCGGCGATGTGGCGGAACGCGGGCGTCGATCGCTCCGGCCCGCGGCTCCGCGACGTCGCCGAGATGATCGATTTCTGGGCCCGCTACACGCTCGACAAGATCTTCGACTCTCCGCAGGGCTGGACCACGCAGAACCTGCTGCTCTCCGCCGCCCTCATCGCCCGGAGCGCCGCCTGGCGGCAGGAGAGCCGCGGGGCCCACGCCCGCACGGATTTCCCCGAGCCCCGCGAGGAGTTCCGGGTCCACGACCGCTGGCGCCGCGGCTCCGCCGAGCCGATGACCACGCCGATCATCGACGCGCCCGTCCCGGCCGGGACTGGCACATGAGCCGGTCGCGCGTTCGCGCCACCGCCCGGCAGCGGCGAGGATGCCCGCGCCATGGGCCCCGCGGCGTCGCGCGCAGCGGCGTCGCCGCCCTGCTCGCGCTGTCTCTCTCCGCCTGCACCGCCGAAGAGACAGTGACAAAGTACCGCCCCTTCTTCACCGGCATCCAGGGCGCCGAGTTCTCCACCGATCCGATCAACCCCTCCAAGGGCTACACGGATCCGACGGCCGTCGCCGATAACCGCATCGTCATCGAGCACGACGACGGCCGTCGCACCTTCATCGCCCGCTCGCCGCGGCACGTGATGGTCCACGTCGAGGCCCTGCTCGACGAGGACGACCCGCGGAGCGACCAGGCCCTGCTCGACCAGCTCATCAGCGAGAAGACCAAGGAGTTCTACCGCTCCGAGGGCAAGGACCCGATCGCCTTCATCGCCGATCTGCGGTCCCGCCGGAAGGACGTCGCCAAGGCCTTCGGCCGCATGCCCATGGGCGAGCACACGCCCACGGTCCTCATCGATCAGCCGGGCGACAACATCTGGGTTCTTCGCATCACCGGTGCCGCCGGCAAGGGCTTGGTGTTCACGAAGGTCTGGTTTCGGCTAGAGGGCACGCAGTGGAAGCTGATGTGGATGGTGTGAATCGGATGGATGCAGGGATCGTGGGATCAACGTTCGATGCACCGATGTCTCTACCACGAGCCCCTGATCCCTTATCCCACTCCCCCTCACCGCTGCGTCTGGTCGCGGCTCTTGAGCGTCACGCGCACCATCATGTCCTCGCTCCCGCGCTTCATACCCACGTCCACGATGTCCCCCGGCTTGTGCTCGGCCAGCTGCTCAATCCAGCCGGCGATGTCTGTGATCTCCTTGCCGTTCCACCGAACCAGCCGATCGCCCGCCTTGATCCCGGCCTCCTCGGCCGCGGTGCCGGCGTTGACCTCGCCCACAAGCACGCCCGTGTCGCCGTCGGCGTAGTTGCCGGGGCTGATGCCGAACCGCACCTTCACGCCGCCCATGCCCGGCCCCGCCGCCGCCGGGTCGCGGTCGGCCCCGCGGCGGCCGCGGTCCGTCGAGGCGAACGCCAGCCCCTCGGGCCGCGTCGCCAGCCGCTCGGCGATGTCCACCACCAGCATCGTCGACCGCACCCCGCCCTCGAGGTTGAGCGTTTCCACTGTGTCCCGCGGCGTGTGGTACTGATCGTGCAGCCCGGTGAACACGTGCAGCACAGGCACCCCCGCGCCGTAGAAGCTCGCGTGGTCGCTGGGCCCGCGCCCGCCGGGCGAGAAGGTCGGCTTCAGCCCGCTCCGCGCGACGTCGGGCCGGATGAGGTCCTCGAAGCCCTCCGCAGTGCCCGTGCCCGCGATCTCGATCGCGTCGTCGCGCAGGCGGCCGATCATGTCCATGTTGAGCATCGCGTACGTCTGCGCTGCGGACAGCGGCCCGGACTTGACGAACTCGCGCGAGCCGATCAGCCCCATCTCCTCGGCGCTGAAGCCGATGAACACGATCGAGCGTCGGTCGGCCTCGGAGCCCTCCAGCCGCTTGCTGAGCTGGTCGGCCGCGAGCAGCAGGCCCGCCGTGCCCGACGCGTTGTCGTCGGCGCCGGGGTGGACGATCCCATACTCGTCGGTCCTCGAGCCGCCGGTGTAGCCGTAGCCGACGTGGTCGTAGTGGGCCCCCACGATGACGTACTGCTCCGCCAGCGGGCCGCGCCCGGGCAGAACGCCCGCCACGTTCCAGGTCGTCCGCGGCGAGCGGTCGATCTTCGCCGACATCGTCACCGCGTTCCCGCCCAGCTCGACGATCTCCGGCGTCGTGTCCGCCATCCGCCGAAGCTGCATGAGGTCGCGACGCTGGGCATCGCGCCCGGCGATCAGCCGGTCGGCCGCCTCCGCCGTCATCGTGAACACCGGCACGTCCAGCGGCCGCATCCACCGGGCCGATCCCTCCGTCGAGTCGAGCTTCTTCGCCCGCGGGTCGGCGCAGCCCGGGGGCGAGACGAGGATGATCCCCGCCGCACCGCGGCTGATCGCCGCACGCATCTTCTCGGCCACCGCCGCCGACGTCGTCCACGCCCCGTCGCTGGCCTTCCGCCAGAGGCTCTTGCCGTCCTCGTTCATGGGCTCGAACCGGAACATGACGGCGATCTTGCCCTCCAGCGGCTTCTCGACGCCCTCGGGATACGACGCATACTCGCCCCCCGGCCCGCCCTTGCCGATCGAGTAGCCGACAAACACCAGCGGGGCCGTGACATCGCCCGAGGCGCTGATGCCCAGCACGGAGTAGTCGACGTCCGGCGTCAGGCGCGATTCCCCGGTGGAAAGCACCGAATCCTCGCGGCGGGCCTGCGCACCGGCCGCAAACGCCTGCCGGAACGAGCCGTCGTCCTTCGCGCTCCCCTCGCCTCCCTCGGCCTGACCAGGAAATGCCGGGCGGAGCCCGCCGGAACGCATCCAGGCTTCCAGATACTCCGCCGCGATCTGGTTCCCGCGTGTCCCCGGCCCGCGCCCCTCCAGAAAGGGATTGGCGAGAAACTCGACGTGGGAGCGGTACAGACGGAGCAGGGCCGCGTCCACCGACGGGGCCGCGACGCCGGCGAGGGCCGTCGTCATTGGCGTCGCGGCGGGCGAAGCGTCGCCCTGAGCCGCATGAACGTTTCCGGCGGAGACGGTCGAAGCCAGCAGCGCAACCGTCCACACTGAACGTCGGGCGCGGCGGTGGGACGCGGGGTCGATCATCATGGCTGCGTGTCCTTTGGCGGCCGGGGAGAATCCAGGGCCGCATGACGACGATCGTACTGGATCACGCTCAGGAAAGTTGGTGTTCCCAGTGCGGTTACCTATGATTTCTACGTCCTCGTCCACACCTCCCCGCGCGTCGCGCCGCCCGTCATCGGGCCCCGCTCATCGCGCTAAAAAGGACGCCCGATGCCCACGCCCATGCCCACCACGATCAACCCCGCCGGTCCGAGCCACGCCAACGGTTCCCACGCCCACGCCGCCGCCCAGCGGCTGACGATCCTCGACCCAAGCGATGTCTTCGGGCCGCGCCACATCGGCCCCGACGACCGCGATGTCCAGGAGATGCTCGCTCTCGTCGGCGCTCGCTCGCTGGAGGAGTTCACCGACTCGGTCGTCCCCGCGGACATCCGCCTGGCCTCGCCGCTTCGTCTTGACGCCGCCGCCGGCCTTGGCAAGCCCCGCGGCGAGCACGAGGTCCTCGCCGAGCTCAGGGCCATCGCCCAGCAGAACCAGGTCTTCCGCTCCTTCATCGGCATGGGCTATCACGGCACGATCACGCCCCCGGTTGTCCTCCGCAACATCCTCGAGAACCCCGGCTGGTACACCCAGTACACGCCCTATCAGGCCGAGATTGCCCAGGGCCGCCTTGAAGCCCTGCTCAACTTCCAGACGATGATCAGCGACCTGACAGGCCTGCCCCTGGCGGGCGCAAGCCTTCTCGATGAGGGCACCGCCGCCGCCGAGGCGATGGCGATGTGCTTCTCCGCCGCCGGTGGGGGGGGCGGGCACGACGGCCCGCGCCGCACCTTTCTGGTCGCTTCAGATGCCCACCCGCAGACCATCGGCGTCATCAAGACCCGCGGCGACTCGATCGGCATCCGCGTGCTCGAGGTCGATCCGCTCAACCTCGACCGCGGCATCGACCTGAACACCGTCTGCGGCCTGCTGGTCCAGTATCCCACCACCGACGGCCGCATCGAGGATTACGCGGCCCTGACCGCGATGCTCCACGACCACAAGGTGCTCGTTGTCGCCGCGGCCGACCTGCTCTCGCTCACGCTCATCAAGCCGCCCGGCGAGTGGGGGGCCGATGCGTGCGTCGGCTCGGCCCAGCGTTTCGGCGTGCCCATGGGCGCCGGCGGCCCGCACGCGGCGTTCATCGCCACCCGCAGCGAGTTCGCCCGGCGCCTCCCGGGGCGCATCATCGGCGTCAGCAAGGATGCGCAGGGCCACCCTGCGCTCCGCATGGCGATCCAGACCCGCGAGCAGCACATCAAGCGCGACCGGGCCACCAGCAACATCTGCACCGCCCAGGCCCTGCTCGCCATCATGGCCAGCATGTATGCCGTCTACCACGGGCCCGAGGGGCTGTGCCGCATCGCCCGCCGCGTGCAGTCCTTTGCCTGGACGCTCCGCGCCGGGCTGGTCGGGCTTGGCCACGCCGTCACGCCCGGGGTCGTCTTCGACACCCTCCGCGTCGTCCCCGCCGGACGCACGGCCCAGCAGGTCGCCGACGCTGGCGCGGCTCGGCGCATGAACGTCCGCTGCTTTCCCGACGGCTCCATCGGCCTCTCGCTGGACGAGACGACCACCCGCCGCGACATCGCCGACCTGCTCGCCTGCTTCGGCGGGACTGGGAACGAGGACATCGACGCCCTGTTCGCCTCCGCCGTGCCGGTCATCCCCGAGACCATCGAGCGCTCCAGCGGCTACCTGACGCACCCGATCTTCAACACCTATCAGTCCGAGACGGAGATGCTTCGCTACATCTTCAAGCTCATGGGCCGCGACCTCTCGCTGGCCCACAGCATGATCCCGCTGGGCTCGTGCACCATGAAGCTCAACGCCACCAGCGAGATGATCCCCGTCACCTGGCCCGAGTTCGGCAATATCCACCCCTTCGCCCCCATGTCGCAGCAGGCCGGCTACGCCAAGCTGTATCGCGACCTGGAGGTCTGGCTCGCCGAGATCACCGGCTTCGATGCCGTCAGCCTCCAGCCCAACGCAGGCTCGCAGGGCGAGTACGCCGGCCTGCTGGTCATCCGCGCTTATCACCACGCCCGCAACCAGCCGCAGCGCAACGTCTGCCTGATCCCCGACTCCGCCCACGGCACCAACCCCGCCTCCGCCGTCATCGCCGGCTTCAAGGTCGTCCCCATCAAGAACCTCGATAACGGCGACGTCGACCTTGAAGATCTCAAGCTCAAGGCCGCCGAGCACAAGGACACGCTGGGCGCACTCATGGTCACATACCCGTCCACCTACGGCGTCTTCGAGGAACGTATCCGCGAGATCTGCGACGTCGTCCACGCCCACGGCGGGCAGGTCTACATGGACGGCGCCAACATGAACGCCCAGGTCGGCCTCTGCTCTCCCGGCGGCATCGGCGCCGACGTCTGCCACCTCAACCTCCACAAAACCTTCTGCATCCCCCACGGCGGCGGCGGCCCGGGCATGGGCCCCATCGGCGTCGCCAAGCACCTGGCGCCGTTCCTGCCGGGCCACCCGGTGTCTAGCCCCTGGACAGGCCGCCAGCCCGGCACGCCTGCGGGCGAGCACGCCATCGGCCCGGTCTCCGCCGCCCCCTTCGGCTCCCCGTCGATCCTCCCGATCTCCTGGATGTACATCGCCATGATGGGCCCCGAGGGCCTCCGCAAGGCCTCGCAGATCGCCATCCTCAACGCCAACTACATGGCCAAGCGCCTGGGCGAGCACTACAAAGTGCTCTTCGCCGGCAAAAACGACCGCTGCGCCCACGAGTTCATCATTGACGTGGGCCAGTTCGACTCGACCGCCGGCGTCAAGCCCGAGGACATCGCCAAACGCCTCATGGACTACGGCTTCCACGCCCCCACCATGTCCTGGCCCGTCCCCGGCACGCTCATGATCGAGCCCACCGAGAGCGAGAGCAAGCTCGAGCTCGACCGCTTCTGCGACGCCATGATCCAGATCCGCGCCGAGATCCGCGAGATCGAGGAGGGTCGCCTGCCCAAGGACAACAACCCCCTCAAGCACGCGCCCCACACCTCCCACGTTGTCTGCGCCGACGAGTGGAACCGCCCGTATTCCCGCAAGCAGGCCGCCTACCCGCTCCCCTACCTCACGGGCCACAAGTTCTGGCCAAGCGTTGGCCGCATCGACAATGCCTACGGCGACCGCAACCTGGTCTGCGCCTGCCCGCCCATGAGCGCCTACTCCGGCACCTGACCCGCGCTCAGAGCACGCCCAGCCGGTCGAGCTCTTCGACCGGCTCGGTGAACGAGCACGAGCCGTAGGAGAGCGCGAACTGCTCGCGCACGCGTTCGATCTGATCAACGCTCGCGCTCCACTCTCCGGCCCGAAGCGTCGTCGCGTCCATTGTGAACGCGCCGGGCCCGTCCCGCGCAATGATCGCCGCCACCTCCTCGACCCCGAGCCGGTGCGCATCGAGCATCACCGCGGCGACAAACACGTTCAAAAACCCGTGCATCACCGACCGCGCGCACCCCGGCTCGTAGCTCAGGTTGAATTCTCCCCGGACCGCGTGATGCAGCCCCGCCGTCGCCTTGAAGGGCACTTCCGCCGCCCGGCAGGCCACCAGAAACTCCGCCACAGTCCTGGGCGAGGGGAACGCGTCTCCGGTCACGCCCCCGGTCCGGATCTTTGCCCCCGCGTCCGCACCCGCCAGCGCCGCCAAGCACCCCCGCACGTCCGCCGCCGCGCCCCCGCCCGGCCCGGGCATGAACCCGATCTCAAAGAACGGGAACACCTCCGGCGGCGTCCGCTCGATCGCGTCGTCGATAAACGCCGCCCCGTGGAGCCCGCCTCCGTCCCCAACTCCGCCCGTCCCCGCCTCCATCGGCACTCGGATCTCCACCGCGTCCACGATCGCCAGCCCGTTCCGCGGCTGCGTGTGCTCGTGGTTGAACGCGAAGATCGCGTCCAAGTTCTCGTCAAGGTCCCCGTCGATCAGCGCCGACAGCGGCCAGGCTTCGTCCACCTGCCCCGTGGGCAGCAGGCCCCGGGTCGCCCGCCGGAAGTCCTCCAGCCGGGACACGGGCAGGATGAACCGACCCAGCATCCACGCCCGCTCGCCTTTGAGATAGTCCGCATACGCCCGCACAGCCTTGTCCATCGGCCACTTCGCCGGCGGGAACAGCCCGGCATAGTCGATCAGCCCCGACATCAGCGAGTGGACGGGTCGCGTCTCGGAGGGCGATGGGGCGTTCTGGGCGGCGGGGCTTGGGCTCATGCGCCCAGTTTAGCGCCCCGCCTACTTGGCCAGTTTCGCCACTAGCCGCCACACCGCGTGCGGCTCAAGGCCCCGCCCGGCGTGCGCGTTGAACCGCTCGACCAGCGCGTCGAACGCCGGCGTGAACGGCAGTTGGTCCCGCTGTCCCATCGACCCGATCTCGGTCATCACCTGCTCGGCGAGCCAAGATTCCTCCGCTGGCTCGAGCCTCACCGCGTGCCCCGCCCCACGCCCGACCTTCGGCAGCTTTCCCGCCTTCCGCAGGTTGTGCAGGCGGTGGAACAGCTCACGCGGCGTGATCCCGGGCCGCCGCTCGCGGGCGAGCGCCAGAAGCCGGTCAAACTCGCCGGTGTACGGCAGGTCGTCGAGCGTCCGTCCGATCTGCCCATACAGCACCGCCAGCGCGTCGGTGTCGATCTCCGGGCTCGCCGCGGCGTCCTCATCGCCGAACAGCGACGCCGCCGGCTTCTCGGCCAACGGGCCCGCGCCCGTCGCGCCCGTCGCGCCCGACGCGCTCGCCGAGCCCGCGGCGACCCCCGCCAATCCCGCCAGCCAGTCGCGGTACCCGCCCGGCCCCGTCCCGGCGTGCCCGAAGGAGCGATAGTGCTTCAGGACCCGCGCGGCCCCCAGATGCTCGAACACGTCCTCGCCCACGCCCGCCCGCTCCTGCCCCGCCGCCGCGACGGCCGCGTGGAACGCGCCGATCTCCAGCTCGCCCAGCGACCGCTTCCCGCGCTCGTCGCACTCCCGAACCAGCGCGGCCACGATCTGGTGGGCCGTGCGGAACGGGACGCCGCGGGAGACGAAGTACTCGGCCAGCACCGTCGCGTCCAGGTGCCCTCGGTCGAGCGTGGACGTGATCCGCTCGGGATTGAACCGAACTGTGCGCACGATTCGCGCCGCCATGTCCAGGCAGTCCATCACCGTGTCGTACGCCGCGAACACCACCCGCTTGTCCTCCTGCAGGTCGCGGTTGTACGCCAGCGGCAAGCCCTTGAGGATGCTCGTGAGCGCCGCCAGGTGCCCCATCACCACCCCGCACCGCCCGCGGATGAGCTCCAGCATGTCCGGGTTCCGCTTCTGCGGCATCATGCTCGAGCCGGTCGTGTACGCCTCGCCCAGGGTGATGAACCCGAACTCCGTCGTGCAGTAGATGATCCACTGCTCGGCCAGCCGCGAGAGATGGATCGCCGTACGCGTTAGCGCGTAGACAAAGTCCAGCGCCTCGTCCCGCGACGCTGTCGCGTCGATCGAGCTCAACGACGGCCCCGCGAAGCCCAGCTCGTGCGCCGTCGCCAGCCGGTCCAGCCCGAGCGTCGACCCCGCGACGGCCCCGGCACCCAGGGGCGAGGCGCTCAGCCCGTCCGCCCAGCCCGTCATGGCCCGGAGCAGCCGGCTGTCGCGAGCAAACATCGCGTGCCACGCCATCGCCTCGGCCCCGACGCACGCGGGCTGGGCCCGCTGCAAGTGTGTGTAGGTCGGCAGCGGCACGTCCCCCTGCCGCGCCGCGAGCCCGGCGAACGCCGCCCCGAGCGTGTCGAGCGCGCCTGCCGCACGCTCGCAGGCGTCCCGCAGCCACAGCCGCAGGTCCACCGCCACCTGGTCGTTGCGCGAGCGCCCCGTGTGCAGCCGCCGCCCGGCGTCACCGACCTTCGCCGTCAGCGCCGCCTCGACGCACATGTGCACGTCCTCGAGCTCGATCGTCCACCCCGGCCATGCCCCCGGGACCCCGACCGCCGTCGGCCCCGCGGGCGCCGCCTCGATCTCCCGCTTCACCTCCGCCAGCCCCCGTTCGATGTCGGCCAGGTCGTCGGGGGAGATGAGCCCGACCTTGGCCAGCATCCGGGCATGGGCCAGCGAGCCCCGGATGTCCGCGTCGTAGAGCCGCGTGTCGTACGAGAGCGACTCGACGAAGCGGGCCGCCAGCGGGTCGGAGGCGGAGCCCTCGCCGTGCTTGGCGTGCTCCCAGGGCTTGGCGGTGGATGGCGTATTCATGGCTAGAAGGGGGGCCGTTCTGAGAGGATCTGGTCGGACTTGTCGCGGAGCGCGGGCACGTCCTGGCGGATAATGGTCCAGACCTTGGCGTGGTCCACGATGCGATAGCCGTGCGCCAGGATGTTCCGGAACCTGTACAACTCGTCCGCCTCGGGGAACCGCAGGCCTAGGCCCGGCTCTGCCAAGAGAGTTCGCTTGAGTGCCTCGGGGATGATCTTAAACCGGCGCTCACCGCCGCCGCGGAGAAACGCGTCCTCCGCGTACTCCTCGAAGCAGAGGTCCGCCGTCTTTGTCCGGATCAGGTCGCACGCGGCGCCGACATCGCATAGCCAGTGCCGCACGTCAAGCCGCGGCATACATGGGCACCTTCCTGGCCTCCACCGACGCCCGAATGAACGGCGACGCGTGCGATTGCGGGCCGCGGAGCGCCGAAGCCAGCACGAGATCGACCCTCCGACCCAGCAGCGCGTCGCACGCCCGTTGAACATCGAAGAACCGCTTCATCCAGGGCCCGAGGTCCTCGTCCACGAACTCCACGAGCAGATCGAAATCGGACCTTCCCGGGTCGAACGTGCCGTCGTCCGAGGCCGAGGAGCCAAACGCGTGCAGCTCGCGGGCCCCGTGCTCGCGGCAAAGCTCTTGGAGCCGCGGGAGGTGTTGGGAGAGCAGCGGGTGCATCGGCTCAGTATAAGCGTCGCCCCGCCGTCACTCCGCCCGCTTCGGCTGCCCCGTCCATTGCTCCGCCCTGCCCTTGACCCGCGCCACCCACACCTGGCTCGTCGGCCGCTCCTCGCCGGGTCCCGCGCCCCCGCGCTGGCTGGTCCACATCATCCATGCGCCGTCGGCGCTGAGCGCCGGCAGGATGTCCGCCCCGGGCGCGAACGTGATCCGCCTCGGTGTCCGGGCCCGGTCCGACTCGTCCTTTACGCCCAGCGGCGGCACCGGCAGCGCAAAGAGCTCGTAGTTGCTGTGCCCCGCGGCGCTCGAGGCATAGATCAGAAACTCGCCCGAGGGGTGCCAGAACGGGGCCCAGTTGACGTTGTCGTCCATCGTGAGCTGGTGCTCGCGCGTCACGCCCACCGGCACGCCGTCGGCAAACTTCAGGTCCGCGACGAAGATCTGCAGCCTGTCGTCGCCCCAGCGGTCCGAGCGGTAGCAGATCCGCTTCCCGTCGGGCGAGAAGAACGGCCCACCGTCGTACCCGTCGGCCACGACGATCGGGTGCTGCCCGCCCGTCAAGGTGTCGTAGATCCAGATGTCGCCGTCGTCCTTGGCCGGGGCGTTCTGGGGGGCGTTTTGCGGGGCGGGCGGGGGAGCGTCGTGGGGAGTGTCCTTGCCGGGCTGGGCACCGCGGATGTGCGTGTACAGGATGAACCGCCCGTCGGGCGAGTACGAGCACTCCGCGTCGTACCGCTCGCGCCTGAACACCGGCGCGGGCGAGGACCAGTTCTTGATCGCCCGGGCCCTCGGGAACCGCTTGTCGCACTCGGCCATGAGGGCACCGAATCGCTTGTCGTACGCTCCGAGCTTGCCCGCCTTCCGCAGCTCGATGATCGCCGGCATCTTCTCCCTAAGCAGCGATTCCATGCCGCGCACATCCTCTCCCAGCGGATCGCCCGCGGCCAGCTCAAGCGCGATCTGGCTCACGGAAATCTCGCATACCTCCATCTCGTCGGGAAACTGCCACACGTAGCTCCGCGTCCCCACGCGGAAGCCGGGCCGGTCCGACTTCTTGGGCGCCGTGAGCGTCGAGCCCAGGAGCACCGTGTACGGTTTCTGCGGGTGGAACCAGCCGCAGGTGTTGGCCGTCCCGGGGAGGCTCAGTCGCTTCGGCTCCTGGATGCCGACGATGTTCCCAGCGTTGTACATCAACTTCGCTACATACATTGCGTAGTGCGGGCTGGGCTCCTCGCCCTGCTTCTCGGGCCGCTGGGTCGCCTGAAACACGATCCATCGCGGCGGCGTCTGGTGGTCAAAGTACGCCTCCCCCGCCTTGATGTACCGCTCCGGCAGCGTGAGCTGCGCGTAGTCTCCCAGCAGCTCACCCTCGGCCGTCCTCCAGTCCGCCGCGGCCTCGGGGATCGGGGCAACGGCGGGAGCCTGAGCCCTCGCCCCCGCGCCGACAACCAGGCCCAGCACCAGCGAGACGCACGAGAAAACGGCAATTTTGGCGGCCACGCTTGTCTCCGATCACCCCCACGCATGCTATTCGCCGTGCCCACCCAGCCCCACCGCGGCCCCGACCTCACCGTCCTGCTCGCCGCCGAGCGGTTCGTCGTCGTCAACAAGCCCCCCGGCATGCTCAGCGTCCCCGGCAAGGGCGAGGACAAGGCCCACTGCGCCGCCAGCCGCGTCCGCAGGCTCTTCCCGGCCTGCTCGGGCCCCCTGGTCGTCCACCGCCTGGACATGGACACCTCGGGCCTGCTGGTCTTCGGCCTGGATCCAGACGCGCAGCGCGACCTCTCCATGCAGTTCGAGGCACGCACCGTCTATAAGCGCTACTCCGCACTGGTCGACGGCGTGCCCCCGGCCCAGTCCGGCACGATCGACCTCCCCATCCGCCCCGACCTCGACGACCGCCCCGTTCAAGTCATCGACCGCGCCCTGGGCCGCCCGAGCCTGACCCGCTGGCGACTGCTGAGTGTCGAGACCGACCGCTCACGGCTCGAGCTCGAGCCCGTCACGGGCCGGACCCACCAGCTCCGCGTCCACCTTGCCAGCGTCGGCCTGCCGATCCTCGGCGACGTGCTCTACGGCCCACAGCCCCTCACCCATGCCCTCGCCGAGCGCCTGTGCCTCCACGCCAGCGTGCTTGAGTTCAACCACCCCGGCGCCGGCCCTCGCGTCCGTGTCCTTAGCCCCGCGCCCTTCTAGCCCGCGGCGTTCGGCCTAGATCACTTCGACCAGCCCCGCACCGACGATCCCCGTCAGCCCCGCGTGCCGCAAGACCATCTGGAGGCCCGCCACGTCGCTCTCCGTGAAGCTGTGAATGTCGTGGCTGTCGGCGTCCAGCACGCCCCAGCACTCGTCACCAAAGATCTCAATGCACGGGATCACCACCTCGCTGCGGTCCCGCGGATCGCATGCGATGTACCCGGCCTTCAGGTTCGACACGTTCGTCACCACCAGCGGCCGCCGGCTCTGCAGCGACCGGCCGCACGCCCCGAACAGCCCGATCGGCGAGCACGCCGGCTTGTCCCGCCGCGGCCCGAGCACCAGCTCGTCCGCGTCCAGCGGCTTGATGTAGAACCCCACCCACGAGCACCCCTTGGGCCCCATTTCGTCCCACAACGCGTCCACCACCGCCTGCATCCGCGCTTCGCGGCTGCCCTCGGGACGGATCAACTCCACCACACGTCTGTAGTCGCGTTCGGTCGGCATAGTTCACGGTATCGGTCCGTGCCGCGCCCCGGGAACGCGCCGTTCCCCAGACTCGTGGCTTTCCCGGAAACGAAAAACCCCCCGCGGTTGCGAGGGGTCCGGTCAACTGCCATGGTCGATGTCACTCAGACCGTCGCGGACGTGTACGGCAAGAGCCCCATGAAGCGGGCCTGCTTGACGGCGCGGCCGATCAGCCGCTGCTCGGCGGCGGAGGTCTGCAAACGCTTACGTCCGTATACCTTGCCGTTGGGAGACATCAGTCGGCGGAGCGTCTCGACGTCCTTGTAGTCGACAAACACCTTGCCGCTGGAGGAGGTCTTGGTGGCCTTGATCTTGGGCTGAGCGCCGAAGCGGGGGAAGCGGGACATGCGGTCGTTGCTCCGTCTTGGACGTTTGGCCCGGAAATCTCCCGAGCAACCAGCTCGGAGCCCCCGGGCGACGGGAAAGTGGGGAGGGGACTATAGGCCCGGCCCCGTCAGAAGGTCTTCCGCCCCAGCAGCTCATCAAGCGTGCCCCGGGGCCGGGCCAGGACACAAAGCACGCCCAAGGACGTCAGGAACAGGTTCTCGCGGATGTGGCACCACCCGAGGCCCCCGGTGCAGAACAGCGTGCCATCGCCGAAACAGCCGCACTTGATCTCCAGCCCCCGAACAAGGGCCGAGATACCCAGGCCGATGAACAGCAGGAGCATCGCGACGATGATCCCCGCCGCCGCCCGGGTCCAGAGGCCCAGGATGAGGGCCACTCCGGCCAGCAGCTCCGTCCAAGGCACGGCGAAGGTCGAAAACGTCACCAGCCAGTCTGGAAGCCCGAGCTTGTACGCCGTGATCGAACTTGCGAAGACCTGCGGCGGGTTGGGCGATCCCAGCGGGGCGATCTTCTTCCAAGCGGCCCAAAGAAAGACCGCGCCCAGGAAGATCCCGGCCATCCGGGCCAGCCAACTGGCGGTATGAGAGAAGCGAGAGTCTGTAAGCGGTTGCACGGCGGGGGTTCCTCGCTGGTCGGTTGATTCGTTCACTCGGCCTGCATGCCCGCGCCCGTCTGCACCGGGTGGCCCATCACCTTCCACCCGGGGAACCCGTCGTGGAGCACGAACACCTTGGCGTACCCCGAGCCGGAGAACATGCGGGCCACGGCCTCGGACTCGTCGCATTGCCCGCCGTTGCAATAGGCCACGACCACCGAGTCACGCGGGATCATGGCCAGCAGGGCCGGATCACCCGCCTGGAAGTTGCTGAGGCCGATCCGGAACGCGTTCTGCACGTGGCCCGCCTCGTATTCGTCCTTCTTGCGGGTGTCGATGAACTGGGCACCCGCGTCGAAGAGGCGCTTGGCCTGCTCGATGGTGATCTGGCCCTTGGGCAGGGCCGCCTCGGGCGTGGGCTTCCAGCCTGCGTCTCCCGGGTTGACGGTGCCGGTCGCGGTGCCTGTCGCGGTGGTGGGGGTGGAAGCGGCGGTGGGGGCCGGTTCGGCCTTTGCCATGGGCGGCGCGGGGGTGGGCGTCGGGGCGACCGCTGCCGGCGGCGTGGTTGGCTTCAGCAGGTCGTTGACGTCGACTGTGGTGCGGGACAGGTTGATGGGGCGGCGGAAGGCATCGATGACGCCGATCGCCGAGCCGACGCTCGCGAGCACCAGGGCCTGTATTGCGACGAGCTTCCAGATGTTGGTGGGCGGCTTTACGGTCAATGGCGTCCCCTTTTGCTATAGGTCTCTGGACATCGCCCCCGGCGTGCGGTTGTGACGCGCGCCGGGGGCGGGGAAAGGTCGGAACTTTGGGCGGAGTTACTGCTTGGGCGAGATTGGGATGATCTGGGTGGGGACGGCCGCGGGCTGGGGAACGTTGACAACGGCGGTGAAGGGGATGCGCATTGTCTCGTTGCCGCCCTGGGCCTCGGAGACGATGATGAGGAAGCCCTGGACCATGCCGGCGCGGTTGGGGGTCACGCCGCTGACAGTCACCATGTAGGACCGACCTTCATCGTTCTTGGTGATGTCGGTGACGATGTTCATGTCCTTCGGGCCCTCGACGTCGATCGAGTTGATCGTGAACGCCGAGCCCGAGCGGCTGTCCAGGCGGATCTGGGTGTCGAACTTGGTGGCCGGGGTCTGGACGCGGAGGATGGCCTGGGGCGGGGTGGCCTTGACGTCGCCGATCACGTCGCCGCCGAGGAAGTAGGGCTGGAGCTTGGCCTTCTCGTCGTTGGTGGTGATGGTCAGTGTCGCGGCGAGGTTACCGATGGGGGCACCCTTGCCGATCTCGAGCTCGACGGGCACGCGGACGAGCTGCTCGCCGTTGACCTCGGCGGGCTCGGCGGGGAGCATCTTGACCTTCACGAACTCGGCCCCGGCGCCGGTCGCCTCGACCTTGGTGACCTCGAAGCCGGCCTTGCGGCCCGAGATCGTCAGGCGGGCGGTCTGGCCCTTGCGGTGGTCGACCTCGTTGAGGTACATTTTGGGCGGATCGAGCACGACCAGCGCCTTGACGTTGCTGGTCAGCGTGACGACCTGCTGGGAGAACTTGCCCTGGGGCTCGATGACGGTGAACGTTAGCGTCTTGGTCTGGGGGCCCATGCGGCCGGCGGGGTTGAAGGTCGCGCTGACCTTGCCGCTCTCGCCGGGGGCGTAGGTGGTCTTCTCGAGCATCGAGGTGGTGCAGCCGCAGGATGCGGCGACGGCGAGCTTGATCGTCTCGCTGCTGGAGTTCGTGAAGGTGATCTCGTGGCTGACGGGCTCGGTGTCGGAGATATCGCCGAAGTCGAACTTCTCATTAGCGAACTTCAGGGCCGCCGTGACGGCAGGAGCGGCCGGGGTCACGACGGGGGCCGGGACGGGCTTGGCGTCCTGGGCCGAGGCCACGCCGACGGGAAGGCCAGCAACCAAGGCGAGCAGAGCAATCTTCGAGAACACGCGGCTGGAAGTCATAGGCAGCAAGCTCCGAGGTTTGGATGCGATTTGGACGAGGGGAGGAAGACCGGTTCCGGGTCGGAAACTCGTGGATAGAAACCGAGGCCGAACCAAGCACGGCACCGGACCGGGCAGGCCGGTTTACGCGGCCGTTGCCTCGGCGTTCGCGTCGGCGTCAATATCGACAGCCAAGTCCGTTGCCCGCGAGAAGTCACCCCGGACAAAACCCTCAAGGGCCACGTATACGGACGCCGGGTCCGGGGCCCCCCGGAGCACTTCTCTAAATCGCTTGCACGGCCCGAGGCGCTTGGCAAACCACGACACCCGGCGTCGGATCTGCACCATCGCGTACTTCTCTTCCCGGTATTCGAGCATGAGGTCGAAGTACCGGCGCATCGTCGCGATCACCTCGGCATGGGTCAGCGGTGGCGGCTTGATGCCCGTGGTCAACAGGGCGTGGGCGTCGCGAAAGATCCAGGGCGTCGACAGCGCCCCGCGGCCGATCATCACGCCGTCGCAGCCGGTTGCTTCGAGCATCAGCGGCACGTGCTCGGGCTCGGTCACGTCGCCATTGCCGATAACGGGCACGTCGGGATTCACGCTCTTGATGGCCGCGACGACGCGTCGGATGCCGTCGCGGTTGACCACGCCGGCGAACTTCTGCGAGGTGGTCCGGCCGTGGATGGTGATCATGGCGGCCCCGGCCCGCACGAGGCGCGGGGCGAGGAACTCGGCGACGGGCTGGTCATCGAACCAGCCCAGGCGCATTTTGGCGGTGACGGGGATGGGCGGCGAGCCCGCGGTGCCGCGGCCGACGGCGTCGACGACCTTCTCGACGATGCGTTCGGCGGTGTCGGGGATGCAGAGCAGCTTGGAGCCGCCGTCTTTCTTGGTGACCTTGTCGACGGGGCAGCCCATGTTGATGTCGATGACGGTGGCCCCGTGGTCGCGGGCCCAGAGGGCGCCCTGGGCCATGATGTCCGGGTCACCGCCGTAGAGCTGCATGCAGATGGGCTTGTCGAAGGCGTTGGTGCGAGCCAGGTCGAGGCTGGTGGCGGTGCCGCGGAGGAGGCCCTGGGGGGAGAGGAGGTCGGTGCAGGCGAGCCCGAGGCCGCCGAACTCGCGGCAGACAGTGCGGAAGGCCAGGTCACAGTATCCGGCGATGGGGGCCAGGAGGAGGTTCGACTGGAGTTGAACGTGACCGACGCGGAGCACAGGTGAGGGTAGGGGAGTTGGGGCGGCGATGCTTGGAGTGGTCGGCTGGTGCGGATCGACGATGTCTCTTGGTTTGACGAGCGGTGGTGGGCCTGGGATCGGGATGTCGGGGTTGGCAGGCCGCCACGACCTTGGTCCGGGACGCCCAAGGTCGTGGCATGGGCGGTGGGTGAGTCGGGCGTGCCGACGCCGCCGCGGGGGCTTCGGCCGGTACACTCTCTCGTGTACCAAGCCCTCCTGACGCGGCGATATCTCACCAGCAAGATCATGCCGATGCTCGCGATCGTGAGCGTCATGCTCTCGAGCGCGCTGGTGCTGGTGGCGTGGTCGATCATGGGCGGGTTTCTGACGATGCTGCTGGAAGTCGGGCGGAAGATGGAGGGAGACGTCACCATCAACTGGCCGACGGCGGGGTTCGCGTATTCCGACGATCTGATCGCCCGGCTGGAGAAGGACGAGCTGGTCGCGGGGGCGGCCCCGATGATCGAGACCTTCGGCATGGTCACGCTCCCCGACGACCGGGCCATCGGCATGCGGATCAAGGGGATCGATGCACGGTTCGCGAAGGTGAGCGACTTCGAGCAGCAGGTCTGGTGGCGGCCGGTGGCGAAGCCCGAGCCGCGGGATACGCGCGGGCGCGACCCGCGCTTGCCGGCCAAGGACAACGCCGATGCCTCGTTCCGCATCAACCAGGAGCTGCTCGAGCAGCTCTACGCCAACGGCCTCCGGCTGGGGCGGAGCGACCCCAGGACGGGGCAGTTCAAGCCGGGCGTGGTGCCGGGGATCGAGGCGATGGGCTTCTCGGTTCGGAAGCCCGAGGGCTATTACCAGCCCGCGTACTCCGTCAGCCGCCGGACGACGGACGGCTCGTTCAAGGACATCCCGGGCTTTGCGCCCTTGCACAACCTGACCATCCGCGTGATCCCGATGGACGCCAAGGGCCGGGACATGAGCCTCTTCGTGTCGCGGACGCTGCCGGTGGTCAACGAGTACCGCACGGGGCTCTTCGAGGCCGACAAGAACACCGTCCTCATGGATCTTGGCGAGCTGCAGCGGATGCTGAGCATGAACGAGCAGCAGCGGCTCGGCGATGCGCCGGTCGATCCCTACGCGATCAGCGGCGAGGGGTCGGGCGAGCGGGTCGGGCAGCGCGAGGTCATCGGCACCGAGCCGGCGCGGGTGACGACGGTGCTGGTCAAGGCCAGGCCGGGCGTGGAGGCCGAGACGCTGCGGCAGCGGGTGATCGAGATCTACGCGGGCTTCGCGCGGGCCCACGAGGGGAAGGTGCCGGACCTTGAGACGGCCCGCGGGCGGATGATCTCGACATGGGAGCGGAGCCTGTCGACGTTCATCGGGGCCGTCAAGAAGGAGACGGCGATGGTGGTGGGGATGCTGCTGTTCATGTCGCTGGTGTGCGCGGTCCTGATCCTGTGCATCTTCTGGGCGATGGTGAGCGAGAAGACCAAGGACATCGGGATCCTGCGGGCCATCGGGGCCAGCCGCGGGGGCGTGGCGTGGCTGTGGCTGCGGTACGGCCTCGTGATCGGGGTGGTGGGGGCGGCGCTTGGGCTCGGGCTGGGGTCGACGATCGTGTGGAACATCAATCCGATCCACGAGTGGATGGGCGAGCAGCTGGGGATCAGCATCTGGGACCCGAGCGTCTACTACTTCCCGACGATCCCGAACATTGTCGAGTCGCGGAAGGCGACGCTGGTGGTCGTTTCGGCGATCGTCTGCGCGGTGCTCGGGGCCCTGATCCCGGCGCTCAAGGCGGCGTTCATGGACCCGGTGCGGGCCCTGCGGTTCGAGTAAGGCGGCCTTGAAGCACACACCATGACGAGCCTTGACACCCACCCGATGACGAACACTTCGCAGGTTGATCTCTCGAGTTCGCCGCTGCTTGAGGCGAGCAATCTGCACAAGACCTATCGGCTTGGCCGGGTGGGCGTGCCGGTGCTGCGCGGAGTCGATATTCAGGTCCACGCGGGCGAATGGGTCGCGATCCTCGGGGCCTCGGGCTCGGGCAAGAGCACCCTGCTGCACCTGCTGGGCGGGCTGGACCGGCCGGATACCCAGATCAGTCTCCCGATCTCCTGCTCGGACTGCGGCTTTGCGCTGATCGGCATCCGGCCCAAAGCCTGTCCGGAGTGCGGCGGCGCGGTCGACCCGCTGCGGGCGGCGACGACGATGCCGTGGGACGGGTACATCCGCTTCCGGGATCAGGATCTTGGCCGGATGTCCGTCGGGACGCTCGACCGGTATCGCAACGAGTCGGTGGGGTTTGTGTTTCAGTTCTACCACCTTCTGCCGGAGCTGAACGTGGTGGAGAACGCGCTTCTGCCGGCGATGGCGCGGTACGGGCGGCTGGGATTTTTTCTGAGGCGGCAAGAGCTGCGGGCCAAGGCCGCCGAGCTGCTGGCGAGCTTCGGGCTGAGCCACCGCCTGACGCACCGCCCGGCGGAGCTCTCCGGCGGCGAGCGGCAGCGGGTGGCGATCGCCCGGGCCTTAATCAACGACCCGCCGGTCGTGCTGGCCGACGAGCCCACGGGCAACCTGGACCGCAAGACGGGGCAGGCGATTCTGGATGCAATGGTGCAGCATCGCGCGTCGACGGGGCGGGCGATGGTGATGGTGACGCACGATCAGGATGTGGCAGCCCGGGCGGACCGGGTGATCCGGCTGGAGGATGGGCGGGTTGCTGCAAGTGATGCGTGAGATTGAGTTTGCGAGATCTTCACAGTTTGGGCGGCGGCGGACGCGTGGCGCGGCGAAGGGCCGGGGCTCCCGAGGGGTGGGCTATAGGGAAACGTGCTCGGGGTGCGGGCGGGGCGGGCGGCTCGACGATACCATGAGTTATCTATGGAGCCAGGGATGAGGCTTGCTTCACATTCTGCACCCGCCGCGGACGACCTTCTGGTCCCGCTGGGTGTGGGCATGGCGACCACGCGGTGGGTCATCCCCGACGGCGACGGCCTCGCGGCGAGCGTGCACGAGATTGGCAGCGGGGTGCCGCTGGTCTTCCTGCACGGGCTGGTGGGGCTGAACGAGCACTGGGAGGGCGTGGTCGACCGGGTGAGCGGGCGGGCCCGGTGCGTGATGTTCGAGCTGCCGCTGCTCCAGCTTCGGGGCGAGCAGTGTTCGATCCACGGGGCGACGGACCTGACGGCCCGGTTCCTTCGTGACTATTTCAACGAGCCGGTCGTGCTGGTGGGCAACTCCTTCGGCGGGCACGTTGCGTCGCGGCTGGCGATCTACTGCCCGGAGCTGGTGCGGGGTCTGGTGCTGGCGGGGGCGAGCGGGCTGATCGAGAAGTCGATGGTGGCTGATGTTCAGATCCGTCCGAGCCGGGAATGGCTCAGGCGGAAGATCGGCGAGCTGTTCTTCGACCCGGCGGCGATGAACGAGCGAGATCTCGACCGGGCCCACGCGGAGCTTTCGGATCGCGGCGGGGCGCGGGCGATGGTCAAGCTTTCCCGCTCGGCCCGGCGCGACCACCTTGGGGACGCGATGTCGCAGATCCGCCAGCCGACGCTGTTGATCTGGGGCCGGCAGGACATCGTGACTCCGCCCGAGGCCGCCGACGGCTTCCAGCGGAACATTCCGCACGCGAAGATGGTGTGGCTTGATCGCTGCGGGCATGCCCCGATGATCGAAAGGCCCGAGCTCTTCGCCCAGGCGGTGGCGGAGTTTCTTCCCGTGCTCGACGCCAAGAATCCGCGATGAACACGAGCATGCAACGCGGCGGCCACACGTGGACGGCCATGGTCGGGCACGCGCTCAGGCTGCGCCTGCGGGGGCGTACGGCGCTGCTCGGCGACCGGGCGTACTGGACGCGAGAGACGGCCCGGATCCAGGCGGCCCAGCTGCGCAAGCTCCTCGACTCGGCCAAGTCGACGACGTTCGGGCTGGAGCACGGGTTCGCACGGCTGCTGCTCATGAGAGACGCCGAGATGATCGGCGAGTACCGCAAGGCGGTGCGGCCGGGGGAGTACGCGGCGTTTCGGCCGTATGTCGACAAGATGCGGGACCAGGGGCGGCCGGACGTGCTCTGGCCCGGGCTGGTGATGGACTATGCCCAGACCTCGGGCACGACGGCGGGGGACAAGTTCATTCCTGTCAGCAAGGCGATGCTCAAGAGCAACTTTCGGGCCGCGCTCGACATCTTTGCGCACGGGATGCGGTTCGGGGTGGACCTGCCGCGGGTACTGTCGGGCAAGGCGCTTTTCCTGGGGGGTTCGACGGAGCTGGCGACCAACGTGCACGGGATCCGGACGGGCGATCTTTCGGGGCTGGTGACGCCCCTGATCCGCTGGCCGATCTCGGCGATCTATGAGCCCGGGCCCGGGGTGGCGCTCATGAGCCACTGGCCCAGCAAGATCGAGGCGATGGCGAAGCGGTGCCTGGATCGCGACATCCGGATGATCAACGGGATGCCCAGCTGGGCGCTGGTGCTGATGGACCGGGTGGTGCGGCTCGCCCGGGAGCAGGGGCGGCGGGCGGAGACGATCCGCGATGTGTGGCCGAATCTGACGATGTTCGTGCACGGGGGCGTGAACTACGCGCCCTTCGAGCCGCGGGTCCGTCAGGCGTTCGGCGGCTCGCCCAACGGGCCGGACATCCCGTTCCGGCTGGAGCTCTATCCGGCGAGCGAGGGGTTCATCGCGATGCAGGACACGCGGGGCGACCCGGGCCTGCGGCTGATGAGCGACATCGGAAACTTCTACGAGTTCATCCCTCTGGAAGAGATCGACGCGCCCGAGCCGCGGGCGTTCACGGCCGACGCGGTGGAGAAGGGGCAGAAGTACGTGGTGTGCATGAGCACGTGCGCCGGGCTCTGGCGGTACATTATTGGCGATGTGGTGGTTTTCGACACGGTGTGCGCGGGGCTCGACGGGCGTGGAGGCGAGGGGCCGGCGCGGCTGCGGATCGTCGGGCGGCACCGACACTTCATCAACGCCTTCGGCGAGAACCTGATCGTCGAGCACATCGAGAACGCCGTCGCGCAGGCGGCGCGGGCGGCGGGCGTGGTGGTGGGGGAGTTCACGGCGGCGCCGGTGTATCCGGGCGACGGCAGGCGTGCGGGGCTCGAGCTGGCTGTCGAGGTCGAGGGCGATCCGGACGCGGGGGCGATGGCGACTTTCGGCGCCGCGTTCGACGGGTCGCTCAAGGCCCAGAACGTCGACTACACGACCAAGCGGACCGATGGCGTGGGCATGGGCGAGCCGACGATCACGCCTGTGCCGATCGGGACGTTCCACGCGTGGATGCAGTCGCGCGGGAAGCTCGGCGGGCAGCACAAGTGTCCCCGGTGCGCGAACCACCGCGAGATCATCACGCCGGTGGTCGCGGGGGCGGGCGGGGTGAGGGGCTAGGCGGAGTGGTTGGCCTTTGCAGAGCCCGCCACTCCGAGTCTGGATTGGTTTGGTGGTGGATGGCGATGGCGCTTGGTCGAGACCAAGGCGAAAGACCCGCCTCGGAGATGCGGGGTACCCAGAGGCATGAGATCAAGCTCAGCGGAACTGCCAGGGCGAGGCGGAGGCGACCATGCGGATGGTCGGGGCGTCGTTGCCGATGCCGATGCGCATGTCGGCGTCGTCGCCGGGCTGGACGGTGAGGTCGATGGTGGCGAGCCTGAGGCGCGGGCCGCGGTCGTACTGCATGATAAAGGCGATCTGGCGGACGTTGGTGAGCAGGGGCCGCTGGGCGATGATGGTGGTCGAGCCGCCCGAGCGGTCGATGAGGACGTACCAGAGCTCGAAGGTGCCCGGCAGGGCGGCGGAATCGCGGCGCTCGACGCGGGTCCAGCGGCCGGTGTTGCCGGTGCGGTCGGCGTCGGCCTGGAACTCCATGAACGTGCTGGTCAGCGGGTTGAGGGTGTTGTCGAGCACGTCGGCGGGCACGGGAGAGAAGCCCGAGCCGGTCCGGATCATCGAGAGCACGCGGTGCATGACGATGCGGCTGACGACGTGCGTCGATGCCGAGCTGGTGGTCTGCTTATAGCCGCGCCAGGAGGCGTCGAAGGCCTGGAGCGTGGCGGCCAGGAGTGTCGAGGTGATGACCAGCGCGACCAGCAGCTCGACGATGCTGAAGGCCGGGCGGGCCGGGGAGGGTTGGAGAGCGTTGCGACGGCTGGGGATCACTGCTTGCCCTCCCTGTAGGTGCTGGGACGCGAGACGGCCGAGAGCGGGAGCAGGATGCCGTCGGGCATCGGGAGGTCGGGGTTCCAGTAGATCTCGACGCGGCCGAAGCCGTTGAACGGGACGGCGACGGAGCCGGCGGGCTGGGGCTGGCCGGCGTTGACATCGGCGATGCCGTCGCCGTCGGTGTCGAAGCCGACGATTGGGACGCCGCCGACGATGGGGAGCGTGGAAGGGTCGAGGGACTCGCCGTCGCCGTCGGAGTCGCCGAAGTAGCCAAGGGTGGTGTTGAAGTTGGCCGGGTTGCCGATGCCGGTGCCGTTCTGGGACAGCGGCCCCTGGCCGAAGACGGGGTTGAAGGTGAGGAAGAGTGCGCCCTCGAGGCGTGCGGTGCCGCGCATGTCCAGGACGCCGGCGACGACGGAGCCCTTGAGCTGGACGTTCTGGCCGCGGGAGCCGTTGAGGTCGGTGGGGGCGTTGAAGGAGCCGATGTCGACGGAGTAGTTGGGGGCCATGAGGGGGGACTTGTCGATCTCGGGCTGTGCGGAGGCGTCGGGGTTGTCGGCGGGGTTCGAGGAGGACATGTCGCGGCTGCTGAATCGTGTGGCGCCGGTGAACTGGAGCTTGTTGCGGATGTTGGTGAAGGTGGCGGGCGTCTCGGCGACGACGGAGCCGACGACGGTGCAATCGTGGAAGCGGATGTTGTTCGAGTAGAGCTTGGTGTCGCGGGCCGCACCGGTGCGGGCGGCGCCGTTGATGACGGGCGGATCGGGGAAGGCGGCGTAGTTGCTGGGGCCGTCGGCGACGTTGCCGGAGGTGTACCGCAGGAAGTCGCTCTTGTCGAGGGGTGCGGTCTTGAGGACGGGGCGGGCCGCGGAGGTGCTCCACTCCATCTGGCCGTAGAGCGACCAGTTGGCGTGGCGGTTGTCGGTGTAGGAGCGGACGTATGTGACGCCGATGAAGCGGCAGTTGATGAACAGGCCGTTGTTGCCGGCGGGGATCTGGACGTTGCGGAAGGTCATGTTCTCGTAGCGCGGGCGGAGGTACCAGTCGCTGGCGGCCGGCGAGTTGAACGGCATCTTCTCCCAGAGGGCCCGGCCGGTGCGGGCGACGACATAGGCGTTGTCGAGGTTGCCCCGCCAGAAGCGCGGGCGGGACGAGTCGGTGCTGGCCTCGGTATAGGTGGGCAGCGCGCCCGACGAGATCCCGAGCTGCGCGGCGACCTGCTGGTCGAAGCTCAGCCCGCTGGCGGCGCTGGTCAGCGGCGTCTGGGCGGCGGCGAAGAGGCTCTCGTCGAGCAGGGGGAGCTCGTCGACACCGGCGTTGAAACGCAGGGCGTTCTTGCCGCCGGGCGGGGCGAATGGGCCCTGGAGCAGCGGGGCGTAGGAACCGCCGCGGGCCGTTGCCCACGCGGCGGAGGTCGTGCGGAAGGTGAGCCGGCCCTTGACCTTGGCGTAGTTGTCGCGCCAGCTGATCACGCCGTCGCGCCAGCCCAGGGCGACGTCGTCGGCGTCTCGGACGGAGCTGGTCGCGCCCACGCGGCCGTCGTCGAGCGTGTCGGTGTAGCCCGAGGTGCCGTTGCGGTTGCGGTCGGGGTCGGAGTTGTCGATCAGGAAGGCCAGATCGTCGTCGGCGGCGAACTCGGCGGTGCGGCCGGCGGCGGGCGTGCCGGCGGTGAGGCGTGACGAGAGCACCAGGATCCCGTCGCGGTCGGCGTCGTAGTGGTTGATGAAGATGTCGAACTCGTCGACATGGCCGTCGCGCGTGATGTCGGAGAACGCGTTGGCGGGCCAGTTGCGGCTCGTGAGCTCGGCGGAGCCCGGCAGACCCTGGCTCTCGGTGGGATGTCCGACGCGGAGGCGGTTGTCGCCGTTGACGTCGAAGGTACGGAGGGCGGTGCGGAAGCGTGCGAGCTTGGCGTCCAGCGACGCGTTGAGCCCGTCGAAGTCGCTTTTGGTCTGGATGGGGTCGCCGTTGGGGCGCGTGACGTCGGTGAAGGTGGTGCCCAGGTCGCCGTAGACGTTCACGTTCTTGCCGATCATGATCCTGGTGGGGCTGGTGACGGCGTGGCTGGGGCGCTTGGCGATTCGGTAGTCCTGCTGGATGATGCGGCTGACGGAGCGGGCGGTGGAGTCGCCGGAGGTCGAGCCGTAGCGGTAGCCCGAGCCCGCGGCGCCCATGCTGGAGTACCCGGTGACGATGATGCGGATGTCGGTTCCGTTGGCCAGCGGGGCGTAGGTGATCTGGAAGGCGGCGCCGCGCGAGCCGTCTTGGGCGGCGTCGGTGTCGATGGGGAGCAGGCCGGTGCGGACCCAGGTGTCGGCGCGGAAGACGCTTGCGTCGACGGTGCCCGACGGGTCGAAGATGCCGGCGGCGGCCGGGAATCCGGAGAGCTGGATGATGTTCTGGTCGGCCAGGTGCGAGCTGAGCAGGGCGTCGGCCACGCCGCGCACGGTGACAGAGTCGCTCATTCCGCTGCGGGAGGGCAGGACGTTGACGCGGCCGTCGCCGCTGACGGTGCTGCCGGCCCAGAGGCGGCGTGCGAAGGCGGCGTCGACGACGCCCTTATCGACCTGGAACCGGGCGATGGCGGCGAAGAGGCGCTGCTCGCCGAAGCCCAGGCCCGTCTCGGCGGCGGACATGGCGCGGGTGAGGTGCTGGTGGGTGTCGGCGGTGCGGAGGTTGCCCTGGCTCGCGACGGCCATGGCGACCGAGAGGGCGCTGAACATCACCAGGAACATCATCGCCAGCACGCTCGCGACGCCGCGGCGGTTCCAGCGGCGCTTGACGGCGCGGGCGCGCCCGCGCCCGGCGGGGCGGGACGCGACGCTCGGGCTCACGCGGCAAAGGTGCTGACGGTTCACGGACTGCTCCAGACTGCCCCCGGCCAATCGCCATGCTTCTCGCGGGCACGCACCCGCGGAAAGCGCAGCGCGCTCACTGCACGATCCAGCTCAGCCTCGCCATCTCGACTGGCGTCGAGTCGAAAGGACCCTGGTATCTGACGATCACGGTCACCCGCAGCGGGAACTCGTCGACGGCCAGTCCGCGGAAGCCGCTGCTGGCGTCGGCGGGGAGCACGGCGGAGGACGCGTAGGTGATCGAGGTGTTGAACGGGTTGATCTTCTGAACGACGACCTGCTGCGACCAGCTCTGCAGCGGCATCGCGGCCCCGCTGGGCAGCGTGCGGACGTTGCCGGCGCCGTCGACATCGGGAATCACGGTGCCGAAGGCGTCGATGGGGCCGGGAAGATCGGCGTCGGCCCAGCCGGCGGTGCCGGCGGGTCGGAAGATCAGGCCATCGAAGGAGTCGATGTGGTTGAAGTCGCGGACCGTAGCGTCCGAGGCGCGGGGTCCCCAGCCCTGGAGGGTGGTGGTCCCGCCGGAGGTGACGAGTTCGAGGCCGTTGACCGGGTCGTGCCTCGGGAGCCCGCGCATGAGCTCGCGGATCTCGTTGGCCATGTAGCTTGCGGTGGCGGCCTGGCTCGACCAGGCGTTGGAGCGGAGGAAGGCCCACTGGGCCTCGACGAGCGCCAGGACGCCGACGCCGATGATGACCGTGGCGAGCGCGGCCTCGAGCAGCGTGAAGCCGCGGCGGGAGCGCCGGAGCCCGCGCGATCGATCCGGCCGGCGCAGGAGCGTCGGGCGTCCCTTGCCCGGTGGGGGCGACAGTCGTGCGTTGAACGTACCGCTCAGCATCGTGTTCCTCGCGGGCCTCCGCCTGGGATCGACGGGGACAAGGCGTCCCCATGGAGGCATCGGCTATTTCACGAGCTGACTCATCTTGAAGATCGGGAGGATGATGGCCATCGCGATGAAGCCGACGACGGAGCCCATAAGAATGATCATGATGGGCTCGATCATCGAGGTGACGGCCTTGATGCGTTCGCGGAGGAGCTTCTGGTAATACGCGGAGATCTCGTCGAGGACCTCGCCGAGCTTACCGGACTCCTCGCCGGCGGAGATCATCTGGATCACGGCGCGGGGCAGGAGCGTGGTCTTGTTGAGCGGGGCCGAGAGCTTCTTGCCCTGCTTGACGCTCGAGTAGACGGTCTTCCACATGCCCTTGAAGAGCCGATTGCCGGAGATGTCGCCGGTGATGGCCAGGGTGTCGAGCATGGGGACGCCGGCGTTGATCAGCTGGCCCATGGTGTGCAGCGAGCGGCCGATGTAGAGCGCGCGGAACATGCTTTTGACAACGGGGATGCTCAGGCGGAGCCGGTCGAGCGCCAGGCCGCCGGGCTCTGTGCGGGAGACCGCCACGATCCCGCCGATGACCAGCACGATGGCGCCGACGACGAAGTACCAGCTGTTGACCATGAAGTCCGAGAGGCCCATGAGGAACTTGGTGGCCCAGGGGAGGACCTCCTCCTTGCCCTGGAAGACGGCGCGGAACTTGGGGAGCACGAAGGTGAGCAGGAAGATGGTCACGCCGATGGCCATGGTGCCGATGATGCCGGGGTAGATCGACGCGCCGATGACCATCTTGCGGGTCTCGATCTCCTGGCCGATGTAGCCGGCGATGCGGTCGAGCATCTTGGCGAACGAGCCGGACATCTCCGACGCGCGGACCATGTTGATGTATAGCGGGCCGAAGAGTTTGGGGTGGCGGGAGAGGGCCTCGGAGAACTGCTTGCCGCCCTCGACGTCGGTCTTGAGGCCGAGGATGACCTTCTTGAAGTTGGGGTGCTCGGTCTGGTCGGCGATGCCGTCGAGCGCCGCGCGGAGGTTGATGCCGGCTCGGATCATGACGGCGAGCTGCGTGGTGAAGTCCAGAACGTGGCGCTGCTTGGGCTTGCCCGCGTTGAGCTCGGCGAACTTCGCCGCCAGCCCGATGCCGGCGGCGGCCGCGTTGACGGGGCTCACCGAGAGGACGCGCAAGCCCTGGTTGCGCAGCACGCCCGAGGCGGTGGCCACGCTGTCGGAGGCGATCACGCCGATCTGCACCTCGCCGGAGTTGGTCTTGACCTGGTAGCGGTAGTTGGGCATAGGACGGGGGGAGGGATCGTGGGATCAGGGGACGAGAGATCGAGTGTCGATCCCGCGGGCCCGTGTTCGCGTTCCTTCCGCGGCTCCTTGTGGCTGGCTTGACAACAGACTCCGACCGTGATCCGGTGTAACCCTCGATCCGCTGATCCCTCGATCCGATCCTCACGCCGCCAGCATGCGCTCGAGCTTGTCGGGGTACGCGGCCTGGGCGATCGCGTCCTCGCGGCTGATCATGCCGTTGAAGTACAGCTCCGCGATCGCCGTGTCCAGGCTCGTCATGCCCAGGGCGCGGTTGGTCTCGATCACGTTGGGGATCTCGAAGCTGCGGTTCTCGCGGATCAGGTTCCGCACCGCGGGCGTGCACAGGAGCACCTCGACGGCGGGCACCATGCCCGGCTTGTCGATGCGGCTGAAGAGCGTCTGGCTGATGACGGCCTGCAGAGTGTTGGCCAGCATCGACCGGATCTGGTTCTGCTGCCCGGCTGGGTACATGTCGATGATGCGCTCGACGGTCTGGCTCGCGTTGACGGTGTGCAGCGTCGAGAGCACCAGGTGGCCCGTCTCGGCGGCCGAGATCGCCAGGGCGGTGGTCTCGAGGTCGCGCATCTCGCCCACCAGCACGATGTCCGGGTCCTGGCGGAGCGCGTGCTTCAGGCCCGAGGCGAAGCTGGGCATATCGGCCCCCAGCTCGCGCTGCTCGATGAGGCAGCGGTTGGATGTGAAGGCGTACTCGACAGGGTCTTCGAGCGTGATGATGTGCTTGCGGTACCGCTCGTTCATCGCCTGGATCATGGCCGCGAGCGTCGTCGACTTGCCCGAGCCCGTGTCGCCCGTGACCAGCACCAGCCCGCGGGGGAGATAGGTGAGGCGAGCGATAACCTCGGGCAGGTTGAGCGCCGCCAGCGGCGGAACTCTGGTCTTGATGGTTCGCATCGCGATGCCGCTGGTGCCGCGCTGCACGTGGGCGTTGACGCGGTAGCGGGCCAGGCCCGGGGCGGCGAAGGAGAAGTCCGAGTCCTTGATCTGGTCGAACTTGGCGAAGGCCTCTTTGGAGGCCATGTATTCGACCATGCTCCGCGTGAGCTCGGCCGTGAGCACCGGGTGCTCCATCGGGACCATGACCTGGTGAACGCGCATCATCGGGACGTGCCCGGTGATGAGGTGTACGTCCGAGGCGTCCTGCTCCTGGGCCATCTTGAGGATGTCCAGCAGCTTCTGGGCCGCGGGGGTCACGGGCTTATCACCCACCGAGTTGTGCGCCGGCGCGGTGCCGGCGGGGCCGGTGAGCGAGGGGCCGGCCGAGGTTCCGGAGACGGGCGCGTGGGTGGAGGTGGGGGGTGTGGGGGGCATGGCCCGGAAGATCGGACGCTCGCCCGCGCAGATTGACCCTTCACGCCCGCCTCCCCCGCCCCTTTGAGCGCCCCAGCACGCCCGCCCCGTATAGCCCGCACAATCGGAAGCCCGGAGGTTTATCGGGCGAGCCCGGACGGGCCGAGAACACGCCGGCCGCAGGCCTGCTCGGCGACGGTCCCGCGCCGCGCCCGGCCGACGCTGCCGTTCACTTCCGCAGGTGATAGTCCTGCACGAACTCGCGGCCGGTCAACTGCGTTATCGCCGCGACGGCCATGCGGTCGCACTTCTCGTTCTCGGGGTGCTCGTTGTGGCCTTTGATCCAGTGGAATGCGATGTCGTGGGCCTGCGCTAGCGCGTCGAGCGCCATCCACAGGTCCTGGTTCTTCACCGGCTTCTTGTCCGCCGTTTTCCAGCCCCGTCGCTTCCAGCCCGGCAGCCAATCCTTCAGCCCGTCGAGCACATATTTGCTGTCGCTGTAGAGCTCGACGCGAGAGCGACGGCTCAGGGCCGTCAGGCCCTGGATGACGGCGGTCATCTCCATGCGGTTATTGGTCGTGTCCTTCTCGCCGCCGGCCTCATCCCGCGTCTTCCCGCTTGCGGGGTGGCGCAGGATGTAGGCCCATCCCCCCGGCCCGGGGTTGCCCGAGCACGCCCCGTCGGTGTAGAGCTCGACCCGCGGCGACTCGCCCGCGTCGGCGCCTGCGACGGTCGTGCTGGTCCTGGGTTTCGTGCCGGCGGCTTTGGCCATGGGCCCGGAGTGTAACCTTCGCGTCCCCGACGAACAGCGGGCCGCGGCGTTCGTAGTCACGGGGGCCGCAGGCTCCCGCGGCCGCTCCGCCCGAGTGATCTCCCGCCGGGAACTCCGGGCCCGCCGTGCCGGCCCCGCGCGTACGATCGGACCCCCGCGCCATGACCACCCACGCGACCGCTGCCCCGCCCACCGCCGACCCGGCCCCCGACGCCGAGGCGCTGCGGATCGTGGCCCAGTTGCGGGCCCGCAACCCCAAGGCCGATCCGCTCACGCACCTCCCGGACGTGCACCCGCTGAAGATCCCGCGGCACGTGGCGATCATCATGGATGGCAACGGTCGGTGGGCCCGGGGTCAGGGCCTGCCGCGTGTCATGGGCCACGCCCGCGGCGCCGAGGGCGTCCGGGCGATTATCGAGCAGTGCGGGCGGCTGGGCGTCGAGGTGCTGACGCTTTACTCGTTCTCCAGCGAGAACTGGAAGCGCCCGCCCGAGGAGATCCGGGCCCTGATGGGCCTGTACGTGCAGTATCTGGGCGCCGAGGCGCCCCGGTTCATGGAAGAGAACCTGCGGTTCCGGCAGATCGGCCGACGCGAGGGCCTGCCGCCGGAGGTGCTCGAAGCGGTCGACCGACTGACGGAGATGACCAGCGGAAATACGGCCGGGACGCTGTGCCTGGCGGTGAACTATGGCTCGCGGGCCGAGATCGCCGACGCGGTGCGGCGGATCGCCCGCGATGCCGCCCAGGGGAGGCTCGATCCGGGCGCGATCACCGAGGACTTGATCTCCGAGCATCTGTACACCGCGGGCCTGCCCGATCCCGACCTGCTGATCCGCACTGCGGGCGAGATGCGCGTGAGCAACTACTTGCTCTGGCAGATCTCCTACGCGGAGCTCCACGTCACCGAGGTGCTCTGGCCCGATTTCGGCGTCGCCGAGCTGAACGAGGCCATCCGCGCATATTCCCGGCGGACCCGCAAGTTCGGCGGGCTCGAGCGGCCGCCGGCCTGATCGGCCGCTGATCGGCCGCTGACTGGCCAGTGGTCCCGAGGCCGCCGAGGTTTACCAATCCAGCGGCGAGAGCCATGCCTTGGCGAGCAGGTCCACGTCCAGTACGTCCTGCTCGTCGCCCGTGACGCGCAATCGGCCCGAGGCATCGGTCTCGCCGATGCGGGCCGCCGTGATGTCCGCTTCGCGAAGCGACGCGAGCACGGCCGCTTCGTCGGACCGGGCAACCTCGAGCACGTAGCGTGACGGCGACTCGCCGAACGCTGCCGCTTGGAGGCTCGTGATGCCCGACATCTCCGCCACGGCGGCGACATTGACGCTCGCGCCGATCCGGGCCGCCGAGTCGCCGCCGATGAGCATCTCGGCGACGGCGCACAGCACGCCGCCGTCGGATACGTCGTGGGCCGAGGCGACGAGCCCGCGGCCGATGACCGACGCGACGGCGTGGGCCGTCCGTGGCCCGAGCGTCAGGTCGGTCGTTGGGATGCCCGCCTCCGCGGCGACAAAATCGTTTCCGTTACTCCGCAAGATCCGCTGATAGTGCGAGCCGCCCATGGCCGCCTGCGTTTGGCCCACCAGGAGCAGGATGCTCGCCGGCCGCTTCATGTCCATCGTCACGCACCGATGCACGTCGGGCACGATCGCGATGCCGGTGATCAGCAGCGTGGGGGGGATCTGGATCGTCCGCCCGTCCTGCGTGGTGAACTGGTTGTTGAGCGAGTCCTTGCCCGAGACGAACGGCGTGCGATACGCCTTCGCGCCGTCGTAGCACCCCTCGGCGGCACGCACGAGCGAGCCCAGGTTCTCCGGCTTCTTGCAGCTCGGCCAGCAGAAGTTGTCGAGGATCGCGATCCGGGCCGGATCGGCCCCGACGCACACCAGGTTCCGCACACACTCGTCGATGGCGGCCAGCGTCATAAGGTACGGGTCGCCGCCGAGCTCGGGGTCGCCCATGCCCGTCTGCAGGCCGCAGGCGATGGCCAGGCCCCGCGACGAGCCGGGCACGGGCATGACCACGCTCGCGTCGCTCGGCCCGCGGAGCCGCGGGCCGACCAGCGGCTTGACGGCGGTTCCGCCCCGGACCTCGTGGTCGTACTGCCGGATGATCCAGTGCTTGCTGGCGATGTTGGGGTGGCTCAGGAGTGAGAGCAGCGACTCGCCCAGCGAAGGCGGCTCGGCGGCCAACGCCGGGCTGCGCGGCGGCTGCAGCGGCGTCGGAGTTCGGGCCGACCACGACGCCTCCCGCGTCGGCGTGGGGATCCCCTCGTGCAGGAAGTGCATGTTCATCCGCCCGACTTCGCGCCCGTGCATGAGCAGCAGGAGGTCGGGGTTCTCCGGCGTCGAGCCCGCCGGCGGCGCAAACTCGCCCAGGACCGCCAGTTCGACGGATTCTTCGAGGCAGATCGACGCCAGCCGCCGAAGGTTCGCTCGCGGCACGCTCAGCACGATCCGCTCCTGCGCCTCGGAGATCCAGACTTCGGTCGCGCTCAGCCCGGCGTACTTCAGCGGCGCGTTCTCGAGGTGCACCGTCGCCCCGGTGCCCTTGCCCATCTCGCCCACCGCCGACGAGAACCCGCCGGCCCCGCAGTCGGTCATGCCCGTGTACAGCGGCCCGCCCGCCTCGTCCCGCGCCCGCATGATCGCGTCGAGCATCTGCTTCTCGGTGATCGCGTTGCCGATCTGCACGGCGTGGGCGAACTCGTCGGTCGCCGTGTGCTCGAGCTCGGCGGAGCTGAACGTCGCCCCGTGGATCCCGTCGCGCCCCGTCCGCCCGCCCAGCACGACGATCAGGTCCCCGCTTCCGACCTCGCCCTTGACCATGCCCCGCGGCATCACGCCGATGCAGCCGCAATACACCAGCGGGTTGCCCACGTACCGCTCGTCGAAGTACACCCCGCCCGAGACCGTCGGGATCCCCATGCGGTTGCCGTAGTCGCGCACGCCCGCGACCACCTGCGTCAGGATCCGCGCCGGGGGCAGGCAGCCCCGCGGCACGTCGCGCATGTCCGAGGGCGCAACGCAGAACACGTCGGTGTTGGCGATCGGCCGCGCGCCGAGGCCCGTGGCGATCACGTCGCGGATGCACCCGCCCACGCCCGTGGCGGCTCCGCCATAGGGCTCGATGGCCGAGGGGTGGTTGTGCGTTTCGACCTTCACGCACACCGCCGTCTGGTCGTCGAAGGCGATGACCCCCGAGTTGTCGACAAACACGCTCAGCGTCCAGTCGATGCCGTCGGCGATGAGCTCGCGCGTCGCCGCGGCGACGGTGCTCTTGAGCAGGTTGTGGATAACTACCGTCCCATCGTCGCTTACATCGTGCCCGGGCCGCCCGGCCCAGCGGATCGGGTCCGGCGTCGCCCCGCCGCCCCCGCCGCCCCCGTCCCCCCCGCCCACGCCGATTCCGGGCCGGTAGCTCACGGTGCTCTTGAGCGTCTTGTGCACGCAGTGCTCGCTCCAGGTCTGGGCCAGCGTCTCGAGCTCGATCTCCCGCGGGTCGCGCCCGATCGCGGCGTAGTGCCCCTGCACCGCCCGCATCTCCTCCAGCGACAGGAACAGGTGCGCGTCGCGGCTCAGGCGAGCCAGCTCGTCGGCGCCCAGCCCGATCAGCCGCACGCGTCCCATCCCGCCCTCGTGGGCCGCCGCGGTGGGGAACGATGCCGGGTGCTGCGGCGAACTATGCACCCGCTGAATGACCGGATTGGCCAGAAGCCGCGTCGCCAGCAGCGCGGCCTCGGTCTTTCCAAGCTTCGGGCCCGCGAGGTCGTACCGCCAGGCCGTCGAGACCCGGGGCTCGGCGGCCATTCCGAGCAGTTCCCGCACGGCCCCCTGCACCGAGAGCGCGACAGGATCCATGACGCCCGGCAACGGATGCACCTCGATCACCTCGTGGCCAATTGCCACCGGCGAAACGCCCACCCGCGCGACTTCGGTCACGGGATCGGCCAGCAGCTTCTGGCACACCGTCCGCACCTGCGCCTCGGTCAGCGTCGCGTCGATCAGGTAGATGTGGGTCGCCCGGCTTGCCGTCAGATGGATGCCCAAGGCCCCGGCCTCGCGCTTCAGCGTTTCCCCGATGGGGTCCGCCGCGCCGGGAGCGGTCGCCACTTCGATCCGGTGGATCCGGCTGGATTCGTGTTCGGTTCGGTGCTTGGCGTCGGCGAGAGGGGGCTGGGAGGCGGGGGTGGACGGGGGCGTGGAGGGCGGCATTCCCGATGGTACAACCCACCCCCCGGGCCATCGAGGGCGGCGGGCAGATCGACCCGGAGTTGACACCAGATCCCGCTTTGCCGGTACACTGCGTTTGAGGCGTCCCGCGGGGTTAGGGCGGGCCTATCGCGTATTGCACAAGCCCGGCCGCTCGCGCCGGCACCAGGAGATCCAGCGACATGCTCAGCAAGCGTTCCTTCGTCAAGCTCGCCGCCGTCTGTGCGATGGGCTTCGGCTCGGTCGCCTTGGCCGCCACGGGAGTGGAAGCCAAGAAGTCCTACGAGTTCGGCGTTATCGCCAAGAGCCAGGCCAACCCCGTCTTCCAGGCCGCCCGCACCGGCGCGATGGACGCGGCCAAGGACCTCTCCAAGAAGTACGGCGTCGAAGTCAAGATCAACTGGCGCACCCCCAACAACGAGGACGCGCAGCAGCAGGCCCAGTTCCTCGAGCAGCTCGCGAGCCAAGGTGTCGACGGCATCTCCGTTTCCTGCTCCGACGGCAAGGTGCTCAAGTCCGCCATCGATGCCGCCGTCGCCAAGGGTGTCGAGGTCGTGACCTTCGACTCCGACTCGCCCGACTCGAAGCGTTTCGCGTACTACGGCATCGACGACGTCGAGGCCGGCCGCGAGGTCATGCGGCAGCTCGCCAAGGCGATGGGCAACAAGGGAACAGTCGCGATCCTGGGCGGCAACCAGAACGCCACCAACCTGCAGAACCGCGTCAAGGGCGTTCGCGAGGAGGCCGGCAAGTTCACGGACATCAAGATCAAGGACACCTACTACCACCAGGAGACGGCCGCTGCTGCCGCCGCCAAGGTGCAGGAGGTCCAGTCCACCAACCCCGACATCACCGGCTGGGCGATGGTCGGCGGCTGGCCGCTGTTCACCAAGAACGCCCTCGACGGCGTCTACGACAAGGCCAAGGTCGTCTCCGTCGACCACCTGCCCGAGCAACTGACGTACGTGAAGGAGGGTCAGGTCCAGGCCCTGATCGGCCAGGACTGCTACGGCTGGGGCTATCGCACCGTTGAGATGCTCTTCGACAAGGTCCACCACAACAAGAAGCCCGAGCAGGTCGTCAACACCTTCAAGCTCCAGATCGTCGAGAAGAGCAACGTCGCGGAGTTCGAGGGGATCTGGGACAAGTGGCTGGGCAAAAAGAAGTGATGAAGTGACGGAGTAACGAAGTAACGGAATGATGAGCTTGAAGCCCCGGCGTATTGCGCCGGGGCTTGTCATTCTCCCCCCCTCCTGCGCCCGCTCCCGCGAGCGGGAGCGGACCGCTCGGCGCGCTGCTTCAAGCAGGTGAGGGGACGTGTTGCAAACTTCGACGCAGATTCGAAACATGGCCCGGCGCATACCGCACCCCTCACACTTTCCCAACCCCGCTCCGCTCGTACCTCTCTGCTCCGCAGACGCCAGCGGCGGCCCTCCATACCCTCCCCGT
>JBBQRT010000022.1:0-48478 GCA_038214505.1 Phycisphaerales bacterium | reverse complement strand
CCTGTACGCGGCGGGACTCCTCCCCGGCACAAGCATCGGCACGCCAACGTCTTCGCTGTTCAGGCTCACCTCTTCAACATGGCAGACCGTGGGTACAGGTGAGCCTTCTCCGGCCTCAACGTTCGAGCTCGGAAACGCCATCGATGCGGTCGAGCCAGCAGTGATCGCTGGCGAACAGAGTATCGTCGTAGCGGGCCGTTACTTCCGGATCGCTGGCGTCGATGCGCGGTGGGTTTCCCGCTTCAACGGGACCGCTTGGTCGGCGATGGACTCGGGACTTCCAGCAATCAATCCCCAGCCCAACCGCTTCCTCAACCCGAACGGAGCTTTTGTCCAGCTGGCGACTGTGCAGGGACAGCTCTATTTGCTCCTCACTTACCGCTACTTTGACGGATCGCTGGCACTGCCCGCCGTTGCTGAGCTCTATCGGTGGAACGGCTCGTCTTGGGTGCTCGCCTCCGGCGCTCTGCCGTCTGATTCTGCGGCAAAGCTCGCCGTCATCGATCTGGGTTCGGGCCAGCAGCTCTATGTCGGCGGCAAGTTCCAGAACCTGGGCGGCGTGAGCGGAGTTGACTATGTTGCTCGATTCAACGGGAGCACGTTCCAGGGTGTGAACACCACCCCACTGAGCTTCGCAAACCCTGCCGCAACAGCCTCGGGAGTCAGCGCGGTGGGTGTGTTCGACTTTGGAGTTGGGCCGACCCTTGTAGCGGTTCTGGATTCCCCCGCCAGCAGCGGCACTTCGCCAGTCCGCGGCCTGATCCGCTTGGTGAGCGGGGCTTGGGAAGGAGTCTCTGGGGGCGAGACGCTCCGCCGTTCGAACACCATTCTCGGGTCAACGAGCGCTACGTGGGGGGGGCTGTATGTCACCGGCGACTTCCGCGCTGCGGGAGGTTTCGAGTCCCAGGGCGTGGCCCGCCTCGTGCAGGCGTGCACCTGCCCCGCCGACTTCGACGGCAGCGGTGTCCGCGACGTGGCCGACATCTTCGCGTTCCTCAGCGCCTGGTTCGCCAACGCCCCGGGCTCGGACTTCAACAGCTCCGGCACGCGCGACGTGGCCGACATCTTCGCGTTCCTCTCCGCGTGGTTCGCCGGCTGCCCGTAAACCCCCCCTCTCAACATCGATAGTTTCTTGGTAGTCAAAGAGATGCGCGAAAGTTTTCCTGGCATTTCTTCCGGTATCAGACATCGTCAGATCGCAACATTTTATGGAGCGAATCATGCACACAGACAAGGGTACATCTCGGGCCGCGGCGCGTTGGCATTGGCTTACGAGTGTTGGTGCTACAGCGGCGCTGAGCCTCTGTGCCCAGCTTCCGGCGCAGACGTCCTGCACTTCTAGTTGGTCGGACCAGTTCGCGCTGCCGGGCGTCGAGGCCCAGATTTCCGACACGGTGGTCTGGGATGACGGAACCGGACCGGCGATCTACGCCGTGGGGGACTTCCCCTTTCGGCGGATCGGCGGCATCGAGAACGTGACGGTGCAGACAACGCCGGTGATTGCTGTCCGCGGGGCATACGACATCGCGAAATGGACGGGCCGCGCGTGGGAGCCGGTCGGTCCCCCGATCATTCTGCAAGGCGACTTCATCAACTCCCTTCAAAGAATCAACACGATCCAGGTGTTCGATCCCGACGGTGCCGGACCGGCGTCCAGCGTGCTGGTCGTGGGTGGAACTCCCAACTCGGCGAGCTCGCCCTCGCCGCAGTCGATGCTGCAGTTCGATGGAACCAGTTGGGCGCCGTTCGCCGGTCAGCTGTTCACGGACTCCTCTGACGGGAACGAGCTCTTCGATCTAGAGCTCTACAACGGCGATCTTTACGCGTGCGGACGGTTCGATGAGAGCGGGGGTCTTTCGGGCATCGCTCGCTGGGACATCCCGACGCAGACTTGGAACCCGCTCGAGTTGGGCATCCCGACGACGCCAACCAACCGCCGGGTCGAGCGGATGGCCGTATACGACAGCAACAACGACGGAACTCCCGAGCTGTTCATCGCTGGCAACTTCGAGGTCGCCGCCACGGGCGGTCCGGCGAACAAGCTCGTGCGCTGGGACGGCACGTCGCTCCGGACGGTGCCCGGGTGGACCAATACGAGCACCGTCGCTGCTGCGAACCTCGGCGCGCCCTCCATTCTGAAAGTCGTGGACTACGGCGACGGGCCGAGCCTGCTGGTGGGCGACGCGATCTACACAGGGTTGACTGCTCCCGCGTCCACTCGCGGGGTGATGCTGGCCCGGCTCAAGAGCGGGGCCGCCGGAGTCAACGGCACGTGGAGCAGCGTCGTTGCACAGTCCGCCTCGGGCAACAAGGGCTATGTCTTTGCCGCCGAAATGTTCCCGGGTCCGGACGGTTCACAGTTGCACATCGGCGGATCGCGTATTCTGAACGGCGTGGCCGGGCAGCCGCTCGGTGCCAAGCTGGCCCGGCGTTCGGCGGCGGGCACGTTCGCGGCTCTGGGCACCTATTCGACGGACCTTCCGAACCAGACCGTACGCTGGTTCCTGCCGGTGGATTGGGACTTCGCCGGGCCGGGTTCGACCAAGCTGCTCTTCGGCGCGATCGCGTATCGTTCGGGCCCTCTGGGCCTGATCAGCGGGCTGCTGCCCAACAACATTGCGCTATGGAACGGAACATCGGTTGAATTCGCCCACTCGGGCTCGGACTCGCTTTCGCTCATCCCGACGGTAATCAAGGAGCTTGACCCGGACGGTGCCGGCCCACTGCCGACGTCGATGTATATCGGACATTTCTCGCCCAATGTCGACGGCGTGACTCGCAACTCGAGCGTGGTCACGTTCGACGGCGCGAACTATCAGTACACGACGGCGGGGCCTCAGCTTGTTTTTGCGATCAATGTATTCACTCCCGCCGCCGGTTCTACGGCGCTGTATGTGGCGGGATTGACAGCCGGCGAGCCGTTTCTGTCCCGCCTTAACGGCTCGGCGTGGGAACAGGTGGCGACCGCAGACCAGGACCCGACCGAGAATCAGCCGGCGTCATTCGACGCGATCGAAACCGCGACAGTCGCGGGCGAGCCGAGCCTGATCCTGAGCGGACGGTTCAGCAACATCGCGGGCGTCCCTAGCCGCTTCGTCGCGCGGTACAACGGAACAACGTGGATCAGCATGGACGCCGGCCTGCCGACGCCCGGCACCAATCCGAACCTTGTGCTGTTTGTGAACGAGGCTCCACAGTTGGTGACCAAGTTTAACGGCGAACTATTCTTAACGATTGGCTGGAGCCTCTTCAACACCACCACAACGACCCCGGTCTTCTTCAGCGCGATGTACCGCTGGGATGGAGCCGCTTGGGCATTGGTGGGCCCCAACCCCGGCCTGTTGACGGTGCTCGACCTGGGCACCGGCCCCTCGATGTACGCGTTCGGTGGCCGGCAGATCGCCGGGGTCGCGGGCGTTGATTATGTCGGGCGCTGGAACGGGACGACCTTCGAGTCCATCGGCGGGGCCGGCATCTCGTTCGCCAACCCGGTGGCGACCGCCTCGGCCGTCAGTGGCCTGGGCGTTCATGACTTCGGGTCCGGTCCACGCCTGGTGATGGTCGCCAACAGCGCGGCCACAAGCGGCTCCAACGCCGTCCAGGGCCTCATCCGCCTGGAGGGCTCGCAGTGGGAGCAGGTGCCCGGCGGCGACACTGTCAAGCCGGCGACGGCGATCTATTCATCAACCACTCCCGGCCGAGCGGGTCTATACGTGGGCAGCGCCGGCACGAAAGTTACCGGCGGGTTTGAGTCGCAGGGCATCGCCTGGCTCAAGGGCCCGGTCTGCCTCTGCCCCGCCGACTTCGATGGCAGCGGTGTCCGCGACGTAGCCGACATCTTCGCGTTCCTTTCCGCGTGGTTCAGCGGCGGCCCCGGCTCGGACTTCAACAACTCCGGCACGCGCGACGTGGCCGACATCTTCGCGTTCCTCTCCGCGTGGTTCGCCGGCTGCCCCTGAGCCTTTGACCCCGCGAGCCAAACGTTCCTCCGCGGCCCGGCGACCTCTCGGTCGCCGGGCCGCTTCACTGACGCCAGCAAGTGCGTCCCCGGCGGCGGGTGGTGGGGTGGGGCACGATGTATGGCGGCGCCCAGACCGCTAGCGTCCGGACGTCGCGCCGAGCTGTTCCAGCACGGAGTGATAGAAGCCCGACGAGTGGGACAGGCCGCCCGATCGCGAGCGAAGCGGCCAGAGACGCTCGTGCTCGCCGGTGATCAACACAAGCTCCTCGCGCAGCCGCGACCGATCGGCGCTCGCCAGCCCGCCGCCGCGACGATGGGCGATCGCGTGGTCGGCAGCGAAAACCGCCACGCGGCACGCGTGCCCGAGCTCCTCGACGAGCAGGTGTCCGCACATCGGCGGCAGCGACGACCGTAGCGACTCGAGCCGGTCCCGCACCGGCAGCCAGTCTTCCAGCGGTGCCGCGATCGCCCGCTTGCCCGGGTCCACGAGCGCAGGCACGGGCGGGTGCAGGTCGTTGAACAGGGCCGTCGCGTTGGTCAGCCGGCAGCCACGGCGGATCGGCTCGTCGGCGTCGCCCAGCCTCTCCAGCCACGGGCCCAGCGCGAGCGTCGCGTCGTCGAGTGCATGGGCCGATGCGGCCCGAGCATCAAACGTCCGCGCCGCGCCGGCGTTCCATGCCGCGTGGGCCCCGTGGGCGAGCCCGATGAGCGTGATGGGCCACTGCTGGCGGTGCCCGAGGTCGCCCCAGTCGCAGACAAGCATGCCGGATGCGCCCGCCCGCTCGCCCTGCTCGGCGGCGTCGGCGATGTTGCCGCGGCGCTCGGCGGTGCGGCCCGTGAAGCTCCGCCAGCTCGACGTGCCCGGGCAGACCCAGGCCTCGTGCCCGTGCTCCTTGAGTGCTTCGACCCACGGCCCGAAGCGGTCCGTCGGCTCGTACCACCACGCCAGGCCGATCATCCCCTCGGGCATCAGTTCGAGCCGATCGGGATGGCTGACGGCGATATCGCCCCACATCATCGGCCGCCGCCCCAGACCCCGGCACGTCCCGGCGATCTCGGAGACAAAGCGGAAGTACAGCTCCACGCGGGCCCGCTCGCGGTCGGCGTCCGATCCGCCGAGCTCCGCCGCACGGCCTTCGACCCAGGGCCGGCTGCGTCCGAAGCCCACATCGAAGGTCTCGTCGCAGCCGATGTTGACCAGCCGCGACGAGAAGTTGGGCACAAGCTGCTCGAGCAGGCCCTCGACGAAGCGTCCGCTCTCGGGGTTGGTCGGGCAGAGGCTGAACGCCCCGCGCCGCTCGAAGTGGAGGAACTTCCACGCCCCGTCGCCCTGGATCTCCGCAAGATGCTCGTACCCGGGCAGCTTGAGCCAGTGGGCCAGGTGCCCGAAACAGTTCTGGTTTGGCGTCAGCTCGATCCCCCGCGCCGCGGCGTAGGCGTCAAGCTCTCTCGCCTCGTCGGGCGTGATGGGCGACGCCCCCGCCCACGCAGCCTCGTGACCGGTATACGCGAACGTGTGCTCGGTGTAGAGCTGCAAGTGGTTGATCTTCAGCGACGCGAGCAGGTCGATGGTCGCCTTGAGGTGCGCCATCGTCGGCACGCGGTCGCGCGAGATGTCGAGCATCGCGCCGCGATGTGCAAAGCTCGGCGCGTCGTCTATCTCGAGCCGGGGCAGGGCCTCGGGATGCAGGCGGGCGATCTGTACGAGCGTGTGGGCCCCGTGCCGCAGGCCCGCGGGCGTGGCCGCCCGGACGCGGATGTCGCTGGCGATCTCCAGCCGATACGCGTCGGGACGTGTCAGCGAGCCGTCGTGCTCGAAGCGAACCAGGCCCATCGTCAGGCCCGGCGGGCAAGGCTCCGACGGGTCTGCAAGCGTCGCCAGCGCGGCCCGCGTCGGGCCGTCCAGCCCGAGCGTGCCCGGGCGGCGGCCGAGCGAGCGCGGGGAGGGAAGCAGCAGCGCGGCCAGGCCGTCGGTCGTGTCGGTCATGGCCCAACGGTACCGCTGGTCGCTAAACGCCGCCGATGCTCAACCGGGGCCGGGCCGCCCGTCGACCCACGCCGTCATGGCCTCGCCAAGGTGCACGAAGAACGGGAAAGCCGCCGTCGCGTAGTCGTACGTGTCGGCACCGACCGTGCCCGACGAGTTGGTGTAGATCGACGCCGTCAGGGCGTACCACTTGCCGCTCTGGCGGTCCATCACCACCGCGTTCTCGAGACTGAACCCCAGCGCCTGGCCCACCTTATTGATCACCCGCACTCGGTCCCGCGGCCAGACCCGCGCCGCGCCCGGCAGAAGATACTTCGCGAAGTGATCGGGGTACGCCGCCGGATCAAACCACGGATTTTCTGACTCCCGCGGCGTCTGCGCCATGGCGTGGATCAGGAACCCCCGGTCATCGGCGTGCAGCCCGAGGTCGACGCCGTGGGCGGGGTGGTCGGGCAACGCGAGCGCGAGCATCAGGCGGTGCAGGTCCAGCAGGCCGACACGGTTCTTAAGGGCAAAGTCCATCGGGCCCTCGACCAGCCGCCCGTCGATGACGTGCCGATCGCCGATAAGCAGGCCGGGCTGGTCATTGGCCGGCAGGCCGAGGTCGCTGACGCGTTCGGGCACGCTCAGCACGCCGCGGCGGGCCAGGAAATCGACCCGCGCGGTGCGGAGATTCTCGGCGATGGTCCGGTGGGTGCTCAGGCGGTGCCGGTGCCGGAAGCTCCCGAGCCCGGCGGCCCAGATCATCTCGTGCAGCTCGCGGTGCCCGACCAGCTCGTACAGCCGGTTGTGGGCCGGGTTGTCCGAGACCAGCGCCAGCTTTCGGATCTCCCGGCCGACGCACAGCACGCCACCGTCGGCGCTCGACGGGTCGCGCGTCTCCAGCGTCTGCCCGTCGAACAGCGGCCACACCTGCATCGGCGTCCCGAGGTCCGGCTCGCACGAGCCCCGCCGCTCCGCGAGCGCCCGCAGCGTGCGCATGGCCGCGACGGCGGCGAAGGTCTTCACGGTGCTCGCCGGATACACGTACTCGGCGTCGACGCGGAAGCCCCGCGTGACGAGGTTTTCGCCCTCGGGCACGGTGAGCAGGATCTGCACGCAAGACCTGGCCGGATCGTCCAGAAGGCGACCGAACCGCTCGGGCTTCTGACCGAGCAGCCGCGGGATCAAGCCGTCGTCGGCGAGCGTCAGGGCCATGGCCGCGAGCATACCCGCGCGGGCCCTTAGTGGCCCGATATGCTCACGCCCGTGAGCGACACGCCCGTTCCCAGCGCCCGCCTCTCCAGCCTCGACGTGTTCCGCGGCCTGACGATCGCCGCCATGCTGGTGGTCAACAACCCCGGCTCGTGGAAGCACGTCTACCCGCCCCTCCGCCACGCCGAGTGGCACGGCTGCACGTTCACCGATCTGGTCTTCCCCTTCTTCCTGTTCGCCGTCGGGCTGTCGATGGCTTTCTCTAGGCGTCTGGGCGGCGGGCTGGCCCAGACGCCCGGCGAGATGGCCCGGACCTCTCTGGGCGTGCTCAAACGGGCCGCGATTCTGGTGGCGATGGGCCTGCTGCTCAACGCGCTGAGCGTGCTGCTGAGAGACCCGATCGACTTCTCTCGTCTCCGCCTGCCCGGCGTGCTCCAGCGGATCGGCGTGTGCTTCCTGCTGGCCTCGCTCGTCGTGCTCTACCTGCCGCGGGTGTGGCAGTATCTCCTGGGCGGGTTCATCCTGGTGGGATACTGGTTCCTGCTCTCGCAGGTGCCCGTGCCGGGCTTCGACGACGCCGCCACGCGGCTCTCGCCTGCGAGCAACATGGTGGCGCATGTGGACCAGATCGTCCTGGACCCGGCGCACATGTACACGGCCCTCGGGGCCGCCCACGATCCCGAGGGACTGCTCTCGACGCTCCCGGCGCTGGTCACCACGCTGATGGGCTTCTGGACCGGCGCGTGGCTGCGGACCGCCCCCCGTGGAGCCTCGACGGCCGGCGTGCTTTCGCTGGCGGGCCTCATCGCCATGGCCACCGGCTGGCTCTGGAGCCTCGCCGGATTCCCGCTGAACAAGAACCTGTGGACAAGCTCCTACGTGCTGTTCACCGCCGGCTGGGCCCTGCTCACACTCGCGGGGTGCTGGCTGGCCTGCCAGACGCTCGGCACCCGCGACGGCTGGCGCTGGGCGGGTCGGGCCCTTTGGCCCATGGAAGTCATGGGCCTGAACGCGATTCTCGCCTTCGTCGGCTCGGGTGTGCTGGTCCGGCTCATGGGCCTGATCAAAATCGATGCCGCCGCCGGACCCGTCGCGCTGCCGAGGTACATCTTCACCCGCCTTGCATCGGCCGGCCTGAGCCCGACCGACGCGTCGCTGGCCTACGCCCTGCTCACGCTGGGGCTCTGGTGGCTGGTGCTCTTGGTCTGCTATCGACAACGCTGGTTCTGGAAGATCTGAGCCGGTGGCCGCCGCCGGCAGGCCCCCCACCCCCACTCCCCCACCCGCTCCTCGGCTTCATTCCTGCGGCTGGTCCGGCGCTGGCGCCGGCGGCAGCTTCGGCAGGCTGGTATACGCCGCGAAACCGAACGGCCGGCTCTCGTCGACATCGTCGCCCGGGCGGGAACGGGACCGCCGTCCCTCCCCGTCCGAGTCTTCGGCCTTCGCCGACGCGTTCTGCATCCGCTCGACAAGCTCGCTCGAGAGCGTGTGCATCGACCGGATCTCGTGCACCGGCAGCGTGAACACCTCGCCCGAGGGCGTGACGATCCGGAACACCGTGCACTGCACGGCGGCGGATTTGTCGCGGTCCTCCTGCGTCCCCGGGATCGAGCAGGCAAACAGCGGGAACACCTGCGCGATCGGGATCCGCTCGCCCCACCGCGTGAGGACCGCAAACCGACCGTCAAACTGGTCGGGCTGCTGCTGGGCCAGCACGCTTAGCGCGTTGAGCATGTCGCGCACCACGTTATCCCAAAACAGGTCGCGCACGCCCATCATCTGCTGTGCGTCCATCGCGCCCTTCTGCGACGTCCTGGGCTCGGGCGCGTTGCCCACCTGCGCCTTGCCCCTGGCCCCAGCGGCTTCCGCCGGATTACGGGCCGGGTTGGGTGCGTCGTTCCGGGGGCGGGGCTCGGCCATGCATCGGGCTCCAAGGTCTATCGCCAGTCTACCCGCACAAGCCGCCGCCGCCCCACCATACCCTCTTTCTCCTATGGCCCCGCACCCGACCGTTGTCACCCGTTTCGCCCCCTCGCCGACGGGCCACCTGCACATCGGCGGGGCCCGGAGTGCCCTGTTCTGCTGGGCCTTCGCACAAGGCCACGAACGCCGCGGCCTCGCGGCGGGCCTCGCCCCGGGTGCCGGCGGCCGGTTCATGATCCGCATCGAAAACACCGATCAGGCCCGCTCCAGCGACGAGTCAGCCCGCGGCATCCTCGAAGACCTTGCCTGGCTCGGCATCGAGTGGGACGACGGTCCCAAGCTCGACATCGCCGGAGCGGGCGCGACGCCGGCCCGAACGATCGGTGCCGGGGCCCGCGATGTTGGCGGCTATTTCCAGGCCCGGCGCGTCCCCATCTACAACGACTACCTCCGCTGGATGGTCGAGAACGATCGGGCGTATCCAGCATTTGAGTCGACCCAGGACCTCGAGGCCAAGCGCAAGGCCGCAGTGGCCGCCAAGCAGACGTACCGCTACGACCGGGCCGAGTACGCCCGTCTGGCGACGCCCGCGGCCCGCCTGACCGCCATGGACCACGCCGACGCGGCCAAGACGCCGTACGTCATCCGCTTCCTCATGCCCGCCGAGGACATCACCGTTCACGACGAGGTGCTCGGCGATGTCAACTACAAGAGCGGCGAGGGCGGTATCGACGACTTTGTGATACGCAAGGCCGACGGCCTGCCAACGTACCACTTTGCAGTCGTCATCGACGACGAGCTGATGGGCGTCACGCATGTCATGCGAGCGCAGGAGCACCTGCAGAACACGCCGCGACACCTCGCCCTGCAGCGGGCCCTCCGCCGGCTCGACACCGGCGCGGCGTTCCGCACGCCCGTCTACGCCCATATGCCGCTGATCTGCAACATGGATGGCTCGAAGATGTCGAAGCGCGACAAGGCCAAGGCCGCGCGGAAGTTCCTCAAGGAGCTCTCCGCCAGGCCCGGCTTCGCCCTCCCCGACGCGGCCGGCAAGTCCGGCGTCGACGCCGCCGAGCTCGCGGCCTTCATCGCCGGCGACAACGATTCGCTGGAGACCGCCGCGCGTGTGGGCAAGGCCTACGGCCTGGCCCTTCCCGAGATCGAGATCTACGACTTCCGCCAGTCAGGCTATCTCCCCGAGGCAATCATCAACTTCATCGCGCTGCTGGGCTGGAATCCCGGCATGAAGACCGTAGACGGCAAGGATCTCGAGAAGTTCGACCGCGACTTCCTGGCTGCGAACTTCGCCGTCGACCGCGTCGGCAAGACCAGCGCCAAGTTCGACCGGGCCAAGCTCCTGAGCTTTAACGCCGACTATGTCCAGGGCCTCGGCGACGCCGAGTTCGCCGCCCGCTGGCGGGCATTCCTGGGCGAGTACGAGCCGGGCGTGCTCGCGCAACTGCTCGCCCGCGGCGAGGCGACCTTCGCCGTGCTCGCCGCCGCGGTGCGGCCCCGGGCCCGCACGCTCCGCGACGCGATCACCGCGGCCCGGTTCGCGCTGGTGGCCGACGACGAGATCGACTTTGACCCCAAAGCCCTCGACAAGATCCGCACGACCGACGCGAAGAACGCTGTCGCCGGGGCCTCGCCGCGGGCCGGGATTGAGCTGCTCGCGCTGGCCCGCGAGCGCCTCGCGGGCCTGGGCGACGCGGACTTCCTGCCCGGCACGCTGCACACGCTGCTGGAGCAGCTCGCCCAGCAGCAGGGCGTCGGCATCGGCCAGGTCGCCCAGCCCGTCCGCGTTGCGCTCACCGGCACCGGCATCAGCCCCGGGATCGCCGAGACGCTCGCCATCCTCGGCAGGCCGGGCGTGCTCCGACGCATCGACCGCTGCCTCGAGGTCGCCCGGGTCTAGCGCATTCTCGCGCGGTCGAGCGCTGTCCGCGGCGTAAACTCGCCCATGCGAGCCCTCCCGCCGGGCACAACCTCGCTCCGCACGGGCCGACGCTGGCTCGCGGTCTTCCTGTTGACGACCTTGATCCTGACCGCGATCGTCGCGAGCGCCGCGTGGTTCACCGGCCTCCGCGAGTGGTCCTACGGCGTGCTCCTGGCCCTCGGTGCCCTCGCCCTCGGGCCCCTGCTCATCGCCCTCTCGGGCGCGATGGTCATCCTGCTCACGACTGTTCTCGCGGCCCTGGGCGCGCTCTTCGGCGCCGTCAACGCCGACGAGACTATCTCCGGCGGCGACATCGTCGCCGCCGGACGCCGGGCCACACCCGGTTACTTTCGCTTCCTCACCAACACGCGCAGCCCCGTGCTCTGCGGGGTCCCCGCGGGGCTCGCCATGGGCGTCGTCCTCATCACCGCGATTCAGTGGTGGCACGTTCTCCCCCGCGAGGCCCGTACAGCCGCCACCCTCCTCAACGCCCAGGCCCAGATCCAGCGCGTCTACGACGACAGCAAACGCTTCCCCAAGCCCGACGCCGCCGGCAACCTGCCTTTGGGTTCGCTCTATCCCGATCAGAAGAAGCGCGACGCCGGCGTCCTCCGAGACGCGTTTGGCCATGCCCTGACCTACCGGGTCGACGGCGTGTGGCGGGCCGCTTCCTGGAGCCTCGTGTCCGCCGGCATCGACGGACGTATCGGCACCGACGACGATCTGTGCGTCGAGGGCCGGACGTCGCTCGACGGCGTGGTGCGCGAGGCCCGGACCGCCGCCATGATGGCCCAGAGCCTCTTCACCCAAGGCCGCCTGAATCGCAAAGAAAGCATCGACGCGCTCTCGCAGGTCCGCTGCCACGAAAGGGCCCGGCGGGTATCGCCCGCGCCGGCCACGCCGTCGTCCTCGCCGTAGGACATTCCCGCCGGGCAACCCGCCACGGCTTAGACTCGCGTATGCGCGAGTCGCAGCTGCACGAGCACATTTTCGCCGCCGCCGCCGACCTCTCGGGCGTGTTCCCGCACGTGCTGCTGGGCCCGGGCGACGACTGCGCCGTTGTGCGGACGCCCTTGGGCGACCAGGTGCTGCTCAAGGTCGATCAGGTCGTCGAGGGCCGCCACTTCACGGCGCAGACACCCGTCGATCTCATCGCCCGCAAGGCAATCGCCCGCGCCGTCTCGGACATCGCGGCCATGGCCGGCGAGCCGCGATGGGGACTGGCCAGCGCCGTGCTCCCCCCCGTCGAAGCCCGCGCCGAGGACCTCTGCGACCGCCTCTCGTTCTGGGCCCGCCGCTTCAACTGCCCGCTGGTCGGGGGCGACCTGGCGACGGGAATGCCCGGCTCGCCGCTCTCGCTCTCGATCACCGTCGGCGGCGTCCCGAGCCCCGGCCGCGGGCCCGTGACCCGCGACGGCGCTCGCGATGAGGACGAGCTCTGGGTCACCGGCCGTATTGGCTCGTCCTTGCCCAGCGGCCGCCACCTGAGCTTCGAGCCCCGCATCGCCGAGGCACGCTTCCTGGCCGACACGCTCGCGAGCGACCTGCACGCGATGATCGACATCTCCGACGGCCTGGGGCGCGACGCGGGCCGTCTCGCCGCTCGCTCGCGGGCCCGCATCGTTATCGATGCCGACCTCGTGCCGCTGCACACCGACGCGCCCGATGTTCTTCAGGCCTGCCGCGACGGCGAGGACTACGAGCTGCTCTTCGCCGCCGCCCCCGGGACGATGGCGCGGGCCATGGCCGGCTGGCCATTCGACATCCCCTGCACCCGGATCGGCCGGGTCGAGTCCGGCACCGGCTGCTTGCTGCGGTTTCGGGGACAGGCGATCGAAGCCGCCGGGCTCGGGTGGGACCATTAGGGGCGCAACAATCCCGCGTGAGTTCCACGAGCCCCAATCCGCCCGCGCCGATCCACCACCTGACGTTCGTCTCAACCTCCGAGGACCAGACGGTCGCTCTGGGCGAATCTCTGGGCCGCCTGCTCCGCCCGGGCGACGTGCTCGGGCTCGATGGTGATCTGGGGACCGGCAAGACACGCCTGGTCCGCGGTATCGCCGAGAGTCTTGGTGTGAATCCCGCGCAGGTGTCGAGCCCGACGTACGTACTTATCCATGAGTACCGCCCGGGTGGTCCGGGCGCTGGCACGCCGAGCAACCGCCACGTCGGCGCCGCCACCCCGCTCTTCCACATGGACGCCTATCGCCTGAGCGGGCCCGACGAGCTGGATTCACTGGGCATGGACCGCGTGCTGGAGGCCTTCGGCGTGACTGTGATCGAGTGGTTCGAGCGCATCGCCGCCGGGCTCAGCGACGAACCGTCGCTGGCCCGCATGCGGCTGGAGTCCATCGGCCCGGAGCAGCGCCGACTCGACCTGGTCGCGCCCCCGTCGTGGACCCTTCGCCCCGAGTGGGACCGGCTGGCCCTGAGCGCCGAGCGTGCCGGCGCAGACGAGCCCGGTTCGTCGGCCAGCCTGCCCCCCGGATGGGCCCGTTGCCCGGTCTCGGGCCGCCCGGTGCCCCCCGAGGCACCAACATTTCCCTTTGCCGACGAGAGGGCCAAGCTGGCCGATCTCGGCCGTTGGCTGAGCGGCGCGTATGTCGTCAGCCGCGGGATGACCGAGGACGACCTCAACGACCCCGATCTTGACACGAGCGTGGGAGCGGAACCGGGCCGCGACGGGCCCCGCTGAGTCGCACGCGACAGCCCACCGCGATTCTGCTTCGAGCCACGCCCCGGCCTCCGATATGCTTGTCCCCGCCCGAGTCGGCGCCCGACCACAACGCTCTCTCCCGCAAGCCATCCTTATGAACCACACGACGACCCCGACCCGCCGCCCGATCTCGACCAGCACCACGCTCAAACGCCTGCTGACGCTCGCCCGGCTGGGGGGCATGCTGCTCATCGCCTTCACGCTCATGCTCACCTGCACGAGCGTGCTCGCTCAGGGCGCTGCGGCTCCCGCAACGCCGCCTGCCGCCGCCCCCGCCGCGGCGGCGGCCACGACCCAGTCGGTGACGCTCATCGACCTGTTTCGTCAGTCCTTCGACCTGTTCACCATCCTGCTGGTGCTCGGCTCGCTGGCGGGCTGGACGATCATCATCATCTGCATGATCGAGATCCGCCAGAAGAACATCGCCCCCCCCGAGAGCGAGCAGGTCATCACCACGCTCATCCGGTCGGGCAACTTCGCCGAGCTCCGCCGCTTCACCAGCGAGGACGACGCCCTGATCAGCCGCGTCGTCGGCGCCGCCATGCGCGTCCCCACCGACGACCGCGGCGCGATGCGCGAGGCCGGCGAGCTGGCCGCCGCCGAGGACTCCGCACGCTGGTTCCGCAAGCTCGAGCCGCTCAACGTCATCGGCAACATGGGCCCGCTGCTGGGCCTGGCCGGCACCGTCTGGGGCATGATCATCGCCTTCGCCGCCCTGGGCCAATCGGGCGGGCAGGCCAACCCCGCCACGCTCTCGATCGGCATCTCCAAGGCGCTGTTCCACACGCTCCTTGGGCTCATGCTCGCCCTGCCGTGCCTCTGCGTCTTCGGGTTCTATCGCTCGCTGGTCGACCGCCTGTGCACCCGCGCGATCGTCATCGCGTCCGAGCTCGTCGAGCTCCTGCCCACCGACGCCCGCGTGCGTTCCGGCGGCCAGCCCCGGCCCGGCGGAAACCCCCCCAGCCCCCCCGCTCCCCAGCCCGCCACTCGACCCGCACCACGCTGAGCCCGATCGGCTCCTCAACCACACGCCCATGCGCATCCGTCGCAGAAACTCCCACGCCTCGGGCTTCGAGGCCGTCAACGCCACGCCGCTTATCGACGTGGTGATGTGCCTGATCATCTTCTTCCTGATCGTGGGCCAGTTCGCGGCAAACCGCGGCATGCGCGTCAACCTGCCCGCCACCGGCAGCGGGCGCGACGAGTCGAGCTCCACGATCATGGTCATCACCGTCGCCTCGGCCGGCGCCGCCCTCGCCGCCGGGCAGCCGGCGACGAGTTGGAACGCCCAGGGCGTCAGCGTCGAGGTTGACGGCCAGATCGTCCCCGACGCCGCGGGTCTCGAGAACGCCGTCCGCGCCCAGCTGCTCGGCATCGCCGCCACAAGCTTCCAGGTTCGCGCCGACCGCGAGCTCAGCTACGGCTCCGTCGAGCCCGTGCTCCGGGCCCTCGGCCAGGGCGGGGCCAAGTCCGTCCGCCTCGCCACGGAGCGCCTGCCATGAGCCAGGCCCCCACGCCGCCGGCGGCGACTGTCTCCTCCTCGCCCCGCGAGACCCCCGCGCCGCGCCGCCGCCGCCGGCAGCGGCACTCGGCGCTGGATCAGTACTCGATGCACTTTGGCCCGAACATGACGCCCATGGTCGACGTGGTCATGGTCATCCTGATCTTCTTCATGGCCAGCGCCGCCTTCCTCGGCAGCGAGTGGTTTCTCCGGGCCGCCATCCCCGCCGAGCAGGGCAGGGGCGGCAGCCCGACGCGTCCGGCCGACCCGCTGGCCCTCTCGCCCCAGAAGCTTGACATCATCATGGACGTCGACGCCTCTGGCGCGACGGTTGTCAGCTTCCTGCAGATCAATCGCGGCAGCCTTGAGCAGGTCATCGACCGCCTCGCCGGCTTCCCGAAGGACGAAAACACACGACAGCTCGAGATCATCATCAAGCCCACGCCTGCCGTCCCCTACCGCGACGTCGTGCTTGTCCACGCCGCCCTCGATGCGGCGGGGATCGACAAGGTCGGCATCGGCGTCACCCGCCCCGCGAAATGACCGGGCACCCACGACAACACGGGCCGGGGACTCGCCCCGGCCCGTGCTCTGCAAGTGTCACTCAAACGCTCTGCCCGATCGCTACTCAGGCCGGCACGCGGGTCCGGACCGGCAGGGTGCTCGGCCCGCACACCCACGCGCCCAGCAGCGAGGCCGCGATGCCCATGCACAGCGCCAGCACGCTCCACCACGCCGCGTTGCGGGCATATCGCCGGGAAATCTCCGCCGTTGCCAAGTTACCGCGGACCGCCGCCGTGCCGGTGACGGCCGAGAGGGGGTCCGACGCCCGCGCGGTGGTTGTAGACAGATCGTTGCCGTTCCCCGCCGAGCCGTAGGTCGTCGGGGAGTTCGTCTCCGCCACCGCTGCGACGGCCGCCGTCGACGAGGCCATGCCCGCGCCCGACCAGAGCACCGCGAACCCAAAGATCGCCGTCACGGCCCACATGGTGAACGCGTGCAGGTGCAGCTGGTTAGACCTTGGCAGCCCCGCCAGCCGCCCCAGCACCATGCCGCCGAGGAGCAACGAGATCGTGCCGCTGCCGATCCACCAGGCCCCCGCCGCGATGCTCACCTCGCGCGGACTCGAGGAATACGCCGCCTCGTACGCGTTGACCGAACCAAGGCCGATCGCCATGCCCAGCACGGTGAAGAGAAGCTGCACGGCGACGGCGGCGACCGCGCCCGCGATCACCGGTCCCCACGCCACACGGCTCCAGAACGGCAGCGTCGGCGATTCGTCTGTGTCGCGGATCGCATCGACGCGGTTTGTGGAACTGGACTGCGACATTCGTATACCTCCTGAGAGTAAGCTTTTAAACCTCGACCCGGAAACGCATGCAGGGTGCGGGGGCGACAAGAGTCTCCCACCGCACCCTGTGTATCACAGATGAGTTCATCGTGAACCGGCGGCGGAACCTGGCTTAGCGTCCGCCACGGGAGCTGCCCCCGCCGTAACCGCCGCTGGAGCTGCCGTAGTTGCCGCCGCCGGAGTTCCCGCCGCGACCCGACGACCCGCCGCTGCCGCGCGAACCGCCGCGCGAGGAGCCGGAGTCGTCGTCGTTATCATCGCGCGACGAAGACGAGTAGCCCCGGCTTGAGCCCTGACTGCCGCTGCGGGAATCAGACTGGCCGCTGCCGCCGTGAGATTGCTCCCCGCCCAGCCGGCGCCCTTCCTGAGCCCGCTCGTACGACTCGCGGGTGTAGTGCCGACCGGCCGAGTCGGTGTAGTCATTCTCCGAACCGCCCCGGCTAGAGCTGCCGCCGCGGGAGCCGCCGCGGCCCGAGGAACCGGAGTTGTCGTCATCGCTATCGGAGCGCGACGACGAGTAGCCACGGCTGGAGCCCTGGCTCCCGCTGCGCGACCCGCCGCGGCTCGACGAATCGGAATCATCATCGCTGTCGGAGAGGGACGCCGAATAGCCGCGGCTGGAGCCCTGGCTTCCCCCACGCGATCCGTCGCGGCTCGACGAGCCGGACTCATCATCATCGCTGTCGGAGAAGGACGCCGAATAGCCGCGGCCGGAGCCCAGGCTCCCGCTGCTCCACCCGCCGCGGTTCGAAGAGCCGTACTCCCCACTTGCGCTGTCAGAGCCGGACGAGGAGTATCCGCGGCCGGAGCCCTGACTCCCACCGCGCGACCCGCCGCCGTAGTTCCCGCCGCTGGAAGACCCACCGCCGGACCCGGCGAACTGCCCGTACTGGTCGCGCTCCTGCATCTGGGCCGAGTGCTGGCCGCCACGGGAGCGATCCTCGTAAGAGAGGTTCTCGCCGCGGCTGTCATACCCGCCGCGGCTCGACGAGCCGCGCGAGCCGCCACGATTGGAGGAGCCGGAGTCCTCGTCGTCGTTATCAGAGCGGGAAGAGGAATACCCGCGGCTAGAGCCCTGGCTCTCGCCACGCGACCCGCCGCTGTAGTTCTCGCCGCTCGATGACCCGCCGCTGTAGTTCCGACCGCTGGAGGACCCGCCGCCCTGGTTCCCGCCGCTCGAGGAACCAGTGCCATAGTTCCCACCGCTGGAAGACCCGCCGCCGGAGCTCTCACCGCGAGAGCCGCCGCCGGAGCCGGCGAAGTGCCCGTACTGATCGCGCTGCTGCGTCTCGGCCGATTGGCGACCCCCGCGGCTACGGCCCTCGTCGCCGCCGAACTCGCCGCCGCGGTTGCCGTAACCACTGCCGCCGCGCCTGTTTTCATCACGATTGTTCATGTCGAACTCCCTGTTGTGAGATGACCCTTGGATTGAATCTTGAGCAGGCGACCGGTACGCGCCGCCCGAGGACTCCTCCGAGTCGCGAGCTCGCCCCGCCGAGCCACCCCCCGACGACCCCGACCCGCCCGACCCGCCCGACTCCTGCGAGCCATACCGATCCGAATCCTGCTCCCGGCCCAAAGCCGACCCTCGCGAACCAGAGCCAGAGCCCTGCCGGCCCGAGCCCGTGCGCGACGCCGCCTCGGAGCCCGAGCTATTTCCCTGCGTGATCTCGCCCGAGTCACCCGACCCGCGCGAGCTTCGCGACCCCGAACGCGTCGACGCCTTTTTCTTGCCGGTCTGGCTTGTGCTAGAAGAAGACCGGCCCCCGGAGGAGCCTGCCTTCTTCTTGCCGCTCTTCTTGGCGTTCTTCTTGCTGGTCGTCTTCGAGGCCGTCGGCTTGGAACCCGCCTTCTTCCGGGAAGAACCCGAAGCGTCCCGGCCGGCTTGTAGGCCTTGGCCCGAAGCGGCCGACGACCCGCCGGTTGTGCCGCACGCACCGGACCCGCTCGAAGTGTCGGAAGAATCGGATGACGAGGCGGATGCCTTGTTGCTGGACATGGCGAGTTTCTCCGGAGTTCCCGGCGTCTCCCGGGAGTGTGGCGACTTGTACCCAGATCGATGGCTCCACCGTGAACCGCACATGAAGCGTTTCTTACGCCAACGCGTTCACGCAAACCGCCTGACGCAGACAGCGGAGCGCTGCTTCAAGCTGATTCTGTAGAGCGCGATCGCTCATCCCCAGCCGACGCGCCAGGTCCTTCGGGCTCAGCCGCGGCGAGCCGCCGAGGCCGAACCGCATTCGGATCAGCTCGGCCCCGACCGGGGTGAGCCGCTCCAGGGCGCAGCGAAGGTTCTGCACCGTGTCGAACGCCTCGACCGCCTCGTTGGGCAGAGGCTGAGTGTCGGCAAGAATGCTCGAGATCGCGCCGCGATGCTCCGAGTCCCCGTCCAGCGAGACCTCCATCCCCGAGGCAAGCGTCGGCTGGTTCGAGCGCGACTGCGTGCCCGGGGCGATCTGTGCCAGCGTCTCTGGAGACGTTGGCCATTGTCCGTGCTGCGCGAAGTACGAGCTCTCGGCCTTGTACCGCACCGCCAGCCGCCGACGCTCGCGGCTGGGCACCTTCACCGTCGAATGCCCGTCGCGGGCCGCACCCCGGACGGCGTGCTCGACCACCGCCGTGGCGTAGCTCGTGAAGCTCACGCCCCGCTGCGGATCGAACCCGTCAACCGCCCGCATAAGCGCCAGAGCGCCCTCGGCCATCAGGTCATCGAATGATCCGCCACGCCGAGCGTGCCGGCGGCAAATTTTCGCCGCCAGGCGCAGATGAGTCTCCACGACCCGGTTGCGGGCTTCCAGACAGCCAGTCTCTTTATACTTGAGGATCGCGGCGTTGAGCGTGTCGGTCGGAAGCGGCTGGCTGCGGCACAGATCCCACCCTTCCGAAACCCGGGTGGCATCGCGCTTGGCATCCTGCACAGAATCGATGCTCGTCATGGTCGTCATCAGGACCTCCTGTAGTTGTGCCCAGTATGCGCTCAGCGCATCAACACCCTGTGAGTTGCCGGTGAATCAGTGCTTAAGGGACGCGCGATCGGTTCTGCCCGCGTGAAACCCGCCTCACGCACTGTTCATCCCCGCGGCCCGCCCGTCATGCGAATGTTGCTCGTCCCCGAGGTCTGCGAGTCGCGATTGTCCGGCGTGGCGGCCAGCGCGATGTGGCTATGGGGTTGGGTTCGCTTCATTCTCACCGACGGTCTTCTGTTGAAGGAGTTTTGCTATGCGTCACAATCAAGGACGAGGTTCACAAGGCGGTCGCTCGGGTTCCGAGGGTTCTTCCGGCGGGATGGATTACCGCGCTGACTACGACCGCTACGACAACGACGACAACGTCTCTGGCCACGGCTCGGGGGGCGGCTATCGCTCCCAGAGCCGCTCGCAGGGCAGTCAATCCAGCTACGACGCGCCCGAGTCCGGCTCCGGCCGCTCCTCCCGCGGCGGCTACGGCGACGATCAGTCGTCCTCCTACGGCTCTTCCAGCCGCGGCGACTACGCCAACATGTCCGGCGGCAGCTACGGCCGGTCCGATCAGGACCGCGGTTCCAGCGGCAACTACGGCAGCAGCGGCCGCGGCAGCTCTGGCAGCGGCGAGTCGGGCGGCTATGGCTCCGGCTCCTCGACCTACGGCGGAAACGACTCAAACGCCGGCTCCTCGGGCTACGGCTCGGGCTCGCAGGGCTACGGCAGCTCATCGGGCCAGGGTCAGGGGCGCTCAAGCCTCGGGTCCTCGCAGTCTTATGGGTCCCAAGGCGGCTACGGCCAGACCGGGTACTCCTCGATGAGCGGCGGTCAGGGCAGCGGCCAGGGTGGCTACGGCCAGTCGGGTTATGGTCAGTCGGGCTACGGCCAGAGCGGTTCCGGCTCGGGCAACTCAGGCTCCCAGGGCTATAATGAAGGCTTCGGGCACCAGTCCCACCAAGGTCATCAGTCCAGCCTCGGTTCAGGCCAGTCCGGCTACGGCCAGTCCGGCTACGGCCGGTCCGGCTCCCAGGGTGGCTACGGCTCCTCAGGTTCCGGCCAGGGCGGCTACGGCCAGTCGGGCTCACAGGGTGGCTACGGCCAGTCGGGCTCACAGGGTGGCTACGGCTCTTCGGGCTACGGCTCCTCCGGCTCGGGCCAGGGTGGCTATGGCCAGTCGGGCTCGCAGGGCGGCTACGGCTCGCAGAGCGGCAACTACTCCGGCAACTCCGGCATGGGCGGCGGGTCCTACGGATACGGCGGCGACTCGGGCTACGGCTCCAACCAGGGCTCTTCCGCCTCTCAGGGCCAGTCCGGCTACGGCACCATGGGCGCGGGCGCAGGCTACGGCTCGTCCAGCTCCGGCCAGGGTGGCTATGGCCAGTCGGGCTCACAGAGTGGCTACGGATCCTCGGGCAATCAAGGCCAGATGGGCTACGACCGTCAGTCCTGGTCCGCCATGGGCGGCCAGGGTTCCTCGGGCTCGTCGGGTTCGTCGGGCTCGTCAGGCTCCAGCGGTGGCTACGGCAGCAGCGGCTACGGCCAGTCCGGCTCCGGTTCTCAGGGTGGCTCCTCGGGCACCATGAGCCGTCGCCGCGGCCAGGCCCCCAAGAACTACAAGAAGTCCGACGATCGCCTCACCGAGGAACTCTCCGAGCAGCTCGTCAACGAGGGGATCGATTGCTCCAACTTCGAAGTCCACGTCCGCGAGGGCATCGTCGTCCTCACTGGCGAGGTCAACGACCGCACCGACAAGTATCGCATCGAGCATCTCGCCTCCGAGAGCATGGGGGTTCAGGACGTTGAGAACAACCTCAAGGTCTGCAAGCACAAGACCGCTCAGGGGAGCAGCGGCTCCCTGAGCTCCACCGGCTCCTCGGGTTCCTCGGGCTCAACGGGCTCCTCGGGCTCAACGGGTTCCTCCGGCTCAACGGGCTCAACGGGGGCCGGCGTTTCGAGCTCCTCGGGTTCGGGCTCGTCGGGCTCGTCCGGCTCGTCGGGCTCGTCCGGCTCGTCCGGCTCGTCCGGGTCCTCGGGCTCGGGTTCATCCTCGGGCGGTTCCTCCAAGCGCTGAGTAGCGCCGACGCGATCGCCTGGTCGCACACCTTTCGCTTCCCCGGCTTGCCGCCGGGGAAGCGTCTTTCCAGCCGGCATTCTTATGAAAGACCCGTATGCCCACGCCTGAAGATCCCTCCTCGGCTCAGCGCGCCTCGGACCTGCCGCCGGCGGATCAGGTCTCGGTGATCCCCGGTTCCGAGAGGTCTATCTCGCAGGACATTAAAGACCTCAGCCCCGAGAAGATGCCGGCGGACGCCAAGTCCGGTCCCAAGGCGCTGCGTCGCGCGATGTTGTACCTTGGACTGGCGGTGCTGCTCGTCGCGGTGGTCGTTGGGTTCTTGGTGAGCTGGCCGCTGGGTCTGATGATGGCCGTGGTTGGATTGCTTGGCGTGCTCTTTGATCCGGTCATGCTCGCGACGTTCGAGCGGTCCAAGGACCGGGAGCAGGTCGTCCAGCAACGACGCGATCCGTGACGATCTTCGAACTGACCGCCGAACGATGCATCCGCGGACGCGCGAATGGGGGCTTTATGCTCGTCGAGATGCGCAGGCATAGAGCACGATGCCTTGTTGCGAGCAAATTGCGACACGCCGGCTCGACTCTCCTGCGAATGCGGTCAGAATCGGCAAGCCGGATCGGTTCGTCGCGGCGTTGCCGCGGAATACGTCGCTAGAACGGACCGGGGACCTGACTCTGCGGCCGGTTCTCAGGCCCACGCGATCCCTCGGCTCTCGCGGTGCCGCCGCCGATTGGACTCCTCGTGACCAACACCCTCCCCGCGAGCATCCCGACCAACGGTCCGCCCGGTCTCCACCGCCGGATCCGCGTTGTTTGCGTGGATGACTGCCCGCGAGTTCTCGCGGCCTGGGCCAGGCTCTTGGGCATCCAGCCCGATATGGAGTCCGTAGCCATCCTCGAGAGCGGCAGCATGCTCCCAGACATCTTCGAAGCCGGACGCCCGGATGTGGTGGTCATGGACCTGAGCTTGAGCGAGGGGAACTCGTTGCCCACGCTTCAGGCCCTGATTACACAGCAGCCCGAAGCCCGCGTCCTGGTCTACAGCGGCCACTCTGGCCAGCAGGTCGTTGACCGCTGCATCGCGGCCGGTGCCTGGGGTTTCATCGGCAAAGACGCCGAGCCATCGATCGTGCTCGACGCAATCCGCCGGATCGCCCGCGGCGAGGCCGTGTTTCCCACGCCGCCATCCACAACCTGAATCGGCACCAGCTCATTGCTGGCCATAGACCTGTCGCACTTCATCGGACATGATGAACTGGTCGCTCACGATCCGATCGACCGCGTCCACAATCGCGTCCTCGCCGTCGTTCTTGGAGATGTAGCCCCAGGCCCCGGCCTGAACCGCCGCCTCGACCGACGCCGGGCTCACTTGCCCGCTGAAAATCACCACCCGCGGCCGATCTCCTAGGCCCGTCAGGATCCCCAGCATCGCCAGCGCGCTCGGGCCCGGGAGATCCAGATCCAGGATCACCACGTCGGGGTGGCTCTCCCGAACCCGATCAATCAAGTGCTCGGCCGACGGCAGGACGCCCAGCCATTCGAACCGCCGCTCGCGCGCGAAACGCGTGCACACGGCATCGGCAACCTCTGGGTTGTCCTCGACATACAGCAACTTGATCGGTGATAGCTGCACAACGGCTCCCATAGATGGCTCGACCTCGTCTCGTACATCCGCCGTCGAATGGGGCGAGAATGAACGATTCGACCAATCGTGGGTCCGTTGCATTGCGTTTGAGAAGATTGAGAAAACTTCTTCGGGGAAGATTTGCTACCCAGAAGCGCGTTCCGTTCAAGGTTAGCGCTTCTTGATGACGCTCGCATCGTTGTCGGACCTTGCCCCCCCGAATAACTCTCCAACCTGCTGCTAAACCCATTCCGGCGTACACCAAGTCGCCGAACGCCGGGCATCATCCACCGACAGAAGCGGGGCGGCTGACCGGGCCGCCCCGCAACGTCGCGGCGTTCTTGGAGTTCGCCCCGAGAGCGATTCAAGCCATCGATCGCGCCGGATAGCGCGATCGAGGCACACGCATCAACCCCTGCTGGCGCCGGAACGGCCCGACTCGCTGCCCGAACCGCTCTTGCGACGCGAAGCGCCCGACGCGGGACCGGACTTTGAAGTCGAGCCCGACGACCGGGAGGCCGACTTGCCAGCACCGCTTGCCGCGGTGCCCGAACGGCCGCGCGGCGCGGCGCTGGGTTTTTCGGCGCCGGAGCGCGAACTCGTGCCCTTCCGCGGGCCGGAACGCGACTTGGATGCCGACTCGCCGGCGCTGCTCGTGCTCGTGCTGCTCTTGCGTGCGCGGGTGCTGCCGGTGGTGCTGGTGCTGCCGGTGCGGCTGCGAGAGCCGGTGGCGGTGCCGCTGCTGTTGGACTTGGCCATGATGCTTTCTCCGAGGGACTGGGCTGGGCCCGTCCCCGGCGGGGACGTCGGCCCCGCCGCTAGCTGGGTCACAACGCCTCGCCGGACGTCCGCGAGCCTGTCTCGTCGACCATGCCAGGCCGGGCCGTGGGTGCGGGGTTGTCGATGTCTGCGGTGTTGGTCGTCGACGCCGAGGTGCGGCCGGGTGTTGCCGGAGTGGACGCGGAGGCATCCGTTGACTCGGCCCCCATCGGCGTGCCCCCGCCCGGACCGTACGCCTTGGAGCGATCGGGCTCGGACTTGACGCCCTGCGTGCCGGGGAACTCGATGGGATCGGGCTTGGGCGTTGTGGCGGGCGTGTCGGTCGCGGGCGTTGCGCCCGTGTCCTTGCCCTTAGTCGCTCCTCCGTCGGGCCGCGTTGCGGATTTGTTGTTCTTGAACGTGTTGGGCGTGTTGGGCATGTTGGGCGTCGTCATCGGGGAGTCTCCGGGTGAACGGGATTGACAGCCTGAACTAGACAGCGCGGGTGAAAACGCGATGAAGTCCCGGTGAACAGAGCAGAACCCGACCGCAGCGCAAGTCCGAGCCGACGTCCGGTCGATACGCTTGGCCAACCACGGGGCGAGGCGCATGCCGAACCCCAGGAGGGCCTCGCGCGTGAGCATGTTCTTCGAAGGCGACACCGACGCCGTGCTGACCGAGATCGAGTCGCTCATGCGCTCGATGAGCACGTTCACCGACCCGCAGCAGATGGTGACCGAGTACGGCAAGCGCGTCCGCATGCTCATGGGCAACGATGGCACGATCTCGCTCAGCCGCCGCGGGCTCGAGCAGCCGTGGTACCGCATCACGCGATCCTGGGCGTTCAAGCACACCGTCGACCCCTGGCGCGAGAAGGAGAAGCTCCCGCTCCTGAACCGCGGGGTGCTCGGCGAGCACCTCTACGCCGATCGCCCCACGATCATCAATGACTTCACACCCGACCCCGCCGACCCGGCCTATGAGCACCTGGCGCCGTTCCGCTCGCTCATGTTCATGCCCCAGTACGACAACGGCGTGGCGACCAACATGGTCGTCTCGGGCCGTAGCGTTCCCGGCGGCTTCAAGCCCGAGCAGATGCCCATGCTGCTCTGGATGACCAACCTCTTCGGCCGCGGCGTGCAGGCCCTGGTCATGGCCAAGCAGCTCCGCGAGGCCAACGAGCGCATCGACGAGGAGCTCCGCACCGTCGCCCAGATCCAGCGCTCGCTGCTTCCGGGGGTCCTGCCCAGCGTGAGCACATTGCGCCTCGCCGCACATTATCAGACCAGCCAGCTCGCTGGCGGCGACTACTACGACCTCTTCCCGCTCGCCGACGGCCGGCTGGGCATGCTCATCGCCGACGTCTCGGGCCACGGCACACCCGCCGCCGTCCTTATGGCGATCACCCACACCGTTGCCCACGCCTACCCCGGCTCCCCGGCCTCTCCGGGCATGGTCCTCAACCACCTCAACGAGAAACTCGTCGAGAGCTATACCCGAACCCCGGGCGGGTTTGTCACGGCGTTCTACGGCGTGTACGACCCCGCCAGCCGCGTACTCCAGTATTCCTCGGCCGGGCACAACCCCCCGCGCGTCCGCCGCGATGGCGACGTCCGCGCCGTCGACGGGGCCCGCGATCTCCCCTTGGGCATCGCCGGCGGGCTGGACTACCGCGAAGAAGCCGTCGAACTCCGTGCCGGCGACCTGCTTCTGCTCTACACCGACGGCATCACCGAGGCCCAGGTCCCGGGCGCGCATCCGATCTCCCTGTTTGGCGAAAGACGCCTCGACGACGCGCTCCTGAACGCCCCCGATCAGCCCGACCGGGCCATCCAGCACGTCGTCGGCGAGGTCGACAAGTTCACCAGCGGCGCTCCCGCAACCGACGACCGCACCCTAGTCGCGGCCCAAATTCTCTGAAGAGAAGCAGAGCGTTATTCGCCTCACCCGCTTGGGTGGTCCGCCCGCGGAGGGTCCGCTCCCCGCCACCCCGTGTTCCCGGGTGGGCTCAATATCGGTACCTGCCTCGTCGATACCACCGCCTGTTCCGGTACCGACGCAGACCCGCCCGAGCCGCGCATGGCCCAAACCCCAGAACAACTGGTCGTTCGTCAGCACGAGCGCTATCTCTGCAGGCTCCCCGCGAAGGTCCGCGTGGGTGATGGGTACACCGACCAAGTGTCCTTGCCTCGCTCGGTGGGCGACGGCGCGGGCGGCGTCGAGGTCGTCGTGGTCGATTGTTCGGGGGGCGGGCTGGGCATCGAGACGCCCGTGCTCTTCCCGCGCGGCTGCCGCCTTCGGGTCAGCCTCACCGGCGGCCCCACACCCGTCGAGCTCGCCGTCCGCGTGCAGCGCGTGACGATGCAGGACCGCCGCCCGACGTACTACATCGGCCTGTCGTTCGTCGGCTCCGGCGACATGCACGCGGCCAATATCGATTCGGCCCTATCGATGGCCCGGGCCGGCGCGGTCCAGAAGGGGGCCGCCTGATGACCGGGCACGATGACTTTGTGCTCGCCGCCCTCATCGAGGAGGGGATGGTCACGCGCGAGCAGGCCGACGCGGCCCGCCGCGCAGCGGCCGAGGACGGCCTCGGGCCCTCCGACGCGCTGGTCCGACTCGGCGTCGTCGATGCCCGCACCGTCGCCCTGGTCCGGGCACAGACCAGCGAGTGCCCGTTCGTCGACCCGGCCAACTACGACGTCAACCTCAACAACACTAAGCTCATCGCGCTGGGCTCGGCCGAGAGCCTGATGGCCTTCCCGCTCTTCGTCTGCGGCGACGTCGTCACCGTCGCGATGGCCAACCCGCTGGACCTCAAGGCCGTCGACCAGCTCCGCTCGATCCTCAAAAGCGACATCGACCCCGTGCTGGTCGAGCCCGGGGCCCTTCGCGGGCTCATCGAGCGGGCCTATGCACTCACCGGCGGCGGTCCGCGCGACCAAGGAAACGCCAAGCCCGACAGCGCCGATCCCGCCTCGGGGCTCACCACCGGCAAAGAGCCGATCGTCGCCGCCGTCAACCAGATCGTCGCCCAGGGAATCGACCTTGGCGCCAGCGACATCCACATCGGGCCCGACGAGCACCAGCTCCACCTCCGCTACCGCGTCGACGGCGAGCTGCAGCCCCACAAGGGCCCGGGCCTGGACGCGCACATCGGCATCGTCCAGCGGCTCAAGGTGATGGCGAGCCTCGACCTCACCGTGACACGCCGGCCCCAGGACGGCAAGTTCCGCTTCGCCCACAACGGACGCGAGGTCGACGTCCGCCTCTCGCTGATCCCGACAGTCAGCGGCGAGAACGCCGTCCTCCGCCTGCTCTCGAGCGCCTCGAGCATCCGCGGGTTCGCCGAGCTGGGCTTCCCCGCCCGCCAGCTCGCCTTCTTCGAGGAGGCCATCGAGCACCCCCACGGCATGATCCTCGTCACGGGCCCGACCGGCTCGGGCAAGACGACCACTCTCTACACCGCGCTCAAGCGGCTCAACACCCCAGACCGCAACATCATGACCATCGAGGACCCTGTCGAGATCCGGATGCCCATGATCCGGCAGGTGCAGGCCAACCCCGAGATCGGCATGACCTTTGCCGGCGCCCTCCGCTCCATGCTGCGCCAGGACCCCGACGTCGTGTTCGTCGGCGAGATCCGCGACGAGGAGACGGCCCGCATCAGCGTCCAGGCCGCCCTCACCGGCCACCTGGTGCTCTCGAGCCTCCACACCAACGACGCCGCGGGAGCCATCCCGCGCCTCCGCGATCTGGGGTGCCCGCCCTTCGCGATCAACGCCGCGCTGCTGTGTGTTCTGGCCCAGCGCCTGGTGCGGCGCGTCTGCCCCGACTGCGCCGCCCCCGACAGCCCCGACCCGCTGCTGCTCGAGAAGTTCGGCCTCACGACTGTCGACGGGACGCTCGTGCAGGGCAAGGGCTGCGCCAAGTGCGGCAGCACCGGCTATCGGGGCCGCCTGGGCGTGTACGAGATGCTCAGCATCACGCCCGCGATCCGCCGGGCCGTCGAGCGCGGACTCCCGGCCACCGCGATCCGCGAGGCCGCCAAGGCCGACGGCTTCGTCGAGATGTGGAAGGACGGGCTCGACAAGGCCCGCCTGGGCGCCACCACGCTCGAGGAAGTATCACGCGTTGTCGCCATCCAGGCCACCGAACTCGCCGACGCTGGCGAGCCGGACGCGGCCGCCGCGCCGCCAACGCGGAGGGCCGCGTGATCGCGCTCAACTTCCAGTACGAGGCCGTCGACCGCGCTGGCGCACGCCGCAAGGGCGTGACCATCGCCGCCACCAAGGCCGAGGCGTTCCGCAAAGTCGCGGCCCTGGGCCTGACGCCGCTGACGCTCCGTCCCGCCGGCCGGGGCGCCGTTGGGGGCGGCGGCAAGGGCCCCGGCGCGAGCTTCTTCGGCTCCGACCGCATCAAGACCAAGGACCTGGCCAACTTCACCTACCAGCTCGGCGTGCTCATCGGGGCCCGCATCCCGATCTCCGAGGGACTGCTCGGCATCGCGCAGCAGGAGCGCGAGGGCAAGCTCAAGGTCATCGTCATGGACCTGGCCAAGCGCATCGAGGCGGGCGAGCAGGTCGCGCACGCGATGAACAGCCACAGGCACGCGCTGGGCGAGGTCTACGTCGAAACGATCCGCGCCGCCGAGAAGAGCGGCAACCTCCCCAAGGTCCTCGAGCACCTCTCGGACATGCTGGAGAAAAGCCAGGAGACCACGCGGCAGGTCCGCGGCGCGCTGATGTACCCGCTCTGCGTCGTGGGCGTGCTCGGCCTGGCGCTGGTCTTCCTGCTCAGCTTCGTGGTGCCCAAGTTCGCCCGGATGTTCGCCCAGCGCAACCTCGAGCTGCCGCTCTTCACGCGACTGCTCATGGGCTTCGGCGAGTCGATGCAGGGCTACTGGTGGGCCTACCTCGGAGCCGTCGTGCTGGGTGTCTTCGCGCTCCGCTACGCGTGGCTCAGGCCCGACGGGCGGACGGCCATCGACCGCGCGCTGCACCGCATCCCCTACCTCAAGGACATCCTCGTCGGCCTGACCGTCAGCCGCTTCTGCAGCGTCTTCTCGCTCAGCCTGTCCTCGGGCCTCGGGCTCATCGACAGCCTCGACCTGGCCGGCAAGTCCGCCGGCAGGCCCCTGCTGGTCCGCGACGTCAATCGCATGATCGCCCAGGTGCGCTCCGGCGGCCGGCTCATGGACGTGCTCTCGGTCTGCGCATACCTCACGCCCTTCACCAAGCGCATGCTCATCGCCGGCGAGCAGTCCGCCGAGATCCCCCGCATGTGCACCGTCGTCGCCCGCCACTACGACCGCGAGACGACCCACCTCACCAAGAACATCGCCACCGTCATCGAGCCGGTCCTCATCGTCGGCATCGCGGTGGTCGTGCTGGTTATCGCCCTCGCCATCTTCCTGCCCATGTGGGATATGGCGAAGATCGTCGGGTGATCCGGCTCCGGGAACTCAACTTCCCCTTCGGATGTGACGATGCAGACCCTGAGTAGCTTTCCCGGCCGGGCGTCCGGCCTCAGCTTCGATTGATTAAGGAGATCCGAATGTCGCCCGTCGCCCGCCGCCTCCCGACCCGCAGCCGTGGCTTCACCCTGGTGGAGCTCATCGTCATCATCGTCGTGCTCGCCATCCTCTCCGGCGTCGCGATCCCCCGCTACATCGACTACACCGCCAACGCCCGCGCCTCGGCCGTCCGCGCTACCCTCGGCGGCGTCCGCAGCGCCATCGCCAACTTCTACGCCAACTCCGCCCTCTCGGGCACCCCCTCCTGGCCAACGCTGGTGCAGATGCAGACCCTCGGCACGGTCATGCAGGAGTCCATCCAGGCCAACCCCTACATCACCAGCACCGGCGCCTCGAACATCGCCCTAGCCACCTGGGCCGCCACCCCGCCCACCACCACCGGCGGCGCCGTCGCCGGCTGGAACTACGACGTTGCGGCCGGCCGCTTCTGGGTCAACTCGAGCACCGTCGGCGAGAACACCTGGTGAGCTCCATTGGGCCCTTCGCCCGACCGGGCGGGAGCTCCGTCATGACCACCACGCTTGCAACGACCATCGGCCGCGGCGGGACACCATCCCGCCGCGGCTTCACGCTCGTCGAGCTCGTCGTCGTGATGATCATCGTCGCCATCGTCGGCGCAACGGCGATCTCGGCGATGGCCAGCACCCAGCAGACCAAGCAGCGCGTGGCCGTCCGCATGCTCGTCCGCGATCTTCAGGCCGCCCGCGAGCGGGCCGTCTCCCTGGGCACGCCCAACTTCGTCCGGGTCTACCTGTCGAACGAACTGGTCGACTATCTCTCGGGCGCAACCTTCGCAAGCGCACTGGCCCTCACCGAGACCGGCTCCGGCCTCCCGCTCCGGACGCGCCTGCACACCAATAGCGCCGACAGCCTCCTCCACTCGGTGCGGATCGGCACCGTCGCTGGCATTACCACGCCCGATCCCTACATCTTCGGCTTCGACTGGCTGGGCCGCCCGACCGACTCGGCCGGGACGCTCCTGACCGCCGACATCCCCATCACCATCACCGTCCCCAGCTACACCACAGCGACCGTCACCGTCCGGGCCAGCAGCGGCGCCGTGACCTACACGCTCCCATGACCACGCCTCGCAGAAACCCGGCGATTCCTCGCAACGACCGCGGCTTCACGCTCGTGGAGGCCATCTGCGCGATCGTCATCATCTCGATCGCGCTGCCGGCGATGTTCTGGACCATGCGCGATGCCCAGACCAAGCGGGCCGACCCCGTTCTCGCCAACCGGGCCCGCTTCCTGGCTCAGGAGAGGCTCGAAGACATCATCGCCGACCGGCACTCGACGACCCGCGGCTACACATATGTCGTCGCGGGCAACTACGCCAGCGAGAGCGCCGTGGCCGGGTTCACCAACTTCGCCCGCTCCGTCGCCATCGTCGAGAGCGGCAGCAACCTCGTCGCCAACTCGGGCACGGGCTACAAATCGGTAGCCGTGACCGTCACATACAAGGACGCCCGCAACACAACACGGTCGCTCTCGCTGTCTACGGTCGTGACGGACTACACCCCATGACCGCAGCACGGCAGACACCGCCGCGCCCGCGCGGCTTCACGCTCGTCGAGGCCATCGCGACCATCGCCGTGATCGCCGCCGTCGCCGTCGTCGCCAGCCGCGTCATCTCCACCTCCACCGAGCTTTACACCCAGACCGCCGCCCGATCCGAACTCCAGGTCCAGCTCTCCACGGCGCTGGACCGCGTGGTTTCCGAGCTCCGCCAGTGCCGGATCCGCGCGGCCTCGAATCCCGTCGCCCCCGACATCACCACCGTGACGCCCACCAGCATCGCCTGGATCGGCCCCGACGGCGTCGCCGATTCGGTCGCGCTCTCGGGCTCCACGCTCCTCTTGCAGACGCCCGCCGGCGGAACCTCCGCGATCGCGACGAACATCACTGCGTTCGCCGTGCAGTGCTACAACGAGTCCAACACCGCCCTGGCCACGTCGCTGTCGGGGTCGTCTGTCGACCCCGTCCGCCGCGTCGAGATCACCATCACGGCCACGCTCTCGGGCATCACCGAGACGGTCCGCACCCGCGTCTTCCTTCGAGCGATGGTCGCCGGGGCGGCGGGCTCGTAACCAGCACCCATGCCCCTCAACACACCCAACCACGTCGCCGGACGCCGCCAAAATCGCCGCAACAGCGGCACCGCGCTGGTCGCCATGCTCGTTGCGCTCATCATTGCAGGATTGGTCGTGATGGCGATCGTGAGTGGTCAGGGCCGAGACCAGAGTGCGGCGGTGGACCGGCTGTCGGGCGTCCTCGCGTTCTACGCCGCCGAGGGCATCGCCAATATGTCCATCCGCGAGTTCATGGTGAACGCCGACGAGGACGGCAACAGCACGATCGGTTCGATCAGGTCCGCGGGCGCTCCGGCGAGCATCGGGTCGCCCGCCGCCACGGGATACTCGAGCATTGCCACCAGCGTCTCGGGCAGCGTGACCACCGGGGTCATCTCCGTCGTGGGCAACCATGGTGGCGCGGCCCGGAGCGTGCAGGTCGCGGCCCGCAGAACCGCGGCGGGCACGGGCGTCCCCGGCTTCTTCACCCAGGTTTGGGAATCATCCACCGAGATCGCCGGGCCGCAGGACAACGCCTGGACCAGCGCCCCAAGGTGGATCGGTATCACGCCCCAAGCCTATTACGACAATACTTCCAACCGGGCACGTTGGCCGGGCCACCAGGGCAACCGTTGGTTCCAGAGCTGGAAGGGCAGGATGACCTTCCCCGCCGGAACCCACGGGTTCAACGTCTGGTCCGACGATGGCTTCGCCATGTTTATCAACAGCGTCGATGTCGGCAACTTTTACTCCAACCGGGGGGCGGGCGACTCCACGTTCACCGCCACCACCGCCGCCGCGACCACCGATGTCGAGCTACGTTACAACGAGAACGATGGCGAACATGCTTTCGCCGCCGAATGGCGGCTCAACAACTCCGGCCCCTGGGCCTACATCACCTCGTCAAACTTCACCTGCTTTCCGCCCTTCTCCGTCGCCCCCATCGCCCTCAGCTCCACGCTCACCGTCTCATCCAGCACCATCAACGCCTTCAACTCCAGCAACGGAATCTACGGCGGCGCCAACATTCTCACGAACCAGACCGTCGCCTCAAGCAACCGATCCACCGCCGGCTCCATCAATATCAACTCTTCAAGCACCGTCAGCGGCAACGTCCAGGTCGCTCCCGGTGCCAGTACGACCACCGCCGTCTCCGTCTCGTCCTCCACGCTCACGGGAACACGCACCAACCTCCCGTACCTGATCGCCACGCCCGAGTACACGGTCCAGGAATCTCGGCCCGCCAGCGGCGGCGCGTACAGCCGCACTGCCGGACAGTCTGTTTCGTTCAACTCGACCAGAACCCACGACAGCCTCACGCTTTCCAACGCCGCAACACTGACGATCAACGGCGACATCACGGTCTACGTCACTGGCAACGTTGTGATCTCGAGCAGTGGCAGTATTGTCGTACCGAGCGGTTCGCGCCTCACACTGATCGTCGGTGGCACGATCACAATCAACAACGCGGGGTTCATCAACTCCTCTTCCGGCATACCGACTCGGTGCCGCATCTTTGTCGCCGCCTCCAACACCGCGCGAGCCATCAGCGTGGACAGCGGCTCGACGCTGTGTGCCGAGGTCTGGAATACCTGGGGCAGCCTGACGGTCTCGGGCGGAAGCACCTTCATCGGCACCTACCGCGGTAATACCGCGTCGATCACCGGCAGCTCGTTCTTCCGCGCCGACATCGCCAACACCGGCGTACTTTCGGGCAGCGGGTCGGGCACCTCCGCCGTCACTGCGTGGACGCAGATCGCTCCGCCGTGAGACCGCACTCTCCGCCCCCGGGGACGGCCCGATAACGCGCACCGACCCCCGGGTCCCTCGTCGCGCCCAAGCCGGGGCCCAGGACCGCCGATACTAACGATGCCTTCCCGATCAGGGAAGGCCGACGGTCCCATCCGGAGAACGGCTTGTCCAAGCAGCGCGTCATCATCGAGATCTCGCCCTCGCGCGTCGAGATCGCCCTGCTCAAGGGGGGCGTCGCCGAGCGGAACGCGCTGGTGCGGCTTGATCGCGCCGACTGGCCCGGCGGGGCGGGCCAGGCCGAGGCTCTCGACGACGCGACGGCCCAACTGGTGAAGCTCTCTACCGATCTCAACGCCGTCGGAGCCCAGGCAACCGTCATCTACAGCATCCCGGGCTCGGTCGCGAGCCTGACGAGCTGCGCCGCGAGCGTCTCGACCGCCGCCGCCGAGCAGGCCGCCACGCTCGCGCTGACCAGCATCGCCGACTTCCCGCTCGACGACGCCCCCATCGACACCTGCCCCTTGCTCACCGACAAGGCCGACCCGACCAACAAGGACGCCGTCCCCCAGCGGCACACGCTGGTGATCGCCGACGCCGAGCACCGCGTCGCGGCGCTGGTCGCGCTCGTGGAGGCCGCCGGTATCGAGGTCGTCTCGCTGCTACCTGCCGACTCGGTCGCCATGGCGAAGGTCGTTCGCGACGCGGCCTCCGAGGGCGACGGGGGGGTGGCCGCCGTCCTGTTCGTCGGCGAGCACTCGTCGATGCTCGGTGTCGGCACCCCGGGGCGCCTGCTCTTTGTCCGCCCCGTCGCGGGCGGGACCGAGGCCCTCGCCGACGCGCTCACCCGCCCCCTGCGCCCGCGCGACCCCGACTCGCCCCCCGTGAACCTCCCTCACGCCCAGGCCCGAACCCTCGTGCTCGCCTCGGGCGTCCCCGCCCCCGACGCAACCATCCCCGGCCACCCGACCCTCGCCGGCTCCTCGCTGCTGCCGCACGTGCAGCCGCTGCTACAGCGCCTGAGCGTCGAGCTCAAGCAGTCCGTCCGCTTCGGCGTTCCCGAGGCCGACCGTGCAAGCGTCCGCATCCGCGTCGTCGGTCCCGGCGCCGCAGTCCCCGGCCTCGAGGCCGCCATCTCACGCCTCTCGGGCTTCCCGCGGGCCGCCATCCTCGATAGCCCAGAGCCCGACGCCCTCGAGTCCTCCGCCGGCGGCCTGATCGCCGCCCTCGTCGCCGCCCCCGGGCTCACCGCCGCCCTGATGAGCGAGTCGGTCCGCCTCGCCGCCCGGCACCGCACGCTACGCAAGGCCCTCATCGCCGGGGTGCTCGTCGCGGCCGCCTTCGTGGGCCTGCAGTTCATGGACGCCCGCAGCAGCCTCGTGCAGGCCCGCGCTGCGCTCGCGCAGATCCGCGAGGCCGGCCAGGCCGGCGAGGGCCCCGCCGCCGTCCGCGTTGCAACCGTTGAGGCCCGCCAGAGTCTTGCCAGCGCCGAAACCCGCCTGACCAACCTGCTCGGCTCCGCTCCCGACATGGCCGCGACCCTCGCCGAACTCTCGCTCCGCACGCCGTCGGGCGTCCGGATCACCGGCATGGAGCTCGTCCGCGAAGCCTCGCAGTCCCGGGTCGAACTCCGCGCGTACGTCCGAGCCGACACCGACGCCGATCCGGCCGCCTCGATCCGCTCGTACGTCGACGCCCTCTCCAAGAGCCCGGTCATCGAGAGCGTCCGCCTCGGCGGCACGCAGCGCACGAACATGCATGGCTCCGACGCCCAGTCCTTCGAGCTCACACTCGTTCTCGTGAGCCTCCCGCCTAGCGACCTCCTGCCCCAGGGCTCGGCCCACGGCAACGCCCGGGCTCCGGCGACCGCCGTCGTCGGCGCACCCGCCGACGCCGAAGGAGCCCAGAAGTGAGCCGCCCCAATCCGGGACGACAGATGCTCGCGGAGTTCGCCATCGGCGTGCTGGTCTGCGCCGGCGCGTACATGATGCTCGTCGAGCCCGCCCAGCGCGAGCTGGCCAAGGCCCGCGCCGAGATCGACGCCCTCCGCGCCCGCGACGCCGAGCAGGGCAGCATCTCCGGCCTGACCGAGGAGCAGATCGCCCAGCTCCGCTCCGCTACCCTCCGAAGGGCCGAGTCCGTGCGCGAGCACTCCCGCATGGCCCGCGACGAGGCCGCCATGTTCGGCACCATCATGGCCCTCGCCACTGAGCACGGGGTCCGCGTCGACCAGCTCCAGCCGGGAGCCGCCGGCGTGGTCAACGAGCAGGGCAAGCTCGTTCCGGTCGGCCAGGCCGCAACCCCGCCCCCCCCGCCCCCCGCACCAGCCGCCGCCGGTGCGGCCGCCCCCGCGCCCGCGATCGCACCCGTCCGCGACATGAAATCCAGCTACACCATCTCCGCCACCGGCGCGTATGCAAACGTGACCGCGCTGCTCGACGCGCTGCAGTCGAAGCTGGGCTACACCATCATCCGCTCCGTCCGCCTCACGCCCATGGACCCGGCGGGGCCGCAGGCCGTCAGTGTCCAGATCCAGACCGAGCACCTGGCCATCGATCTCTCGGGCGTGAAGCTCCCCGCCGCACCGGCACCGGCCCAGACGAGCCCCATCACGCAGGCCCCTACACCCTGAGCGCCCGGAGGCACCCCGCATGATCGCATTGGACTCAAGGACCAAGGGCCGGCTGATCTTCGCCGCCGTGCTGCTCACCCCGGTCATCGGGGTGCAGGGGGCCCGGTTCATCCTCGGCCCGCAGGCCGCGCCGGCCGCGGGGTTGGCCGCCACGACCGGCTCGCTGCCGCCCGGGGTTCCGATTTCGCTAGCGTCCCCGCCCCTGAAACCGTTTACACCCGCCCAGCAGCGGGCGGCGGACTGGCTCGTCGTCCGCGTCTCTCCCGTCGCCCTGCGCTCGCCGATGGACCACGCGCCCGACGCCGCGCCGCCCGCCGTCGTCCGTGCCGCGCCGACCGACACGAACCGCGTGCCGACTCCCGAGACCGCGCCCGCGAAGCCCGACGCCGACCCGGCATTCAGGCTTCCCAAGCTCATGCTCACGGGCCTGCTGGTCAACGGCAAGACCCGGGTCGTCGCGCTCAACCACCGCATCTTCCGCGTGGGCGACACGGTCGTCGCCGGCTGGCGGGTCGCTTCCATCGACTCGAGGACGCGCTCGGTCGTCCTCGCCGGGCCCGGCGGCCGCACCGTCGTCCTCCAGACCCCGCCGCCGACGCTCAACGAGCTTCCCCCGCTGACCAACTCCACCGACCGCGGGCCGCTGGAGCCCTGAGCCCGTCGCCCCGGTCGCTCTACACCGTCAAACACAGCGGCCCCGCTCATCGCGGGGCCGCTGCTGTTTAATAGATGGATCGGGAAGCGGCCGGCCTCAGGCCGTGATGCTCGTGACCTTGATCTTGGTGAACCGCTGGCGGTGGCCGACGCGGCTGCGCGAGCCCTTCTTGGCCTGGAAGTACTGCACGAACAGCTTCGGGCCCAGGACCACGGCCTCGACAACCTCGCCCGTGACCGTCGCCCCGCCGACATACGGCAGACCGATCTTGGCGCTCGAACCGTCCGCCCCGCCCACGAGCAGGACCCTGTCGAACGTCACCGACTTGCCCACCTGGACATTGCCGCCCTCGATCAGGTCCGCCAGGAACTCGTCGCCCTGAACAACCTTCCGCTGGCCGCCGCCCTCTTCAATAATGGCGTACATGGGTACACCCTTTCACGCTTCTCCACCCTCGACGGAGGGGCTCGCGGCACGGACGCATGAACTGGTGCGCCCCGCCGGCCCGCTTGGACCCGGCTCGATGTGGGGCCAAGAGGGTAGGCAGAGACCTCTGCTGCCGCCCGGCCCACGCTGATCAGTCCTTCACGCCGCGGTCACCCACAGCTTAGGTAAAGCTCGCATGCTCACGGGTTCACCCCCGAGAGCAAAATGCCCGAGCTCCACGACCAGCCGCCAAAGACAAGCCCCGACCAGCCGCCGAACCCGCCCGCTGAAACCGCACCTCGCGAGCACTGGAGCATCCGCGAACGGGATCAGGCCCACCGCCTGTTCGAGAAGGGCGTCCACGTGACCGCGGTCACGCTCGTGCAGCGACCCGCGTCCGAGCTCTACGCGGCCTGGCGAGAGCTCGAGAATCTCCCCCGGTTCATCGACGACCTCGTGCGAATCGATCGCGTCGACGACACGACCTCCCGCTGGACCGCCGAGGCCGCCTTCAACGGCACGACCACGGTCCAGTGGACCGCACAGATCATCAACGACCGCCCCGGCGAGGTCCTGGCCTGGAAGACCGTCCCGGGTTCGGAGATTGAGCTCGCCGGGAGCGTCCGCTTCCGCGAGCTTCCCCATGCGCGGGGCAGCGAGGTCCGCATCGCGCTCGAATATGTCCCGCCCATCGGCTTCGTCGCCGAAGCCATCGCCAAGGCCTTCACGGGCGACGCGAACAGCCGCGTTCGCGCAGCCCTGCACCGCTTCCGCCAGGTCATGGAGACCGGCGAGGTCGCCATCTCCCGGGGCCAGCCCGCCGGCGAGAGCCGCTGGCGCACCGACCGCCCGGGCCAGCAACTCCGCAAGACCGACGCCGACGTCCGCGACATTGCTGACCCCGGCTCTGTCTCCGCCGCCGCAGTCGCCCAGGTGCAGCCATGAGGGCCGTCTGCTGGCATGGCTCCAAGGACGTCCGCGTCGAGGAAGTTCCCTCGCCCGAGATCCTCAATCCACGCGACGCCATCATCCGAGTCTCCTCGACCGCCATCTGCGGCTCGGACCTGCACCTCTACAACGGCGCGTTCCCCGGCATGCAGGCCGGCGACGTCCTGGGCCACGAGTTCATGGGCGACGTTGTCGCCGTCGGCTCGGGCGTTTCCAACCTCCGCGAGGGCGATCGCGTCGTGGTCCCCTGCGTCATTTCATGCGGCTCGTGCTTCTTCTGCAAACGCACGCTCTTCTCCTGCTGCGATAACTCCAACCCCAATGCCGTCGCCACCCAGGACGCCTTCGGCGCGCCCATGGCCGGCCTCTTCGGCTACTCCCACGTCACCGGCGGTTACGCCGGCGGCCAGGCCGAACTCGTCCGCGTTCCCTTCGCCGATTTCGGCCCTGTCAAGGTCCCCGCCGAGGTCCCCGACGAGAAGGTCCTGTTCATCTCCGACATCCTCCCGACGGCATGGATGGGCGCCGAGTACTGCGATGCAAAGCCCGGCGATGCCGTAGCCGTCTGGGGCTGCGGCCCCGTCGGACTGCTCGCCGTCATGTCGCTCCGGGCCATGGGCGTCGAGCGCGTCTTCGCGATCGACCGCGTCCCCCACCGCCTGGCCAAGGCCGAAACCCTGGGCGCTACGCCCATCAACTTCGAGACCCAGGACGTCTACCAGACACTCCACGACCAGACCAGCGGCCTTGGCCCCGACGCCTGCCTCGACGCCGTGGGCATGGAGGCCCACGCCTCCGGGCTCCTTGGCGTGGTTGGCCGCGTCAAGCAGGCCATCAAGCTCGAGACCGATCGGCCCAGCGTGCTCCGCGAGATGATCCACTGCTGCCGCAAGGGCGGCACGCTCTCGGTCCTGGGCGTTTACTCCGGACCGATCGACTCCTTTCCCATGGGCATGGCCATGAACAAGGGCCTGACCATCCGCACGTCGCAGGTCCACCTGCACCGCTACCGCGACGACCTGCTGCGAAAGGTTCTCGAGGGCACGCTCGACCCGAGCCTGGTCATCTCCCACACCCTGGCGCTCGAGGACGCGTCCCGCGCGTATCAGCTCTTCAACGAGAAGCTCGACGGCTGCATCAAGGTCGTCCTAAAACCCAGCCTGCCCGCGGGGGCGACGCCGACGCCTGTTTCCTGAGCACTCGGCGCCCTGAAAGCCTCGCGAAAAAGCCACCGGCCGCGTAATAACACGCGCTTCATCCCGGATTCACCCTCAAGTTGCGCCCGCGGCACCATTGTAGAAAACAGACTCGGGTGATCCCCGAGTCACAACTGGAGTACACACAATGCAGATCAAGAATCCCGCAAATGTTCTCGCTGCCATCGGCCTCTCCATGTCGCTCGCCGCCGTCGCTTGTGAGAAGCGAGCAGACAACAACAACGGTACGACCGCCCCGCGGACCGGCACGAGCACCACGACGACGACCACCATGCCCGGTTCGACCGGCACCATGCCGGTTGGTACCACCGGTACTACCACCCCGACCACCACCACGACCACGCAGGATGCGGACAACACCGGCCGGAACACCCGCGACCGCGACGCCGACCGTGCCACCCCGATCGACCAGGGCGAGAACCAGGTCGACATCAAGATCACCGCCGAGATCCGCCGCGCCATCATCGCTACCGACGGCATGAGCATCAACGGTCAGAACGTCAAAGTCATCACCCGAAATGGCATCGTGACCCTCCGCGGCCCGGTCAACTCCGCCGCCGAGCGCGACGCCATCAACACCAAGGCCAGGGCCGTCGCTGGCGTCACCAGCGTCGTCAACGAGCTCGAAGTCAAGGTCGACAAGTAATCACCGCCCAGGTCCACACACCAGCCACCACACGTCACGAAAGGACAGACAACCATGGCGACTAGCGTCTTTGCAATCACCCAGACCAGCGAGCAGGCGGCCCAGATCGTCGATCGGCTCAAGGGCGCGGGCTTCAGCGACAACGACATCTCCGTCCTGCTCTCGGATAAGTCCGGAACCCGCGACTTCGCCCATGAGAAGGGCACCAAAGCGCCCGAGGGTGCCGCCGCCGGCGCCACCACCGGCGGCGTCCTAGGCGGCACGCTGGGCCTTCTCGCCGGCATCGGCGCGCTCGCCATCCCGGGCCTTGGGCCATTCATCGCCGCCGGACCCATCATGGCCGCTCTCTCGGGCATCGCCGTCGGCGCCGCCGTCGGCGGGCTCACCGGGGCCCTCATCGGACTGGGCATCCCCGAGTACGAGGCCAAGCGCTACGAGGGCAAGATCAACGCCGGCAATGTGCTCATCGCCGTCCACGCCGAGAACTCCGATCAGGAGAAGGTCGCCCGCGGGATCTTCACCGATGGCGGCGCCGAAGACATCTCCTCGGCCTCGGAAGTCAAGGTTAAGCAGGGCGGCGGCGTCCTGAGCCAGAACCAGCGCACGGCCTGAATCACCAACTACATCATCCTCTATCAGGAGGCGGCCAACCGGCCGCCTCCTGTCATTTTGCCCGACCAGCCAGGCCCGGTCCGCCGCATCCCGCTTGCCCCGAAGCCCGCCGCACACTCGATCTGCGGGCAGCATCACCAAGCCACCAATGACAACGGGCCCCGACGGTATATCGTCGGGGCCCGTCTTGATCTCTTTGCAGACTGTCCGCCTCGGCTCAGTCCCGCCGCCCGCGCAGGCTCAGGAACCCGAGCGCAAGGGCTCCGATCCCCACCGCGATGGCGATCGCCACCACCGGCCGCCGCGACACGAAGTCGCTGACCACTTCGTACGCCGCCTCGGCCCGGACCCGACCGCCCTCGGCCAGCTCGTTGATCCCGGCTCCGATTGCGCCGGCCCGGTCCGACGCCCGCCCGGCCACCTCGTGGACGCTGCGGCTCATCAGGTGTGCGACATCCCGGCGGAGCGTCGACAGGTCGCCCCGCACGTGCTCAAGCCCACCGGCCAGCCCGTCCTCGGCTCCGCGGATCACATCGTTCGTCTTCATCGTCAAGCCTCCCATGCCACCCCGCCACCCCGGCACCCGAACCCCCCACCCCCACCCATCCCCGAGGGATCGCGGTGAAGTTCTGCCATAATCCCACCGCGCCGATGAGTCGCCCGTGAGCCCGCGCTCACCACATTCCCGGATCATCAATGCGCTGCCGCGCCGTCTGCATCAGCAGCCGGACGAACAGCACCAGGAACGTCAGCACAGATCCGAGGAATCCCACATCCCAGATCGACACCAGGCTCTCGACCCGCGTGGCGGGAACAGCGAAGCCCAGGCTCAACAAGACCGAGATGATGACCAGCGCGTTCAGCATGGCACCGTCCTGGCCCCTGTCATCCGTTGACGATCTCTCCACCGTTGACATGAAGCACCTGCCCCGTCATGTACGACGAATCGTCGCTCGCCAGATACACATACGCCCCCGCCACCTCCGCCGGCTCGCCCGCACGCCCCATGGGCACGCTTGAGCCGAACCGCGACACCTTATCCGCGTCGAACGTCGCCGGGATCAGCGGCGTCCAGATCGGCCCCGGCGCAACCGCGTTAACGCGAATCCCGTCCTCCACAAGCTGCAGCGCCAGCGACCGCGTGAACGCGACTATCGCCCCCTTGGTCGAGGCATAGTCCACCAGCCCCTCGCTCCCGCGATACGCCGTCACGCTTGTCGTGTTGATGATCGACCCCGATTCCGCCCGCCGCAGGTGCTCGAGCGCCGCCGAGCACAGGTAGAACATCGAGAAGATGTTGGTCTCGAAGGTCTCGCGCAGCTGTTCGGGGCAGATGTCGCGTATCGACTCCTGCGGGAACTGCACCGCGGCGTTGTTGACCAGAATGTCCAGCCGTCCGAAACGGTCCACCGCACGGTCCACCAGCTCGCAGCAGAACTCCGGATCGCGTATATCGCCCTTGACCAGCTCGCACCGCCGCCCCATGCTCTCGACCACGCCGTGGGTCTCCCACGCGTCCTCGTGCTCGTCGTAGTAGCCGATCGCGACATCCGCGCCCTGCAGCGCAAACGCCGCGGCGACGGCCCGCCCGATCCCGCTATCTCCCCCGGTGATCAGCGCCGAACGCCCCAGCAGCCGGTCGCCCGGCCGTCCCTCTGGCATGAATCTCGGCCGCGGCCGCATGAGCGACTCGTGGCCCGGCTGATCATCCTGATGCTGCCGCGACCGGAGGCGCCGCTCGTGCGACGCCCCCGCATTCTTCGAGCTGTTCATTGTCGACCCTTCTTTGTGGTCGTAATCACCGCTTCGTGCTCCGCGAACCGCCCTTGCTCATCGAGCCATTGGCGTTGCCAGAGCTGCCGGAGCTGCCAGAGCCGCCAGAGCCGCCTCCCTGCTCGCTCTCGCCCGCCCGCATCGCGTCCTCGTTGACGCTGTTGGAGATATCGCTGAGCTTCTCGTCCGCCGCGTGCTCCTGGTCGAGGATCCGCTCGAGCATCTGGGCCGCCTTCTCGTGCCCGAGAAGCGCCGCCAGCGTCCGCGCCGTGCCGTACGCGGCGATCTCGTAGTGCTCCACGCGCTGCGCCGACGAGATGATCGCCGCGTCCTTCACCGCGTCCTCGCCTTCGGCCTTGAGGATGTCATCGGCCTCCTTCACGAGCCCCGCCATCGCGGCGCACTTGGTCCGCCCCGGCGTCGAATCAAGCATTCCGAGCACCGTCAGCACCGTCTCGGCGTGCTGTTGGGTCTCCTTCAGGTGGCTCTCGAACGCCTCCTTGAGCTTAGAGTCGGTCGACGCCTTCGCCATTTTCGGCAGCGCCTCGAGAAGCTGCGTCTCGGCACTATGCAGGTCCTGCAGCTCGTGGATGAACAGATCGGGCAGCGTGTTGAGCTTCATGATGGCGTGCTCCTGGAGCGTTTGGCGTGAATGTCGGTTCGAGCCCCGCGGGCCGAACACGCCGAAGTCGCTTGACGGCCGAGCAGACCGGGTGAAACGCGACTGAAACACAACTTAGCCCCGCGAACCCAGCCCTCACCGCCCGCGCCGCCCACTGCACCCGCACCGCCCGCCCCCGCCTCCGCCAGATCCCCCCGCTCGGCCTACCGCCCTACGGGAGTTTTCCCCGTCGCCAGCGGGATCTCAACGGCGAACTCGCACCCGCCCTCCGGCAGGTTGTGCACCGATACCCGGCCCCCGTGCAGCTCCGCAATCCCCTTGGCCACCGCCAAGCCCGGCGTACGGCGGTCGTCGCAGCTGCTGCTCGACACCGTGAACCAGTCAAACACCGTGCCTACCGCCGCTTCGGGAAGCGCCGGACCCCCGTCGCGGACATACACCCGGCACCGGTCCGGCGTTGCTTCCACCGCCACCAGCACGCTCTGGCCCGTCTTGCTGGCCGCGATCGCCCCGCGGATCAGATGCTCGACGAGCTGCCTCAGCAGTTCCGGGTCACCCTCGACCACCGGCGGCTCGGTCTCTTCGGACAGCATCGTCCGCGTCTGCACCCCCCGCTCGCCGGCCGAAGCCCCCAACAGTCCCACCGCCTCGACCACGATGTCGTTCACGTCGCACCGCCGGCCCCCCATAATCCGCTGCCCGCCCTGCGCCTTGGAGAGCACCATGAACGTCTCCAAAAGCTTGCCGAGCCGGCGCATCTCCTGCTGCACGCTGGCGACAAACTCCTTGGCGTCGTTGGGCAGCCGCTGCGCGTCCAGCGTACTCGCCTCGACCAGCAGCACGGCGATGGGCGTCTTCAGCTCGTGACTGAGGTTCGCGATCAGGCGGTCCTGGGCCCGGAACGCCAGCTGCAGCCGGGCCCGCGCGTCGGCCAGATCCTGCTGGAACGCCGCCAGCTCCCCGCTCGTGCTTCGGAAGCCCACGTCCTGCCGGATCGTCTCGGGGAACAGCGTCCGCGTCATCTCCCTCAGTTCCCGCAGCGGGCGGAGCGCAAGCCCCGAGATGAGCCACGCCGCGATCCCCGTGCCCAACACTCCCACCGGCAGCACCAGCATGAATAGCCGCGTCATCAGCCGCATGAGCTGCTCGAACGGCGCGTCCGTCGTCGCCGCGACAAGCACCAGCCGTTCCGGCCCAAGCCGCTTCACCAACACCCGTGCAACCGTGTCCTCGTCCCCCCGGTCCAACAGCCCGGCAAACGGCACCCTCCCGGTATACGTCGCCTCATCGCCCAGCACGCCCGGATATCCCAGCCCCTCGAGTATCGGCGGCCCCCCACCCACACTGATCCAGGCCACCGGCTCGCCGCCGGGCCGGTACACCGCAAGCACATAACCCTCGGTCGAGGGATCAAACATCGCCTCCCCGACCAGCCGCTCCAAGTCTTCGACGCCGGGATCGCGCCCCAGCCGTGCAAGCCCCGAAGCGACCATCTGGCCCCGGTTGGCCAGCCGCGATGCGAAGATCTGATCCAGCGTCCGCCGCTGGTAAAAGAACACCACCGCCCCCAGCATGAGCTGGATGACCATCCCCACCAGCACCGTCCACAGCGTCAGACGGATCCGCAGCGACGGTCTGCGGAGGAAGTCCGGGCGTCGTTGCACTTTGGCGACTGGCATGCGGGTGTCACATCGGGTCGAGGATGCCGAAGCGGTAGCCCACGCCCTTGACGGTGTGGATGAGCTCCCGCCCGAAGTCGCGGTCGAGCTTCCGCCTTAGCGCCGAAACGTACACGTCAACCACGTTGCTGGTGGGCTCGAAGCTCATATCCCACACCTTCTCGCCGATCTGCGTCCGGCTCAGCACGCGGTTGGGGTTCCGCATGAGGTATTCGAGCAGCCCGAACTCCTTGTTCGACAGCTCGACGACCTTGTCCTGCCGCTTGGCGACCCGCGTATAGAGGTCCAGCTCCATGTCGTCGCACTTCAGGTACCGCGCCTCGGAAGCCTCGCCCCGCCGCAGCAGCGCCCGGAAGCGGGCCAGAAGCTCCTCGAACTCGAAGGGCTTGGCCAGATAGTCGTCGGCGCCCGCGTCGAGCCCGCGCACCTTGTCGTGCGTGGTCGACAGGGCCGTGAGCATGAGCACCTTGGAGCGGATGCCGCGACGCCGAAGGTTCTTGCACACCTCGATGCCGTCTCGATCCGGCAGCATCAGGTCCAGAACGACGAGGTCGTACACGCCCGAGGCCCCGAGCTCCTCGCCGTCGACGCCCGACGCCGAGACGTCGGTGGCGAAGCCGTGCTCTTTCAAGCCCTTCTGGAGCGCCATCGACATTTTGGGATTGTCTTCGACCAGCAAAACGCGCATGTCCGCCCTCCGAGGTCGTGGTTCCTAGGTATCTGCCCGCGAGTTGTAGTCCGCGAGAGCACTATACCCCACGCTTCCGCTCGCTTTGTCGTCACAAACTCAAATGAGGAAGAGTTCACTGGTCGGTCACCGGTACCCCGGGGACTTCCAGCGAATATGCCTACGCCCTCACCAGACCGGAGCCGACCCATGAGCCCACGACCCACAATCTCCGTCGAACGCCTCTTCGCCGCCGCCGACGCCCTCCTCGAAGCCATGCGGCAGCCCGACGGCATGAACACGCTCATCGACATGTCCCTCCGCCACGCGACCCACCCCGGCAACCCCGGCGAGTCGCCCTTCAGCGAGAACGAGCTTGTCGAGGCCATGGCCATGCTCATCCGCATGGGCCTGGTCGGCCCGGGCCAACAGGGCGCCCAGTGAACCGTTCGTCGCCACACCGCCCGCCCTTGGGCGCTTCTACCAGGATTCTTCCTATGAGCGACGATTCACCCGTTGCTCATCGCGCAACTGATAGCACGACGGTACTTTCACACAGATCAAACACAAAGGACACGCCATGCAGACCGACCTTCCCCGCCAGTCAACCTCCTCCAGTCTCCTCGCCCGCGCTCTCCTGCTGACCTTCGCCGGCGCCTGCCTCATGCTCGCAGCCTGCAACACCACCGAAGGCGCGGGCCGCGACATCCAGTCCGCAGGCCGCGGCATCGAGGACGTTGCCCAAGACGCCAAGCGCTAATCCGTTTCCCATAAACCACACACCATCCACCCACCCACTCACGCCGAAAGGACCAAATCATGTTGTACTGGGCCGTCGTCTTCTTCGTCATCGCGCTCGTCGCGGCACTGTTCGGTTTCGGCGGAATCGCCGCCGGTGCTAGCGGCATCGCGCAGATCCTGTTCTTCGTCTTCGTCGTCCTCTTCGTGATCTCCCTGCTCGCTGGCCTCTTCCGCCGCGGCACCGGAACCGTCAAGCTCTAAACCACTCCAGAACCCTTCACTCTCCCGGCCCGGCGCGGCGACCCCGCCGCCGGGCCGCTGGCTGCGCCGTGGACGCCCGTCCCCGCAATGCGATCGTCCCACTGCTTCTACTTCGCCGGGAACGCCGCGTTCACCCGCTCCACCACCCACGACGCCGTCGCCCGAGCCTTCTCGTCGACATCGCCCGTCGCCACGCCCTTGAGCAGTTCCGCCAGCCGCGTTCCCCTCGGGTCGATCCTCAGCTCGTAGACCGTCATCGCGCTCAGGGTCCGCACCGTCCCGTCGGTCGCGCCCAGCCCCGCCGTCAGTGCATCAACCAGCTCACCATCCGGAACCTTGCCCTCGACCATCGGTCGCAGCCGCCGCAGCGCCACCACCGTTTCGGCCTGCACCCCCGGGCACGCCGACCGCATGATGGCGGCTAGCAGCTCCCGCGTCCGCCCGCTCGCCGCGTGCCGCTCGGCCAGCTCCGACGCCAATCCCTTGGCCCGCTGCGCCGCCGGGTCCGTGCACCCGTTCTTCTTGAGCGCCGCGAGCTCCGCCTCGACCTGGGCCGCGATCTCGCCCACGCGCCGGGCCGATGCCGCACTTCCGGGGTCCGCCCCGTCCCGCCCGCACCCCGCCGCCAGAGCCACCCACACGCCGGCCATCACGGCCAGCCCTCTGCCTGCCGACGCCTTCATGCCTGCTCTCCCGCGCTCCGCGCATAGACCACCAGTCTGTGCCCCTGGGCCGTCATCCCCAGCGCCGCGCACAACCGATCGCGGATCGCCACCAGCTCCGGCACCGGGACGCTCCGCACCGCCCCGCTGTCCACATCCACCACCAGGCCCGCCGCCACCTGCCCGTACGCGAGCTGGTAATGCGCCGACTCGCCGTCAAACAGCACCTGCTGGATGATCCCCGCGTCGGCCAGCAGCTTGATGGTCCGGTAGATCGTCGCCTTGGAGACGTTCTCCCCCGAACGCCGCATCGACTCGAGCAGTTGATCGGCCTGGAACACCCCCGCCCCGCTCGCCCCCGCACTGGTTTCCCCCGCCCTCTCCTCCCAGCAGATCACAGCGTCCAGGATCCGGGCCCGCTCGGGCGTGTATTTCTGCCCAACGCTCTTGAGCTTCCGCCGAAAAACGGCGCACAAAGGCTCGCTGATCTCGAGGCCGTGACCCTCCGAACTGCTGACGGGCGGGAGGTTCATCTGAACCGATTCTAGCAAAACCAGCCGCCCCCCGCCCTCCCCCGCCCCCCCGCCCCCCCGCCCCAAGCCGCCCCCCCACCCGCCCCAACCGGTCATGTCCCGATCGTGATCAAGTCCACCGCTCCCACCGCCAGCTCGCGGTTGTCGCGGATCGCCCCCGCGACGAGCGACACGACGTAGCTCTGCATCGAGACGTCGGCGCTCGAAGTGAACGTCGCCCGCACCGACCGCTGGTTGCTTCCGGCGACGAACACGACCGACTGCGGCGATACCGCGGGCGAAGGTGCGCCGGGCGTCGTCGGCGTCAGCCGCAGGCCCCCGCTGGTCACGCCCAGGATCCGCATGAGCGACGAGCTGGTGATGACGACGTTGAACGTCAGCGCTGTGCCGTCGGCGCTCCAGTTCTCGAGCGCGGCCGTCGGCGCCGGCGTGAGCAAGCTAAACCGCTGGTCCGCCCGCCAGTTGATCGCCGAGCCCCCGATGACGATCGGGCCGTACACGTTGGCGATCAGCCGGGCCCCGGCCCCGACGAACCCCGCCACCGTGACGCGGTTGAGCTGCGACTGCGTCCCCATCACGATCCGGTCGTTGCCGTTCCGCAGCACGCCGTCCACCGGGTCCAGACCCGCCGCGACCGTCGAGTTGGTCACGTTTCGGGCCACGCTCAGCGACCCGATCACGCCGTTGAGGAACGTGTCGGCGTTGTTCGCCGTCCCCCCGATCGCCGCGTCGTCGCCCAGGAACGCCCCCGCCAGCACCCGCGCCCCCGCCAGATCCTGACCGACGGTGATCGACTGGATCGACCGGGCCGTCAGCAGCCCCCGCATCGCCAGGGTCGTGGTGATCGAGGTGATCCGCTTCTGAAAGGTCGCCGCCCACGCCGCTGTGGTCGCTTGGGCCCGGATCGTCGTGCCAATACCGCGAACCACCCAGGCGCTAGGCCGCAGGAGCCCGCCCACGTTCACCGCCCCGAGTGTCGCGGCGTTCCCGTCCCGCCCCGAGAGATTCAGGTTGACCCCAAGGTCGCCCGTAATCGTCAGGCTCCCCAGCCACGGCGCATTG
>JBBQRT010000021.1:0-49873 GCA_038214505.1 Phycisphaerales bacterium | reverse complement strand
AGCGGTCGGCGACCCATATCCACGTGACACTCGGGCCGTCTGGGCTGTGCAGGACGCCGATGACGTCCCCCTGTGGGGTCACATGGACGGGGCGGATGTCACCCAGTCCCAAGATCTGGTCGTCGATCGACGTCAGCGAGAGGGACTGTGCCTGCACGCGCGCAGAAGCCAAGGCGATCGCTGAAGCGAGGACGATTCCCAGGATTGAGCGGAAGCACATTGCGAGTGTCCATTGACAGTGCGTAGTCTCGTTTTCAGTATCGCATGCTGCAAGCTGTTCGACAAGTAATCCCTGGTCTCTATGCAGACCTTCCGTTAAGAAGCAAATTTTTCCACGTCGCTGAATAAGCCAGCACAAACGCGTGATCGCGGAACACCCCGTTTGGGTGGAACTTCGTCTTGGATATCATGGTTCTTGATCTGCCCCTACTGCAACCACAACGACGACAAGGTCATCGATTCCCGCGCCTCCGACGCCGGGCGGGTGGTGCGGCGGCGGCGAGAGTGCCTGGGCTGCGGCAAGCGGTTCACGACCTACGAGAAGGTCGAGGAGACTGCCCGGCTGATGGTCGTCAAGCGCGACGGCACCCGGGTGCCCTTCAGCCGCGAGAACATCCTCAAGGGTGTTCTGGCGGCCTGCGGCAAGCGGCCCGTTTCCGACCAGAGCAAGCAGAACCTGGTGAGCGAAGTCGAAGAAGAGGCCCACCGCGACTTCGACCGCGAGGTGCCCAGCCGCGCCATCGGCGAGCGGGTCATGGCCAAGCTCGCGGCGATCGACAAGGTGGCGTATGTGCGGTTCGCCAGCGAGTACTACCGGTTCGAGAATGTCGGGCAGTTCGTCGAGGAGCTGCGCGAGCTGGACCGGCGTCCGCGGGATGTCAAGGACCAGGCGAAGCTGTTCTGAGCGTCCATCATGCGCGCCCTCCCCATGCAGCTTGATCGGAAACTGTTGGGGCGAGGGCGGGCGCATGTCGCTGGCGCAATGCTGTTGCTGACGCTTTGGCTCCCCGGCGGCTGCGCGGATGCGCCCGCGCGTTCCAGTTCGGCGTTGTCGCCCTCGCCCTGGAACAAGGCCGCGGCGGAGCGGCGCGAGGCACCCCCGCCCGTGCCGATGGTCGGGCCTACGCCCTTGGAGCGCTGGCGGCCCGAGTGGTGGGGCGACCAGCCGCTCCGCGACGACGGGCTGATCACCGTGTGGGCCATGGCCGAGGATGCCGACCTGCTGACGGCCCGGGTCAAGGCCATCAGCAGAGCCGAGGCGATGCTCGCGGGGGAGGCCGGCCGGTCGGTGCGGACGCTCGGCACGGTGACCGATTCGGTGCAGCTCGAAAGCGGGCTCTTCCGGGCCTTGGTGCGTGTTGAGGGCGTGCCGCGCTGACGCGACGAGGATCACACGCCCGCCCGTTCCCGCCGGTGCCGCTCGATGAGGACGCTCAGGAGCGTGAGATCCGCCGGGGTCAGGCCCTCGAGGCGTCCGGCCTGTCCCAGCGTCGCGGGGCGGAACCGTGCCAGCGCGCCACGGGCCTCGGCGCGCAGAGCGCCGATCGAGGCGAAGTCAAACCCGGGCGGGATCGTGCGCCGCTCCGTCTCCGCCGCCCGGCGCACCTCGGCGTGCTGCCGCTCGATGAACGGCGCGTAGAAACGCTCGGTGTGGACGCTGAAGACCGTCCGCGGGTCCAGCCCGGGGACGCTCGCCTGCACCGCGGCGGCCAGATCCGCCGGCGTGAAGTCGGGGCGACGGATCAGCTCGCGCAGCGGCACGCCACCGGGCTTGAGCGTGTCGATCAGCCGGTTCAGCTCGTCGGCCGCCTCGCGCCGCCGGGCGAAGAGCTCGCGACGCACGCGCCCGAGCCGCGTCGAGCCCAGGAGCCCGAGCTCGTCGGCCAGCGGCGTCAACCGCTCGGGCGCGTTGTCGGCCCGGAGCAGCAGACGGTGCTCGGCCCGGCTTGTGAACATCCGGTACGGCTCGACCGGCGTCTTGGTCACCAGGTCGTCCATCAGAACCCCGATGTACGCCTGGTCGCGACCGAGCGTGACGGGGCTCTGGCTCGCGGCCAGCCGGGCCGCATTAAGCCCTGCGAGCAGGCCCTGTGCCGCGGCCTCTTCGTAGCCGCTGGTGCCGTTGATCTGGCCGGCCAGGAACAGGCCGGGGACAAGCTTGGTCTGGGCCGTCGCGTCGATCTGGTGGGGCCGGACCATGTCGTACTCGACGGCGTAGCCGTGGCGGTAGATCACCGCTCGCGAGCAGCCGGGCATCCCGCGGACGATCTCGCTCTGAACGTCGGCGGGCAGGCTCGTCGAGATGCCGTTGCAGTAGATCCAGTCGTCTTCGAGGCTCTCTGGCTCCAGGAACACGCCGTGCTCGGTTCGGTCGGCGAACCGCACGACCTTGTCCTCGATGCTCGGGCAATAGCGCGGCCCGGCGGCGGCGATCTGTCCCGAATACATCGGTGCCCGGTGGAGATTGGCGCGAATCAGATCGTGTATCGCCGAGGTCGTGGTCGTCTGACGGCAATCGACCTGTGAGAGCACCGGGAAGCGGGCGAGAGAGGGGAACGCGTCGTTCGGGTCCATCGACGCTGCAAACGTCAAGTCGCTGAACGGCGTGGGCACCGCGTCGCCCGCCGCGAGCGGCAGGCTCTCCCAGTCGATGCTCGACCGCTGCAATCGCGGCGGGGTGCCGGTCTTCAGGCGACCGAGCTCGAAGCCCAGATCGCGGAGTGCCGCGGAGATGCCGACGGCGGGGGGCTCGGCGAAACGCCCGCCGGGGATCTGCGACTCGCCCGTGTGCATAAGCCCGCGCATGAATGTTCCGGTGGTCAGAACAGTTGCTGGGGCCCGGAGCGACTGCGGGCCGGTGGGCGTCAGGACATTGACCCCGGCACACCGCCCGTGCTCGACGATGAGGCCCTCGACACTGCCGGCAACGACGCGGATCTCCGGGCGCGAGGCGAGCATGGTCTGGACTTGGCGTGCGTAGGCGTGCTTGTCACACTGGGCCCGCGGGCCGTGGACCGCCGGGCCCTTGGAAGTGTTGAGGACTTTGAACTGGATGCCGGTCGCGTCGGTGGCCAGGCCCATGAGCCCGCCCATGGCGTCGATCTCGCGGACGATCTGGCCCTTGGCCAGTCCGCCGATGGCGGGGTTGCAGCTCATGACGCCGATCTTGGCCGGGTCGAGCGTGATCATGGCGACGGTGTGATCGCCCGGGAGCAGGTTGGCGGCGGCCCAGGCGGCCTCGACGCCGGCGTGTCCGCCGCCGATGACGATGACTTGGAACGGATGCGGCGTCACAGAGGACATGGTACGCGCGGGATCATCCTCTTCGGCATAGCGAACGCCGCGGGCCAAGGGGCCCGCGGCGTGTGGGATCAGTTGATGGAGCAGGCGATCAGTTCCCGGTGGCGCTCCGCTGCCCGGAGTAGTCATAACCCTTCAGCCCGCCGGCGGTCCAGCGGTACTTGCCCTGGACGATGTCGGTACCGGCGAGGGTGCCGGTGGTCAGGCGGGGGGGATCATAGTTGACCCAGCCGGTGCTGGGGGTGTAGTTGTACTGCTTGAGGTTCTGCGGCGCGGTCTCGGGACGATCAATCCACGTCCTGTGGATCGGATTGATCGAAGGGATGAGATTCTCTGGGCTCACCAAGCCGTCGCGGGCATCCCGGGTCGAGTATGAGCGGACCGAGCCGTCGAAGAAGACCAGGGGCTGGCGGGCCTGGACGTAGCCGTGCCAGATGAACGACTGGTCGCTGCGCCGGGCGAAGTAGTGGCGGTCGTAGAGGTCATAGAACCAGACCTTGTTGGATGCGAGGGCGACCTGATCGGTGCGGCGCTCGCCGATGACGTAGGGGGCCGGCACGCTGCCGCCGGTATACAGATGGTGCAAGGTGGTGATCTGTCCGAGCGTCCGGCGGGTCGTGTTGAGGCTCCAATCCGGCGTCCACGCGGCGGCGATCTGCTGATAGCTGGACCAGAAGGGGCGGTAGCGATCGTAGCCGGGAGCGCCGTCGCTGGCCATGCCCTGGACAAGAGCGCCGATGTTGTTAAAGCTGCGCTTCCATTGCAGAACGACCGTGTCGTTCGGACAGGCGACGACCGGGGAGAACAGCGAAGAGTTGTCCGAACCGAATGCGCCGTCCGCGACGGCGGGAAGGTGCCAGTAGTTGCGGTGGAAGTAGCGGTTGGGCACGGTCGGAAGCGTCTGCCCGGTCAGCCGCTGGACGATGTCGCGGGCCTGGAGCCCGGCTTCGGCCAACCAGCTGCCCCCGTTCGGATAGCCGGCGGGCTTGCGGTTCAGCGTGCTGATCAGATCCTTGTACTGATTGGCGTAGTTGGTCTGCGCGATCGCCAACTGCCGCATGTTGGACTGGCAGATGGAGACCCGCGCCGTCTTGCGGGCGTTGGCAAGCGCGGGCAGCAGGATGCCCACGAGCAGCGCGATGATCGCGACGACCAGCAGCAGCTCGATGAGCGTGAAAGCGTGGCGACGGTGGGGAAACGGGTTCGACATTCGGAGTGCTCCTGAACCTCTGCTCATGTACCTCTACGAGTCTCGGCATGCAGACTCTGCTCATCGGTGTGTACACACTATCACATCGCGGCTGAACGAGAGCATACCCGGGGGGAATACGGGGTCGATCACTGGCGGCCGGCGAAGTCGACGCCGCGGATGCCTTTGTACGTCCACCGGAAATGACCCTGGACTTGGATCGAGTTCTGGCCGTTGCTAGGCCGCGGGTCGCCCGCGATTGGGTCGGGGGTGTAGGTGTAAGTTGTGAAGGCGGCGGGGTTGTTGGGCTGCAAGGCATTGCCGCCGACGTTGCCGTCGCCGGTTCGGCGGGGGTTGACGGAGCCGTCGAACATAAGCAGGGGCTGGCGGGCAGCCCGTTCGGCGTGGAACAAGCCCCTCCTGGCGAAGTGGCGGTCGAAGAGGTCGAACATGACGACCTTCTGCGACGGGAAGCTGACCAGGTCTAGGCGGCGGAGCTCGAAGCGGACGAGGTTGCTGACGCCGTAGAGGTCGTAGTCTCCTGGTGCGGTCCCGGTCCACTGAGTGATCAGGGCACCGCCATTGGGAGCCCGCTCGGGGGACCAGCCATTGGGGATCATCTGATAGGTGGACCAGAAGGGAGTCAGACGGGCAAACTGGTCGCGGCCACCACCAGAACGGGTGTTCGGGGGAAGTGGGGCGTTGGCGAGAACGGCAGAGGCGGCGGGATTGGGGTATCGGATGAGGGTCTGTGCGTTGCGCTGCCAGGTCAGGGCTCGCTGATCCTCGGGGCAGACGATGCCCTGGATGGGCAGTTTGCCGTCGCCGATGTATCCGCCGTCGAGCATGACGAGGTAGGAGAAGTTTCGGTTGAGCATGAGGTCGTTGAAGGCGACCATGGAGGGGTCGTAGTGGCGGCGGATGATGTCGTTGGCCTGGTTGGCGTGGGCGGTGTAGATGGCCCCGGCGTGATTGTTGAGCTCGGCCCACTGGCTCTGGCGGGAGTTGATGGTCCAGTTGAACTGGGCGATGGAGCCGCGGGCGTCTTGGCCATAGAGGGCGAGCCCGAGGCCGTATTGGTGGAGGTTCGAGGAACAGATCGCGGTGCGCGCGGTCTTCCTGGCACTGCCCAGGGCGGGGAGCAGGATGCTGATGAGCAGCGCGATGATCGCGACGACCAGCAGGAGCTCGATGAGTGTGAACGCACGGAGTGATCGCAAGGACGGCCTCATTCCACCCTCCAACCCGGGCACAGCGTCCCGGGACGGCCGACGTTCGCCTGAACGACGGCGGTGTATACACCAGACTACCTGAAGAACGCGGGGAGACAAGGATGCCGGGCTGAGACTCGAGAGAAAAATAATCGAGGGTCAGCCGGGAAGACCCGCCACAGAACGTGGCAGGGGGCCGACGGCGAGGTCAGCCCAGTACAGTATCACACGTTTTCGGTCGTCTGTCCAGCCGGCGGACAGAATCTCCATATGAACTGCTATTCAGGCCGGGAAGCTCCGGATTGGCCGTAGGGATCGGCCGGCACCGCTTCGGGGAGGACGAAGATCTCAACGCGCTGGTTGCCGACATGATCGGCGTTCGACCGCGCCCGCTGAGTGCTGATAGGTTCGCTGTCTCCGGCGGCGGAGAGGCGGAGGCGATTCCAGGGCAGGCCCGAGGAGACCAGGGCGGCACCGACGGACCAGGCACGCTCGTAGGAGAGCTTGCGGGCCTGCTCCACATCGCGGAAGGTTTCCAGGGCGGAGGAATGGCCGCGGATCTCGATGATCCACTGGGTGCCGGCGTATTTGTCGGCGACGGCGGCGACGATGCGTGCGGCCTCGGGTGAGAGCTCGGTGGAGCGTTCGGCGAAGTCGACGCGGTTGGCGGGGTCGAGGAACGGGCCGGGGCGGGTGCTCTGGGCGTTCTTGTCCTCGCCGACGACATTCTCGTCGATGCTCTGGCCCGTCTTCTTCTCTTTCATCTTGTCCATGAGACGCTTGATAAGCGGGAGGTCGTTGGCGCTGGTCGACTCCATGTTGACAGGGCTGTTGAAGCCCTCGCGGATGGCGATCTGAAAGTCGATCCAGGCGTCTTCGGAGGCCTGCTTCGCGGAGGTCTTGTCGCCGGCTTCGGAGGGGCCTTGGGCCTTGGCGCCGAGGTTCATGGCCAGGAGGATGACGAAGAAGCCCATCTGGAGCAGCACATTGTCGGCGAAGGAAACGACCCACTCGGGGACGCCTTCTTCATGCTCTTCGTGGGCGCCGCCGTGGGCGCCGTGGCCGCCGGAGTGGGCCTTGTGCTCGCCCTCGCCCTTGTGTTCATCGTGCTTGTCGGACATGGGCGTGGGCCTCTGTGGGACGGATTAGGCGGCGACCTTGATCTTGGCCCTGCTGACGGCGGGTACGAAGGAGGCGAGCTTGTCGAGGGTGGCGCGGGGGTTGTCGCCGGCTTGGATGGAGAGGATGCCTTGCAGCATCAGCTCCTTGCCGAGGATCTCCTCGGCGGAGCGCATGGCGAGCTTTTCGCCGATCGGGCCGGCGACCATGTTGGCCAGGACGGTGCCGTACATGGTGGCCACGACGGCGACGGCGAGCATGTGACCCATGATCTCGATGGGGCCGCCCAGGGCCTGGAACATGCCGATCTGTCCGATGAGCGTCGCCGTGAGGGCGATGCCGGGGGCGAAGACCTTGATGAGGTCGAAGAACTTCTTGCCGGCCTTGTGGCGGTCCTGCATGGCCATGACGTCGAGGCGGAGGGTGGCCTCGATCGTGCCCGCGTCGGTGCCGTCGACGGCCATTTTGAGGCCCTGGGCAAGGAAGGAATCGTTGACCTTGGCGACCTCGGCCTCGAGGGAGAGGATGCCGTCGCGACGGGCCTTCTCGGCCATGGCATAGATCATGGCGATCGTGTCCATGGGGTCCTTGGCCTTGTTGAAGAAGTAGGATTTGCAGTAGCCGGGAATCTGCTTGATCTTCTTCATGGGCATGGCCATGAAGATAACGGCGATCGTCCCGCCGATGACCATGATCGCGCCCTTGTCGCTCCAGAGGGCGATGAGGTTGCCGTGGGTCGCCTTGTAGCAGACCACGATCGTGCAGACGAACATCAGGATGGAACCGAAAACGCTTCCGATATCCATGGCGTGGGCCGCTCCGAAAGAGCGGGACCCGGGGCCGAAGGGCGGGCCGGGAACCGCGGCTTGCACATCGGACGGCGCGGCAGAGGGCTCAAGCGCGTCATGGGCGGCACGGCTTGACCGCGGGGAAGCTGGTCCGGGCTTGACGCGCATGCGGGCGTGGTCGGGGCTTATGGGACGATAACGCGGACGGGGACGGTGATCTTCAGCCGTTCGCGGAAGTCGCGGATGAGCTCGAGTTCGACGCTCTGGGCGGAGTAGAGGTCCTCGATGCGGCTGCACTTGAGCTCGCCCAGACGGCGGCCGTTGATGCGGATGGGCAGGTCGCCGGTGCGGACCCCGGCGTCGCGGGCGGGGGAGTTCTCGAATAGTTCGCCGATGAGCCACGCGCCGCGGCTGTACGAGAAGGCCATGCCGATCCCGCGGACGGGGGGGAAGACGACCGGCGGGAGGGGAGAGCCCGCGGGCCCATCGAAGCGGACGCGGCGGCCGCGGGGGTCGAAGGTGAGCGAGAACTGCTTAAGGGCGTCGACGCCGACGATACTGGCCCCTCGGCTCTCGACAGCGACGGGGCGCTCAAGCACCAGGTCGCCCACGCGAGCGTCGTCTTTGAGACGGGCGGCGCGGACGAGGAACGTTCCGGAGATACCGACCGCGGAGCCAATGGGCGTGGGGGGCTGGTCGCTGGGAAATGCGCTCAGATCGTCGAGCGTCATGCCGCCGGACTTGCCGGTGTCCAGGAGCAGATCGACGCGGCGGTCGCCGATGCGGGCTTCGACATAGGGCGCGGAGCGGCGGGTGGCGCGGAGGATGCGTTTGCCGTCGGTGGGCGGGAGCTGGCCGCGCTGGGCCCGGACCTGGCGGCGGGGGTAGTCGACTGTGAGCAGCACGCCGTCGAAGAAGGAATAGCCGAGGATGCCGTCGAGCCGGACGCCGAAGGTGGCCGAGAGGGAGCGGAGATCGAGGACCAGGACGTCAAGATCGAGGGCGGCGAACTCTCCGGCGGCGACCCGGTCGAGGGTGACCAGGCCGAGGTTCTGATCGGCGGCGCCGTCGACCCCGCGGACGGTTCCCTCGACGGGCGTGACGTCTTTGGCCAGCTCGCGGGCGAGCCGCTGGGAGATGGCGGTGTGGGTAGCGCCGGTGTCGAGGACGAAGTTGAAAGGCCCCTTGCCATCGATGGTGATCTGGACGAGAAAGTAGCCGCCGCAATCGACGGTGGGGAGGGTGGCCGGGCCGGATTGCGGCAGGATGTGGGCGGCCGGGATCTGGCGGTTATCACGCTGCGGCGGGAGGGCGGTTGGGATGAGGTCGGGTGCCGGCGCAGGCGCCGGGGTCTCGGGCGCCGCCAGCTGCGGCGCGGCGGTGGTTTGGGCGGCAGGTGATCGGACTTCGGACGGCGTGGCCGCGGCGCAGCCAGCTAGGATGGCAACGGCCAGGGTGAGCACGCGTGAGGCCGCGAGATACAGCGTATGGCGCACGGTCAGACGGTAGCCGCGGCCATGCGGCCGCGGACCGTTCGAAGGCCGTCAAGGTGGACGCTTTGCGGTGCGGCGGTGCGGATGAGGGAAGCTCCGCAGAACGTACAGTTGCCCGATCGGCCGTGAAGCAGGGACGACGATGGGGGACAACTGCGTCGGCAGGGAGATTCTTGTTGAGCACGCGCATTTCGCTCACGCTCGCGCACTCGCCGGACCCGGACGACGTGTATATGTGGTGGCCGATCACCGGGCTGATCAAGCCGCCGGTGGACGCGCAGGCGGTGCGGCCGGCGATCGTGTATTCGCCGCCAGAGATCGAGACGGACGGGATCCAGTTCATACCGATCGCTGCGGACATCGCGGCGCTGAATCGGCGGGCCGCGGCGAAGGGGGACCTCGACATCACGGCCCTGAGCGTGTTCGCGTGGGCCCGGCTGAGCGATCGGTACGCATTGACGGCGTTCGGCTCGTCGTTCGGCGAGGGGTATGGGCCCAAGGTGGTCTGCCGCGGGGATGTTGCGGGGGATGTTGCTGGAATCGCGGGCCAGGGAGCGTTGGTGGCGGTGCCCGGGACAGGCACGACGGCGTTTCTGCTGCTCTCGATGCTGGCGGGTCCGGGTCGGTTCAAGATGGTGGAGATGCCGTTTGACCGGATTCTCGAGGCCGTGAGCACGGGCGAGCGGGGGGTGACGCACGGCCTGCTCATCCATCAGTCGCAGTTGACCTATGCGGAGCTTGGGCTGCGCTTGGTGGTCGACCTAGGTCAGTGGTGGGGAGAACAGACGGGGTTGCCGTTGCCGCTGGGTGGGAACGCGATCCGGCGCGATCTGGATGAACGATTCGGGGCGGGGACGCTTCAGCGGGTGCTAGACGTGATGGCGGCGTCGGTTCGGCACGCGCGGGCGAATCACGCCCGGTCGTCGGCGTACTGCCGGGCGTTCGCCCCGGAACTCTCCGCTGCACAGACGGAAAGGTATTTGGAGATGTATGTGAGCGGGCTGACGCTGGACGCGGGACAGCGGGGGGAGGGGGCGATTTCCAGGATTGTCGAACAGGCGGCACGGCTGGGGCTTGCCCCGGGTGTCCGGGAAGAGGATCTGCGGATGCTGCGTCCGAGAAACGCTGACTGAGGCGAGGGGCGGTTCAGGGTCGACCGAAACGTCCTGCAGATGGTGGTTTGGGAGAAATGGATGGCCGATTGATCGACGGTTGTCGTGTGAGCGCAAAGCGTACGTGGGTGTCGTGAATCCGTGGGAGGTCAGGCGACGTATTGGCTCAGTGTCCAGAACGCGGCGCTGTTCTTGCGCCGAGTGATCATGTGCGAAGTTGGAGAACGGTTCCGTGCTTATAAGACCCGAAAGCCGGTCAGCGGTTGAGCGTCACTGGGTAGCCGGGCTCTTGGCCATGGCCCTGCTGACGCTGGTGGGGGCGGCCGTCGCCCAGTTACCGACGACTAAGCAGAACTTTTACCACCCCGGAACGCAGCCGGGGGGGTTGATCGGCGGGGCGGCGCTTGTGAGCCCGTCCAACTGCCAGGCGTGCCACGCGGACTACAACGACGAGTGGGCGCCGTTCAACCGGTGGGCCCAGTCGCTGCATGGGCAGTCGGGGCGTGATCCGGTGTTCCACGCGGCGTTCGCGGTGGCCGAGCAGGATGCGGCGTTTGCGGGGCAGTTCTGCTATCGCTGCCACCTGCCGCAGGCATGGCTGAGCAACCGGGTGAAGTTCAACACCGACACGGACTCGGCGGCCTATGGCAAGGTTTTGCCGCTGGCGCAGTCGGAGCTGCTGGGCGTTTCGTGCTCGGTGTGCCACCGGATGGTGGATCCTGTGTACCAGCCGGGCGCGAGCCCCTCGGCGGACCAGGCGATTCTCTCGGCGCTCAGCAACGACACGCTGTTTCCGGCGGTCCCCGGGTATCCGACGGTGGTGCTCAACCCGCACAATGCGGCGATGGTCATCGACACGCAGGATCGGCGGCGTGGGCCGTTTGATCTCGACGCGGATTGGGGCGGGGCGTTCCCGTACCACCAGTATCTGCAGTCGGCGTTTCATCTGTCGAGCCGGATGTGCGCGACGTGCCACGACGTTTCGACGCCGCACTTCACCAAGCAGCCCGACGGGAGCTTCGGGCTGAATCCGATGGACGCGGTGCCGCACCCCGACAAGCACATGCAGTTCCCCGAGCAGCGGACGTTTAGCGAGTGGGCCAACTCGCTGTTCGCGCAGGCGCCCGTGAACCTGGGCGGGCGGTTCGGCGGGGCGTCGCTGACGTATTCGAGCTGTCAGGACTGCCACATGCAGAAGGTGACGGGCCAGGGGTGCGCGCTGGACCCGCCGACGCGGCCGGACCTGCCGCAGCACAACTTCTCGGGCGCGAACTCGTGGGTGCTCCGGGCGGTCAACAGCCTGTTCCCCTCTAACGAGACGGGGCTTCTGCCGGGCGACGTGGACAACGCGATCGCGCGGAACGTGGCGATGCTCGGGGCGGCGAGCGACCTGGAGCTCACGGCGGGGCGCGGAAGCCTGAACGTCCGCATCATCAACTACACGGGCCACAAGCTGCCCACCGGGTATACCGAGGGACGGCGGATGTGGGTCAACGTGGTGTTCAGGGACGCCCAGGGGAGCGTGATCGCCGAGCGCGGGGCCTACGACCCGGCGACGGCGGTGCTCAGCGAGGCGAACACGAAGGTGTACGAGTCCAAGCTCGGGCCCGACGCGACGCTGGCAGCGCAAACGAACCAGACAGCGGGCCCGGCGTTTAGATTGGTGCTGAGCAACAAGGTGTACAAAGACAATCGCATCCCGCCGATGGGGTTCACCAATGCGAACTTCGCGGCGGTGGGCGCGCCGCCGGTGCCGGCGGGGCTGTATGTCGACGGGCAGTACTGGGACGACACGCTGTACGCGTCCCCGATCGGGGCCAGGTCGGCGGAGGTGAAGGTGTATCACCAGACGACGACGAAGGAGTACATCGAGTTCCTGCGCGACGCCGTGCCGGGCGATACGCGGGGAACCGTGGCCTACGACCAGTGGGTGCTGCACGGCAAGAGCGCGCCGGTGCTGATGGATACCGCGACGGTGCCGCTGGCCTGCCGGTGCGACTGGAACGCGGACATGCTGTACACGGTGGCCGATATCTTCGCGTTCCTGAGCGACTGGTTCGCGCAGCGGGGCGACTTTGACCAGGGCGGAACGACGAACGTGTCGGACATCTTCCAGTTCCTGAGCTGCTGGTTCGCTCGCTGCGCCGGGTACTGATCGCTCCGCGGCGTAAACAGATTCCGACGGGACCGGGCGCGCCGCGCCAGGCCCCGCTGCATTTCTGGTCCGGGGCTCTGAATACCATCGGCCCCTATGACGAACACTGCCCAGCCGTTGAGTGATTCCGACCGCGTCTCTCGTGCAGGCCGCGGGGTGATACACCGGTGGAGTCAGACGCTGATCCCGACGGCACGCGAGGCGCCGGCGGACGCGGAGAGCCCGTCGCACGTGCTGCTGAGCCGGGCGGGGTTTATCCGTAAGCTGGGGTCGGGAATCTACGACTATCTGCCGCTGGCGCACCGATGCCTCCAGAAGATCTCGCGGATCGTGCGGGACGAGATGGACGCGGCGGGGGCCAGCGAGCTGACGCTCCCGGTTCTGCTGCCCATGGAGCTCTACGCCCAGACGAAGCGGGACGAGGCGTACGGCCCGCTGCTGTTCACGCTGGCGGACCGCAAGGGGATGAAGACGGCGCTGGGGCCCACGCACGAGGAGCCGATCACCGAGCTGGTGAAGGGGTCGGTGACGAGCTACAAGCAGTTGCCTCTGAACCTGTACCAGGTGCAGACGAAGTTTCGCGACGAGGCGAGGCCGCGGGCGGGGCTGCTGCGATGCCGCGAGTTCATTATGAAGGATGCGTACTCGTTCCACACGGCGATCGAGGGGGCGGGCGGGCTTAACGAGACGTACGACAAGATGTACGCGGCGTACAGCAACGTCTTCCGGCGCTGCGGGCTGTCGTTCACGGCCGTCGAGGCCGAGAGCGGGCCCATCGGCGGGTCGGCGAGCCACGAGTTCATGGTCAACGCCGAGAGCGGGGAGGACACGATCCTCAAGTGCCCGGCCAGCTCGTACGCGGCGAACGTCGAGAAGTGCGAGGTGGGGGCACGGCCGGCGCCGGCGCGGGGCTATTTCGCCGGCGAGGCGAGCGGGGCGCTCGAGGAAGTTCATACGCCGGGGTGCCCGGGCATCGAGGACGTGGTGAAGTTTCTGAAGGTCAAGCCGCAGCACATGCTCAAGAGCGTGCTGTTCAGGGTCAGAAGCGGCGAGGCGGAGCTCGCGAAGTTCGGCGAGGAGTACATCCTCGCGGTTGTCCGCGGTGATCACGACGTCAACGAGGGCAAGGTGCGGGACGCGGCGGGAGTGTCGGGCATCGAGCTCGCCGAGCCCAAGGCCGCGATCGAAGGGGGGTTCGCGATCGGGTTTGTCTCGCCGCGGGCGGCGGTCGGGAGGAAGGGTGTGCTGGTGCTGGTCGACCGAGACGCGGCCGTCGGGTTCGATGACGGTGCGGGGAAGCCCAAGTTCTGGGTCACTGGCGGCGATAAGAAGGATTTCCACGTCAAGCATTTCAACTGGCAGCGCGACCTGGGCAAGGACCCGCTTGCCGCCGGGGCGCACGCGAAACAGACGCACGGCGAGGGCGGTCTGCGGGGCGGCGACGACTCTCTGATGGTGGCCGATGTGCGGAACGCGCTGGCTGGCGATCCCTCGCCGCGGACGGCGGGCGTGCGGCTCGAGACGGCGCGGGGCATCGAGGTGGGGCACATCTTCAAGCTCGGGACGAAGTATTCGGACGCGTTCGGGCTGTCGGTGCTCGGGGCGGACCAGCAGAAGCGGTCGGTCATCATGGGGTGCTACGGGATCGGCGTGTCGCGGACGATGGCGGCGAGCGTGGAGCAGAACCACGACGCGGACGGGATCATCTGGCCCGCGGCGATCGCGCCCTATCACGCGCTGGTGGTCATGATGAGGCCCGACGACGCGAAGCAGCAGGAGGCGGCCCAGCGTGTCGCGCGGGACCTGAGCGGGGCGGGGTACGACGTGCTTGTCGACGACCGCGACGAGCGGCCGGGCGTGAAGTTCAAGGACGCGGACCTGATCGGGATCCCGCTGCGGGTGACGATCGGCGACAAGGCGCTCGAGCAGGGGGGCGTGGAGTTCAAGGCCCGGTCGGACAAGGGCAAGGGGGACGTCGTGCCGCTGGGCGAGCTGGCCGGGCTGGCCGCGGGGGTGCTCGGCCCGGCGGCGTGAATCGCCATCGCCTTCGGGGAGCGGGTGAAACGGCCGATACACTCCGCTCATGTGGCGCGGCATCTCTCTGGCGAACAAGTGCTTGCTGCTCTTCGGGGCCGCGGTCGTGCTCATCATCCTCGCGGCGCTGGCGGTGCCGTGGCTGCGGATGAACGCGATCGTCGACGAGGCGCAGAAGGATCTGTCGCGGCAGCTGGTCTCGGCGTGGGAGAATCAGGTGCGGCTGGCGGGCCCGCGGCCCGCCGGGGGCGTGCCGGTAAGCTTCGCCGACGCGACCGTGACGGTCTACAGCCCCGAACAGGCGGAGGAAGCGGCGGCGAGAAGCGCCCGCGGCGAGGGCTCGCCGCGGGAGAGTTTCATCGGCCGGGCGCTCAGTTTCTTTGGCACCAAGCGCGACGCCTTCGAGCTGCACGATGCGAAGTGGCTGGACCTGCAGGTTCGGTCGTATGTCTATGCCAGGGCAGCGCGGGACGTTGGGGGTGGGGGGGGCGGGGGGATCACCGGGCTGGTGGTGCTGGAGCGGCGGAGCAAGAACGCTGGGGCCCAGCTGGCGGTCAACACGGCGTACCTCATCAGCGCGGGCCTCATCGCGCTGGGCCTGGCGCTGCTGACCTTCTACCTCATCACCAGCAAGCTCATCCTTTCGCCGGTGCGCGAGCTGAAGTTCACGGCGGAGCTGGTGCGCGAGGGCAACTGGACGACGCGGTCGGACATCCAGACCGGCGACGAGTTCGAGGAGCTGTCCGACGCGTTCAACCAGATGCTCGAGGCGATCCACGGGGCCCAGGAGCAGCTGCGGACGCTCAACACGCAGCTGGACCTGCGGGTGGGCGAGCTGGCGGAGCGAAACGCGACGCTTTTCGAGGCCAACCGGATCAAGGGCGAGTTTCTGGCGAGCGTGAGCCACGAGCTGCGGACGCCGCTGAACTCGATCATCGGGTTCGCGGAGCTCCTGCTGGAGACCACGCAGAAGGAGGAGGACGCGTTCAAGGCCGGGACGACCTCCGGCGCCGGGCCGACGCCCGATGACGCGTCGCGCTTGCAGAAGCGGCGGCGATACCTTGACAACATCCACAACGCGGGCAAAGGCCTGCTGGAGATGATCAACGGACTCCTAGAGATGGCCAAGGTCGAGGCGGGCAAGATGGACCTGGTCGTGGAGCCGATACACGTGCGGGACACGTGCGATGCGCTCGCCTCGCTGATCAAGCCGCTGGCCGACCGCGGCGGAGTCGAGCTCATTACCGAGTATGGGTCCGGCGCGAGCGGGAACGGCGGGGGCGAGCGGGGCGGCGGCGGCGGGGACGACCTGCCAAACATCGAGACGGACCGGAAGAAGTTCGAGCAGGTGGTGTTCAACCTGCTGTCCAACGCCGTGAAGTTTACCAGCGAGAAGGCTACCGACGAGCGGGCGATGGGCAAGCCCACGGTCGCCAAGGTGACGCTGCGCGTCGAGCGGCTGTACGGCCGCGCGAGCGCGGGGGCCGGGAGCGAGGATCGCGTCCGGGTGAGCGTGCTGGACACCGGCCCGGGCATTGCGCCCGAGGACCAGAAGAAGATCTTCGAGAAGTTCCAGCAGCTCGACACCGGGCACACCCGGCGCCACGCGGGAACGGGCCTGGGCCTGGCGATCGCCAAGGAGCTCACAGGAATGCTCCAGGGCGAGATCCAGCTCGACTCGCTCCCCGGCCGCGGCTCGATGTTCAGCGTCATCTTCCCCATGCGGCTGGATCCCGACCGGGCCCGGGAGATGAAGACCGAGCTGGCGTTCCGCGGCAAGCTCGTCGCGCAGCGATGAGTTTCCGGTGGGCTATAGCCGCCCGGCGACACAGACAATGCCGCTCTCGCCGAGTTCCCGCCCGTGCGAGAGGGGGACGGGCTTCTCGTCGATGTGCTGGTGAACCTCGGTCGAGGCGAAGCCTGCCTCCAGCATCGCCTCGCGGAGCTCGGGGATCGACCAGAGGCGCCAGCGGTAGACGAAGGCGTCGGGCAGCTCAGCGATGACCTCGCCATCGGCGACGACGCGGAAGTGGAGTGCGGCAGTAACCATCGCCGTCAGGGCGTCGGCCTCGCGCTGCTCCCAGGTGTAGTGAACGATCTGGTTGCCGGGGCCGGGGTGGGTGCGGTGAAGCATGCCGCGGGCGAACTTGCCGGGCGAGTCGTAGAGGTCGCAGACCATCAGGCCGCTGCCGGGCGCGGCCGGGGCCATACTGAGCCGGGCGGCGGATCGGCGGAGGTAGTCAACGAGCAGTGATCGCGTGTGGATGTAGCCGATCGAGAAGTTGCCAACGAAGATGACATCGCAGGCGTCGGCAGGGACGACGGGAATCCTGACGGCGTCGGCGTGGACGAGGCGGATCGATGACTCGGTGCCGGCCGCGGCGGCACGGGCCAGGATCCGAGCGTCGAGGTCGACCCCGACCGCACTGGCCTCGAGGCCGCCGCCGCGCAGATCGGCGGTCCACTCGCGGCTGAGGGCGGCGGTGCCGCAGAAGTCTTCGCGGAGCACGCGGGGATTGTGGGCGTGCAGCCCGCGGAGGAAGGGGACGACCCAGCGGACGCCCTGGACGCAGAGCTCGTAGCAGTCGAAGCGGTCCATTGGAGGGAGCGTACCCTAAGGCCGACGATGACGGCCAACCTTTCAGCCTGGTGGTATCTGCCAACGATGGCGTTGCTGCTGGCGGGGCTGTGGCTGCTGCACATCGGGCTGCTGAGGGACCGACGCCGCGCGACGCCCGGGCGGCGGCGGTGCCCGCGGTGCTGGTACGACCTGTCGGGCTCGGCAGGACTCACGTGTTCCGAGTGCGGGTACACGGCCAACGGCGAGGCGGCGCTGCGGAACGCGAGGGTGTTCCCGCTCGCCGTCGCGGCTGGGTTGGTGCTGCTGTTGCCGATCTTGGCGGTGTTCGGGATGCGTGATTCGGTGCGGGCGTGGTATGCCCTACCGCCGTGGTGGGTGCGGGCGGTGGACGAGCGGCACGCAAGCGGGGCGGGGTGGACGCTGGACGTGCCTCGGGACCCGTCGGGGCGCGGGGCGCGGTTTGGGCTGTGGGCGGGGCAACGGACGCTGCTCGAGCTTGAGGAGCACACGATCCGCATCGGGCCGACGAGGGCGACCGGCGAGCAACAACGGTGTGCTGTCGACCTCGACTACGACGGTGTCGACGAGCTGGTCGTAACGGCGTTCTCGGGCGGTGCGCACTGCTGCGAGACAGTGTACATCTATCAGCTCGCCCCCGGCGCGCCGCCGCGGCGGGTGGCGAGGATCGAGGCTGGGAACGGGATGTTCGTGCATGGGCCGGGGGCGAGCGCGCTGTTCAACGTCCCGGACCAGACGTTCGACTATTGGAACGCGCCGCACGTTTCGTCGCCGCAGCCGGCGGTGTACTACACGATCCGGGGCGGGAGGCTCGTGGTCGACCTCCGGCACATGACGATGGCCGCGAGGTCGGGGGATCTGAGCCACGCGGTGGACCCGGCGGAGGTGCGGAAGGCGATGACGGTGCCGGGATCTGCGCTGGACCCGCGGATGTGGGCGTACATGCTGGACTTGATGTACTCTGGCGAGGAAGCGCTGGCGTGGTACGTGTTCGAGCAGAGTTGGCCGCCCGAGCGGCCGGGCAAGACGGAGTTTCGCGCGGAGTTTCTGGGGGTGCTTGAGAAGAGCCCGCAGTGGCGGGATGTTCGGGCGGCCCGGGCGGCGGCGGCGCGGGGCGAGGAGCCGCCCGAGGCGAGCGTGGGCCTCTCGGGCGGCGCGGGGCCGCCTTCTCCACCGGGCCCCTCGGCCCCCCCGGCCTCCCCGGCCTCCGCGGCCCCCTGACGCCTATCTTGGTGGCATGCCAAGCCTTGACGTCGTCAGCCGCATCAACTACACCGAGCTGGATAACGCGATCAACAACACGCAGAAGGCGATCGCGACGCGGTTCGACTTCCGCAACTCGAAGGTAACCTTCGAGGTGAATCAGAAGGACAAGGTGATCAAGGTTCATGCCGACGACGAGGGGCGGATGAAGAGCGTGCACGAGATGTTCATGACGGCCGCCATCAAGCGTGGGTTTGATGTGCGGAGCTTCGATTTCGAGGACATCGAGGCGGCGCGGCACGGGGCGCTCGGGAACGTCAAGCGCGAGATCAAGCTCAAGGACGGCCTGCCGACGGACATGGCCAAGCAGATCGTGAGGGTAGTGAAGGACTCGAAGATGAAGGTGCAGGCGAGCATCCAGGGGGAGGAGGTTCGCCTGAGCGGCAAGCAGATCGACGATTTGCGTGCGTGCATGGCGATGCTCGACAAGGCGGGGATCGGCCAGCCGCTGCAGTATGTGAATATGAAGGCTTGAGGCGGGGTTACCGCTCGTCTGGGCGCGGCCGCCCGCTCCGGGTGCTACTCGTCTTCATCCGTGCCGTAGATCCCGCGCTCGCCGGTGGAGTAGAACATCTTCCGGAGTTTGGCGGGCGATGGCCGCCGGTAGTCGACCTCGGAGATTTGCTCGGGCGTCAGCACTGATTGAGCGTCCTTATCGAGCTGCTTGCGGATCTTCTGGGCCGCGTCGGAGAACGCGGCGACGCGCTTCTCGTCCGGGGTCCACTTATCGCCCTTGAGCATCGCGGCGTCGCGGGAGGCGAGGTCGGGAACGAGCAGGTCGCGGATTTGTCCGGTCGCTGTGCTTGAGAGGTCTTTGAGCACACGTTTCTGCTCGATTGTCAGGGTCTTGCAAGTCTGAGCGTACGACGAAGCCTTATCTCTCATGGAGGCCCAGGACCGCGAGAGCGTGTACTCAAAGTTCTCGATCTCGATTCGTTTGTGCTGGAGCATTCGACGTCCCTCGGGCGAGAGCCGGCCGGCCAGCCGCGTACACAGCCGGAGGTATTCCGCCGCGACCTCTGATTGGGCCTTCTTCAGATTCCGCTGCACCTCGCTCGGGTTCGAGTCGTCTTCTGGCGACAGCTCGATCAACTTTCGACCCAAAGTCTCCGGGTTGTCTTCGTCGGCCTTGCTCGCCGCACGTGCGGCATCCATCAATCTGCGGACAGACACGTCGAGCCCGGGTTCGGCCTCGTCGAGGATCGCCGCGGTGGCTTCGGCGTCCGATTCAGAGAGCTTGAGGCGTTTCAGGAGCTCGCGAGGAGCGAGCCCATGGCCGTGCTTGTCAATCGGCACCCAGCTCAGAATGACCCGCGATCGGCGGTACCGTTCGTAACCGGTCCAGGCCTTCTCGGACTGGTCCGGGGTCAGCAGGTCGCGGATGTCGCGGAGCGTGTCGCGTTCGATCGGCACCATCGCGTCCCGAAACGCCCGTTTCGCTGCGGCGTACTGCTTCCCGGCCGCCGCGACCTTCTCGGGCTGTTCGCCGTCGCCGACCGTGTCGTACACCTTTCTTGTCTGCTCGTTTAACACGAATCTCTGGTCGATCGCCTTTGCCATCGCAGCCTGCATCAGGTCCTCGATCGCCTGCCGCTGCTCGGGCGTGAGCTTGGCGGCCTTGTCGATAACGTCGACATCGACAACCGTGAACAGCGTTTGCCAGCCCAGGCCCACGTCCGACAGCGTTTCCTGCCCGCCGGCCCGGGGTGTGACGACGCCCAGCAGGACCGCGAACGAGAGCACCCAGACGAATCGGTTCATGGCGGAGCCCCTCTAATCGAGTATCAACCCTTGGGGGTACATGCCGACCCCCGGGGGCGGTTGCACGAATCTCGCGAAAATCGTGACCGGGCCCGCGGTTCCTACCATCGTCCCCCCATGACCGACGCCGCCGCCGATGCCATTCCCCGCCGCACCTTCGCGATTATTTCGCACCCCGACGCCGGCAAGACTACGCTGACCGAGAAGTTCCTGCTCTACGGCGGGCAGATCCAGCTTGCCGGCTCGGTCACGGCGCGGAAGAACCAGCGAGCGACGACGTCGGACTGGATGGAGATCGAGAAGCAGCGCGGGATTTCGATCTCGTCGACGGTGCTCCAGTTCGACTACGGCGGCTGCCGCATCAACCTGCTGGACACGCCGGGCCACAAGGACTTCTCCGAGGACACCTATCGCGTGCTGACGGCGGTTGACTCGGCGGTCATGGTCATCGACGCCGCCAAGGGGATCGAGCCGCAGACGCTCAAACTCTTCGAGGTGTGTCGGCGTCGCGGCGTGCCGATCTTCACGTTCATGAACAAGCTGGACCGCCCGTCGAGAGATCCGCTGGAGCTGCTCGACGAGCTGGAGCGGGTTCTGGGCCTCGATGCGTTCCCGGTGAACTTCCCGATGGGCAACGGCCCGACGTTCCGCGGGGTCTACGACCGGCTGACGCGGGAGGTGCATCTGTTCGAGCGGGTAAAGGGCGGGGCGTTCGCCGCGCCGGTGCGGGTGGCGGGGCTCGACGACGAGCTGGTCAAGAGCCAGCTGTACGACGTCGGCGGCGACCTGCTCTACAACGAGGTTCGCGAGCAGATCGAGATGCTCGAGGGCGCGGGGACGGGGTTCGACGCGCAGGCCGTGCTGGACGGGAAGATCACGCCGGTTTTCTTCGGCTCGGCGATGAACAACTTCGGGGTGCAGATGCTGCTGGATGGGTTCTTGAAGTACTCGAGCCCGCCCATGCCGCGGGTCGTGCAGGCGCTGAATGCGATGGGGCGGCCCGACGCTGCGGCGGTCGACGGCGAGCGGGTGGTGAGCCCGGGTGACCCGACGTTCAGCGGTTTCGTATTCAAGATCCAGGCCAACATGGACCCCAAGCACCGCGACCGGGTGGCGTTCGTGCGGATCGTCTCGGGGACGTTCGAGCGGGACATGAGCGTGGTTCACGTGCCGCACAACTCGACATCGCAGCCAAAGAAAATGCGTCTGAGCAACGCGGCGAAGCTCTTCGGGCAGGAGCGGGAGACGCTCGACCGCGCGGTGGCCGGCGACGTGATCGGGCTGATCGGCAACGACGGGCTGGGTATCGGCGACACGCTGACGGAGGACCGGTCGATTGTGTTCGACGAGATTCCTGTGTTCGCGCCCGAGGTCTTCGCGTTCCTCATCAACCCGCAGCCGAGCAACTACAAGCGGTATCGCCAGGGGCTCGACCAGCTGCTGCAGGAGGGTGTTGTGCAGGCTCTGTCGCGCTCGCCGGGCGGGGCCGGCAGCGCGGCGAACTCGAGCGCCGGGGCGTCGACGCTCCTTGCGGCCGTCGGCGTGCTGCAGTTCGAGGTTGTGCAGCACCGGCTGGTGACCGAGTATCAGTCCGAGACGCACCTCGACAAGGCGCCCTGGAGCATGGGCCTGTGGCTGACCCCGCCGGCCGACTGGGCCCCGAGCGAGCCCGACGAGGTGTTCCAGCCCGAGGTGCCTAGCACGTGCGCACTCTACTACGACAAGTTCAGCCGCCCGATGGTGTTGCTCACCGACCAGTGGGCCCTCCGGGATTTCAAGGGGCGGAACCCGAAGGTGACGCTCAGCGCGGCGCCGGGCCCGGCGTCGCGCTGACGGGCGCGGGATCACGCATCGGTGTTGCGGCGTCGTCCGGGTTCCAGCCGCCGCCGAGGGCTTTGTAGAGCGACACGAGGTTGGCGGAGATGCCCTGCTCGGACTGCACAAGAGCATCCTCGGCGTCGAGCAGCCGCCCTTGTGCGCTCAGCACGTTGAGGAAGTCGGTCCGGCCGCCGATGTAGAGCTCGTTGGCGATGCTCACCGCGTCGGTGTTGGCCCGTACCGAGTCGATAAGCCGGAGGCGGCGCTGCTGCTCCTGGGCGAAGGCAACGAGCGAAACCTCGACCTCCTGGAGGGCGGTGAGCACCGCCTGCTTGTACCCCGCGAGCTGCTCATCGAGCAGGGCGCGCTGGAGCTCGATGTTCCCTCGGATGCGGCCGGCGTCGAAGACGTTCCAGCGCACCGACGGGCCGATGGACCAGTAGCGCTGGGCCAGCGAGCCCAGCGAGCTGACCTCGGGGCCTTGGAGCCCGAAGGAGCCCGTGAGGCTGAAGCGCGGATAGAGGTCGGCGACGGCGACGCCGATGCGGGCGTTCTGGGCCGCCAGGGCCGCCTCGGCGCGGCGGATGTCCGGGCGGCGGAGCAACAGCTCGCTGGGCAGGCCGACCGGCACTGCCCGGGGTGGAACGGGGAGTGGTGCGTCGGCCGAGAGCTCGCCCAGCAGCGTCTGCGGCGGCGCAGCGACGAGCACGCTCAGGGCGTAGATCCGTGCACGGATGTCCGACTCGAGAGATGGGAGGCGGGAGGCCGTCGATGCGACCAAGGCCCGCGCGTTGGCCAGGTCGAGGGAACCGACAAACCCGGCCTCGAAGCGCTCGGAGGTCAGCGAGGCGGTGTCCTCCTGCAGGGCGAGGTTCTTTCGGGCCAGGGCGAGCCGGCGCTGCAGGGCCCGGAGATCGATATACGTGGTCGCGACCTCGGCGGCCAGCGAGGCCTGCACCGCCCGGCGGTCCTCGACGCTGGCCAGCAGGTTCTCGTCCGCGGTCTCGAGCGAGCGGCGGACGCCGCCGAAGACGTCGATCTCCCACGCCGCGTCGAAGCCGGCGCGGAAGAAGTTGTCGGTCCGGGCGACCGCGCCCGAGCGGCTGCGGGAGCGGTCGGCCGAGCCGATCGCGTCGACCGTGGGCAGGCCGGCGGCCCCGGCGATCCGGAGGCCCGCGCGGGCCTGGCGGATGCGGGCGAAGGCCTGCTGAACGATGAGGTTGTCGACGGCGGCACGCTCGATCAGCGAGGTGAGCACGGGGTCGTCGAGCGTGCGCCACCACCACGAGACGTCCACCGGGCCCGGCACGGCGCTGCTGACCGACCCGGGGGCGCCGGCGAGCGAAAGGCCAACAAACCCATCGGGGACGGCGGGCCGCGGGGCCGCGAAGTCCGGGCCGACGGTGCAGCCCGAGAGGGCGGCGAGGAGGACGAGGATGGATGCACGGCGTGTGGTCATCGAAGTATCGGGCTTGGTCGGTCACTCGTAGCGGAGGGCCTCGATCGGGTCGAGCCGCGAGGCCTTCCACGCGGGATAGAAGCCGAAGACGATGCCCACCAGCGCCGAAACCAGGATCGACGCGACGATCGCTTCGACAGACATCTCGACAGGCCAGCCGAGCGCCTCGCGAACCAGCAGGGCCGTGCCGCGCCCGAGCAGAAGGCCGAAGATCCCGCCGATGAAGCACAGGACCGTCGCCTCGACGAGGACCTGCATCAGGATGTCGCGGGCCCGCGCTCCGACGGCCATGCGGAGGCCGATCTCCTTGGTGCGTTCGGTCACGGAGACGAGCATGATGTTCATGATGCCCACGCCGCCGACCACCAGCGAGATGAGCGCGACGGCGAGGAGGAGGTTGGTCATCATCGCCGTGGTCGAGGCCAGCGAGTTGGCGCTCTCGGTCATGTCGCGGATCGAGAAGTCGTCGGGCTCGCCGGGGCCGAGGCGGTGCCGCTCGCGGAGCAGCTGGGTGATCTGCTGGATCGCCGGGCGGATCTGGTCGCCCGAGCGGGCGGCGACGAGGATCTGGTCGACGTTCGCGAAGCGGGCGGGCATCGGGCCGCCGGTGAGCATGTTGGAAGTGACCGCGGGGTAGAGGTCGCCGGTGGTGCCGGGGTAGACCGCGTCGCGGGAGGGGGCGGTGGTTGTGCTGGACGCGACGCTCGACGACGAGCCGGTCGGGGAGTTGCCCGTCGAGCCCGAGATGCGGTACTTGATGGTGGTCCACGGGGCGAGGATGATGTCGTCCTGGTCCCAGCCGAACGCGTTGGCCCCCTTGCCCGAGAGCACGCCGACGACCTTGAAGCCCACGTTCTGGATCCGCATCTCCTTGCCGACCGGCGAGCGTCCCTGGAAGAGCTCGCGGACGATCGTCTGACCGACGACGGCGACGCGGGCGCCGGAGCGGACGTCGGCGTCGGTGAACATGTCGCCTTCGGTCAGGTCACGCCAGTCGCGGACTTCGAGGTACTGTGTCGTCGTGCCGTAGATGAACGTGGGCACCCAGTTGCGCTCGCCGAAAACGACCTGGGTGCGTGCCCGCGCGATGGGAGCGGTGGCAGCGACTGCGGGGCACTCGTCCTGGATCGCCTGGGCGTCCTCGGCCGTCAGGGTCTTCACGCTCCCGGCCCCGAATGTCACGCCGCCGGAGGAGGCGGTGCCGGGCATGACCAGCAGGTTGTTGGCCCCCATGCTGGCGATTGTCCTTGCGATCGCGCCCGACGACCCCTTGCCGATCTCCATCATCGCGATGACCGAGGCGATGCCGATCACGATGCCCAGCACCGTCAGCGCCGAGCGAGTCTTGTTCCGTCGAAGGGCGCGGAGGGCCGTCTGCAGGGTCTTGATAGTGGTCACCGCTGGGCTCCCGAGGCGTGAGCGTGGTCCGCGCTTGCCGGGATCACCGAACGCGGCTGGCTGGTGGTGTCGCTCTCGAGCACGCCGTCGCGCATCCGGATATTGCGGCGGCAGTGGGCGGCGACGTTGGGGTCGTGGGTCACGATCACGATCGTGATGCCGTCGGAGACGTTGAGTTCCTGGAACATCTGCAGGATCTCCATGGTGGTCGTCGAGTCGAGGTTGCCAGTGGGCTCGTCGGCGAAGAGGACCGGGGGGCGGTTGATGAGGGCCCGAGCGATCGCGATGCGCTGCTGCTGGCCGCCGGAGAGCTGGGCCGGCGTGTGGTCGAGCCGCTCCCCGAGCCCTACTCGGGTGAGCATCTCTTTGGCGCGGGCCTTGGCGTCGCGGTCGGAGAGCCCACTGGCGGTGTACGCCAAGGGCATGATGACCTGATCGAGCGCGGTCGTGCGGCTGAGCAGGTTGAAGGACTGGAACACGAAGCCGATCTTCTTGTTGCGGATCAGGGCCCGCTGGTCCGACGAGAGGCGGGAGACCTCCTGACCGTCGAGCAGATACTCGCCACTGGTCGGGCGGTCCAGGCAGCCCAGGATATTCATGAGCGTCGTCTTGCCCGAGCCCGAAGCGCCGGTGAGGGCGACAAGGTCGCCGCGGGCGATGTCGAGCGAGACGCCCTTGAGCACGGGCACGTCCAGTTCCCCCACGTGGAACGTGCGGCGGATGTCGCGGAGTTGGATGAGCGCCTCGGGCATAGATGTCGGCGGGGATGGAGTCTCGAGCATCAACCTCACCGCGGGCGTCCGCCGCCGCCACCGCGGCCGCCCATCATCGGGGGGGCGAAGGGGCTGCCGCTCGCGCCGGCCCGCTGCGATGCGCCGGCAGCCTCGCCGACGACCACCGTGTCGCCCTCCTTGATGTCGGGCGACTCAATGGCGGTCTGCGTGCCATCGGAAACACCCGCCGTCACGGCGACACGCACGAGGCCGGCATCGTTCAACACCCAGACGCCAGGGGGCTCTGGCTCGGCCCGGGCGGGCGGTCCGCCGCGGGCGGGTGTCGCGGCCGGGGCTGCGTTGGCCTGACTGGTGCTGCCGGCGGGCGGGTCCCATCGCAAGGCCGCATTGGGGACCAGCAGCGCCTTGTCGGCCCGGGCGAGCTCGAAGCGCACGTTCGCGGTCAAGTACGGAAGGAGCTTGAGGTCGGGATTCTCGGTCACGATCTCGACGGTGTAAGTGACGACGTTCTGGGACATGGTGGCGTTGAGGCGGACCTTCCGGACTTTGCCGCGGAAGCGATCTTCTGGAAAGGCGTCGACACTGAAGCTGACCGGCTCGCCGGCGCGGACCGAGCCGATGTCCGCCTCGTTGACCTGCACGAGAACCTTCATCTGCCGCAGGTCCTTGGCGATGAGGAAGAGGCTGGGTGCGTTCAGGCTCGCCACCACGGTCTGCCCGATCTCGACGCGGCGGTCGATGATCACGCCGTCGACCGGAGAGGCGATCGTGCAGTACGCGAGGCTGCGGCGGGACCGCTTGAGCGACGCCTCCGCCATCGCGATCATCGCTTGCGCTTCGACGATGCTCGCGTCCTGCACCAGCAGGCTCGCCTCGGCCTGATCGAACGCGCTGCGCGCGGCATCAAAGTCAGCCTGCGAGAGCGCGCGGGACTGGCCTAGACGCTGGGCCCGCTCCCAGTCGCGCCGGGCCTGTTCCAGTCGAGCGACCGCCTGCGTCCGATTCGCCTGGGCCACGCGGACCTGGGCCATCGCCTGGGCGAGCCGGGCCTCGTCGCCCGCGACGTCGGCGGCGTACAAGGCCTCGTCGATGCGGGCCAGCACCATGCCCTCCTTCACGGACGAGCGGTAGTCGACCGGCTTTCCATCGACGTCCACGCCGAAGGACGCGATCGGGCCGTTGACCTGGGCCCCGACATCGATGACGTCCTCGGGAACCACCGTGCCCGTGGCCGTGATGGATGCGACCACATCGGCACGCTTGACGACGGCGGTGCGGTATTGGGCCTGGCCTTGGGCGTCGCGCCCGGTATACCACGCGTAGCCCGCATAGGACCCGCCCGCGAGCACTGCGAGCACGACTAGCCAGACGATCACTCGGCGCATGCGGGTCTCCGGCATTGCTCGGCGGGGGCGACAGCGAAGGAGTGACGAGGAAAGTTGCTCACGTTTGCGGGCTCCGAGCCAATGGTCCGGGGGGCCGCGATGGTAAGGCGGCCCAAGAGGATGTCGATAGTCGTGCAACCGCTGACCGCATCGGGAGTTGCAAGCCCGGCGTCCGGACTGTTCCTGCTTCGCCGAAGCCTTGAAAGTGGATTCGTTCCCTGCGACCGAGGCTTCGCGGGACGCGATCAGCCCACCGATCAACGCGAGCAACGCCGCTCCGATATACCCCATAGGGGTATACTGTCGGCCGACACGACGCCAGGAACCAGACATGAGCAAGGCACGCGCAAGCACATCGACCTCCACCAAGCGGGCCGCCGACTCGCCCCGCGTCGGCTGCTGCGGCTGCACCGGAGAGGTCAGCCCCCGGCGCGCCGTCGGGGTCGATCCCGGGCTGAAGGCCGCGAACCTCAAGCATCTGCGGCGTATCGAGGGTCAGGTCCGCGGCATCGCCACCATGGTCGAGCAGGACCGGTACTGCGCGGACATCATCACCCAGGTCGCCGCGGTGCGGGAGTCGCTGCACTCGGTGGCCCGGAACCTGATGCGTAACCACCTCAAGCACTGCGCTCCCGAAGCTATGCGGACCGAGGGGGATGCGCGCGATGCGATGATCGATGAACTGTTGGAACTGGTCTCCAAGGTCGCCCGCTGAGCCGGGCCAGCTGTATACAAGGAGCTCACGATGAAAACGTGCCACACTCTCGCCGCGATCGTGCTCGGCGCTTCGTTTCTTTTGAGCGCTGGCTGCTCGTCGGGCTCCGCCGACCACGCCGTTCCCACGGCGGCGGCCATCGCAGAGTCCGATCAGACGCCCGTCCGCGGGCGCGAGGCGGTGCTGACGGTCTACGGCATGTCCTGCCCGCTTTGCGCCAACAACGTTGACAAGACCCTGCTCCAGGTCCCCGGCGTCCAGGCCGTCCGTGTCGATATGGGGACAGGAAGGGCCACGGTCACGCTGGACGGGACCACCCCAGTGACCCGTGGCCAGCTTGCAAGGGCAGTCGACCGCAGCGGCTTCTCGCTCCAGAGGATCGAGGCGCCATGAGCGCCGGGAAGCGTCAGCGACCTACGCCCGCTCACCGCCGTGGTCGGCTCCTGAAAGCAGTCGGGCCGCCTCTGGGGGGCGTGGCGATCGTGCTGTCGCTGCTCTGCACGACCGCGCCGTGCCGCGCCCAGGAAGCCACGCATACGCCCGCCGCCACGCAGCCCGCCGCGGGCGGGTTCTACGTCCGCCAAAAGGTCCAATACCTGGGCTTCGGCAACGATCCCTCGCCCGAGCAGCGAGAGATCGATCAGATCGTGTCGACCACTACCCTGACCTACGGCCTCCGCCGCGACATGTCGCTGAGCCTTGCCCTGCCGGTCGTATACGAGGAGAAGCAGCAGGGGGGTTCGACCGGCCGCGAGGTCGGGGTCGAGGACCTCTCGCTCACGTTCAAGTATCGACCCGTGCAGATCGACCTCGGCCCGATTGATTCGGTGCGGCTTGCCGTGCTGGGCGGCGTCGAGTTCCCCTCCGGCGATGGCGACTTCTCCAGCCACTCGCTCGATCCGTTCCTGGGGGTCGTCTTCACCGCGATCCTCGGGCGGCACGGGATCAACCAGAGCGTCTCGTACAAGTTCAACACCGGCGGCGACGAGTTCGCCATCCGCCCGGGCGACGGACCGGACGACGCGCTGCGGTACGACACGGCGTACCTGTTCCGGCTATCTCCGAAGGAGTATGCCGCCGATACCGAGGCCTCGACGTATCTCACCGTCGAGCTCAACGGCCTGTACGAGACCAACGGCGACAACGAGGTGCTCATGGGCCCGGGCATCCTCTACGAGGCGCGCAGTTTCGCCTTGGAGGCGGCCATCGGATTGCCGGTCGTTCAGGACGTCCGGCACCGCCCCGAGGTCGACGTCGTAATCACGCTGGGCCTGCGGATTCTGTTCTGAGCCGGCGACCGTGCGGGAACAAGCAGTTCGGACGGCTATCCGGCTCGACCTGCCCATCGGCGGCATGTCGTGCGTCGCCTGCGCCGGCCAAGTGGAGCGTCGGGTCGCCCGTCAGCCGGGGGTGGAGGCCGCTGGTGTGAGCTTCGCCGGGGGGCCGCGACGGTCCGTGTCAACCTGGCCGCTATCGACCCGGCTGCGCTCATAGAGGCCGTTTCCGACGCGGAAAATTCGGTGTCGCTGCCTGAGCCAGCGCAGCGGACCGCGACGCGCTCGGCTGCCGCGGCTGCCGCCGAACGCCCGTGGACGCGCTGCCGGCTTGGATCATCTCGATGTCCCGCGGCACGATCCTTGCGGTCAACGTCGGCTCGAGCAACTGGCTCCAGGCTTCATTGACCGCCCCCGTCATCTCGTCCGCCACACCGATCCGGAGTCCGTCACTCGGCGGCGTGGACTCTCCCCGCGGCAACATCGACACGCTGGTGACCCTCGCCGCAAGTACCGTGAATAGGTGCTTCCTCGCCGCCACCGGAAGCCCCGAGCGGCTTGCCCATGCCGCGGATGCTTCGGCCCGAGAGGAGTTGAACAGGATGCTCATGATCGCGGGCGATCTCGGGGCCAGACCGCTTGTCCTCGTTCTCGTGCTGCCGAATCGGCTGCTGGAGGTCCGAGCGACGTCCCCGATGTCGGCGGCAATGTGCGGGCTCATCGGCCTAGAGCCGCGCACCGCCCGCCTCGCCCCGGCTACGCCCCGGCTTTCTTCTTGAGGTTCTCTGGGTGCCGCGCGTAGGTCATCGCCGTGTCGTAGGTGATCTCTCCGGCCTGATAGAGCTCGATCAGCGTGTGGTCGAGCGTCATCATGCCGTGGCGCTTTCCCGACTGCATCTCGCTATAGAGCTGATGGGCCGCGTTGTCGCGGATGTGGTGACGGACGGACTGGATGCCCATGAGCACCTCCGCCGCGAGCACCACGCCCTTGCTGGTGGCCCGCGGCAGCAGCTGCTGCGCGACCACGCCCTGGAGCGTGTTGGCGAGCATGTAGCGGATCTCGTGCTGCTGGCCGTCGGGGAACGCCGAGACCATTCGCTGAACGACGTCGACGGCCCCGGGCGTGTGCAGCGTCGCGATGACCAGGTGTCCGGTCTCGGCGGCCATGAGGGCCGTGTAGATAGTGTCTCGGTCGCGCATCTCGCCCACGGCGACGACGTCTGGGTCCTGGCGGAGCACGTGACGCAGCGCCGAGGAGTAGTCGAGAACGTCGGCCAGAAGCTCCTGCTGAACGACGATCGCCCGCTTGAAGCTGTGGACGTACTCGATCGGGTCCTCGATCGTGATGACCTTGCACGGCCTTTCGGCGTTGATCAGGTCGAGCATGTAGTGCAGCGTCGTCGTCTTGCCAACGCCGGTGGGTCCGGTGAGGATGACCAGGCCCTGGGTCTTGCGGGCCAGGTCGTCAACGATCGTGGGCAGGCCCAACTGCTGCCGCGTTCGCACGACCGGTTCGCTCATGCGGATGGCCAGCTCGAAGACGCCGTTGCGCTTGTAGACGGTCATCCGCGAGCGCCCGACCTCGGGGTAGATCACCGACGCGCACAGTTGCCACGCGGCGTTGAGCCGGGCGATCTGCTCGTCGACGAGCGAGTCGCGGATCATGGCGTCGATGAGCTCGGTAGACATGGGCCCGCCCTTGGTGGCGACGATGTCCCCGCCGATGCGGAACATGGGCGGAAAGCCGACGAGAATGTGCACGTCCGAGGCGTTGTGCTCGCGGGCACCGAGAAGGATGGTTCGGAGTTTCATCGTTTGAAGAGTCCGGTGAGCCAGCGAGACAGTCGGGTGGGCGAGCCTGTGCCGGCGAGCGACTTGAGCGCCGCGAGGCCTGGCTCGCGTCCGCCCGGGAGCTGCGTGGCCCGCTGGAAGCTGAGTGCTGCCTTCTCGCTCATGCCCAGGGCCGCCTGGCAGCGACCGAGCGTGACCCAGGTGATCGGATGTCCGGGCTGCATGTCCAGGCCCTGCTGGGCATAGACCAGAGCCGCGGCTGGGAGGCTGTTGGTCGCATAGACCCGGGCGATGAGCACCCGGTCGAACCAGTCGGTGCCGGGTTCGACGAGCGACTTTTCGAAGCAATCGCGGGCCCGATCGGCCGCGGAACGGAGCATGATCTCGGCGCGCACCCGCCAACGAAGGGGGGAGGTGCCCGGAGCCTTGAGGCAGTCGTCGGAAGCGATGAATGCCGCTTGGTGATCGCCGGCGCGGTGTGCCGCCAGAGCGCGGGCGGCGAGCAGCTCACCGTTGTTCCGAAAGAGTTCGAGGGCCTTGTCGGCCCAGAGCCTGGCTTCGGGGTGCTCGTGCAGTTCCACCAGCATCTGGACCTGGCCGACCCAAGCGGGGATCAAGCCCCGATCGTCGCGGAGGGCTCGGGTGTAGTGCTGCAGGGCCGACTCAAAGCACTCCATTCGCCATGCGTCGCTCGCGGCGCGGAGGTCGTCCTGCGGTGTCCGCACCGGCACGCCCAGCAACTCGGCCGGCGCGATTGTCGCCGCCTGAACCTTGCTCTGCTGGACCTCGAGCTTGCTGAACCGGCCGGTCATTGGGGGGGCTCCTGGGAGGCCTCGATGCGCCCGAAGCCCGACCACGGTCGGACTCTCAGCAGCACGCGGCCGAGCACGTCCTCCTGGCTGTATAGCGAGAGAGCGGTGGCGATATCCGCACGGTTCGGCATCTGGGCGAGCGCAAGCATCGAGGGCAGGATCAGATACGTGTTCTCGGGGACGATTATCGTGCTGTTGGGCAATCGCCCACCAGTGCTCATAGGCTGATGGTCGGCCGGTGCGACCGAGCCGTTGACGCTCAGCATGCCGTCGATCGACTCCACAACGTCGCCCGGAACGCCGACGACACGATCGATGTTAAGGCCCTCTTGCACGATCAGCCCGCCATAGTTCCGCCGGATGATCCGAGCGACGACGATATCGCCCCGGTTGAAGGAGCTGGGCCGCGTCCACCGACCTGTGCGAAGAAGGACATCGTCGTTGTGTATCAGACGCGAGGGGCGGAGATTGTTCACCGGAACAACGACCGCAACGCTCCGCGCCGCGGCCAGCGCCGGGCCGTAGAGAGCCAGCAAACAGATGTAGACGCCGATTCCGAACATGAATCGCCGACCGATCGACACCGGCTGGAGAGAGCGGGAGAAGAGCAGCGAGATCGAGAAGCCGTGGATGCTCAGCAGCCCGAAGTACAGAAGCGTCGAGAACGTCGTTCCCACGAAGAGCCCAGCCAGCGCGAGGAAGAGGACCCACACTCCCAGTACCGCCCAGCCGAGCAGGCGCAGTGGCGGAAACTCGGCGCGGATCTGGGGCAGGCCCGGGACGAGGCAGTGCAGCAGCTGCGCGGCCGAGACGCTCCCGAACGTGACGCCCAGCGGCACGCGGCGCTCGACGGCCAGGGCCGCGTCGGCGGCGGTCTGGCGCACCGACCTTGCGGCGGCCTGGGCCCGACGGGCGGCGCGTCCCCTCGACGCCCGTGCGGGCATGAACTCGACGTTGCTCAGGTCGAGCAGCGTCGCGCAGCGGACGCAGGCGGTAAGCCCGGGCATGTTCTGGAATGTGCAGGAGGGGCATTCCATGGTTCGGGCCGCTCGCGAGGTCAGCCGCGCGTGTGGACGTCGGTCTGGGTTAGCGCGCTGATGCGGACGTGACCGGGCGAGCCGTAGTACTCGCTGGTGAGCTGTCGGCTCTCTTCGCGGCCGATGATCTCCCTGAGCATGTCGGTGATCTGCACGCACTCCTTGCCCGAGACGCCGTGGACCTTGATCTTGACTTGACCGTTCTTGTCTATGGTGATGTCGAACTGTGGCGAGGCCATGGACGATGCTCCTGCTGGATGGTGGACCGTCGTTCAGCGGCCCGTAGAGACGTGCATCTGGATCGACTGGTCCTTCGTGACTGTCTCGGCGTCGACGCGGAATCCTCGGTTCTTGAGCTCCGTCACGAGCTTGTGATAGGCGAACTGCTGGACGATGCGGCCCGAGACCTCCTCGGCAATCTGCTTCAGCTGGGCCTTTGACTTGCCCTTTCCGCTGGCGCAGACCGAGCACTTGCCCCGCGCGTCGACGGCGATCTGCACGGTGACTCCGTCGCGCGCGATCGCGAGCTTCTCGCCGCGGGAGAGAGAGTCGGCGAGGACCTGCGAGTTGGCCACGTCGGTCTCGACGCGTTCGACGCCGCTGGACGCGTGGGCCTCGACGGCGGCGACCATCGAGAAGCCCATCGACGCGGCGACCCCCGCGACGGCGGACGCGATGACCGGCCACGAGGCGATGACGATCGGGGTGAGGACGACGACGCTGCTCATGCTGGGCTCCGTGGTGATGCAGGACAGTTCAGACCTCGAGCTTGCGACGGAATGTCGGCGCGGCCGCCGGGTCAACAGTGGACGCGAAGCGGGCCCGGCCCTCGGCCCAGGAGCGGAGCTCGCCGACGCGCTCGCTCATCGTGCGGCTGAGCGGCACCGTCTCGGCCAGCGACGCCAGCACGTCGGGCGTCTCGAGGTCGCGGCCGTGGGAGAACGCGTCGTACAAAGCGCTGATGACGGCCTGCTCGATCTCGGCCCCGCTGAAGCCGTCCGAGGCCTGGGCGAGCGCGGGCAGGTCGAAGCGGCCGACGTCGCGCTTCCGCCCGGCGATGTGGATGCGGAAGATCTCGCGACGCTCGAGCAGCGTGGGAAGGTCGACGAAGAAGATCTCGTCGAGCCGACCCTTGCGCAGCAGCTCCGGCGGCAGGGCCGAGATGTCGTTGGCCGTCGCGAGCACGAAGACGGGCGTCTTCTTCTCGCTCAGCCACGTGAGCAGCGTGCTCATCACGCGGGCGGTCGTTCCGCCGTCGGTCCCCGCAGAGCCCTGGGTTCCCGCCATGGCCTTGTCGATCTCGTCGATCCACAGCACCGCGGGGGCGATGCTCTCGGCGACCGCGATCGCCCGCCGCACGTTGCTCTCCGACGAGCCGACGAGGCTCGAGAACACCCGCCCGACGTCGAACCTCAGCAGCGGCATGTTCCACTCGCGGCTGACGGCCTTGGCGCATAGGCTCTTGCCGCAGCCCTGCACGCCCACCAGCAGCACGCCCTTGGGCGCCGGAAGCCCGAAATCGCGGGCCTTGGTGGAAAACGCCATCGAGCGCCGCTTGAGCCAGCCCTTGAGCTCGTCGAGCCCGCCGACGGCGTCGAGCTCGGTCGTCGCGGGGTAGTACTCGAGCAGGCCGCTCTTGCGGACGATCTGCTGCTTCTCGGCAAAGACCGTCGACACGTCGTCGCCGCTGAGCGTCCCGTCGGCGACGATGGACTTGGCGAAGACATTCTCCGCCTCTTGGAGCGTGAGCCCGCCCGCGGCACGCACCAGGTTCTCGCGCCCCGCGTCGTCGAGCGAGACCTCTAGCGAGCCGTGCTCGGAGACGTCCTTGCAGATCCGCCTCAGGAGGCCGTCGATCTCCGCGGCCCCGGGGAGCGGATAGTCGAACACCGTCACGTCCTTCTCGAGCTCGGCGGGCAGCTCGACGTGCGGCGAGCACAGCACGACCGTCTTGTAACTGTCGCTCAGCGCCCGGGCGACCTCCCGCAGCTTGCGGACGTTGGGCGTGTTGCACGGCGAGCTGGTGCGGAGAAGCAGGTGCAGGTCGTACATCAGGTAGATGGCCGACTCCTTGCTCTCGATAATCTGCTCCATGGCCTCGATCGCGTCGGACACGCCGCGGGGGCGCGTGGCCGGCTGGCCGTGGCCCACGCGGCGCATGCCCCCGGTAATCGACCACGTGAAGAGCTGCTTGCTCCGCCGCGCAGCGATCTGCCCCAGGTGCTGCTCGACGCGAGATTCTTCCCAGCTCACGACATACAGCACCGGGTAGCGGGCCCGGATGAGCAGCTCGAGCTCGTCGGCCGGCGGCTTGCTCGGAGGCCGGGCCAGGGCCGCGAATGCGGGCGGCGCGGCGCCGGCCTGCATCGTGACCGGCGGGTGCGTCGGACGGAGAGTGCCGGCGGGGACTTGAACGCTCATGGGCAAAGCTCCGGCGAAGCGTGGGGGGGCCGGCCCAACCGGGCGCTCGCGCCGGCAGGCCCGTCGAGCATCGCCGATGCCGCGGCGAGTCGCTGCTTCAGGCCCTCGTCATCGGGGCTGAGCGCCAGAGCGATCGGCAGCATCTCCGCGGTCACATCGTGGAAGTAGACGCGACCGTCCGGGCCGATCCGGATCGTCACCGGCAGCCGATCGCCCAGCGCGTCGGATCCGTCGGTGGGGTGCACGGCCTTGAGCATCACGCGGCCCTCCGCAGGCCCAGCCGCGCGACGATCGCCTCGGCCCGGTCGCGCTCCTCCTGGGTGAGCGTTCGCGAAAGGTCACTCGACGCCGCCGCCCGCCACGCGGGGACGTAGCCGGTATTGAGCGTGAACGGCACGTCCGGCAGGTGGGCGGCCATCCACTTGGCCACGGGGAGCAGGCAGCACTCGATGTGTCCGGGCATGACCAGATGGCGGACCAGCAGCGGCGCCTGCGCGCCGGCGAGCAGAAGATTCCGCGTGACGACCTCGACGTAGCGGTCAACGCCGGCAATCGACGCGGCGCACGCGTCGGAGCCGAACTTGAAGTCGGCCAGGTAGAGGCCGACCACCCCGTTGAGCAGAGCGAGGACCTCCGGCGTCATGTACATGTTCGAGTTGAGCACCAGCGGCAACGGCTCGGCCGCTTCCGCCGCGATCTCGAGAATCGTGTGCAGGTGCAGGCTCGGCTCGCCGCCCAGGAGATTGATCGTCCTCGCCCCGGTGCCGACCAGGCGCTCGAAGTCCCGGGCGGCCTGGCCGGCCTCGACCCGCGTCCCGACCCGAGGGGCAAAGCAGGTGGGCGCTTGTACGCAGAACCGACAGCGAAAGTTGCAGCCGCCCAGATAGACCATATAGCTCGGCAAAAGCTCGAGTTCTTCGGCGAAACTCACGTGCCGCTTGAAGCACCAGGTCTGATCATCGAGCCGGCACGGGGCCGCGTTCCCCGCGACACGATCGACGCCGCAGCGGCGCTCGCAGAAGGTGCACGCCCGCAGCATTTCACGAGCAACGGCAGCCCTTCGAAGAAGTTCTGTCCGATCCGTACGAGCCGGCGCCTTGACCATTGCAATCCCCTGAGTGGCCCCGCTAGGTGTAAGGCCTATGCGCTCCCGGGTTGCAACGGTTGCAAAAAGTCTTGATATCCTGAGTGCCCGGGGCTTGGGGGAGCGGCGGCGGCGTGTCGCTTCATCAGCCGCGCGGGGAGTGCATCGTCCGCCGGGTTCGGATCTGCCCGGCGTGGTAGAGATTGTGCATAATCATGATCCAGAAGAAGTGGGCCGCGGTCCGGCCGTGACGGTTGGGAATCGGCCGGTCTAGCGCCTCCTCGGGCAGCGCCTCGAGGCACCCCAGCATGGTGGCCTGCGAACGCCTGAGCAGGTCGATGGCGCCGGCGATGCCCGGGTGGCTAGTCCGTCCGAAGCCCGAGCCGCAGGGGAACTCCCACGGGATGCCCTCGGTGTCGCCCTCGGCCGAGACGCCCGGGTCCTCGGCGACCATGGGCGTGCCGAAGCCGTCGCGGCAATAGACGCTCGCCGACCACGCGATGTGACGCACCAACTGATCGATGCTCGGCGTCGTGGCGGTCGACTGCCAGCCGGCCTGCTCGTCGGAGATGTCCGCGAGCACCCCCATGAGCGGCATGTCCTTGCGACCCTCGAAGCTCTGCGTGAGTTGAGTGACCAGCAGTTGCTTGGCGGTTGGCACGAGGGTCTCCGGACGTTTGGCTTTACAACGGGCGAGAAGTCGGGGCCGGATACCCGAGCATCTATGCGGTCCAACCGACCCCCAGGCCGAGGCACATGCGATTCTCACCGGGCTGCATTCCGGGCGATGGAGTATCGCACATTCGCACCGTGCGTCGTTCTCTTGAGAGGTATGCGGACAAGCACCCTGAGAGTGCGTCCCGGAATGGGCGAAGCGGCGGCTCCGCCCTCAGCACCCCGGAGCGCCCGTCTGCAAGGGCAACAGCGCTCCCGAAGCCCTGCCGCTCGTGCACGTTGAGAAGTACCACCCGTGAGTCGTCAACGCCGATGATGCCGCCAGTGGGTGGGTCAAGCCCGAGCCGCACGTTCTCGGCTCGCCCGAACCGGGGGGAACCAGACGAATCCCTCAAGGTGGCGGCACCGATAGCCCGATCCCTCCTAAATGCCCAGCGGTGGCGGCCATCTCGTCGCGACGTACCACTACGTCCGCCCAAGAAACTCCGATGGCGTGACCGGCGTCACGCCCGCCGAGTTCCGGCGTCAGATCCGCTGGCTTCAGGCCAACTACCGCGTCGTCTCCGTCGATGAGTACCAGGCCCGCCATCTCAGCGACGACCGCCTTGCGTTGGTGACCTTCGACGACGCCGTTAAAGACCAGTGGCTCTTCGCGGCACCGATCCTCGACGAGTTCAACCTCCCCGCCACCTTCTTCGCCCCCATGCGGCCCGTCAGCGACGAGCCCGACGGCTGGTGCACCCAGCACCTGCTCCACGCCCTCGCCCAGCACTTGGGATTCGCGGAGCTTGAGCGCCGCGTCGACCGGGCCTTGGCCGAGCGCGGCGTCGCCCCCATTATCGACACCTTCGAGATGGACCGTTTATACCATTATGAAACGCCCCGCAAGCGGCGTCTCAAGTACCTTATGGCGTTTGTACTCGAACAGTCGCAGGCCCACCGCATCCTGATTCAGATCAACGCTACGGTCGGCATCAACCACTGCGACTGGTTCATGTCTGCCCAAGAGCTCACAGCCCTGCAGTCCGCCGGGCACACCCTCGGCGGCCACGGCTTCGACCATTTGGCCTACACGACCCTCGACGAGGCCGGTCAGGACCGCGACATGGCCCTGGCCCAGCTCTGGATGACCCGCCTGTTTGGCGCGAGGCCCCGCCCCATCGCGTTCCCCTTCGGCCGGGCCGACAAGACGACCTTCCGCCTGCTGGTTAAACACGGCTACACCACCGCGTTCACCACCGGCAACCGCGTGGACGCCAAGGACGTGGGTCGCCTGGCCATCGGGGCCGTGACCATCAAGGAGGCGGCATGACCGCGACCGATCGACTGCGTATCGAGCCTTGTCGCGACGAGCAGGCCCTCCGCCGCTATATCGACGAGCACTGGCGCGCCGGGCACATCCTGGCGACCAGCGACGAGATGTTCCGCTTCACGTACATGACCCCCTGGGTCGACCGTCGCGCTTTCCCCGCGGGCATCAGCGTCCTCACCATCACCGACGGCTCGCGCATGCTCGGCTTCCTCGGCGCGATCTGCGCTCCCTATCCGCGGCAGACGGCCTATTGGCTCGCCCTCTGGCACGTCCTGCCCGAACTCAAGGGCGGCGGTATCGGCGGCAAGCTCCTCCAGCGCATGCAGGAACTCGCACTGACCGGCGCCGGGCGTCATGCCTATGGCCGCTCCGGCTGGATCGGCACCTTCGGCGCCGGCCCCGAGGCCCTGCCCGTCTATCTCAAACGAGGCTACAGCGTCCGCGCCGGACGACGCTGGATCTTCGATCCCTCGGGCTTCGACGCCCAAGCTCCGCTGGCCGAGCCCACGCCCCGGTGTATGGGCGAGCTCGACCCCGCCAGCGACTGGTTCGCCCACCGTTACGAGCGCCACCCAACCTACGCCTATCAGACCGCCGAAGACCCCGCCGCTCGAGGCACGTTCTTCCGCTCCGAAGACAACGCCTGGGGCCGCGTCACCCACGCCGTGCGCCTCGGCAACGACCACCGCCAGTCGGTCATGCTCGAATACGAGAAGCAGGCCGGCACCGCGGCCTTCGCTGGCCGAAAGCACCTGATGGACTGCTGGAGCTTCACCTGCCCCGGCGCGGGCTGGGCCCCGGCGCCCGACGACGTGCCCAGCGTCTTCCACCCGCCGCAGGCCCGCGGCAACGTGACCTACGCCGTGGGCTTGCCGTTCATCCCCTGCCAGATCCACAAGGGCGACTGCGACCAGGATCGGCCGAACGCGGGCGTCGAGAACCCGGCCCACGCGCACGCCTGAGCTCGAGCGCCTTATCGAGCCGGATCGGTTTTTCCGTTCCCTGTCCCGTACAGCCGCGCAAGCTCGGCGAAGTACCCCGGGTACGTCTTCGCGACGCACCCCGGGTCCGCGATCGATACGCCCGGCCGCCGGAGGCCGACGAGCGCAAGAGCCATCGCCATCCGATGATCCTTGTATGTCTCGAACACCACCGGCCCGTCGCCCATCGTCGTCGGCGGCGTGATCCGCAGCGCTTCATCGTCCTGCCCGTCCCGGCGCTCCGCGACGATCTCGATTCCAGCGCCGATCTTCGCAAGCTCCTCCCTAAGCGCCGCCAGCCGGTCGGTCTCCTTCACCCGCAGCGTCCGAAGCCCGTGCAGCGTGCTCACCCCGTTGGCGAAGCACGCGAGCACCGCGGCCGTCATCGCCGTATCGGGGATTCCCGAGAGGTCCGCGTCAACGGCCCGCAGCCGCTCGGACCCCTCGGCCGACAGCACGCCGACCTCGCCGTTAAGCCCCGTCATCGTTTGGACAAGCCCCGCGAACCCCGCGTCGCCCTGAAGCGAACCCACGCCCGGCACGCCGTCGATGCGGCAGCGGGCCCCCGGAACGAGCGCCGCGGCGGCCAGGAAATAGCTCGCGCCCGAAGCGTCGGCTTCGATATCCAGATCAAACCCGCGCAGCCGCTGGGCCGCGACCTTGACTCGGCACCTCGGTGCCGGCAGGCGGTCGTTGCTCTCGCGGAGCACGTTGCTCTCGATGCCGACGCGGCGCAAGAGCCCGATGGTCATGTCGACATACGGCTCGCTGGTGATCGTGCCCGAGAGCTCGACCTCCAGCCCGCCGGCGAGCAGCGGGGCCACCAGCAATAGCGCCGAGATGAACTGGCTGGACCGCGTCGTGCCGAGCGTAACGATCCGGCGGAGGCTGCCCGGCGACTCGGGTACGCGGACCCGCAGCGGCGGGCAGCCATGCACGCCAAGATATTCGACCAGCGCTCCGACACGCTCGAGCGCGTCGCCAAGCTCCAGGATCGGCCGCTCCCGCATCCGTGCATCGCCGTCGATCGTGATCCCGCCCGATCCCGGCGGCGTGAGCAGGCTGCTGGCCGCCAGAAACCGCGTCGCCGTGCCGGCATTGTGGAGGTCCAGCCGAACACAGCCCGGCGGCATCCGCCACTGACCGCCCACGCCCGTGATGTGCAGCGTGGTCGGATCGTCGGCGTCTGCTCGCACGACCGCGCCGAGCGTCTGGATCGCCGCGATCATCACCCGCGCGTCATCAGCGTCCGCAAGTGCCCCGCGCAGCGTGCTCTCGCCCTCGGCCAGCGCCGCCAGCAGCAGGGCCCGGTTCGTCAGGCTCTTGGACCCCGGCGGCCGCACCGCCACGTCGAACGCCCGCCGCAGCATCGGGATCGGCAGCGGGTCGCTGAGCGAGTCCAGCGGCCCGCGCAGACTCTCGGGATCGTGAGAACACTCATCCATGCTTCGCCGGGCTCACTCCGCCGCGTCCTCCGCCTTGCGGAACACCGCCACCACATCCTCGACCGGGATGACAAACAGCCGGTTGTCGCCCTCGAACTCCACCGGCACTGCGTGCTTGGGGTTGAACAGCACCCGGTCATATCGCCGGATCGGATAGTCCTCGTCCCGGTCCACTTGGGCCGAGATCGCCACGATCCGCCCCGTGATCGTCGGGATCTCGATCTTGTCCGGAAGGTGAATGCCTGTTTTGGTCTGCTTCTTGTCCTCGTCCTTGCGGATCAGAACCCGCGCGCCGATCGGCTCGACGATCTCGTGCTTGGGCGACGGACCGGGCGAGCGCGGGGGCGGGGGGGAGGGTTCCTTGGCCATCGCGGGAGCGTAGCGGTCCAGCTATCCTCAGGCCCCATGGACCAGATCGCACGCCTCAAGAGCCTCATCCGCGACGTCCCCGACTTTCCGCGGCCGGGCGTGATGTTCAAAGACTTCACTCCCCTGATCCGCGACGCCGCAGCATTGGCCATGGCCGTCGAGCTCATGGCCAACCCCTTCCGCAGCAAGGGCGCCTGGGGCGACGGGAAGGGCGGAGTCGACCTGGTCGTCGGCGCCGAAAGCCGCGGGTTTATCTTCGGCATGGCCCTGGCCCAGGCCCTGAGCGCAGGCTTCGTGCCCGTCCGCAAGCCCGGAAAGCTGCCGTGGCAGAAAGCCTCTATCTCTTACGAGCTCGAATACGGCCAAGACACCATGGAAATCCACACCGACGCCATCCTCCCCGGACAGCGCGTGCTCATGGTCGACGACCTTCTGGCCACCGGCGGCACGATGCAGGCCTGCTGCAAACTCGTTCAAGGCATGCGGGCCCAGATCGTCGGCGTCACGGTGCTCATCGAGTTGCCCACGCTCGGCGGGCGGAAGGTCGTCGAGAGCGCCGCCGCCGGCGCTCCGGTCCACTCCGTGCTGGTCTTCTGAGCCCGGCCCGCCCCGCGGCCCAGCTCAGCCAGCGTGCGGGTGCCCGCACGCGGGCACGGGGTCGATCCCTACGCCTCTGAGCACAACTTTGCGGGTTCGCATCGGCGTCGCATCGTGCTCGCCCGCGAACCGCCCCGGGATCGGCCGCGTCGCCGCCCTCGTTACCGACCGCCGCACCAGTGCTACCGCCGCCACCCGCAGCAGGCTCACCCACTTGCCCGAGGCATTCCGTTCCACACCATGCGCGGCGTAGTCGGGCATCCACCATGAGTTGTTGACCAGATACGCGAAGCGATACTCGCCCCCGGGGAGCTTGAACTCGGCGCTCCACCAGCCGGGTTCCTGCATGCTGTCGTCGGGACGCAGCGCGTGCAGGCCGGGCGACCACCGATTGAAGTCCCCCATAAGCTCGACCGTCTGGGCGTGGGGCAGATAGAGCCGGAACTTGAGCGTGCCAATGCTATCGATGATGACCACGTGCCGACCTCCGTTGTCTCAAAGCGGGTTTTCACACGTCCGAGCGGGCACGATCCAGCCCGGGGGGAGGCCCCCGAATCTTCCGAGCCTGTCAATCCAGCCGGACGACGAGCGTGGCAAGCTGGGCGATTGGCGCGTCCGAATCACCATAGCGTCGCCGCCCGATCCGAAGTTCCTGTGCAAACGCTTGCATCGACGGTCGGGGCAGCATCCCTGAGCGAGTTTCCGCAGCCCACCCGTGCCGGGCGAGAAGGTTTTATCGATCCGAGGACGGCCCGTCGTGTCCTCTGGAAAGGCGCCGGGCAGTCAGCCCACCTCGAACCTGCTACTCGCGGGACCGCTCATCGGGCTGGCCCGTCGTTCTTGAAGCCGTAGGCGATTCTCCACTGCTCGACGACACCCGCTTGGGTGTACAGCGTGCCGCACTCGGGGCACTGGCCAACGCTCGGGCAACGGGTCAGCGGGTAATGACAGCGCAGGCAGACCAAGCCTTGGTGCGGCGAGAGCACGCGTGCGACTGCCCGCCGAACTACTCTCGCTCGCAGCGGGGCGAGAGCCAACAACATGATCAGTATCCCCAACATCGGTAGGTTGGCCCAGAATCCCGCGCCGCGTGTACGCAGGACGGACGAGGCGACGAGACACAGGCCCAAGACCCCGATCAGGACTCCGAAAAGGATAAGATCATCGCGCGCAGTGATCGACTTGGGACGAGCCGGCGGCAGCCGACCTTCAAGCGCCGCCCGCTTGACGCGGTCGATCCGCGCGCGCTCCGCTGCGGCGGCCGCAGGGTCTGGCGTGCACGGCGTCACCCCAGCCCCATCGCCTTCCGCTTCGCCTCCCATTCCGCCTGCTCCCGCTTGTTGTCCCCCGCGATGCTCGGGCTCCCGCTCCGTAGCGCCTCGACCTCCAGCCGCGTCAGCCGCACGCTGTCGAGTTCATAGTCCCTGAACGCCTCCATCGTGAGCGGCACGATCGGCTCCAGCAGGCTCCACATCGCCTGGGCATAGATCCGGATCTCTTCCTGAGCGTGGCTGTCCATCCGCAAACTCAGAAACCTGAGGATGTTGTGCAGATCGCACTTCCAGTACCACTCCGTGTACACGCTTACAGGCAGCGCGATCCGGGCCATCTCCCGGCTGACCCCCGCCTCGGTCAGGCGCTGATACTTCTCGTACATCGCCTCCGCCTCGTCGAGATACTTCAGAAACTCCTCCGCCGTCCGGGCCTCGTCGGGCGCGGCGAACGGATCGGCGGCAAACCGCTGCTCGCCACCCTGGCGATTGGCCGCGCTCTGCTTGCGCACCTGGTCGATCGACGGCTTGTAGAACCGGTCGGGAACGATGGAATAGCGGGCGGAATACTCGTTGACGCTCGCCGTCCGGTGGCGGATCCACTGGCGGGCGATGAAGATCGGCATCGCGACGTGGAACTTGAACTCGAGCATCTCAAAGGGCGTGGTGTGCCGATGCCGGAGCAGATACCGGATCAGCCCACGATCCTCGTTGATCTTCTTGGTGCCCTGCCCGTACGACACGCGGGCCGCTTGGACGACCGCCGCGTCGGCCGTCTGGCCCAAGGGGACCAGCCGCGGCATAGCGTCAACCAAGGCAACGAACCCGTGCTCGTGAATCTTGATCTGGTGCCGCTGACACCCGCCCATGACGTCGAATGTCGGCCCCTCGAACGGCACCCGCTCGACCGCGAACGGCCCGAGCGACGACGTCGTCGGAACGACCGGAACAGCGACCTGCACGGGGAGGTTCATGGGGGTCGCGGGGGTCGAAGACGTCGGATGGCTCATGCCCGGATTCTTGAACCGGGGGGCGAGGCGGACGACGGCCGAAGTCCATGAGTTTTTCGGTATTCTCTCGCCCGACCCCGCAACCGACAATCAGCGACACCTCACCGCAGCGGCGGGACCAGCCGAACGGTTGTCTCCGCGTGCGTTTTTCCGCGGCGGTACCCCACAGTGACCGATTCCCCGGCCTCGAACTCGCCCAGGACTCGCGCCAGATCGTTGAGGTCGCGGACCGGCTTGCCATCGATCGCCGTGATGACGTCTTTGGGTCTCAGTCCCCCGTCTCCGCTTTGCCGCGATGCGCCGGCCCGGCCCGCGAGAAAATCCGCCAACCGGTTATCGAGGACCTCCGGCCCGTCGCCGGAGCCCGGCCCCACCTCCACGGGCAGGTTGGCGGCCCCTTCGCCCACCACCTCGGCGACCTCTGGAATCTGACGGGCCCAAGCCCGGAACTCGCGCTCGACCTGCCTGGCCGGCTTCCCGAACGCGGTGGCAAGGGAGGCCATGCCCGAAGGGTCTTCGGCGAAGTTCGCGGTGTAAGCCGAGTACCAGTCGCGGAGCCGGCCACGCTCGTGGATGAACATAAACACCGCCCGCGACTGGGCATACATGGCCAGCGGGCGGACGGTCATAAATCGTTTCTGGTCAAGCCCGAAGAGCGTGTCCCATGGCGTCAGGTTCCCGGCCTTGGCCAGCCGCCGGACGATGTTGGTGCGCCACGACGGCTTGGCGATCATCGCGTCGCCCTCGCCCGGCCCGCCCTCGACCACCCCGCCCCGCCCGACCTCGACGTCCTCGACCAGCGAGCACAGGCCCTCCATGACCCAGAACGGGTGCCGCTGTCCCAGGCGGTCCATATCGCGCCAGTGCAGCACGTGCCAGAACTCGTGGCGGAGCGTGGCGCCGAGGTCCATCGCGATGAGCTGCTTCTCGTCGTGCAAATAGGCCCCGCCGACGCGCTCGGCCCCGGCACCGTACCGCTGCACGGCCCAGTCGAGAAAGTCGCTCCGCGTCGGCAAAAGCACGACGACCGGCGTGCCGTCGGCGGGCAGTTTGGAGGGGGTCGTGGGGGTGGGGGGGGAGACATACCGCTCCCACCACGCCGCCAGACGCGTGATCTCCGCCCGGCTCTCTTCGAAGAGTTTGGGGTCAAACGCCGAGACGTATACGAGGTTGAGCGGCTTGTCCTCGCTCAGGACATACGGCGAGCCCGCGACGCCGATGGCGTACCGCTGCTTGAGGCGGTCCAGCCGCCGGGACGCAAGGGCCGCCAAGACTCGGTCCCAGCCGGCGAGGAGATCGGCGTAGCCCTCCGTGCCGCGGAGGTTGGCCAGGTGCGGATCGGTTTCCAAAGTGCGCCGGTCGGAATAGCCCCGGGCGATCGCCTGCTGGAGCATCCGCATCGCCTCGTCGAGTTTTCCTTGCAGCGAGAGCACGCAGGCAAGGTTGTACCAGGGCACGAAGTTGTCGTGGTCCAGCGGCACGAGCTCGCGGAGCAGGGCCTCGGCCCGGGGATAGTCGCTAGCTTCAAACGCCGCCAGCCAGTCCTTCTCCAGGCGGGCCCGCTCGGCGATGGCCTCTTCGATGCTCAGTTCACGTGTCGGGCGTGTCGGGGGCTTGCCGCTTGGGGCGGGCGGGGTTGGCGGCGGCACAGGCTGGGCGAGGGCAGCAAGCGCACAGCAACCAAGGGCGCAGACGCACACGGCAAGCAAACGCGGCGGGGCAAGGCGGGCCATCAGCCGTGTTCGTCGCCGATTGCCCATTCGCCCGTTCTCCGTGTGCCTGCCCTGCCCTTTTGGCCCCGGCCCGAGCTATACGAGCGTCGCGATCAGGCGTTGCAGGGCCTCTGGGTAAGCCAGGCACTCCTGCTCGAAGACGCGGGCCGCCAAGGCGTGGGCGTCGTCGGTCGGGAGCACCGGGCAGCGGCGCTGCAGCAGGATCTGCCCGTGGTCGTAGACCTCGTCGACGAAATGGATAGTGCAACCGCTTTCACGCTCTCCGGCCGCGAGGACGGCGGCGTGGACGCGGTCGCCGTACATCCCTGGGCCGCCGAAGCCCGGCAACAGCGCGGGGTGGATGTTCACGACGCGGCCGGCGTAGCCCTCGGGCACGTGCAGGTACTTGAGATACCCGGCGAGGACGACAAGGTCGATGCCCCGATCGTCGAGCACTCGCTTGAGGTCCGGGCCGGGGATCTGTCCGGGGATGACCAGCGTTTCGAGCCCGGCGTCCCGGGCCCGCCGGGCCCCGAGGCACTCTTTGCTCGCAATGACGACGGCGATCGACGCCAGCCCAAGCAGCGGCCCGCCGTTGATCGCATCAAGCAGGTTCAGCAGCGTGCGGCCCGAGCCCGAGAGCATGATCGCCAGCCGCGCGGAACGTGGCTGCAGGGAAGGGAAGATGGGTATCGAAGTACAAATGGTGCTGTGGTAGAAACCGAACGCGAAGGGACAGGAGGATGGCGGGAACGCAGAGGGACCAGAAGGACCGGAGGAAACCAGAGGAACGCTGGGGGTTCGAACAGGGAAGCCTGTTTGGTTTCCTCGACTTGGTTGGCTTGATCTGGGTTCGGGCTCTGGCCATTGCTTCGCGGATTCGGGGCCTCCGCACGCGGTAGGGGTCGAGCGGCATCCCCGCACGGCGGCCGGGCTCAGCTCAGGAGTTTCTTGGCCGCGTCGCGGTCGGCGACGATTTTGAGGATCTTGTCGAGGTGGGTGATCTTGAGCACCTGGGCGATGTCGGGCCTCAGCGAGCAGACGACCAGCCGCCCGCCCTGCTCTTGGCAGAGTTTGTGGAGTGTCACCAAGGCCCCGAGGCCCATCGACGCCAGCACCGTTACCTCTTGCATGTTGACGAGCACTCGCCACTTCTTGCCCGGCGCCGCGCCCCTCACCTCGTGCTCGAGCACCTGTGCCTCGCGCTGCCCGACCTTCTCGGTCTTGATGACGGCTTCCAGGAACAGCGGCTCGCTGGTGAAGCCGACGATGACACCGGCGGAGGTCGTTTGGGGATTGGATGGTGCGGCCATGGGAGCCGAGTGTAGGAATGACCGGGCCGGGTGTCCGAGGGGATGCCGACGGCATTACCGGCGGGCGAACGGCACGGGTTTGCCGTCGCGGTCGACGCAGACGAGCGTGATGGTGGCCTCGGTGACGGCGACGGTCTGTCCGGAGTCGTACCGCTCGGCCTCGACCTCGACCTTGACGGTCACGCTGGTGGTGCCCAGCCGCGTGGCGAGGGTGTAGAAAGCCACGACGTCGCCCAGGTGGACCGGCTGCTTGAACTCGACGCGGTCGAGCGCGACGGTGACCCAGCGCTGCGAAGCGCCCGCCCCGTGCCGCCGGGCCTCGACGTACCCGGCTTGGTCGATGTACGACAGGATCACCCCGCCGAAGATCGTGCCGTACTGGTTGGTGTCCTTGGGCATGGTGATGACGCGCAAAGACAGGTTGCGCTCGGGCGGCGGGGTGGTCATGACCGAGGGTAGGGGGCGGGTCGGAGCAGTTGAATGCGAGGCCGAGTAGGGTTCGAGCGGAGACCGGAACGCGGAGGGATAAGCGGAACTGGAGAGAACCGGAGCAGAGCTTCAGCGCTTGGAACCGAAATCTCCTCTGGCCTTGTCGAATGTCGCTGCTTGCTCCGGGTCCCGGCGGTGGCCTTCCTTCGAGATGTTCGTACCTCCCCGTACAACCCGGCGTGCACCGTGCAGGAGGTGGAAGGGCCGCCCCGGCATGCATTTCCGAGCGGCGGTATCCTGATTCCATGCAGAGCAAAGCGACCACCGTTCTGGCGTATCTAGCGTCGCTCCCCGAGGACCGGCGCGAGGCGATCAACGCCATCCGCCGGGTGTTCCTTGAGCACATGGACCCGAAGCTCAAGGAGGGCATGTCGTATGGCATGATCGGGTACGCCGTGCCCCACGAGGTGTATCCAAACGGATATCACTGCAACCCATCGATGCCGCTGCCGTACGCGGGCCTTGCGTCGCAGAAGGGCTACATGTCGCTGTCCCTCATGAGCCTGTACATCCCCTCGGGTGAAGCGGGCGACGGGGCCAAGGCGGGCTCCGACGGGATGACGCCCGAGGCCCGCTGGTTCAAAGACGCCTGGACCAAGACCGGACGGAAGCTCGACATGGGCAAGGCGTGCGTGCGGTTCAAAGCGCTCGCGGACGTGCCGCTCGATGTGCTGGCCGCGGCGCTCAAGCGGGTGTCGGTCGACACCTACATCCGACGCTACGAGGCAACTTTGGCGGGCGCGAAGACGGCCCGGGGGACCAAGGCGGGATCCAAACCGGCGGCGAAGAAGGTGATCGGGTCCAAGCCGGTTGGGGCGAAACGGGTGGTCGCCAAGCAGGCTGGCCGGAAGGCGACCGGGGCGACGACCGGGAAGAAAACTCCCGTAAAGAAAGCCGCCAGGCCGCGTCGACGGGCGTGATCGGCGGCGGGAGAGAGTTATTGGCGGGTCGGTAGTCGCCTGATGACGAATCTGCGGCCGGAAATGCCGGTTACCGATTCATGGCAGCGGCATCCAAGACGCAGGAGGTCGCGGCTCTCCATGGCGGAAGACACTCAGTCGGATAATGGCACCCGCCGCGCGTTGGCGAGATCTCACCCCGCGCCCGGCGCGGGGCCAAGCGATGACGTTGATGCCGCCCAATTGGTGGAGGCGGCGTTGCTGGACCGCCTCCGGCACAAGGAAGACGCGGCATACGAAGAGCTCGTGGTCCTCGCTGGCGGACGGATGCTGGCCGTCGCACGCCGCATGATGCCGCAGGAGCAGGACGCGGCCGACGCCGTTCAAGACGCGTTTTTGAGTGCATTCAAGTCTCTTGAACGGTTCGATGGGCGATCGCGCCTGACGACGTGGCTGCACCGCATCACGGTCAACGCGTGCCTGATGAAGCTGCGGACGCGTCGGCGGCACCCGGAGCGAATGATAGACGACCTCCTGCCGCAGTTCGTCGAGGATGGACACCAGCGGCAATCCTCCCGGCCGTGGAGCCCAATGGCGCTCGCCGGCATTCAACAGCGAGAGACGCGGACGCTTGTGCGGGCCAAGATCGACGAGCTTCCCGACCAATACCGCGAGGTGCTGCTGCTGCGAGATATCGAGCAGCTGAGCACCGATGAGACGGGCGAAGTGCTCGGAATGACCACCAGCGCCGTCAAGACTCGCCTGCACCGGGCTCGTCAGGCGCTCCGCACCCTGCTGGAGCCGCACTTTCAAGAGGACCACACGTGACGCCCAACACCCACGAGCACCGCGAGCTCCAGCACGGCGGGATGCCGACCTGCCGCGACGTTATCGAGTTCCTGATGGCGTATGTCGACGACGAACTCTCCCCTGCACAGCGGGCCGCTTTCGAGCAGCACCTGGCGGTTTGCCCGTCGTGCGTGAACTATCTGAACGGGTACCGGTCGACTATCTCGATGGCGAATACCGCCGCTCCGACGGTCGATCAGGGCGAGTTGCCGCAGTCGCTCGTGGCGGCGGTCCGGGCGGCTCGACGCAACGCTTGATTTCCCTTGCGGCTTCACATCAGTGTCGGCGGTCGCTCGTCGAACGTGCGCCCCGAGTGGCCCGAGGGAGCGATCAGGTGCCGTCGCCGCCCTGCCGGGCGTCGGGCCGCGAACTGGCTGCGGCGGGGTGCCCCCTGATTCGCAGCCCTATACGCGAATAGTCCGCCCCGAGCACCCGCGTTCGGCGGCGGCTCTCGAGTGCGGCGATGTCGGCCACGCTCGTGCGTCGCAGGAACGCCAGGGTCTCGTCGCGGTGCTGGCTCCAGACGCGGTGGGCCGGGCAGGCCCGCTCGTCGCAGCACTCGGCGATGCCCAGCATACAGCGCTTCTGCACGATCGGATCGCGGAGCGGGTCAGGTCGACAACATGGAGACGCCGGCCCACCGCATGCTGCTCGGCGACGACGCCGGAAGCGTCCAATATCCCCCCAAGCTCCCCGAACAAATCCGCCCGCGGCGCGACGAGTCCGGCGCGGCCTGTCCCGCGAGCTGCGGCGTCACTCGTCGGCACGCGGATCGTGCTGCAATCTCGAGCTGGCTTGCTCGACGATCGCCATCGCCACCCGCTCCGGGTTGTATCCGCCCGAGAGCATCACGCACGGCTTCCCCGCCGCGCCGGCGTACTCACGCGCCTCCTCGGCGTGCAGGTGGCCCGTCAGCTTGACGATGACCACCACGACGGCTGTGTCTGCTCGGTAGATCGGCGCCCGTATCGCCGCCCCGGAGCCATGCTCCGTCAGCACG
>JBBQRT010000020.1:0-50879 GCA_038214505.1 Phycisphaerales bacterium | reverse complement strand
GGCGTAGATCCCCGGCAGGCTCGTCTTGTAGTCGATCGCCTCGCTGATCGTCTTGCCCGGGATGTAGTCCGTGACGATGTGTCCGGTCTGGTCGAGCTTCAGGCCAAGCGCCGCATCGCACAGCCCGTCGGTCCGGCCCTTGACGCCCACGGCCAGCAAGACCCGGTCGGCCTCGATGGTTTCCTTCTTGCTCTCATCTGCCTTGCCGTTCACAAACGGAGCGAAGGTGACCTTCACGCCGTTGCCCGTCTTCTCGACGGCGGTGGTGGTCGTCGAGGTCTTGATCGTCATGCCGTCCTTGGTGTAGAGGCGCTGGAGCGCGGTGGAGACGTCCTTGTCCTCGACGGGGAGGATGCGGTCCATCATCTCGATGACGGTGACCTGGGTGCCCATGGTGTGGTAGAAGTAGGCGAACTCCATGCCGATGGCGCCGGCCCCGATGACGATGAGCTTCTTGGGCTGCTCCTTGTTGTACATCGCCTCGCGGGCACCCCAGATGAGCTTGCCGTCGAACTTGGCAAACGGCAGGTCACGGGCGACCGAGCCCGTGGCGACCATGACGCTCGCCGCGGTGATGGTCTGGGTCGCTTTGCCGGGCGTGGCCGGGGCAGTGGTGAGCTCTTCCTGAACGGCGCACTCCTGCACGTCCACGGCCCAGCCCGCGCCCCCACCGGGCCCGGCCCTGCCCGTGATCTTTGCGTTGCCCACCAGGTGGGTGATCTTGTTCTTCTTCATCAGGAACGCGATGCCGTTGGTGAGCTTGCCGGCGACATCGCGCGAGCGCCCGATGATGCGGTCCCAGTCGAGGTCGACGGTGCCGGTGATCTTGAGCCCCCAGAACTTCTGGTCGTCCTGCGCCTTCATCTTCTCGACCAGCTCCGCGTTGGCCAAGAGGCTCTTGGACGGGATGCAGCCCCAGTTGAGGCACACGCCGCCGAGCTTGGCCCGTTCAACGATGGCGACCTTCATGCCCAGCTGGGCGGCCCGGATGGCGCCGACATACCCGGCGGGCCCGCCGCCGATGACAATGAGGTCGAAGGTCTGCTGCTCAGCCACGCCGTGTGCTCCTGGTGCTCGTCTAGATCGGTGGTCACGCCGCTACGGCGGGGAAGTGTAAACAGATTCGAGGGCGAAACGCCACCCCCGCGCCTGCTCGTGAAGCGATGGTAGGGGTGATTCCTGGCGGGCTCGACGGTGCCAGACCCAACGTACTCCTCGAAGGTACTTGGAGAATCGCTGCGATTGGAGAGTCGCTTTACCGGCCTGCTCTGGGCCTGGGCACCTTTTCTGGTGGTGCCGATGTCAGCGAATCGTGAATCCACTCGATGAGTCATGGCAGGTTCGGCTAGAGCGAGTATCATGAGATGTCGGATCGAGGAGCAGCCTCTTCACGAAAGGCGCGTTCATGAGCAGGCAGCAGGCAGCAGGCAGCAGGCAGCAGGCGACACCGGGCGTCCGGCGATAGGCGGGCGACCATGTGTGGTCTGCTGGCGGCCATGGCGTTCGCGCTTCTCTCCGCCGAAATGGCCTCGGCTCAGTTCCAGGTCAACTTCCAGGTGGACGACGCGCTCGCGACGACCGCACTCGGGCCCGAACGCGTCGGACCGATGAACGACGCCGTCGGTCGTATGAAGAACTTCTTTGAGAACGCCCTTGACGGCTCCGCGGCGGTGCTGCCCGTGCCTCTGCTGTGGACGCCACCCGACAGCCCGAACGCGATTGCCGATGCCTCCGGCCCGATCGCGTTCTACTCTTGGTCTGTGGTTCGCAATCGTCTAGAGTCGATCGCCGAGACGGGCAATGAGCCGGTCGGCGAGCTCCTAGTTTACCAATCGCTGCCGCCGCAATCGGTCCCGTTTCGGTGGGACGCGGGCGACGCGGTGGCGAGGCAGGCGACGCAATGCGGATTGACATTCGCCCAGGCTCAACAGCTGCAGTTCAACCCGGCCCCCCCGGGCGCGGGCGAGTTGAGGATCAGGGTGCGGCCGCCGGGCCAGACCTTGCCGAGCGGGAATGTACTTCGATGGCAGTTCTGGCGTGGGCCACTTCGGGCTGGTCACCAGCGGTTCGACGCCGTGATGGTGCATGAAGTCTTGCACCTGCTGGGCTATGTGAGCGCGACCGAGACGCTCGCAGCCCCCGGGTGGCTCTCGGTGATGGACACCTACAGGTTCGCGGATAGCACGTTTCCAATCGGGGCGGGCAGCTTTCTTTCGCAAGACAGGGAACTTCGCCCGACAGTGGATACATCGCTCTCGACGCGTTTGAACGCGTCAGTTGGGTCGGGCCAGTTCTTTATGTCCCGGGGCACACGCGCGGGTGGCGACGGCAACCAAGGCTCCCATTTTCGTGCCGCTAACCGCCTGACGCCACCGGATCCGATCGGCGTGATGGACCCGTCGATGGAAGGCAGTCCGGATCAACGGATCGCCTCGGCGAGCCGCGCAGATCTCGTGGTTCTCGACCTGCTCGGCTGGGTTATCGAACCGTCGGCCGTCAGTCTGCAGATCGCCGCTACGCCGCCTCTCACCCCAGGCCCGCTCGAACCTCAGGCTGACGCGAGGTTGCGGACCCGAACGCCGACGTTCACGTGGTTGGATACAACCACCAACAGCCAGTTCTACGCCATCAACATTTTCCGCGGGCCTGATCCCGATACGAGCCCGGATGTCGACCCGTTGACTTTTGATCGAATCTTCGGTTCATCTTTTACAGTCCCGGATTCACATGCGCTTGCTCCGGGGGTCTACACGTACGATCTGATTGGCTGCCCGAACGAGATCGGCTACTACTCCGGCGGCTACCGAACTTTCGTCATTCTCTGCCCCGCCGATTTCGACGGCGATACATTGGTAGGCGTGAGCGACATCTTCGCTTTCCTGTCGGCCTGGTTCGCCGGCTGCTCCGCGGCAAGTGATCCGCCGTGCTCCCCTTCCGCCGACTTCAATCAGGATGGCTTGGTCGATGTGACCGACATCTTTGCGTTCCTGTCCCAGTGGTTCTCGGGGTGCTGACCCGTGCCGGCATGCTCGATCAAGCATCGGTTCGGGACGCGAGCTCGCGCTGTCACGCTCGTTGAACTGCTGGTCGTGATCGCGATCATCGGCACGTTGCTCGGCCTGCTGGCGCCCGCGCTGCTCGCCGCGAGGGCAAGAGCCAGGGCGATCGTCTGCCAGTCAAACCTGCGTCAGATTGTCGCCGCAACCCTGATCTACGTTGACGAACAGCGGGCCTTCCCGTTTGGGCGAGACGTCGCCTATGTCGGGCGTTCACGCTGGGGATACGCAGGGACGCACTGGTTCGGTGCCGACGATCCGTCCCCGGGTTTGAGAATGCCCGCGGATCGCCCGCTCAACCCGTACTTGGGCCTCCCGACGCGGAGCGAGCAGGAAACCCCGGGTATGCGCTGTCCGGGCGATTCCGGGTGTTTCGCCGCCGGGACTGGCAACCGCACCTGGGAGAGCCTCGCGCCGCTGAGCAATGCGCGAGACGCGGGTGCATCATCCCACAGCATTGCCGGCACAAGCTACGAGCTCAACACCTGGATCTACTGCCGCCCCGGTGCGATCGACGGCTATGGGTCCACCCCTACTGGCGGTTTCCCAGTCAACTTCCGCGGCACCCTTGGCCCGCATCACATCACGCCGCTCACCTCCGCCTTTGTGCTCGTGGGCGACACCGGCTGCATGTCCGGCGGAAGGCAGTCGAGGACTGGCCGGGCGCGACAGAATTCCATGGAAGGCTGGTGGCATGGGCGAGAGATAGGGCAGCTCGGCATGCTTGATGGCTCGATCTTGACCGCCAAGTCGATGAGCGCGCCGACCACTAGTCGCTACACCTTCTTCGTAAATCCGCGATTGCACACCGGCGGCACGGTGTTCCCCGAACAGTCGTGGTCGTTCTGGTAGAACCTTCAGGTCCACTTCGTCTGCACTCTGCAATCTCGCCGCCAGCCTCACCCGATCGGCCGCGTCACGCTCACCGCCGCGTACATCCCCGCCACCTCCTCGCGGTGCAGCCGCCGCGGCGGGTACGCGCTATTGAGCGCCACCAGCACGATGAACTCGGGCACCACCGGCGCCGCGTCCGCCCCGCCGCCGGCCCCCGCCCCCGGGTCGGGCTCCAGGAACACGCGCTTGAACGTCGTCTCCGCGTCGCGCTCCAGCCGCACGAAGCAGTCCATGCCGCTCCGCAGCGGCCTCGCGGGCGAGAACACGACGATGTCGCCCTCGCGATAGTCCGGCGTCATCGAATCGCCCACGACCCGGGCCGCGAACGCGTCGGGGTCGCAGATGTCCGGTACGCGAACATACTCGTCGGCCACGCGGGCCGGATACGACAGATCGGTGAACTCGCGCGGATAGCCCGCCGCTACGGAGTTGATCAGCGGCACCTGCACGGGCAGCATCGCCCGCAGATCCGTCCGGCCCGTGCCCATACCCACGCCCGGGTCGCCGCTCCGCGCAGCGGGCGACTTCGCGCCCGGGTTGTCAAGCGGCCGCCCGTCGAGCCGCTGGACGAGCGCGTGCAGCCGGCCGCTGCGATACGCCTCGTCTAGCCGCCCTGAACCGGCACCAAGGGTCGACTTGAGCGCCGCCGCCGCCGCACGCTGAGATTCTTCCAGCTCGCGCACCCGCCGCCGAACGCTCGCGGGAGTGGCGGTCCAGTGGGCGGCATTGACCAGCGACCCGGGCGGGAGTGCCAGCGCATGCTCGAGCCGCCCGAGCAGGGCCGTGCCGATCTCCCCGTCGCGGGCACCGGTTTCCAGCATCGAGAGATACGACCGCGCACACCCGGCTGCCTGGGCCACCTGCTGAAGGCTCAAGCCCAGCTCATGGCGACGCTTGCGCAGCGCCGTGGCCAGCACGGCCTGCCGCGAGCGGGCCCCGCGCCCCGCTGCGTCCAAGTTTTCGGCCTGCACAGGCCCCGTGTCATGCTGCATGGCTGTTCTCAGTTCGAGCCCTCATGCTTTCCCCATTTCCCCCCGCACGGGTTCCGAAGTCCCGACGACACCCCCACAAACAAGGCTGAGATCGTCGTCAAAGTAGGGATGAGACACCCCTGTTGATGTGGTTTTGGGCGAGAAGAATCTGCTCGATCTGACTTGCAAACCAAACCCGAACAAGTATACTCGATGTGTTCACTGCTCAGTGAACAAGAGCGTGTATAAATCGTGAAAAATCAGAGAGTTTCGTGCCTGTGGGGGTGAATGTGCAGGACCAGCCGACCCAATCCGTGTGGACCCTATCAGATACCAATCTTGCCCCCGATTCTCCAGATGTCAAGCCCCGTCGTTCGGGTCATGTTCACTCCGCCGCCATCAGCGGGATGCCGCACGAGCGCATTCTGGCCTTGGCCGAGTACGTATCTCCACCCGACCGCGCCCTGCTCCGGGCCGTGTATGACCAAGGCCGGACGCTCGTCGAGCTTGCTCCGCTCATGGGCGTCGAGCCCCGCTCGATCGGGCGGCGGGTCCGGCGGCTCCTGTTCCGGCTCGGCCAGCCCGCCTTCGCGCTCGCCGCCCTGCACGCGGCGGGGTGGATTGCAGAGGGCGGCCAGTGGCGCGACCTCGGCCGGGTGGCGCGGGCGTGCGTGCTGGAGGGGCAGACGCTGCGGGCCGCCGCGCGATCGCTGGGGATGTCGATCCACGCCGTGAGACGCCACCGGGAAACCGTGCTGGCGATGGCGCAGGGCGCGCGGGTGCTGGGGGTCATGTCGAGAGGTTCGCTGGGGATCACTGGGCCGGCCGAGAGGCCGGAAGGGGGTGCATCGTGGAGGGGCAAGCGGAGTTCATCGGAGAGTTCGATCGACACGCCCGAGGTCCCGTTACGGGAGCGCGGCTCAAGCGCGCCCTGGCGGCGTTCGGGCTGACGCTCCGCAGCGTGGGCTCGGCCGAAGCGGGTGACCGCCCCGCCATGGACAGGGCCGCCGCCGAGCTTAATCATCGGCTGCGGCACGGGGGCATCGCGCTTGTGACGGGCCCCAGCGGCGCGGGCAAGTCGAGCCTGCTCGCGGCACTGGCGCGGCGGGCCCAAGGCGCCGGCGAGCGCGTCGTCCACGCCCGTGCGCTGCCCGGGCCGGGCGATGATCGCGCGATGGTCGAGCTGTTCGTCGCGCCGCCCGAGGGCGACGCCGGCTCGCTCAGATTGCTGGCCGGCGTCGGCCTTGGCGACGCCGTGCTGTTCCCGCGGCCGGCCCGATCGCTCTCCGACGGCCAGCGGGCCCGCCTGGGCATCGCGCTGGCCTTCGACGCGGCGCTCGCCCAGACTTCGCACCGCCGCCCCGTGCTCGTACTCGTCGACGAGCTCGGCGGCGGGCTGGACGACCTGACGGCCTTGGGCGTCTCTACCGGCATCCGCCGGTGTGTCGATCGTGCCGCGGAGCGCCGGAGCATCCGCGTTGTGTGCGCCACACCCCGCCACGATCTCGAATGCGCACTCGGGCCCGACATGCTGCTGCGCATCGACGCCGCCGGGCGTGCCGGGTTCGCGGCGCTCGACGCCCCGCCGGCGCAACAGATGCCGCGGATCGAGGCGGGCACGCTCGCGGACTATCACCCGCTGGCCCGCTGGCACTATCGCGCCGGGCCCCCGGCGGTGCCTCGGCGGGTGCTGCGCGCGGTACACGAGCGTGCCGGGGTCGTGGGCGTTCTGATGACGGCGATGCCCACGCTCAACGCGCGGTGGCGGTCGATCGTCTGGCCCGATCGGTACGAAGGGCTCGCGCCCCGCGAGCGGGCCCGCCGGCTCAACGACGAGCTCCGGTGCATCGCCCGCGTGATCGTGGACCCGCGCGTCCGGGCCACGGGCGTGGCGACGGCGCTGGTGCGGGCGTACCTCAGCGATCCGGAAACACCGGGCACCGAGGCCGTGGCGGCGATGGGGGCCGCGTGCCGGTTCTTCGCCCGTGCCGGGATGCGGGAGTACGCCCTTCCGCCCGGCCCGGCCGACGCGCGATTGCTCGACGCGCTGGAGCGAGCCGGCCTCGAGCCCGACGACCTTGTCGATGTCGACGCGGCGGCGGCCCGCGTCGGTGCCTGCCCGCTTGCGGTCCGCGAGCTTCGGCTGTGGGCCGGGGCATCGCGGGCAACGCGCGGGGCCGCGGGAACGTCGCCCCGGCGCGGGATCAGCGAACTCATCGGACTTGCCGCAGGGCGCGTGGGCTGTCGCCCGCGCGTCTATGCGGCCGTGATCGGCAGGGGGGAAACGCGATGATCGAGGATGCAAACGTTCGGATGCCCGAGCCCGCGCCCGCGGCACCCGAGGGAGACCTGGCCCACGGGCTGACGTTCTTTTTCAGCGTTCGCGAGCGCCGGGCCGTGCTGGCCCAGCTCCGGCGCCTCTCGGGCGGGCGGCTGAAGAAGGAGGAGGCCCTCATCCGCGCGCTCGGGGTCGATGCCCAGCTCGGCACCGACCCGCGGCCTGATGAAAACCGGGAGCATCAGCGGCCGGTGTGAACTCGTAATCGGGGAACGAGACTTCGGGGGGATCGCAAACCAGAGGGGGGGGAAACGATGGACGGTGATGCACCGAAGGGACGCCGCACGCGCGGGGCGAAGCGTGCGAGCGCGGCGGCGAGCGACGAGCTGCTGGCGAAGCCGCCGAACGACTCGACGGAGCTGCACGCGTGGCTCGGGCGGGCGATGGAGGTACACGTGTCCCGGACGCCGATGGTGCCCGGGCACTCGGCGCCGATGGACTATCTGGATCATGTGTTCTTCGAGCGCGGGAGCCACGCCGCCGACTGTCTGGTTTGGGCCAACCGCGGCGGGGGCAAGACCTACCTGGGCGCGGTGGCGACCGTGCTGGACCTGGTCTTCAAGCCGGGTGTGCAGGTCCGCATCCTGGGCGGGAGCCTCGAGCAGAGCCAGCGGATGTACGAGCACCTGCGGCTGCTCTTCGAGTCGCCGGTGCTGGCCGGGCTGGTCAAGGGCCGCCCGACGGTGCGCCGGCTGGCGCTCACCAACGGCGCGGCGGTGCAGGTGCTCTCGGCGAGCCAGACGGCCGTGCGCGGAACCCGCGTGCAGAAGGTCCGCTGCGACGAGGTGGATCTCTTCGATCAGGCGATGTGGGACGCCGTGCAGCTCACGACGCGCTCGATGCGTGGTCCCGGGCCCTGGGGCGACATCGTCAAGGGCTCCGTCGAGGCGCTCTCGACGATGCACCGCCCGTTCGGGCTGATGCAGAGGCTGGTCGATCAGGCGCAGCGGCCGGGCGAGGGCGGGAGCGACGCCCAGCCCCGGCGGGTGTTCAAGTGGGGCGTGCTGGATGTGCTGGAGCGCTGCACCGACGAGCACGCGTGCGACACCTGCACGCTGTATCCGGAGTGCCGGGGGCGGGCCAAGGAGGACGGACGCCGCGGGCACATCCGCGTCTCGGACGCCGTGGCCATGAAGCCACGCGTCGGGCGGCACACCTGGGAGAGCGAGATGCTGTGCCTGATGCCCAAGCGGTCCGATTGCGTGTACCCGGAGTTTGATCTCAAGGCCCACGCGCTCGACGATGCGCAGGTCGCGGCGGCCGGACCCTTCTCGCGGCTGGTCGCTGGGCTGGACTTCGGTTACCGCTCCGAGTCGGCCCTGCTTTTGGGCGGCCTGGACGCCTGCGGGCGGCTGGTGATCCTGCGCGAGCACGTGCGGACGCAGACCACCGTCGCCGAGCTGGCTGGCACGCTGCGGGCCTGGAGCGACGAGCTTGGTCCCGCGGCGGGGCAGCCAGTGTCGATGCTCGCTATCGATCCTGCGGGGCTGGCCGCCAGCGACCAGACGGGCCGATCCGCAGCGGACGTGCTGAAGGAAGCGGGCTTCGCGGTGCGTGCCAAGGCCAGCACGATCCACGAGGGCGTGAACCTCGTGCGGGCGCGGCTTGCGCCCGCCGCCACGCGCCCGGGCGAGCCCGCCACGCCGCGGCTGCTCGTCCACCGGGGCTGCACGCGGCTGCTGGAGTGCCTTGCCCAGTACCACTATCCCGTCGACGACCCGGAGAGCCTGGTGCCCGTCAAGGACGGCAGCGACCACGCCTGCGACGCGCTTCGCTACCTCGTGCTGCACCTGGACTCGCACGCCGGTGCGGTCCGCGTGCGGGAGTATTGAAGAGGAAGGGAAAAGGGGATCGTGGGATCAAGGGATCGAGGGAGTGATTCGGGAATCAGGAGGCCTCGTGAACAACCCGCGGCCTTCACTCCTGGATCCCGCGATCCCGCGATCCCACGATCCCTTCCCATCCCCCTACACCACGATGTTCACCATCTTGCCCGGCACGACGATGATCTTCTGGATCGCTTTGCCCGCGAGGAACTCGACGACCTTGGGCTCGGCCATGGCGGCGGCCTGGATCACGTCCTTGCTCGCGTCCTTGGGGACCACGATCTTGGCCCGGATCTTGCCGCCGACCTGCACGGGGATCTCGACGGTGTCGTCGACCGCGAGGCTCGGGTCGGCGATGGGGAAGGGATGGTGGGCCAGCGAGCCGGGATGCCCGAGCTTGTTCCAGAGTTCTTCGGCCATGTGCGGCGCGAAGGGGGCCAGGATGAGGGTGAAGGTTTCCAGTTGCTCGCGGGTCAGGCCGCCGGCGCTGGTGGCGAGGTTGACGAACTCCATCATGCTGGCGATGGCGGTGTTGAAGGCCAGCCGCGGGATGTCGGCGTCGACCTTGGCGATAGCTTTGTGCAACTGCTTCTCGACGCCCGCATCGGGCCTCTCGGCCAGGCGGAGGTCGCCGGTCTGCTCGTCGACGCTCAGCCGCCAGGCCCGCTGGAGGAAGCGATAGCAGCCGACGGTGTCCTTGGTGTTCCAGGGCTTGGAGGCGTCCAGCGGACCCATGTACATCTCGTAGAGCCGGAAGGTGTCGGCCCCGAACTCGGCGATCACGTCGTCGGGGTTGATGACGTTTTTGTAGCGCTTGCTCATCTTGGTGACGATGGGCGAGAGGCGAGCGGCGGTCTTGATCTCGACGAACGACCCGTCGGCCTCCTCGCGCACCTCGTCCATCGGAACGATGGTCTTGTCGGAGCGCTGATAGGCGTAGGAGGTGATCATGCCCTGGTGGAACAGCTTTGCGAATGGCTCGGGCGTCGCCACCTCGCCCAGATCAAAGAGCACCTTGTGCCAGAACCGTGAGTACAGCAAATGGCCCACGGCGTGCTCGGACCCGCCGATGTAGAGATCGACGCCGGCAGTGGGCCGGCTCTCCAGGGCCGCGCCACCGGGAGCGACGCCCCCCATCCAGTACGCGTCCGCTTCGCGAGAGATAAACCGCGACTGGTTCTTCGGGTCGCAATAGCGCAGGAAGTACCAGCTCGAGCCCGCCGAGCCGGGCATCGTATTGGTCTCGCGGCGGACCGGTGTCTCGGGGGCCAGCACGTCCGGGCTCACGCCCGCCTGGCTCGCGGTGGTGTGAACCCACGCCGTCGCCTTGGCGAGCAGGGGCTGGGGCTCGTCGCTAGGCACGGGCGTGTAGTCGGCGAGCTCTGGGAGCCTCAGCGGCAGGGCGGCGTCCGCGAGCGGGTACGCACGGCCCCGCTCGTCGAACACGATCGGGATCGGCTCGCCCCAGTACCTCTGGCGGCTGAACACCCAGTCGCGCAGACGGAAGTTCACCTTGCCCGAGCCTGCGCCGGTGGACTCGAGCCACGCGATGATGGTCTTCTTCGCATCGGCGACGTCTTTGCCGTCGAGCGAAACCTCGGTGCCGGCGGAGTTGACCGCCACGCCGTCGCCCGTGAACGGCGCATCCTGCACGCTCCCGCCGTTGGCATCGGCGACGACTTCGACAATGGGAAGGCCGAACTTCCTGGCAAACGCCCAGTCCCGCTCGTCGTGCCCCGGCACGGCCATGATCGCGCCCGTGCCGTAGCCCATCAGCACATAGTCCGCCGTCCATACCGGGATCTTGTCCCCCGTCGCCGGGTTGATGGCATAGACACCGGTGAACACGCCCGTCTTGTCCTTCTCGACGCCCGCCATGCGCTCGACATCGGACTTGTTGCGTGCGGCAAGGGCATAGGCACGGAGGGCCTGGCTCGGGGTACCCCGGCTCTCCGAGCCGGAACTCCCGTTGAGCACCTGCTCCACAAGCGGATGTTCCGGCGCTACCACCATGTACGTTGCACCGAAGATCGTGTCGGGACGTGTAGTGAACACCGTCAGGGGCTCGTCCCAAGTGCCTGGTGCCTGGTGCCCGGTGCCTGCAATGGCAAACTCGATCTCCGCCCCCTCCGACTTCCCGATCCATTCGGACTGCATCGCCTTGGTCGCCCCGGGCCAGTCGATCAGCCCGAGGTCGTCGAGCAGGCGCTGGGCGTAGGCCGTAATGCGGAGCTGCCACTGCCTCAGGGGCTTGCGAAGCACCGGGTGCCCGCCGCGCTCGCTCTTGCCGTCGATCACCTCGTCGTTGGCCAGCACCGTGCCGAGCATCGGGCACCAGTTGACGGTCATCTCGTCGAGATAGGCCAGCCGCTGATTGTCGATGACGGCCCCGCGCTCGTCGGCGCTCAGCTCGTGCCAGCGGCGCGTGCCCACGGGCTCGCCGCCGATGATCGGCGTGGCGGCGGCCGGGCCGATGTGGACCAGCTCGCCGTCGATCCCGACGCGGAGGTCGCTCCCTTCGAGCTGGGCGATCAGGTCGGCGATCGGTCGGGCCGCCCCGCGCCGAGTCTTCCCATCGGGGTACGCCGGCGACTCGGCCTGCGGGTCGAACCACGAGTTGTAGAGGCGGAGGAAGATCCACTGCGTCCAGCGGTAGTAGTCCTCGTCGATCGTCCCGACCTCGCGCGACCAGTCGTAGTCGAAGCCGAAGCGTTTGAGCTGTCGCCGAAACGTCTCGATACTCTGCCGCGTCGTGATCGCCGGATGAACGCCCGTTTGGATCGCGTACTGCTCGGCGGGCAGGCCGAAGGCGTCCCAGCCCATGACGTGCAGGACGTTGTGCCCCTTCATCCGCTTGTGGCGGCAGACGATGTCGGTGGCGGTGTACCCCTCGGGGTGGCCCACGTGCAGGCCCGCGCCGGAGGGATAGGGGAACATGTCGAGGCAGTAGAACTTGGGACGCGAGCCATCGAAGCCCGGCTCGCCGGGGCCGGGCTGCTTGAAGGTCTGGTGCCGGTCCCAGTACGCCTGCCATCGCTGCTCGATCCGGTCCGCGAGCCGGGTGTTGTAGCGGAACGGCGGCGCGTCGTCGGAGCGCGGTGCCGGCGGTGTCGGGGCGGTGTGGTCGGGTGGCGGGGAAGGCATAGTCGATGATAACGCCCCAATCTCGCCCCTCGGGTCGCGGCTGCCGACCCGGCCCGGCGTCCCTACAGTCAAATGCCTTGCCACTCCTGCAAGTCCAGAACCTCCAGAAGTCCTTCGCCGGGCGCTCCGTCGTCGGGGGCGTGTCGTTCCACGTCGACGCGTCGGAGATCGTCGGGCTGCTGGGCCGCAACGGCGCGGGCAAGACCACTAGCTTCCGCATGACCATCGGCATGATCGAGGCCGACGCGGGCAAGGTCGTCTTCGACGGCAAGGACATCTCCGACCTGCCCATGTACCAGCGGGCCCGACTGGGCATGGGCTACCTCTCGCAGGAGCCCAGCGTCTTCACGCGGCTGACCTGCGAGCAGAACCTGCTGGCGATCCTCGAAACCCTGCCGCTCTCGCGACAGGAACGGCGCGACCGGGCCGGCGAGCTTCTGGATCAGTTCGGCCTGACCCACAAGGCCAAGCAGCAGGCCCGCACCTGTTCGGGCGGCGAACGCCGCAAGCTCGAAATCGCCCGGGCCCTGGTCACCGATCCCAAGCTCATCCTCCTCGACGAGCCCTTCAGCGGCGTGGATCCGATCGCCGTCGAAGACCTGCAGCGCGAGATCAAGGCACTCTCGCGGCGGGGAATCGCCTGCCTCATCACCGACCACAACGTCCAGCAGACGCTTCGCGTGTGCGACCGGGCGTGCATTATCGACGAGGGCAAGCTCTTCGCTCAGGGCACGCCGCGGGAGCTGGTCAAGGACGACATGGTCAAACGGGTCTACTTCGGCGGCCTGTTCCGGGGCGACGAGTTCGACGATCTGCCCGCGGGGCCGGGCGGGTCGGGCGGGTCGGGGGGAGCGGGGGGTGCCGGGGGGTTAGGTGCTGGCGGAGGCGGCCACAGTGCACGCAACGGCACGCACACGCCCGGCAAAGCGCCGGGCGACAGCATTCTGTCGCGCCGCTGAGTGCAGAGTTCAAAGGGCTGCGCACGACATCAGACCTCGGGCATCGAGGCGTCGTCGCGGGGCCTCCTCAGCCTCGGCGCCAAATCCGAACTTCCGGGGTGAACACAGCGTGGAATCATTCTAAAACCGGCTAACCTTGGGCTCCCAGACCCTCCCAGGAGCTCCGCATGGACACGACTCAGTCTCCCCGCCTGACCACCGCCAACGGCGCGCCCATCGGGCTTCAGCAGGCCGTCACCGCCGGGCCGCGAGGGCCGCTGCTCATGCAGGATGTGCAGCTGCTCGAGCAGATGCAGCACTTCAACCGGGAGCGCATCCCCGAGCGCGTCGTCCACGCCAAGGGCTCCGGGGCCTATGGCACGTTCACCTGCACCAAAGACATGTCCGAGTTCACCCGGGCCGACTTCCTGAACCGGGCGGGCAAGAAGTCCGAGCTCTTCCTCCGCTTTTCGACTGTTGCCGGCGAGCGCGGGGCGGCCGACGCCGAGCGCGATGTGCGGGGCTTCGCCGTCAAGTTCTACACCCAGGAGGGCAACTGGGATCTGGTGGGCAACAACACGCCGGTGTTCTTCGTGCGTGATCCGTACAAGTTCCAGTCGTTCATCCACACCCAGAAGCGGCACCCGCAGACCAACCTGCGCGACATGGATATGCAGTGGGATTTCTGGTCCCTCAACCCCGAGGCGCTGCATCAGGTCACGATCCTCTTCTCGGATCGGGGCATCCCCGTCAACTATCGACACCTGCACGGCTTCGGCAGCCACACCTATTCGTTCATCAACGCCGCCGGGCAGCGGACCTGGGTCAAGTTCCACTTCAAGTGCCTCCAGGGCATCAAGAACATGACCGATGCCGAGTCGGCCTCGACGATCGCCGCCGACCGTGAGAGCCACCAGCGCGACTTGTTTGCCGCCATCGCCAAGGGCGACTTCCCGAAGTGGCGAGTCTGCGTGCAGCTCATGACCCAGGCCCAGGCCGACACGTTCCGCTGGAACCCGTTTGATCTGACGAAGGTCTGGCCGCAGAAGGAGTATCCGCTTCTTGAGATGGGAACCCTGGAACTCAACCGCAACCCGGAGAACTACTTCGCCGAGGTCGAGCAGGCGGCGTTCAAGCCCTCGGCCCTGGTCCCCGGGATCGGTTCGAGCCCCGACAAGATGCTCCAGGCCCGCCTGATGAGCTACGCAGATACGCACCTGCACCGCCTGGGCGTGAACCACCACCAGATCCCCGTCAACAAGCCCCGCTGCCCGGTGATGAACTACCTCCGCGACGGCGCGCTCACCGACGGCAGCGCCGGCTCGGCCCCGAACTACTTCCCCAACTCCCACGCCCAGGCCCCCAAGCCCGACCTCTCGTACACCGATCCGGCCTGGACGCTGGGCCAGACGGTCGTGGACCGCTTCGACTCCACCCTCGACCACGACGACTTTACCCAGCCCGGCAACCTCTACCGCATGTTCGACGACGGCCACAAGGACCGCCTCACCTCCCGCATCGCGGGCGTGCTCGGCCAGGCCCGGCGCGAGGTCCAGGAGCGCATGGTCTGCCACTTCTTCCGTGCCGACCCCGACTACGGCATGCGTGTCGCCCGGAAGCTCAACATCGATCTTGGCGCTTTCTCGGCCCACATGAACGGCGCGAGCAACGGCTCGCACGCCCCCGCCACCACGCACGCATGACCGCCCCGCGCCCATCCTCCGGCCCCCCCCGCTCCCACGGCCCCAAAATCCCGGGCATCGCGTCCCAAGCTCTCACGCCACGGCGATTCACGCCCTGGCGCTGGGGCTTGGCGGCGACGGGCCTGGTCTGCTTCGCGCTGGGGTTCGTTGGGGCCGTCGTGCCCGGCATGCCCACGACCGTCTTCCTGCTCATCGGCTCGTATTGCCTCACGCGGTCGTGCCCGTGGCTCGAAGAGCGGCTTCTGAACACGCGCCTGCTCGCGCCCTACGGCCGCCTCATCCGCTCCGACCAGCCGCTGTCGACCCGGGCCCGCCTAATCGCCATCGGGCTGATGACCGCCTCCGTCGCCGTCTCGGCGGGTGCGCTCTTGGCCTCCGGCCGGCTCACTCCCGTGCTCGCGGGCGTTGTCGCCGGGCTCTGGCTGTGCGGGCTCGTCGGCATCCTGCTCTTCCGGCGCAGGGCCGCCCGGCCCGGCGGCTCACCGCGCACGGGCTGAATCTCCGATACTCTCTGGCCATGCCACGCACCACCCGAGCCCTCGTCCGCAGCCTCCCGGCCCTGATCGCGCTCCTGGGGCTGATCCCGCTGTCGGGGTGCCTGAAGCGGACCATCAGCGTGACAACGACGCCCCCGGGCGCGATCGTGTGGATCAACGACGTGGAAGTGGGCCGCACGCCCCTGGAAACCGACTTCACGTTCTTCGGAAACTACGACGTCCGCCTGCGGCGCGAGGGCTACGAGCCCCTGACCACCAACATGAAGGTGAAGGCTCCGCTACACGAAACCCCCGGAATCGACCTCATCGCCGAGGCCATCCCCGCGAAGTTCGAGACCCGTGTCGCGTGGCACTTCGACCTGGTTCCTGTGGCCGAGAACGCCGGCGACAAGCTCGGGGCCGAGCGGGCCATGATCGAGCGGGCCGCGCAGATGCGGGAACTGCTCGCCCCGCCGACGCCCGAAACCTCAGCGCCGGCCCCGGCCGATGCCAAGGCCTCCGAGTGAGCCCGGCCTGCGCCCACCGCCTCAGTCGCGCGTTGCGCCGACGAGCATCGCCTTGAACGCCTCGTCCGCCTCGCGCACCTTCGCCGAGGGGCCGGTGAGGCGAACGAAAATGTTGCCCCCGGGCGTCTCGAAGATCGCGCCGCGGAAGCCGAAGCCGGGCATCGCCTTGGTGGCGCCCATGGTCATCGCGTTGTACGTGCCTTCCATCGACACGATGGTCAGCTTCATTCCCCCGGCGGTCGACTCGCTGATCTTCGCGTCCGCGGGCGAGCCTCCCTCGCCGGTCACCTGGCTCTTCCAGCGGTTGATGTTGCTGGCGACGTCGCCGCCGACGTTCGCGAAGAACGCGACGGCCGTCTCCCCCTGGCCCTCGTCGGGAGCTACGCGGAGGGCCGCGGTCTGCACGCGATTGGGCGGCTGAACGCTGGCCCAGGTCTTGAGCGGGGCGAACTTCACGCCGCTGACGACCACCGTGCCCTCGCCGCCGGTGATCTCGTTGGCCATGTTCACGGCCTGGTCCTGCGACCCTTGGATCTGCTTCCCGACGTCCTTGCCCATCTTCGCCGACTTGCCCAGAATCGACTGGGGCGATTCGGACAATCCGCCCAGCGGCTTGCCCGGCTGACCCGCCGAGGGCGGAGCCTTCTGCTCGCAGCCCATGAGGGCAACGGGGCCCGTCAAGATCGCAGGGACCGACAAAAACGCGGCGGCGAGCAGTCGCTTGGTCATGCCCGAGTGTACGGCCCACCCGCCCCGGGGCTGCGGATCCCGCCGCGCCCGGGGGGAGGGGGGGGTACCGTTCGGCGTGCCCATCGTCCATGTCGATTCTCTCGCCCACGCCGACCAGCGCCTGAGCGTCTATGCCAACATGCGCGACGCCGAGCTGGCCCAGCGGCACGACCCGCTGGACCCTAGGGCCCACGCTGGGGTGTTCATCGCCGAAGGCGAACTGGTGCTCCGCCGCCTGATCCAGTCGCGCTTCGCCGTTCAGTCGGTGCTGACGACCCCGGCCCGGGCTCCGGCGCTCGCCGACATGCTCGCGGCACTCGACCCGGCCGTGCCGGTGTTTCTGGCCCCGCCAGCGGTGCTGGACCAGATCGTCGGCTTCAACATGCACCGGGGCGTTCTGGGCGTGGGCGTGCGGGGGCCGGGGCTGACGTTCGACGACCTCTTGGCGCTTCCGGGCCCGATGCTGGTGCTCGAGGATCTGGTGAACCACGACAATCTCGGGGGCGTGTTCCGCAACGCCGCCGCGCTCGGCGGTCCGGGGGTGAGCATCCTGCTCAGCCCGCGCTGCGCCGATCCCCTCTATCGAAAGAGCCTGCGGGTCTCCATGGGCCTGGCCTTGGGCGTCCCCTACGCCCGGGCGACTCAGTGGCCCGGTACACTCGATGACCTCAAGTCCCGCGGCACCCAGGTCTGGGCCCTTACGCCCAATCCGGGGAGCGTCGATTTGGGCGACCTGACCCGCGGCCCGCCCCTGCGCGTGGCCCTTGTTCTGGGGTCGGAAGGCTCCGGTTTGTCGGAACCGGCGTTCCAGGCGGCGGACAAACTGGTCCGGATCCGGATGCACCCGGCCGACCCGGCCGTGGACTCGCTCAACGTCGCGATGGCCGGCGGCATCGCACTGGCCCTGCTGGGGCAGGCGGGCTGGATCGGCGAAGGACGGGAATCTGCGTCTGGGTGAACCATTGCCATGGGCTTTCGGTACAATTGAAAACCCTCGGGCGTTGTATGCGTGCCCGGAGGGGCGGCCCCACTCGGCGGTCGAGTGGGTGTTGGTATCATCCGGAGTCCCATCGAGCAGCTGCGGACTGCTTCATGCGGGTTGCCGGTGCGGGTCGAAGGTCAAGGTTCAAGTTCAGGAGAATCAGCCATGCGTCTGGCGGCGATCATCCTTTCGTGCGCGCTCTCGGGCCTGGGTCTCTCGAGCGCTTGCCTGGCGGCGGTAGACGATTCCACCATCCCCCTCCGCGGCGGCGGCAAGACCCGCGACACGCTCAACGCCATGCAGTTCAAGCCCATGGACTACGCCGTCTTCGGCGGGGTCTCGGGCTGGAGCAACGGCGAGGCTCCCACGGCCGAATCGGCCAAGGGCAAGGTCGTCCTGATCGTCACCTGGGCCGGCTGGTACCGCCCCTCGCACCAGGCCGTGCGGCAGGCGCAGGAGGCGTTCGCCAGGTTCAAGGACAAGGGCCTCATCGTCGTCGGCATTCACAACGCCAAGGGGGGCGAGGGCGCGGGCGAGAGCGCCAAGGCCCTCAGCGTGGGCTTCCCGTACGGCGTCGACGCCGACGGCAAGCTCCGGGCCGGGCTCAAATGCGAGCAGGACCCCAATGTCTATCTGGTGGACCGCACGGGCAACCTTCGCTTCGCGCAGGTCGACATCTCGGCGATCATGTCCGCCGTCGAACTGCTGGTCGGCGAGACGCCCGAGCAGGCCCGCGACTTGCCCGGCAAGCTCGCCGACCAGCGGGCCAAGGCCGAGCGCGAGCGCTGGAAGACGCGCGAGAACACCGGCAACGCCCCGGGCGAGTACCCGGAGGTCGAGTTCAAGGCCCCCGAGGAAGAGGCGTACACGCCCGTCAAGTGGCCCTACCTGGTGGGCAAGGTCGAGCGCGACAAGATCCTCGAGAAGATCACGCTCACGCCCCCGACCATGACCCTCGCCGAGGACAACTGGTCTCCCAGCAAGCCCAAGACCGCGGGGAAGATTGTCGTGCTGTACGTGTTTGATCCCGGCGAGCAGGACACGCTCAACGTCATCGAGCCCATGAACCGCCTGCAGGACAAGTACAAGCGCGACGTGGTCGTTGTGGGTCAGGCGGCCAAGTTCGGCACCACCCTCATCAACCCGCCCGAGGAAGAGGCCAAGAAGCTCACCGAACGCAACACGGGGATGCTCAAGACCCTCATGAACCTCCGCGGGGTCAACCACTTCATGCAGCCCTCGCCCTTCAAGGGCGAGCAGTGGGATTTCAGCGGTGGGAACAACATCCCGCTCTACGGCCGCTCGCAGCGCGAATACGGCCTGGCCATGGTCATCTCGACGGACAACAAAGTCCGCTGGCTCGACGATCCGTACAGCTCGTCGCTGGGCCTGGCCATCGAGAAGGTCATCGAGGTCGATCCGGGTGTCCAGGCCCGGCGCAAGGCCGAGGACGCGGCCCGCAAGGGCGGAAAGTAAGCACCGGATCGGGCGGGTAGTGATAATGGCGATGAACAACCGGACCGACGACCAAGCCAAGCCAGGAGTCTGAACAATGCGTGGCGCCCTCAAGCAGACCGTGATCGTCCTCGTCGCTGGGCTTGCGCTCGGCGGCGTTCCGTCGATGCTGCTGGCACAGGCCGACGCCGTCAAGCTTCAGGGCTCCGGCTCGCGGCGCGACGCGCTCGACGCCCTGAGCTTCAAGCCGCTGGACACCGCCCTCCTCGGACGGCTGGAGTCCTGGAACGGCCGGGCCATCGACGCCGAGGCGCTCAAGGGCAAGCCCGCGCTGATTGTCGTCTGGGCGAGCTGGTTCACCGGCTCGCTCCCGGGCCTCACGCTGGCCCAGCAGCAGGCCGACGCCAACCCAGATCTGGTCGTCATGGGCATCCACCACCAGCGCGGCTTCGAGAAGGCCGGCGAGACGGCCCAGCGCTTGAAGATCAAGGCGCCCTACGCCCACGACGCCTCGGGCGGGGTGCTCAAGGCCCTCCGGGCCGACTCCGCCGGGCCGGTGTTCTACGTCGTTGACCGGGCCGGCCGCGTCCGCTTTGCCGATGTCGAGCGCTCCAGTCTCGAGGCCGCCGTGAAGCTGGTCGTCGCCGAGACCGAGAGCGACGCGGCGAAGGTTCAGCCCCCCGCGCCCCCCTCGGCGACCAAGCCCGCCGCGGGCGGGGCCGACGCGATGCCCGCCGCCGGCGCTTACGCCTCGGTCAAGTGGCCCGCGGCCAACGACGACCCGGGCGCGACCAACCTTCAGGGCAAGTCCCTCCCGGTCGCCTTCGGCCAGAACGAGACCTGGATCACGCCCAAGGTCGACCTCGCGGGCAAGGTGATGGTGCTGGATTTCTGGGCCACCTGGTGCGGGCCGTGCATCCGGGCCAGCCCGATCCTCGACGAACTTCAGCAGAAGCACGAGGGCAAGCTGGCCGTCATCGCCGTCGGGGGCCAGAAGCGTTCCAACTTCCCCGAGGACGTGAACGCGATCAAGAAGTTTCTGGTCAAGAAGCCCTCCAAGTACAGCCACGTGCACGACAAGGACCAGACGGTCTACAAGTCCGTCAAGCCCCGGGGCATCCCGCACGTGGTCGTGCTCTCGACCGACGGCGTGGTCCGCTGGCAGGGCAACCCGCTGGATCCGTCGTTCCGCGTGATCGTCGACGCCGTCGTGGGCGTTGACCCTGGGGCCAGGGCGGCCAAGGCCGCGGGCGCTGCGCCCCGGCCATGATCCCTGCGAGCACGCCCGAGGCTCGTGCGGAGTTGCCGCCGGCGGGCCGGCCCGCGTCGCCTCCCGTGTTTCATGTCGTGCTGCACGAGCCGGAGATCCCCAACAACACCGGCAACATCGGGCGCACCTGCGTCGCGACCGGCTGCTCGCTGCATTTGATCAGGCCCTTGGGCTTCGAGACGTCCGAGAAGGCCTGCCGCCGGGCCGGGCTTGACTATTGGCCCCGCCTCATGCCCACCGAGCACGACGACTTCGACACGTATCTCCGCGCCTCGGGCGCGATGCCTGAGCGGGTCTGGCTGCTGACGACCAAGACCACGCGGTGCGTCTGGGACGCCGACCTCAAGCCGGGCGACCACTTGATCTTCGGCAAGGAAACCCGCGGCCTGCCCGACGCCATCACGCAGCGCTACCCGGGCCGCCTGCTCTGCCTGCCCATGGCCGCCGGCGAGCGGTCGCTCAACTTGGCCACCGCCGTCTGCGCCGTCGTGTACGAGGGTTTGCGGCAGTGCGCCAGCCGGGGCGAGATCACACTGGATAACCAAGGCCGACTCGCCCCCGCGAAGGCGAACGCACCCCGGCACGCAAGTTCGCAAGCTTCGGGCTGCCAGCAACCGACGTAGACTCTCCACGATGAGCCCAGCGAGCCCCACACGCAGCATCGCCGTCCTGCCCGCGAAACTCCGCGCCCGATACGTTCTGGCGGCGGGGCTGCTGGGCGCGGCGATGTGGACCCTCGGCGGCTGCTCCGAGGCGCTGCTGAGCCCTAAGGACGAGCGCTCGCCGTTTGATCGATACGACGCCGTCCGGCAGCAGTACGCACCCCAGTTCGTCGAAGACGAGTACGGCCGGCGGCAGCCGAATCTCCGCGGCCGGTTGGCCCCCAAAAAATAGTTTGTTCTTCTCCCGCTCCGGGCCCGGCCCGGAACGGGGCGTGCAGAACTTGAGATGTGGTCCGGATAACCGCGGCAAGGGCTGCCGGGCGTCGCGTTTAACGGGGGTGTGGGGGGTTGTTCGCGTTCACCCCCTTGCCGCGGGGAATCAGGAACGAAAAAGAGCAAGCCGGGGATGTTGCACGGTCGATCACCACACGGGTAGCATTGATCGGAGCAACGCATGGCGTCACGAGCATCAACACGAACCAAGTCCCGGGCCCGCAAGGCGTCGGGCGGCGTCCTGACCCGGACGGCGGTCGTGTGGATCTCGTTCATCGCCGCCTCGACGTTGGTGGGCGGGATGCTGCTAGTGGTGGACGGCAAGCCCGTGCCCCGGCTGGACGGGATGAGCCTGTCGCCTCTGGCCGCCGCGACAACGATCGGCTCCGATGCCGACCCGATGACCCGCACGCGTGCGCCGATCGACGCCTCCAAGTGGCAGGCGATCGTGATCCATCACTCCGCGTCGATCGTGGGCTCGCCCACCAGCATCGGCAAGGAGCACGAGGCCGGCGGCCGCGACGGGCTGGGTCACCACTTCATCATCGGCAACGGCACCGGGATGGAGGACGGGCAGGTCTATATCGGCTACCGCTGGCTGGACCAGCAGGCCGGCGTGCACGCCGCCGGGCCCAACGCCAAGTTCTACAACGACCACAGCGTCTCGATCTGCATGGTGGGCGACGGCGACCGCCGCCCGTTCACCCCGGCCCAGCTCGCAACGCTCCAGAAACTGGTTTCCTCGCTCGGCAAGCAGCTGGGCCTCACCAGCGACCGTGTCCTGCTCCACTCGGACATCGCCCCGGGCGTGTCGGATCCCGGCCGGCTCTACCCCGCCGGCCTCTACGGCGTTCGGCCGACGCGCAAGCCCTGAGCCGGGGCCGCCCGCGTGGGCCGCGGACGATTCGGACATTCGATCGACCCTTTCAGGCGCCGGTCTCTTCGTGGGATCGGCGCTTGTGTTTTTGACTCGATGGCCGCTCGGGTTCCGGCCTTTCCGGACCGGACGGGCGGGCGTGGCCGTTGCGGAATCGGCGCAGAGTGAAAACCGTGTGAATCACGACCCCATGGGCGTTGAACTCCGACCGGAGCGGGCCGATACTGTGTGCTCCAAACGGCGATCGTCGGTTGGGCGTGCAACCCCGGGGCGTTCCCGGGGGCGTAGACTGTTGGAGCCCGTTCGGTCGATCCGGAATCGGGATCGGTGCGTACGGGCTGTCTCCCGGCGATGGTGATCGCGACGGGACAATCAGACAAGCAAGGAAAACGCCCGAGTGCCCCTGGAACCGAAAAAGCCTGGCGATGTGGTTGAAGGCTTCCGGATCATGTCCGAGCTCGGACGCGGCGCGGCGTCGATCATCTATCTTGCCCAGGACCCCAAGACCAAGCAGGTCAAGGCCCTCAAGCACGTCGTCAAGGACGGGCCCAAGGACCAGCGATTCCTCGACCAGGCCGAGCAGGAATACCTGATCGCCAGCAGGATCGACTGCCCGAGCGTCCGGAAGATTGAACGCGTCATCCGCAAGAAGGAAAGTCTTCTGGGCGGCGTGACCGAGCTGTGGCTGGTGATGGAGCACGTGGACGGGACCAGCTGCGAGCGGCACCCGCCCGAGCTCTTCGTGGATGCGCTGTACATCTTCGAGCAGGTCGCGCTGGGGCTTAAAGCCATGCACGACAAGGGCTTCGTCCACGCGGACATGAAGCCCAACAACGTCATCGTCGACGACAAGCTCGTCACCAAGATCATCGACCTTGGCCAGAGCTGCAAGACCGGCACCGTCAAGCAGCGCATCCAGGGCACCCCCGACTACATCGCCCCCGAGCAGGTGCATCTGCGGGCCATCACGCCCAAGACCGACGTGTACAACCTCGGCGCGGCGATGTACTGGACCCTCACGCGGCACTTTGTTCCTACGGCCCTCTCCAAGGGCGACAGCCTGCTGGGCTCCGTCGATTCGTCGCTGCTGGCCAAGCCCAAGCCGCCCATCGAGCTCAACGTCCGCATCCCGGAGCTCCTCAACGCGCTCATCATGAACTGCGTCGAGGTCGATCCAGAGGATCGGCCCGCGATGGTCCTGGTCGTCGACCGGTTGAACTTCATCCGCAGTCGGCTGCTCGCCGATCAGGAGCTCCGCAAGAGTGGACAGCTCCCCCGCATCGACGCCGGCGGCTCGGCCAACGGCCTGGGCGGCCCCGGTGGAAGCAAGGGCGGGACTGGCGGCGGGAGCAAGGCAGGCGTCGGCGTACGCAAGTCGCTGCCCCGCGAGCCGCCGATCGATCCGGGCCTGGGGATCGCCGACGCCGACGACTGACGCGGTCTAGACCCCATCAAGGCCCCTCGGCCCCGGGCCAGATCGCGAGCCGCCATGTCGATCCTGGAAACCGTGGACCTGCGCGATGCGGGCGCGGTCGAGGCGACGCTCCAACTCGGCGCCGCCGCGTGCCGCGATGCCGCCTGCCGCCGCGCGGGTGGCGGCTCGATCGAGCTCGTCCGGGTATCCCCCGCCGATCCCGAGATGTCCCGGACGCTCATCGCCTCCGGCGACCTGCACGACCATCCGCTGCACCTGGCCCGCCTCGTGTCGGCGGCGGGCATGCACGACGCCAGCGACCCGCAGGGCGCCGCCCACCTCACGCTGCACGAGCTGATCCATGGCGAGCGGCTGGTCAACGGGCTGGATTACTCCTTCCGCGTGCTGGCGCGGGCCGCGGCGCTCAAGGCCGCGTTCCCCGAGCGGTGCCATGTGCTGCTGGCCAACCACGAGATCGCGCAGCTCACCGGCAGCGCGGTGGCCAAGAACGGCGTGCGGTGCAACGACGTGTTCGACGAGGCGCTCGAGGCCGCCTTCGCCGACGCGGCGGGTCGCGTCCGTGAAGCCGTGCGCGCGTTCCTGCGGGCGCTCCCGCTGGCCGTCCGGTTTGAAACCGACGGCGATGGGGGGGCGGGGGGGGCCGTGCTGTGCGCCCACTCGCTCCCCGCGCCCGAGCTCATGGACCGCTTCGATATGGGCGTGCTGGCGCGTCCGCTGACGGATGACGATTTTCTGCCGCGCCGCGGGGCGGCCCACCTATTGACCTGGGGCCGGGGTCACACGCCGGCGGATGTCGAGCGGCTCGCGTCGGCCTGGAACGTCGGGCTGTTCGTCCTCGGGCACGAGCACGTCGAGCACGGGGCCGCCGCCATCGGCGACAGGGCCCTGGTGCTCAACAGCGACCACGACCGCGGGGTCTACGCCCGCATCGACCTCTCGCTCCCGGCGAGCGCCGTCGATCTGGCCGCCCGGGCCATCCGGCTGTCGGAGGGCTGACGCCTCAGGCCTCGACCTGCAGCGCGTCGATCTCCGGCCCGGCTTTGCCGGCCGCCACGCTCCGCACGGCCCGGGCGATCTCGGCAAGCGATGGGTCCATGGCGCTGGCGCTCAGAGCCACGCCCGAGCGCTTCTTCGCGGGCTTGAACAGCCATCGCGACGCGAGCCCCATCGTGTCCAGCCGGTCCTGTGTGAGGTTCAGCGCCTCGCGGGGCACGCCCGCGAGCTGCTGGGCGATGCCCCGGGCCGCCGCCGCCGGGTCCGCGGCGGGCTGGTCGTTGAGCCGCAGCAGCTCGCCAGAGTTCAGAAGCGCTGGCCGCACGAGTCCGGGCTCGGCCCCGGGCAGGATCCAGAGCACCCGCCAGCGGTCCAGCCGTGCGATGTGGGAGAACGCGGGCTTGACGAGGTTCGCCAAGCGATCGGCCCGGGCTTTGAGCTCGCCGGCGAGCTCGAACTGCGCCGCCTCGGCGGCGGCCCGCATCCGGGCCCGGCAGTCGTCCAGCTGCCCCGGCAGCACGCCGGAGGTCAGCGCATCGAGGGCCGCCCGCGTGCGGGCCCGATAGTCGGCCAGCGGCTCGGTGCCGTCGCACGGGGCCGGACAGCGCCCCATTTCTTTGTACGCGCACGCTGTCGCACGCGGGGCCTGCACGAGCAGGTTGTGAAAGCGGCACAGATCGAAGCCGTCGATCAGTGCCTCGATCAGCCGCCCGGCCGCGTCCTTGTCCGGCAGCGGGCCGACCACGATCCCCGGCGGCGGCGGTAACGTGACATCGGTCCCGCTCGTTCCGCGCCGCGAGCCAGCGCCGGGCCGCAGGTTGCTGCGGGCGGGCTGGGGAAACGCCGCGTCCGGGTCGGCGTACACAAACCATGCCTGCCAGCGCTCGCTGACGGCCCTGTAGCTCGCGGGCAAGCGCTCGCGGGCCTGCCGCAGGTACACCGCGTCGGCCTCGAGCCCGGAGCCGACGCCGATCCCCAGCACGCGACCGGTCAGTGCGCGATAGTCGATCTGCCCGCCCGTGGGCTGCTCGGGATCCGGGCAAAGGCGGCGGCGGGCCAGCTCGCGCAGATTGGCAGTGGTGGCGATGAGCAGCGTGCCCTCGGCGCCCCGCGGCTCGAGGATGAGCACTCCCGGGCCTGCCGGCAACGCGAGTAGATCCGGCTCGCCGGTCTCCGGAAGCATGATCTGTGCCGTGATGGGTGCCTGGTCCAGCCGCGGGAGCATCGGCGTGAGCGTACCGCGCGCCGCATTGCTGCGCAAGCGGGCGGCCGTTCAGATCGTCAGGCCGTGGATCTCGGCGTCGAAGGTGAGCTTGCCGTTGGCCAAGCCCTGGCAGTGACTAACGAATCCGCGGCGGGTGATCTTGATTTCCTTGCAGATCAGGAAGAGCTCGTCGCCCGGCACGACGGTGGCGCGGAACGAACACTTCTCGATCCGCGTGAACGCGGCGGTCTGGGGCTCGGGCTGCCGGGCGTTATAGAGAAGCACACTCACCTGAGCGCTGGCCTCGATCTGGAGCACCCCGGGCATGAGCGGGCGACCGGGGAAGTGGCCCGGGACCCAGAACTCGTCGTCTCGGACGTGCTTGATCGCCACGCCCTGGGTGTAGTCGGCCGAGTGCCAGACCACGCCGTCGACCAGCACCATCGCGCTCCGGTGCGGGATCAGCCGCTCGATCCCGCGACGGTCGACAACCAGGCGCGAAAAGTCGACAGACGCCAGATCGATGATGAGGTTCTTGGGCAGGTCACGCAGTGGCCCAAGCCGCGACGCCGCGGCCTGATCGACGTGGCCAGCCAGGGCGGCGTGTCCGGCGTGGACCGGGTGCCCCGCGGGCGCGTGCGGATTGGACTGAGTCGTGGTCATGCCGGTCGTCGGGAGCCTCTGGCTCCGCCTCTCACTCCTTCGTCTCGGTCTTCTTCATCTCGAGGACCGACACACGCACCTGCTGCGCGGCCTCCTTGATGTCCTGCATGCTCTTGCGGACGCGAGTCTGCGCCGCCTTGTTGCCGCCCTCGGCCTTCTTCACGTCATCTTCAACTTCAACTATGAGCTTCTTGATGTTCTCGAAGGCTTCCAAGTGTCGCCTCGCTTTGCACTGGGTTGACCGCACGCCCCGGGAACGCCCCCGGAACCCCTCCGGCAGTATACGGCCACGGCTCCACAGATCGACGAGCAGAACCGCCGCCCTGACGGACGCCAAACTCGGGAGAGCACCCGACCGGGCGTCGGTTGATCCCGGTCTAGTGCCCGAGCAGCGGCAGGGTTCGCTCCAGCATCTCCAAGGCCGCCTTCACGTACTTGGGATGCCCCTCGTGCCGCAGGAACGCCGGAACGCAGGCGGCCATCAACGCCCGCCGCGTGTGGGCCAGGGCGGCCGGGTCTTCGCCCTTGAGCAGGCCGCGCTCGCGCATGAGCCGGGAGACGAACGATGCTGGCTTGACGCCGCAGAGAAGCTCGGGCTTGGCCCAGTACAGCCGCTCGAGATACACCGCGTCCTCGACAAAGTGCCCGGGATGCACGAGCGCCAGGTCGATGAGCACGCAGGCTCGCTGGTCGCCCTCTGCGGTGCCCCCGCGGCGCATCGCGTTGCCCAGGTGCAGGTCGCCGTGGCACCAGGTCGAGATAGGCCGCGCGGCCCAGCGGGCCAGGAGGTCTGGCAGGGCCTTCTGCGTGCGGCGGATCGCGGTGTTCCACCGCTGCTCGTCGGGGATCCCGTGCTGATGGATCACCTCGCGCCCCTTGGCGATCAGCGAGGCGAAGTCGCGCGACGTGGCCGGCGACGCCTCGCCCACCGGCCGGGCCCTGCCCGCGGCGGCGTACCAGTCGACGGCGGCGGTCAGAAAGTCCTCGATGCCCCGCTGGTCAACCTTCGCGCTCAGCGGCGGGCCGTCGAGCCGCTCGATCACCAGCCACGCCAGGTCGTAGCCCCCCACGCTTGTCCCCGCCGCGAACACGCGGGGCGTGCAGCGGCACTCCACCGCCCCCTCGCGGTCCGGGGGGCCGTGCTGGTGGACCGAGCCGAGCCGGCGCGTCCAGTGGAACTCCGACGGGCCAACCGGCAGCTTGATGACCACCGGCGCGGGATCGCCGCCGTCGATCGCGAAGCTCGCGAAGCCCGTCGATGCTCCGCCGGCCTGCCACGCGGAGCGGAACCACTGGATGTCCGAGAGCCGCCCGTCGCACGCGGTTTTGAGCGCCGGCTCGAGCAGGTGGGCCAGCGTCCCCGAGTCGGCATCGGCGGCGGGCCCGCGCTGCGGGGCGCGGCCGGCGTGGTCCTGAGCATGGGAACGCTCGCTGTGCATCGCGCCCGGTGCGCTCCTTGCGAATGTGCCGCCAGACCGCCGACCAGACGTGACACGCTCAGCCGCCCCCTTCAACTTACTCCAGGATCGGCACGGGCTCAAGGCGGAGGTGACGGAATCCACCCCTGATCCCGCGCCGCCTGCATCAGCCAGACGATCTGCACCGGCGATAACTGCTCGGCCCGCAGGCTTGGGGCAATCTGCCCAGCCCCCCCCGTTCCCCCCTCGCCGGCCCCGGGAAATGCCTTGGCCCGCTCCCAGTCGAAGGGTTTGAGAAGCGACGACAACTGTTTTCGCCGCTGAGCGAAGATGACGCGGCAGAACCCGCTGAGCAGCTTCAGGTCCGGCGTCAGCGGCGTGTCGAGCCGCTCCAGGAGCACCATGCTGCTGGTCACGTCCGGGCGGGGCCAGAAGCACTCCGGCGGGGCGCTAGTGATCCGCTCGACGCGTGCCGCGGCCTGCGCGATGACCGCCAGGCCGCCGTAGTCCTTCGTCCCGGGCTTGGCCAGGAGGCGGTCGGCGACCTCACGCTGGATCGTGATGGCCTGAAGCCGGCAGTGCGGGTGCTCGACCAGCAGCAGGCTCATCAGCGGCGTGGCGGCTCCGTAGGGCAGGTTGGCCACCAGCGAGAACGCCCGTCCGCCGATCGCGTCCAGGATCGCCGGGTTCACCGCGTGCTTGCCTCTGAGGCAATCGGCGTGGATGATTTTGAACTTCTCGCCCCCCGGCAGCCCCGGCAGCCGCGCGGCGTTGAGGGCCGCCATGCCGTCGTCGAGCTCGCAGGCGATCACCTCGCAGCCCCGGGCCAGCAGCTCCTCGGTCATGGTCCCCGTGCCCGGGCCGACCTCGAGCACCAGGTCGCCGGGCCCGACGCGAGAGGCGTCAACGAGCTTGCGGATCAGATTGTGGTCGATGAGGAAGTTCTGCCCCATCGACTTCTTCGGGGCAAGGCCATGGGCTTCGAGCAGCTCTTTGATCTGGGCGAGGGTCTGCACGGGGCAGAGTAGCCGGCTCAGGCCCGAGCCCGGGGGCGGGCGATGAGCAGCCCGCCCGCGAGCACCGCGGCCGCCCCCAGCACGGGGTTGAGCAGCACCAGCCACGTCGGCTCCCGTCCCTTTTCCCTAAACTCGGCCACGGTGAGCCCCGGCTCTCGCGGCCCGGTGGGCGCGGGCTTCTGCAGCGTGAAAACCGCCGTCAGCCCGCCCAGCAGCAGCACCAGGGCCGCCATGGCGATCACCGCGGCCCGGCGCCGGGCGATCGTCGCGCAGAACCACCCCCCGAGCAGCCCGGCGACGAGCGTGATTCCCGGGGCCGCGACCGTCAGGGTCACCCCGCCCTGCCAGCTCCCGGGCCGAAGGAGCCGATCGGGCCCGGGCCCGAACAACAATGCCGCGATCAACAATGCCGCGAACCCGCCCAGAATCAGCGCGTTCATGGCGATATACGCGACGACCACGGCAAGGACCGGCCTGAGCATGCGAGGCTCCTCGAGAAGTTTGCCCGTCCCCCGCAGCCGGATGTCACCACTCGCCCGCGAGGATCAGGTCGATCGCGTGGGCCACGCCGTCGGCGTCGTTCTCGAGCGTGTGCCGATCCGCCACGGCCCGGGCCTCGGGGATCGCGTTGCCCATCGCCACCCCGCACGCGGCACCCCGAAGCATCGCGATGTCGTTGATATCGTTGCCGATGGCGGCAACGCGGGCGGTATCGATGCCCCGCTCGCTGGCCAGCCAGCCGATCGCGTTCCATTTGCTCACGCTCTTGTCGAACGCCTCGAGGATCAGGATCTGGTCCGCGTCGGTGTCGACATGTCGCCCGCTGTGCGCGGCCGCATGGGCCGCGGCCTCGGCCGGGACGACGGCGTGGAAGTGGTGGAAGGTGACATCGTCGGCGAAGACCTCGCGCAGCTCGTGCGCCGCCGCGCGTGTGCGGGTCCGCGTGCCGCAGACACCCACGCGCACCGTCAGCTCCGGGTGCTCGTCGTCGCCGAGGCTGGGCACGACGTGATAGCGGATGTCGTGGGCCTTGAACCACCAGCGGCTGATCGGGTCCACCGCGTTCTCGCCCTCGGGCGAGACGATCAGATAGTCGTGCCCGGGGACGAGGCCCGACTCGGCCACGCTCGCCGGATCTTTCAGCACCAGCGCCGCGTGCCCGTGGGCGTTCATGCACCCTACCAGCCGCTCGACGAGGTCCAGCCGCATCGGGAACCGCCGCAGCGTCCGCCCCGTGGCGGCGTCGGACACGATCGCCCCGCCCGCGACCACCAGCGGCCCGTCGAGCCCGACCTGGGCCGCGAAGTGCTTGCACTCGTTGAGCCCGCGCCCCGTGCAGATGCAGACCTGAACGCCCGCGTCGACGGCCCGCCGGATCGCGGCCCGATTGACCTCCGACACGCGCCCGCGTGTGCACAGCAGCGTGCCGTCAAGATCGATCGCGATCAAGTCGTAGTTTGTGGCCATCGGCAGAGTGTAGGGTTCGCCCTGCGTCCCCCGGGCCGGCTTCCTCCGCCCCGATCGCGCGGCGGTTTGGTAGACTCCCCGCCATGCCGCCGCCCGCGCCGCCCGATCTGCCCCGCACCATCGGTTTCTGGGGTGCCGTCGCCGTCATGGTCGGCGTGATCATCGGCTCGGGCATCTTCAAGACCCCCGCCCAGATCTCCCAGCAGATCGCCTCGCCCATGCTCATCCTGGGCCTCTGGACCCTCGGCGGGCTGATCTGTCTCGCGGGCGCGCTCACCCTCGCCGAGCTGGCGACCATGTTCCCGGCCTCGGGCGGGGTCTACGTCTATCTCCGAGAGGGCTACGGGCCGGTGCTCGCGTTCGTCTTCGGCTGGTCGTACCTGCTGCTCATCAAGCCCTTCGCCGCCGGCGGCATCGCGTTCATCTTCGCCGAGTCGCTCAACATCATGCTCGACGTCCGCTGGGACCCGCGCGTCAGCACCACCGTCCTGCTGCTGGGCCTGACGGTCATCAACCTGCTGGGCGTGAATCTGGCCACCGGCGTGGCCCGCGTGCTCACGTTCATCAAGTTTGTCGCCCTGGCCGCCATCATCGTCCTCGCCTGCGCGCTGGCGAGCCTGAGCCTCGAGAACTTCGCCACTCCCGCGTCGCTCGCCGCGGGCCCCATCGCCACGCCCACGCTCTTCGCCGCCCTGGCCGCGTGCATGGCCTCGATCCTCTGGACCTACGACGGCTGGGCCGACGTCGGCGCCATCGCCGGCGAAGTGAAGGACCCGCAGCGGCAGCTCCCCCGCATCTACATCCTCGGCACGCTCGCGGTCATCGTGATCTATGTCTTGGTCAACGCCGCCTACATGCTGGTCGTCCCGCTCGACGAGCTTCGGGCGCTCGCCGCCGCCGACCCGGGCCTGAGCGTGGCGGCGGTCGCGATGCAGCGCCTGCTCGGGACCGCCGGGGCCATCGGCATCCTCGCGGTGGTCATGGCCTCGACCATGGGCTCCTCGCACTCGTCGATCCTGACCGGGGCCCGGGTCAGCTACGCCCAGGCCCGCGACGGACTGCTTTTCAGCTTCATCGGCCACGTCAGCCCGCGCTTCAACACACCCGACTACGCGCTCCTGGCCCAGGTCGCGCTCTCGATCGTCGCCGTCTGGCTGCTGGGCGGGTTCCAGAGCCTCGCCGACGGCTTCGTGTTCACCATGTGGATCTTCTACGGCCTGGCCGGGGCCGCCGTGTTCATCCTCCGCATCCGGCGTCCCGATGCCCCGCGTCCGTTCCGCTGCCCGGGTTATCCAGTGGTGCCGGCCGTCTTCGTGCTCGCGAGCGCGGGGATGTTCGCCCTCGCGCTGGCCCAGGACCTCCGGATGAACCTGCTCTGGCTGGCCGTGCTCGGAGCGGGGGTGCCGGTGTATTACGCGTGGCGGGCGTTCACGCGGCGATGAGCGGATGCAGGTCCTCGGGCGTCGGAGGGCCGACGGCGATCTGTCCGAGGGCAGCGTTGGCCGCTTTTAGGCTCAGCGTCGAGGGCGAATGGAACTCCACCCCGGACGCGCGCCCGTTGGCCAGAAAGTCGACCACGATCCCGGGGGCGATGATCCGCGTAGACGCGACGGGCGCCATCGGCGTTCCGGCGAGATACAGATACGTGGCCATCGGGCGGCCCCGGTGATAAGTGGCTTCGAGGAAGTAGTTTTCCATAGGCTAGAAGTGATGCTCGGCGGGTGCCGTCGTGCACCGAGCGGGCTGCACGCTTCTATCCGCCCCCTCACGCCCGCTTCCCGTTCTTCCCGCGCGGCCGGCTCATCGCCCACTGCACGCCCAAGAGCATCGCCGCCCCCAGCACCGCCACCATCCCCCCGGCCCACTGACCGCCCGTCAGCCGCTTGTCGAAGAGCGCGAGCTGCGCGACGGCGACGCAGAACGGCTGCAGCTGCATCACCCCGCTCGAGACCGCCACCCCGAGCCGCGCGATCGAGATGTAGTAGAACACGTGGCCCAGCCCGATCCCGATCACCGAACTGAGCAGCAGCAGCGCGAAGGGCCCGGCCCCGAGCCGAAGGGCCGAGTATCCGAAGTCGGCACCGCCGGTCCGCGGGTCGCGGGCCAGCACGAGCATGGCCACGACCAGGATCGCCGAGGAGTACTGGCTGATGGCCGCGAACGCCGTCACGCTCGGGAACGAGTGCATGAACTTCCGCACGCTCAGCGCATAGGCGGCGAACAAGAGCCCCGAGCCCACCGCCAGAGTCACGCCCACCGCGTAGTCGGCCCGCGCCCCCGCCACCGCCTCCGGCACGTTGCTCCGGTCGGCCAGGAACAGCGTCCCGGCGATGCCCAAGAGCAGCAGCACGATCCCACCGATGGCCCAGGGGCTCTTGAGCACGGCCCGCTCGGACGGGAACATCGCGTAGGCCCCGAGCGCGACGAACACGATCTGCAGCCGCAGCCCGAACGTGACCGTGGCCGGATCAAGGTTGTAAAACGCCCACGCGAACGCCGCCTGGCCGAGCGCGTTGAAGACCGACGGCACCAGCGCCGCCCTCCATAGCCCCGCCGGCATCGTCCGCCGGGCCCACAGCCACACCAGCAGCGGGGCCCAGAGCACCGCGCTGAGCGCGTATCGCCAGCCGTTGCTCGTCCACACGTCGATGTCGCGGGAGAAATGCACGATGAACAGCGGCACGCTCGACCAGCCCAAGAGCGTGACCAGCACCGTCACCACGCCCAGCGCGGCGGACGTGGGCCGTGGCGACGAGGATCCGGCGTTTCCGGAAGAAGGAAGGCTGCTCACGCCAGCACGATCTCGTTCTGGATGCAGCTGGTGACCGTCGGCCCCCTGACGGCGTCAACATGCACGTTGATCTCTAGCCGCACGCCGAAGCCCGGGCCATCGGCCGAATCCGGCAAGTATGCCCCGGGCTCGACCGTGAAGCCCACACCGGGGATCAGGGCTCGCGTGTCGTGGGTTTCCAGGTTGTCGATGTTGACGCCCACGCCGTGGACCATCGGGCCGGGGCTGAGGCTGTGCCCGGTGCGGTGCCGGATGTTGGCCCCGTAGCCGGCCCGGACAATTTGATCCCGGGCCGCGTCGTCGAGCTCCCAGCCCTGGACCGGCCGCTGGGCCCGCCAGCGGTCCTGGGCCAGCGTGACGGCCGCGTCCCTTGCCGCCCTGACGGCCTCGAATACACGCCGATGCCGCTCGCTTGGCCGCGGCGATCCCGGCCCGGCGGCGAACGCGACCCAGGTGATGTCGGAGTAGATGTGCTCGTCGCCGGGCCGGCGGGCCCAGAGGTCCAGCAGGATGAAGTCGCCGGGCTTGATCGGCGCGGTGCACGCTGCGGTAGTCTCGAAGTGCGGATCGGCCCCGTGCCCGTTGATCGCGACGATCGGCCCGTCGGGCCACTCCAGCCCAGCTTCGCCGAACCGCTCGCGGATGAACCGGCACAGGTCCCACTCGCAGACTTCCGCGCCCGACCGCAGCCGCTCGCGGACGAGCGCAAACGCATCGTCCTTCACCCTCGCGACGCGCTCCGACGCCCACAGGTGGCTCTCGAGAGCCCGCTCGTCCCACACGGCGATCGCCGCCTGGATCAGGTCGGCGCTCGAAACCACCTCCGCGCCGCACGAGCGAACGAACTCAACACTGCCGGCATCCACCACGCCCACCACCGGCAGCATCCCGCCCGGTGAGTACTCCATCGCCACCCGACCCCCCCCGGCCCCACCCCCGGCCCCCCCTCCGGCCCCCGCCCCGGTCTTCCGCCCAAGCCCCGCCACGCGTGCCCCGATCCACGCCCGCAGCTCCTGCCAGGTCAGATAGACCTCGATCTTCACGCTCTCGCCCGACGCCAGCACGGCCCCGTCAAACGCCGAGCGGTCGATCCCGTGGGCCAGCACCACCGGCTCTCCCCGGGCCGGGATCCAGAGCAGGGCCCGCCGGGTCAGATGCCGCTTGCTTCCCGCGCTCCCGCCCCCGACCTTCTGCGGCGGGAGCAGCCGCGCGAGCGTCGGATTCGCGTTGCGAAAATCGTGCACCAGCCACGCGTCGATCCCCTGCCCCGTCATCGCCTGCTGAAGGGTCTCAAGCCGCATCGCCGTCTCCCCGTACCCCCGCCCGTGCCGTCGAGAACACACATACGGTCAGTACGGTACCCCGCCGCGAGAAACTGCGGCCTTGGGTACCCCGCCGGACCCCGCCGGTCCCCGGCGGGCTCTTGCTCATGGGAAGACTGAGCATTTGTGAACTGGAGGCGGAGCCAGAAGCCGCCGGAAGCTCGGTACCACGGGGCGGTGATCAACAGCCCGCCGGGGACCGTCGGGATACCCAAGGCGGATTACGCCCAACCCCCGACTCATAAGACCGGATCAAACCCCTCCACCGGGCACGCCATCTCGTCCACGGACACCTGCGCAAACGGATAGCTGTGCATCTTCGTCATCGGCGGGGAGTACGTGTGCAGCGTGATCAGATCGCTCCCGTGCGCCTGCGCGTTGGCCACCTGATGAATGTCCGCGTCCTGCGCGGCGCAGACATACCCCGGGGCCATCTGGACGCTCCCCACCGGCAGCACAAGCCCCGACGCCGTGGGCTGATAGCGGATCTCGGTCCCCACGCCTTCGATCACGCGGAAGGCGCAGCTCGAGCCCCGGTGGTCGTGGATCGGCGTGACCTGCCCGGATCGCCAGCACAGGCACACCAGCTCGAACCACTCCGTCCGCGCGATCGTGTTCCGCCGGTAACCGCCCTCGGAGAACGCGCACGCCCCACCAAGTTCCCGGCGGCTGACCGCCAGCTGCCGCAGCAGTCTCTCCAGCGTCGCCAGGTCCACCCGCGAGCCCGCGCCCGAGAGATACTCCAGCAGCGGCCGCAGCGAGGGATATTTCGAAGTCGCGCTCAGCGGGTCGTCGCACAACGGCACGGCCACCTCGACGGGCGCGGGCGCTCCAGCGACCGATGTTCGTTCCATAGTGCTCATTGCTGAAGTATACGGTCCGGCCTCCTACGACCCTTGCCGGAAGCTGGCCAATATGAAACCCGGTCGGGCCCCCCGCGACTAAACTGCCTTGATGCCCGCCTCGCCCATCCACCATCCCACCCAAGCAACCTTTCCTGGCCCGCCCGACAAGCCCGCGCCGATCATCGCCCCCGAGGGCTTGCCGATCGTGATCGGGTTCATCGTGGGTGCTCTGGTCCTGTCGGCTCTGGCCGCTTGGCTCTCGCCGATCGCGGGCGTAGTGGTAAGCGTGGCGACGGGCGTGCTGTGCCTGTGGTGCATCTGGTTCTTCCGCGACCCGCCCCGGAAAATTCCCGGCTCGGGCACCGCAGGAACGCCCATCATTTCCCCCGCCGACGGCGTGGTCTCTTTCGTCGGCCCAGCGCCCGTTCCCCCCGAGCTTGGCTTGCCCGGCGACCAGACTGCCGGCCTCACGCGTGTAAGCGTGTTCATGAACGTCTTCAACGTCCACGTCAACCGGTCCCCGCTCGCGGGCGTGGTCGAGAAGACCCTCTACACCCCCGGTAAGTTCTTCAACGCCTCCTTCGACAAGGCCAGCGAGCACAACGAGCGGCTCTCGCTCGTCCTAGACACCGACGCCGGCCCCCGTCTGATCTGCGTGCAGATCGCCGGCCTGATCGCCCGGCGGATCGTCTGCCGCGTCAAGCCCGGCGACCGGCTCGACGCCGCCGAGCGCTTCGGCCTCATCCGCTTCGGCTCGCGGGTCGACGTCTTCCTGCCCGCCGGCGTCGCCTCGTCGCTCAAGATCGGCGATCGCTCCGTCGCGGGCGAAACAGTGCTCGGGTGGCTGCCCGCCGCCGCGGATCAGAAAGCAGGGTCCTAGGCCGTGTTCATCCGCTATCCCCATCCGCGGTCCACGGTGCCGATCCGGCACTTCATCCCGAACCTGATCACCACGATCTCGCTCTGCTGCGGTCTGGCGAGCATCCACTTCACGCTCAAGCAGGACTGGGACCGGGCCATCCTCGCCGTCATTCTCGCGGCCGTCTTCGACGCCCTCGACGGCCGGGCCGCACGGTTGCTCAAGGTGTCCAGCCCGTTCGGGGCCGTGCTGGACTCGCTGTCTGATTTCGTTTCCTTCGGCGTCGCGCCCGCCATCCTGCTGCACCAGTGGATGCTCAAGGACGAGGACGTCTTCGGCCTCGCCGCCGTCATGACCTTCGCGCTCTGCTCGGCCCTTCGGCTGGCCCGCTTCACCTCCGCCGTCAAACCGCCAAGGGCCCTGGCGCCCGACGGGAGCGAGCGGGCCTTCTCGCCCGAAGAAGCCCGATCGGCGGTGCTCTCGGGGCTGTTCTTCACCGGCATGCCCACGCCCGCCGCCGCGGCGGCCGTGCTGATCCCGCCGATGCTCATGTTCTCCAAGCTCATGGGCTCGGGCGTCCGCGAGTTCTTCGGCGTCGGGCCCGGGGTCGATCCGACGGTGGTGGCGGCCCGGATCGCCGCGGGCCAGGTGGCCCAGCCCGCCAGCCCCCTGATCGCCTGGACGGTCATCCTCTACACGTTCCTCATCGCCCTGCTGATGGTGAGCCGGATCCCGATGTTCAGCTTCAAGAAGCTGCGGGTGGGCAAGGCGGCGTACGTGCCGCTGCTGGTGATCGTCGGGCTGGCGGTGGTGCTGGTGGTGCGGGACACGTGGCTGGCTGTAAGCGTTTTCGCCGGGGCCTATCTGGGAAGCCTGGTCCTGAGCGTGGTGACCTACCGCCGGCTGATGGCCCGCCCGGTCGAGAGCTTTTTGGCCGAGGCACCCGCCCGACGGCCCCGCCGATCGAGCGGGCGCTCGAGCGGTATTGGGCCATGACGAGCGTGTAGCCGCAGCGAGCGAAGCCCTTGGCGGTGTCGGAGGTGGTGACGTGGTCCAGGACTGATGATAAAGAAGTTCATCTCGATCGGGTTGCAGTCGTGGATGCACGGCGGCAGGAGGATGAGCGTGGTGCCGCGGACCTGGACGCTCCGGCCTACTCGCTCGCTGGTGCGGCCTGAGACATTGTGCATGACCACGATGTCGCCGCGTTCGAGCGTTGGCCCGAGCGCCCGATTCACGAACGCACCGAACACGCCGACGTTCACCGGGCCATCGACGATGATCGAGCAGCGCAGGCCGCGGCCCGAGTTTCCGCTGGGCACGCCGACGCTGCCGGACCCGACGCTCCCATGCTGTGCCTGACGCCAAGGCCCCTGGAACACGAATCAACAGTGCACCTCGGGCGAACATTCGGTAGCTCAGCGAAGCGGGAGAAGCCCGCCGGGGACCGGCGGGGTACCCGAAACGCCCGAGTTTCATCGTCAATTCGTGTGATCGCCGGGGTGCTGATCCTCTGGTCGTACGCACCCAGCACCTTGGCCCGCAGATCCGACGACTATGACAACATGCCTGATAGCGCTACGGGATCGGACAACTCTGCCACCGCGCAGAAATCGCGCCGGAAATCCGCCCGGCATTGTCGGGGACGGTGTTCTAGAGAAGTTGGGTAGGCGGGGCAGAAGGGGGGTGGGTGCGGAGGGGTTGTCGTGAATCGGCCAGACTTTGTTGGAGACGGGGCCACAAGGCTGGCGTTGTTTCAGAATATGTATATGGTTTTGGTGAATGGCCGGGGCGGGTCGGTTTGCGAGGAGAGAGATCCATGCGTTCTGTAGTTATTGGTGCGTCCGTCCGCGGGCGTTTAGTCGTGTCGATACTGGTTGCGGCGGCCGGGCTGGCTTCGGCGGCCCACGCGCAGACGAGCTTCCGGATGGTGGCTCGCACGGGGTCTGCCGGGGTCTTTGGCCCGGGTCAGGGGGCTGGGGTGCTGTTTGACGGCGGAATCGACTCGCCCTCGCTTAACCAGTTCGGGCAGGTGCTCTTCCGCGGGACGGTTGCCTCGACGCAGGGCATCTATGCCCGCTGGGCGACGGACACGACCTCGTCGAACGTGCGGCAAGTCAACGGCGGGACGGCCGTACCGCAGACGGCATCCGGCACGGGCGCAGCGGCGAACTTCGCGACGTCCAGCGCGTTTAATGCAGCGATCCTGAGCTCGCGGGCAGTGGGCGGACAGGCGGCGTACGGGTTCCGCATCGGGAGCACCACCGGCGCCGCGTCCGACGCGGGCTCGGGGATTCAGCGCCTGGCCTTCTCGGGCGACGCGGCGCCAGGGGCGGGCGGCGCGAACTTCGCCAGCAGCGCCGTGGCCGGCGGAAATCCGTACACGGGCTCGAACGGGCATGTGCTGTTCCTGGGAACGCTGGCGGCGAGCACGACCAGCACGCCGCAGACGGTGACGACCGTCGGCTCGTCGAATGCGACCGGCGTCTGGATCACCGATCCCAGCACGAACATCCCGGCGCTGGTCCACCGCCAGAACGACGATACGGGCCTCGGGGGCGGGATCCGGTTCGCGACGCTCACCAACACGTCGCTGTCGGTGAACGGCACCGGGCGGTTCATCGGGCACAGCCTGCTGCAGAACGGCACCGGCTTCGTATCGTCGGTGGCGACTACCGGAACGGGCCAGACCATCATCAGCAACCGCGGCGGGTCGGTGCAGATCCTGGCCCGCCAGGGCAACGCCGTGGTGGATGAGACGGGGGCCGTCTCGGCGACGGATGTCTATCGCACGCTCACAAGCTCGAGCGACATCGGCTTCAACAACGCCGGGCACTACACCTTCGAGGCCTCGCGACGAAACAGCGTGGGCGGGGCGCAGGTCGGCGGGACGGACATGTACGCCGACACGGGCTCGGGCCTTCGCCGGATCATCACCAGCGGCGGGGCCCTGCCGTCGATCAGCCGTGCCCGCGGCTCGGAGTTCACGGGCGTCAACTGGGGCAGCTCGAACGACGTCACGCTCGGCGGCGGCGGACACATCGGGGTGGTTGCGCTCGGTCTGACGGGCACCGGCGTGACGGTCAACGTCAACTCCGGAGCCATCTTGCGCCGCGAGACCGACGCAACCTATACCCGCGTGCTGCGCCAGGGCGACGTTCTGCTCTCGCAAGCGGCCAACCCGGGCCTGCCCAGCGACGTGGCGTTCTCGGGCCTCTCGGGCAGCAGCCTGTCGGTCAACCGCTGGGGCGAGATGCTGCTGCTGGCCACGCTGACGGGCACAAACGTCAACGACGTCGGTTTCTTCAACAACACCATGCTCATCGGCGTGGACATCTTCGGCAACGCCGTCCCTCTGCTGCGCCGCGGCGACCTGTTCGACCCGGGCACCGGCGGCGGGCCGCTGAGCATCATCAGCATCGGCATCCCCTCCGGCAATGGCGGGCAGGACGGGCGGGCCCTTGGCCTCAACGACAACGGCGAGTTTGTCGTGCAGCTCGACCTGGGGACGTACACGACGTCGAGCTCGGGCCCGGGCACGAGCAGCGTCACGTACACCGGCCTGTTCGTGTTCCAGGGCATCCCGGCCCCGGGCGCGTCGGTCCTGCTCGGGCTCGGCGGCCTGCTCGCGGCCCGTCGTCGCCGCGACTGATCCGCGCGCACGCATGAATCAGCCTGCGGGCCCGTCGAGCGACGGGCCCGCTGTGCGTTTTGAGGATAGCGACAAAAACGGAACGGGCCGGCGCGTTGCCGGCCCGTCCCGTCAAGGAGAAACACACACGAAGCAGGGCAAGGAGTGACGCCCGGCCGCCGACGGGCGGTGGGGTTGATCCGCCGGTCCTGTGCGGGGGTTCGCACGGGGCCGCGACGGCCGGGCGTCGAGAGAGAGCAAGGAGGCAGGGAGCGAGGCGAAGTGGGTTCAGAGCTGGGAGTCGTCGGCGCCCTCGCTGCCTTGGCCGCTCTTGGCGTCAAGGAGCTTGCGGAGGTACTGATTCTCGCGGCGGGTGGCCTCGAGGTCGAAGACGAGGTACTTGATGGAGAGGCGGAGATAATCGAGGGAGTCCTGGAGTTCGCCGACGGTCTTCTTCATGCGGGCGTGGCGTTCGCGGGTCTCGCCGGCGAGGGCTTCGAGCTGCTCGCGTGCCGGGGACGGCAGGGCCTGGAGCTGGTTCATCAGGTCGCTGAGCTTGGTCTGGAAGTCCTGCTCGTTCATGGGCGTCTCCGTTCGTGTCTTGGGTTGTTGCTGGCGGGACGGGAGACATGAAACAAGGCCCGTTCCAGGGGGCGTGGTTGACACGGCGGGCGCGTGCCAACGCCGGCCGCGGGGGCGGCGGAGGGCGGCAAAGCGAGATAGGGCGGGCCCGTGGACGTTTTTATACGCCGGCGCGGCGCGGGGGCCGGCGGCGCGGGGTGTGCGGGTTGTGCGGGGTGTTGCCGGGGCTCAACGCATGGCGTCGAGCCGACGCACCAACTGTTGCACGCCGGGCGCGGTGGCGGCCAGGAGGCGCGACGTGGCCGAGGGGTCGGCCTTGCGGGCCTCGGCGACGACCTTCTTGAGCTGGGCGTCGCGGACGATGACGAAGCCGTCGAAGAACTGCTCGAGCTCGTGGCGGTTGAAGCGGGAGAGCGGGTCGGCCAAGCCCGACTGCATGGCGGCCCAGTCCAGCAGCGAGCCGCCCTGGGGCTTGAAGCGGAACAGGCCCAGGACGAACTTCAGGCGGGCGTCGGGCGTGGTGAAAGGGTCGGTGGCGGCGTCGGGGAGGCGGGTCATGCGGGAGCGGATGTCCTCGCCGCCCAAAAGCTTGGCGGCGAAGGCGGCTTCCTTGTCGCTGGTGGCGGCGACGAACTTCTCGGGGGCCGGGGCGTCGCCCGAGGACGAGGAGGCCATGGCCGGGGCCCAGTCGGCGGGGACGAGGTTGGCGAAGGCGGTGCAGATGGTTTTGAGGCCGGCGCGGTCGAAGCGGATGGTCAGGAGCTGGCAGGGCTTGCCGTCCTGGGTGGTCTTGGTGGCACCGGTGATGCTTCCCGAGCCCCACTCGGGCTTGCCGGCGTGAACGACCTTCTCGCCGACACTGAAGAGCTTGCTGGTCATGAGCACGTCGGGGTGTTCCGGATGGGGTGGGCGGGCTGGGGGGATGCTGTGGGTATGCGGCGGCGCCGGCCGGCGGAAAGGGCGGCGGGCGGACGAACGCTGTGCGGAAAGGCCCCTAGGAAATGGTAGCCGGGATGGTCGGGGTGTGCTTGGGGGTGTGGGGGATAGGGGGGATCGGGAGGCGGATTGCCTGGGCTTGGATGGGCCCCTATGGTTAATGCTGTCCTCAGGCCGTTGGGTCTGGGGCCGGGTGGGGGAATAGCCGAGGTGTCCACCGCATGATTGAAGCGCTCAAGAGCGAAGAGATTGTCAACCGAGTGGGCGGGCGTTTCAAGCTGTGCGCGCTGATCCAGCGTCGCCTGGTGCAGCTGATGGACGGGGCCCGGCCGCTGGTGGACCGCGGGGACCGGACGGAGCTCGAGCTGGTGATCGAGGAGATCGTGCAGGGCAAGATCTCCTACGAGTTTGATCCGGCGGCGGAGGTCGATGCGCCGAAGATCATGGGCGAGGAGGCCGTGCGGCATCACCGGCTGCAGATCGAACAGGGCCAGGGGTGAGCCTCGGCGTCTCGATGGCGGGGGTGAACGTTCTGGTGGGCGTGGGCGGGGGGATCGCGGCGTACAAGGTGTGCACGCTGGTGTCGCGGCTCGCGCAGGCGGGGGCGGTGGTCACGGTCGCGATGACGGAGGGGGCGCAGCGGTTTGTCACGCCGCTGACGTTCCAGGCGCTCTCGGGGCGGCCGGTGTATATCAGCCCGTGGCAGCACGTCGAGAGCAGCGACCCGCAGCACGTGAGCCTGGCGCGAACGTGCGGGGTGGCGATCGTGGCACCGTGCACGATGGATCTGTGCTCGAAGCTAGCGACGGGGCGGTGCGATGATGTGGTGACGCTAGTCCTGTCGGCGATCGACCGGTCGCGGACGCCGGTGCTGCTGGTGCCCGCGATGAACGAGGCGATGTACACGCAGCCCTCGACGCAGCGGAACCTGGAGACGCTGCGGGCGGACGGGTTTGAGCTGGTGGGGCCGGGGACGGGGTGGCAGGCGTGCCGGACGGTCGGGGTTGGGCGGATGAGCGAGCCCGAGGAGCTGCTGGCGGCGGTGGTCGCGGCGGCGACGCGGTCGCGGGCTGTATCCTGAGGGCTATGCCCAGCCTACTCGACCTGCCCGCGCGGTTTCTTGTCAAGCCCGGCTCCAAGTTCAAGCTGAGCGGCGCCGACCCCGGCGACACGGCGGGGCACAAGGACGCCGACCACGCGGACGCGATCCAGGACCGGAACGTCAGCCGTATCGCGGAGCTGCAGTCACGGCTGTGGGCCCAGGGGAAGACGGGGGTGTTGGTCGTCCTGCAGGGCATGGACACTTCGGGCAAGGACGGGACGATCCGGCACCTGCTGACGGGCGTGAACCCGCAGGGGGTGCGGGTGGCGGGCTTCAAGGCGCCCACGCCCGAGGAGCTTCGGCGTGACTATCTGTGGCGGGTGCACGCGAACATCCCGGCGCGGGGCGAGATCGGCGTGTTCAACCGGTCGCACTACGAGGATGTGCTGGTGGCGCGGGTGCACGGGCTGGTCGACGCGAAGGCTTGCAAGGCGCGGTACCGCCAGATCAACGACTTCGAGCGGCACTTGGCGGAGAACGGGTATGTGCTCATCAAGCTCATGCTGAACATCTCCAAGAAGGAGCAGCGGGAGCGGCTGCGCGAACGGATCGAGGACCCGAGCAAGAACTGGAAGATGGCGCTTGGGGACCTCGCCGAGCGGAAGCTTTGGGAAAAGTACATGGCGGCGTACCAGGACATGCTTCGGGCGTGCTCGACCGAGCATGCGCCCTGGCGGGTGATCCCTAGCGACAAAAAGTGGTTTCGGAACCTGGCAGTGTCGGAGATCGTGGTGCGGGCGCTCACGGAGATCGGGCCGAAGTATCCGGAGGCGAGCGTGGATTTGACGGGCGTGAAGGTGGTGTAAACGGGGTGGACGGAGGATTGTGGCCAGGAAGGCATGGGAAGCGGGGTGGGAATCATCCCCCGAACGGGCCGGGCGGCGGCGGTATCCGGCCGCCCGGGGTGGATTGAGCATAAATCGGTTCGGAATGCTGGCCGGGATTTGCCCTTGGGGTTAGTTTCTCATGGTGGGGCAGGAGGATCGACCGTGAGCACGCTCCCGAGCCTTCTGGCCAGTGACGCCGATTCCTTGCTGAACGAGTCCGAGCCGGTGATCCGGCCAAAGGGCGGGGACGCGAATGCGCCCGCCGCGCTCTCGGGGGCGTCGGGGGCGCTCCGGCTGATCAACCGGTGCACCTTCGGGTTCTCGCAGTACGAGGCCCGGCAGGTTGGGAGGCTTGGGACCAAGCGGTGGGTCGAGGGGCAGTTGAATCCGGCGACGATCGACGATTCCGCGCTCGACGCGTTTCTGGCGGCGAGCTATCCGGTGCTGGCGATGACGCCGGCGCAGGTCGGGGCGCAGTCGTCGCCAGCGGACGTGCGGAACCAGCTGCAGCGGGCCCGGCTGATGCGGGCGATGTTCTCGCGGCGGCAGCTCTTCGAGCGCGTGGTGGAGATGTGGACCGACCACTTCAACATCCACATCAACGATTCGGACACGATCCGCATGATGAAGGTCGGCGACGACCGGGACGTCGTCCGGGCCAATGCGCTCGGGCTGTTCCCCGCGCTGCTTCTGGCCAGCGCCCGCTCGGCGGCGATGCTGGCGTATTTGAACAACGACGAGAACCGCGTGGGCGCCCCTAACGAGAACTATGCCCGCGAGATCATGGAGCTGCACACGCTGGGCGTGACCGGCGGGTACACGCAGGCGGACGTTCTTCAGGTCGCCCGGTGCTTCACGGGCTGGCGGTACGTGACGACGTCGGCCAGCCCGAGCCGCTGGACCTTCTTCTTCGACTCCTCGCGGCACGACACGGCGAGCAAGACGGTTCTTGGCAATTTCATCCCGGCGCGGACGGGGGCCTCGGGGTATCAGGACGGGCTGGACGTGATCGCCATCCTGAGCAACCACCCGAGCACGGCGCGCTTCATCGCCGGCAAGGTGCTGCTGGCGTTCTGGGGGTACACGCCCCCGGCGGGGTTGGTGGACACGCTGGCGTCGATCTATCTGTCGACGGGCGGGGACATCAAGGCGATGCTGACGTATGCGCTGCTGGACCCGGGGGCCGGGGCGTGGCAGCCGAAGTTCAAGCGGCCAATGCACCTTCTGGCGTCGATCATGCGGGGGCTGGGCGGCTTGGCGACGAGCCCGGCGAACCTGGCGACGCCGCTGGCGCAGGCGGGGAACCAGCCGTTCGAGTGGGGCCCGCCGGACGGGTATCCGGACACGCAGGAGGCGTGGATGCGGCTGCTGCTGCCGCGGTGGAACTTCGGGGCGGCGCTGATGAACAGCGAGTACGGCAGCTATACGGCCAAGACGAACGTGTACGTTGATCACATCGCGCTGCTCAGGGGCGCGGCGACGGCGAGCGCGATCGCGGACCGTCTGAGCCAGAATCTGTACAACGGGCTGATGCCGTTCACGGACCGAACGCGGCTGGTGTCGTATTTGACGGCGGGGACGATGGACACGACGCGGATCCGGGAGAGCTTCGGGCTTGCGGTGGGTTCGCCGAGCTTCCAGTGGTATTGAAGAGCAGGGGCCAACGATGACGACGGATCCCAATGCGTGCCAGGAATACAACCAGCTGACCCGGCGGCGGTTCATGGCCGTCTCGACGGCGGTGGCGGCCGCGGCGGCGACGCCAGCGTGGTTGCCGCGGGTGGCGTTTGCGCAGGGCGGGTTCAGCCGCGACGTGATCGTGTGCATCTATCTGCGTGGCGGCGCGGACGGGCTGTCGTTGTGCGTGCCCTACGGTGACCCGGGGTACTACGCGAACCGGCCGGTGACGCGGGTGGACCCGCCGGGGGCATCCGGCGGAATGGGCGCGGTGGACCTCGACGGGTTCTTCGGCTTTGCGCCGTCGATGCAGCCGTTGATGGGCGTGTATCAGGCGGGGCACCTGCTGGTGGTGCACGCGACGGGGTCGGTGGATCCGACGCGGTCGCACTTTGATGCGCAGAAGTTCATGGAGCTCGGAAAGCCTGCGGATTCGACGCTGTTTACCGGGTGGCTGGGGCGGCACATCGCGGGGGTTTCGCCGCGGGATTCATCGGCGCCGTTCAGGGCGGTGGGGATCGGGTATCAGCTGCAGCTGGCCCTCTCGGGCGCGCCGGGGGCGGTGCCGGTGCCGGACCTTGCGAACTTCAACATCCGAGGCTCGACAACGACGCGGGCGGCGCGGCTGGCGTGGCTGAAGGACATCCATCAGTATCAGAACGAGATGTTCCGGACGGCGGCGAGCAACACCCAGACGACCATCGACGCGCTGGCGGCGATCAACGCGGGGTCGTACCTGCCGCCGACGGGCAACTGGGCGTACCCGGCGACGAACCTCGGGAGCGGCCGCGGGGCGTTCAGCAAGGCGATGCAGCAGACGGCGGCGCTGATCCGCGCGGAGATCGGGGTCGAGGCGGTGGCGATCGACCTCGACGGGTGGGACCTGCACTCGGCGCTCGGGCCGCTGACGGGCTCGATGGCGAACCAGATGGCGGCGGTGGCGAATACGCTGCGGGCGTTCTACGAGGACGTGCTGATGAGCGCCAACAAGAACGTGACGGTGGTGGTGATGAGCGAGTTTGGTCGGCGCGTCGCGGAGAACGCCTCGGCGGGCGTCGATCACGGGCACGGGAATGTGTTCTTCGCCATGGGGCGGCAGATCATCGGTGGGCGCGTGCTGCGGAACTGGCCCGGGCTCGGGGCGGGGCAGCTATATCAGAACCTGGACCTGCAGGTGACGATCGACCACCGGGACCTTCTGGCGGAGATCGTCAGTCGGCGGCTGGGGAACCCGTCGCTTGGGCAGGTGTTCCCGGGGTACACGCCGACGTTCAGGAACATCGCCGTGGCGGGGTGAGCGGACGCGGTGTCCGTACAGTTCGCCATGAGCGTGCCCGAGCTGGATATCTATGCGCGGCTGGGGGAGGACGGGTTTGACCGGCTGGCCGGGGCGTTTTATGCCCGGGTGGCGACGGACGACTTGCTCGGGCCGATGTACCGCGGGGCGCTCGGGCACGAGGGCGGGAGCATGGAGGACGCGCGGCTTCGGCTGCGGGAGTTCCTGATCCAGCGGTTCGGCGGGCCGGGACGATATTCGCAGGCCCGCGGACACCCGCGGCTGCGAGCGCGGCACATGCCGTTCGCGATCGACGCGGCGGCGGCGGGGCGGTGGGTGGCGATCATGGACGGGGCGATGGCGGACGCCGAGATCGATGAGGACGTGCGGGCGACGCTGCGGCCGTACTTCGTGCAGACGGCGAACTTCATGGTGAATCGGTAGGGGTTGGGCGGGAGTTGGAGATGTTGAACGTGCCACGACCTTTCCGGCTCTGCGGACAGGTCGTGTGTTTTTCGTCGCGATGTCGGGGTTGGCAGGCGCCACGACCTTGCGGCACGACCTTGGTCCAGAGCGACCAGGGTCGTGGCGCGGGTTCCTCGCGACGCGCTACTGGTGGATCTTGAGCTTGACGATCAGCAGCGCGACAGCACTGATGAAGATCCAGAGCGTGATGGCGAGTGTGACGGCGCGCCAGCCGACGCTGGCGATGGCCTGGATCGACAGGCCGCAGCCGATGAGGAGGAGGGCCAGGGCCATGAGGTGCTTGGCGGCCCAGGCGGTGGGCTTGAGGGCGGGCTGCAGCGCGGGGATGTAGGTGCCCAAGGCGGCGGCAACGACGAACCAGAGGACGAACCACGGGATCGGGACGCGGAGCTTGCCAGCGGGTGCGCCGGGCTCGGTAGCCGAGCGGCGAGCGAACCACCAGGCCATGAGGACGGCGACTGGGGCGATCCAGAGGGTTCTGGAGAGTTTGACGGCGGTGGCGACCTGCAGGGCGCGGTCGGGCCATGGGCCGGTCGTGTGGTACGCATGGTCGAAGGCGGTGGCGGCGCCGACGACGCTGGAGACGTCGTGGATGGCGACGGCGGCCCAGGTGCCGAACTGATCCTGGGTGAGGCCGATGGCGTGGCCGAGCCAGGGGAAGACGTAGAGGGCGACGGCGTTGAGGAGGAAGACGGCGCCCATGGCGACGGCGATCTGGGCCTGGGTGGCGGCGATGACGCTGGCGACGGCGGCGATTGCGGAGCCGCCGCAGATGGCCGTGCCGGCGCTGAGGAGAGCGGTGAGCTTGTCTTCGCAAGCCAAAAGACGGCCGACGAGAGCACCCAGCGCGAGGGTGGCGACGATGGTGCCGGCGGCGAAGGCGACGCCGACGAGGCCGGCCTGGGCGAGCTGGCCCAGGTTCATCGATAGGCCCATGAGGACGACGCCGACCTGGATGAGGATCTTGGCCCACCTGCCCAGGCGTTTGTCGGCGGGGGCGAGGCCGGTGACGGCGAGGAAGAGGCCGATGGCGAGCGCGCCGGCGGGGGTGACCCAGGGCGTGAAGCAGGCGATGGCGGCGAGGGCGAGCAGGGCCCAGCGTGCCGGCGTCGGGTTCATGTGAGGCGCTCGATGGCCTGATTGATGGTGGCGACGGGGTCGACGGTGACGCCCTTGGGTGGCTTGAAGCCCAGCGAGCCGGCGTGGGGCTTGGGCACGATGAGGCGTTTGAATCCCAAGCGGGCGGACTCGCTGACGCGCTGCTCGAGCTGGGTGACGGAGCGGACCTCGCCGCCCAGGCCGGCCTCGCCGACGACGGCGGTGCCGGGCTCGAGGGTGCGCTTGAAGTGAGCGCCGGCGATGGCCAGGAGCAGGGCGAGATCGGCGGCGGGCTCGGCGACGCGGATGCCGCCGACGCTTGAGGCGAAGACGTCGCGGTCGGCGAGACGGAGCTCGGCGTGCTGTTCGAGGACGGCGATGATCATGGCCAGGCGGTTGGCGTCGAGGCCGGAGGACTTGCGTTTGGCGGTGCCCAGGAAGCCGGTGGCGGTCAGGGCCTGGAGCTCGACGAGCAGACAGCGCGTGCCGGTGATGATGGGGCAGACGACGGCGCCGACCTTTGCGCCCGCGGCGGGGTCGAGCACGCCGACGCCCAGGCCGCCGGGGACTTCTTCGAGGCCCCTGCCGGTCATCTGGAAGATGCCGAGCTCGAGGGTGGTGCCGAAGCGGTTTTTGACGCCGCGGAGGATGCGGTGGGCGTGGTAGCGATCGCCCTCGAAGTAGAGGACGGCGTCGACGAGGTGCTCGAGGAGGCGTGGGCCTGCGAGGGTGCCCTCCTTGGTGACGTGGCCGACGAGGACGACGCAGATGCCCGAGACCTTGGCGAGATAGACGAGCTCTGCGCAGCAGCGGCGGATCTGGGCGACGGAGCCGGGGGAGGCGTCGAGGTCGGCCTTGTAGATCATCTGGACCGAGTCGATGACCAGAACGTCGGGCAGGACGCGGCGGGTCTGCTCGACGATGCGTGCGAGGTTGGTGTCGCTGAGGACGTAGAGCTCCGGCGCGTCGCCGACGCCCAGCCGCGAAGCGCGCAGGCGGACCTGATCGGCGGACTCTTCGCTCGAGACGTAGAGGACGCGGCGGGATGGAATCGAGATCGGGCCTTGATCCCCTGATCCCTGGATCCCTCGATCCCTTCCCCCCGCCATGGCCCCGGCGGCCTGGAGCATGAGCGTGCTCTTGCCGATACCCGGGTCGCCGCCGACGAGGACGACGCTGGCGGGGACCAGGCCGCCGCCCAGGACGCGGTCGAGCTCGCCGATGCCTGTTGAGAGGCGCGGGATGGGGCCGGTGCCGGAGCCGACGTGGGCGATGGGTTTGGCCGTAGGAGCGGCGGAGGGGTCGGCGGCGAGATCGGCGGCGGCGGAGGGCGCGGCCTTCCAGGACTCGATGAGTCCGCGCTGTGGGTCTTTGCCGGCGGACTTCTCGATGCTCTGGGGTTCGAGGGTGTCCCAAGCGTTGCAATCCGGACACTTGCCCATCCAGCGGGACTGGATCCCGCCGCAGGTCCGGCAGACGAAGACTTGGCGGGCTTTGGCCATGTTTGGTTGGGGAGATGTGGTGAGCAGGCGTGCGGGGGGGCGGGGGGGCGTGCGCAGAGCGAGCGGGTCCGGGAACCAGCCGGGCAGTGTACGTGGTTGGCGTTGCTTGGGCGTGGATGAGATTGTTGAGGATCGGCGAGCGAGAGTTTGGCCCAGGGAGATCCGCCCGAGAGGGATCGGGGGCGGGGGCACATCCATCAAGATCTGGATTGCGGTTGGGAAGCCCTGCGGAGTTCGGCGGCGGGGCGGCGTGGGCGGCGGCAAGCCGCGGCGCATGAATGTGGCCGGACGATCCGGAGCTTTGACACGATGCATGGGCAACTTCGTACTTCACGCGTGGGCATGGCCGGGCTTATGGTGATGGCGGTGGGCGCGGCGGTGGCGCTGTCGTCGCCCGTGCTGGCCAGCGGGCCGGGCTCGGGGCGGAGCGGGCAGGCGATGAGCGAGCGGGCGATGAGCGAGCGGGCGGCCAAGGCCGCGGTGCGGCGAGCCGATGCGCAGCAGCGGCGGGCCCTGGAGCAGGCGCTGCAGGAGTTGCGGCGGTCGGCGAATCAGGGGCTGCGCGAGCTCAACGGCGAGCGGCGAGACTTCTGCCTGGCGCTCGAGGATCTGACGGATGCCGGGGCGTCGAGCGCGGACCTGACAGAGGCGGCGGACTCGAGCAAGGCGTCGATGGAGCAGGGCGTGATGGAGACGAAGGAAGGCCTGGAGACGAAGCGGGCCGCGCTCGTCGCCGGGCTGGCCTCGCCGCTGAGCGCGAGGAATCAGGAGCGGCTGGACAGGGAGCTGGGTAAGCTCAACGAGCGATTGAGCCAGCGGCTCGAGTCGAGCCTGGCGAAGGTGGACGAGAAGCTGCAGGACGCGCTTGCTGAGATGGATGATGATGGGTTGGGGGATGACCCGCCGGGGGATGATGGGGCGGCGGGATCGCCGCCGGGTGCCTGAGGGAGTGGGGTGGGGGTGAGGGGTTGACGGGTGGAAGTGGGGTTATTGAGCGGGGACGCCCGCCGCACGGGGGAGAGAGAACGCGGTGAGGGAGTTTGGGGTTGGGGGCGGGGCGATGATCGGGGAGAGTGCCGGAGTGCTCGCGGGGGCGTGGGGGTTCTTACCATCGCTGCACGAACGCGATGGCCGAACAGGACACACCAACCCCGGGCGCTGAGATGAACGCCGGCGCCGCCGGGGCGGCGTCGGCGCGGGATGGTGGGGCGAAGCCCAAGGGCGGGCGTGGGCGGCGGGTGTTCCGCGGCTCGGTGCGGACGCTGGTGGGCGTGCCGGTGGTGCTGGCGCTGCTGACGCTGATCATGATGCGGTCGCCGGTGGTCGGCTGGCTGCTCAAGAGCAGCGTGCGCGATCTGACGGGGTGCGAGCTTGAAATCAGCGGGGCGTATGTCTCGCTGGACGGGCGGCTGGTGGTGCGGGACTTTGCACTGCTGGCGCCCGGGGTTCAAGGGGAGGCCGCGAAGTTTCTGTCGGCCAAGCGGGCGGCGGTGGACTTGGTTTGGACGCGGGCGCTCCTGGGCGAGGTGCGGATCGACGCGGTGCGGCTCTATGAGCCGGTGTTCGTGCTCAGCCAGTCGTCGGTGGACGGGTCGGTGAACATTGCGGGGCTCAGGGCCGCGGCGGGG
>JBBQRT010000019.1:0-52400 GCA_038214505.1 Phycisphaerales bacterium | reverse complement strand
GCCCCGCCCCGCCACCACCGCCCTCCGCGGCGTCGCCTATCTCGCCGCCGGAACCGTCCTGGTCCGCGCCGCCAGCCTCCTGGCCCAGCTCGCCCTGGGCAAGCTCCTGCTCAAGGACGACTTCGGGCTCTACGCCCTCACGGTCACCGTCTGGACCTTCGTCCAGCTCCTGACCAATCCGGGCCTCGACGACGTGCTCATCGCGCGAAAGGCCCGCATCCACCTCTGGGCCCCGCAGGCCGTCTGGATCTCGCTGCTGCTGGGCGTGCTCGGCACGCTGGCGATGCTCGCCGCCGCGCCGATCGCGGCCCGGGCCTATGCCGATCCGAGCGTCGGGCCGCTGGTGCTCATCACGGCTCTGGCCGCGATCCCCTCCGCGCTGTCGCTGGTCCCCGCCGCGCTCATCCGTGCGCGGCTGCGATTCCGCCTCTGGGCCGGGTACCTCGCCGCCAGCCAGATCCTGCTCTTTGCGCTCCAGGTCTCTCTGGCCTACGCGGGCCTTGGGGCCCGGGCGTTTGTCATCCCGATCCCGATCGTCGCGGCCTTGGGCATGGTCTTCCTGTGGTTTGCCGCCCCCCCGCCGATGCGGGCCGCGCCGCAGGTCCGCCGCTGGCGCCATCTCGTGGGCGATGGCGTGCCTCTGCTGGGCGTGCGCGTGGTGCAGACGCTCCAGGGCAACGCCGACCGGATGGTTCTGGGCGTCGTGGCGGCCACGGGCGTGGTGGGCGTGTACTACTTCGCGTTCCAGATCGCCACGCAGGTCAGCCGCGTGCTCGCCGCCAACCTCAACCAGGCTCTTTTCCCGGGCCTCGCCGGCCTGCGCGATCAGCCCGGGCGGCAGCTCGCCGGCACGCTCGCGGCGTCGCGCCTGGTCGGCCTGGTGGGGGTGCCCGCGGGGTGCCTCCAGGCGGCGTGCATCGGGCCGCTACTCCGCCTGATGTTCGGCGGCAAGTGGGACGCCGCGATACTCCCGGCCCAGATCATGTCGATCGCCGTGGGCATCGACTGCATGGCCTGGGCCGGCGCGAGCCTCATGCAGGCCCAGCGCCGCTTCCGCCTCATGCTCGCGATGCAGATCGGCGCGTGCGCCGCGCTGCTGGCCATGCTCGCCGTCGCCGGCCTCCTGGCTCACGAGGGGACGCAGGCGGTCGCCATCGCCGGCGCGACGGCCGCCTATCTCGCGGTCGTCCCCGCGCTGGCCTTCGGCATCGCGATCCGCGCCGCGGGAGGCCGCTGGACGGACCTCGGCGGCGTCTACGCGCCCCCTGTTCTGCTCTCGATCCCCGCCGGGCTCGCCGCCTTCGCCGCCGCCGCGTGGGTTCCGGGCGCCGGGCCCGCTACCGAGGCCCTCCGCATCGTTGCGGCCCTTGGCGTCGGCGGTGCAACCTACCTTGTTCTCGCCCTCGCGCTGGCCCGTCCGCTGCTGATCGAGCTGTTTTCACGCCTGCGCGACGCCGCGGCGCGCCGATGATGGACCCAGCGTGAGCCCGTCCCCACCATCCGCCCGCCCGCCCCTTGGCCCGCCCCTTGGCCCGCCCCTTGGCCCGCCGCACCGGCTGGCCAGCTTCGACGTGTTCGACACCGTGCTCACGCGCGTCGTTTCACCACCCGCGGCCGTCTTCCTTCTCCTGGGTCGCCGCCTCCGCGAGCTTAGCCTGACAACCCTCGAGCCCGCCGCCTTCGCCGCCGCCCGCACCAAGGCCGAACGAGACGCGGCGGGCTCGGGCGACGCGACGGCGATCAATCTCGTCACGCTCGACCGCATATACGAAAGGCTCGAGCTCGCCGGCGCGATCACGACCGAGCATACTGCCGCCGCCCGGCACGTCGAGCTCGAGCTCGAAGACCGGCTCGGTCGCCCGGTGCCCGCGATGCTCGCCCGCATCAACGCCGAGCGGTCCCGCGGCGTGCCGATCGCCTTCTTGTCGGACATGTACCTCCCCTTGGCATTCATCGCCGTCATGCTCTCGCGGCACGGCGCGTTCCACGAGGGCGACACGCTGCTGGTCTCCAGCGACATCGGGGTCGACAAGCGCTCCGGCGGCCTCTTCGCCGAGCTCGCCCGCCGAACCGGCGTCGCTCCCGCCGACATCCTGCACGTGGGCGACAACATCAACTCCGACGTCCGCGCCGCGGCCCGCGCCGGCGTCCGCGCCGAACACTTCACCGCCCTTGCCCCCTCGCGCTTCACCGACATTCTCGAAGCCGCAGCCGGAGACACCGGCACCCTCGGCGCCGCCCTTGCCGGCGCCGTCCGTTTGGCGATGACGCCCATGTCCGACGCCCGCCGCCATATCGGCGCGCACGTCGCCGCGCCCGTGCTGAGTGCCTTCGTTCTTTGGGTATTTGCCCGCGCACGCGCCCTGGGCATCCGCAGGCTCTACTTCCTCGCCCGCGACGGCCAGCAGTTGCTCCACATCGCCGAGCGGCTCTTGCCCCAGGTCGAGAATCCGCCCGAGCTCCGCTATCTCCCCGCCTCGCGGCAAGCCTGGCACCTCCCGTCGGTCACGGCCATCGGCGACACCGAGCGGGCCTGGCTCTTGGCCCCCGCCCGTAACCTCACCCTCGCTCGCCTGCTCGGCCGCGTCGGCCTGAACGTCGGCGACATGCTTAAGCCGCTCTCAGCCGCCGGCCTTCCGACAAGCCCCGATGCGCCGATCGACGCCGAGCGGCTCGATCTCGCTCGGGCGCTGTTCACGGACCCGCACGTTGTGCGTCTGGTCCTCGACCGTGCCGCCGACGCCCGCGCGATAGCCACCGACTTCCTCCGCCAGGAAGGGCTGTTCGATGCCGACCGCTGGGCGATCGTCGACGTCGGCTGGTCGGCCCGCTCGCAGGCCTCGCTCGCCGGCATCCTCGCCGCGGCTGGCGGCCCGTCGCCGCGGGGCCTCTACTTCGGCCTGGGCCCGACCTTCCCCGACGGCCCCTTCGGCACGCTCGAAGCCTTCGCCTTCGACCGCCGCCGCGGCGACTCCACACCCGGCGTGCCGAGCCTGGAAACCTTCATCGAGCTCTTCTGCGCCGCCGACCACGGCATGGTCACCGGCTATACCCGCGCCGCCGATCGCATCGTGCCGACGCTCCGCGAAGATTGCAACTCCGCAGGTCTCGCCTGGGGCTTGGCCGGGCTCCGTGAGGGCGTCGACCGCATGCTCGACAACCTCGCTCTCCCCGAGCACTGGCCCGAGCACGCCGCCGCCATGGGCCCTGTCGCCCTGCGCCTGGTCCGCGAACTGACCACCGCCCCCACGATCGAAGAGGCCCGGGCCTTCGCGAGCTTCCCCTTCGACGACGACCAGTCCGGCGAGGGCCACGCCCCGCTCGCACGCCCGTTCACGCTCGCCCGCCTTATCAACCGCATCCTCCGCGGCCCCGTCCCCGAGCGTGCCTCGTGGCCCGCCGGCGCGATCGCACTCTCCCCGCCGCCGATCCGGGCGGCCTTGCAGCTCGCGGGCCGCCTCCGCCCGCGCCGATCCTGAAGCGCTCCTTTTATAGCAAGACCCACAAATCCCCATGCCCTTCGTCTCGATCCTCATCCCCACGCACAACCGCTCGGTGCTTCTGGCCCGAACGATCGAGTCGCTGTTCCAGATGCGCGTCCCGCCCGGCGTCCGCGTCGAGGCCGTCGCGGTGGCCAACGCCTGCACCGACGACACCGTCGCCGTCACTGCGGCCCTTGCCGCCCGCGCACCATGGCCCCTCCGGGTCGTCGCCGAGCCGACGCCCGGCCTGGGTCCCGCCCGCAACCGCGCTTGCCGCGAGGCCGCCGGCGACATCTTCGCGCTCATTGACGACGACATCGCCGCCGACCCCGGCTGGCTCGAGGCCCTCGTCGAGGTCTACGCCACGACACCCGCCGACCTGGTCGCCGGCCGGATCGACCTCTGGTGGGAGGCCGTCGAGCGTCCGTCCTGGCTCACGCCCGGCATGGCCAAGCTGCTCTCGTGTCTCGACCTTGGCCCGAGCGTGCTGGAGATGCGAGTCCCCGACGCCGTGGGCGCAAACTTCTCATTCCGCCGCGACGTGTTCGACGCCGTCGGCCCATTCCGGAACGACCTGGATCGCGTGGGCAACCAGCTCATGGGCGGCGGCGAGACGTTCCTTGTCCGCGCCGCTATGGCCGCCGGCCACCGCCTGTTCTACGCACCGGGTGTCTACGTCCGGCATTGGGTCGCGCCCCACCGCGTCGGCGTTCCCTACCTCGCCGGCGTCTCGGGTGCCAACGCCTACATCCTCCAGATCATCAAGCAGCGCTACACGCTTGTTGACTTCGCCCGGGCGATTATTCTCGGCGCCGCTCGCGCTATTGGCCACGCCCTGCTCCGCCCCGTCGCCGCCGCGCTCGGCGCCGAGCACATCGCCATCAACTCCAGTGTCCGCCACGCCATTGGTATCGGTCAGGTCCGCGGCGCGCTGGCCCGCCTCTCCCGCGGTCCGCTCGAGCCCCACCGCTGACACCACTACCCTTGCCCACATGCCCCCCGCCCCAATCAACCCGCGGCCGCTGCACCAGAAAGTCGCCGACCGCACCGCCCTCGTCGGCGTCATCGGCCTGGGCTATGTCGGCCTGCCCCTCTGCCGCGCGTTCGTCGACGCGGGCCTGACCGTGCTGGGCTTCGACATCGACCCGGCCAAAGTCGACGCCATCTCCCGCGGCGAGAACTACCTCAAGCACCTGGGCCCCGCCTTTATCGCCGACATGCTCGCCACCGGTCGATTGTCGGCCACCGATGACCTCGACCGCCTCGCGGAGCCCGACGCTCTGCTCGTCTGCGTCCCTACGCCGCTGGGCAAGCACCGCGAGCCCGACCTCTCCTACGTCGAGCGCACCAGCCAGGAGATCGCCCGGCACCTCCGCCCGGGCCAACTGGTCGTCCTCGAGTCCACCAGTTATCCCGGCACCACGCGCGAGATCGTTCTCCCCGCCCTGCTCGCCTCGCGCCTCCCGCTCGCCTCGCCCGCGGGCACCGACGGCTTTCTCCTGGCCTTCAGCCCGGAGCGCGAGGACCCCGGCCGCCGCGACCACACGACCGCGACAATCCCCAAGCTCGTGGGCGGCATCAACGCCCAGTCCACCGCCGCCGCCGCCGCCCTCTACCGCGCTGCGATCCACACCGTCGTCGAGGTATCTTCCGCCGAGGTCGCCGAGGCCGCCAAGATTCTCGAGAACACCTACCGCGCCGTTAACATCGCCCTGGTCAACGAGCTCAAGGTCCTCTTCACCGCGATGGGCATCGACATCTGGGATGTCGTCGCCGCCGCCAGCACCAAACCATTCGGCTTCCAGCCTTTCTATCCCGGCCCCGGCCTCGGCGGCCACTGCATCCCCATCGACCCGTACTACCTCACCTTCAAGGCCCGCGAGTTCGGCCTCTCCACCCGCTTCATCGAGCTCGCCGGCGACATCAATCACGCAATGCCCGGCTTCGTCGTCGAACGCCTCGCCCACGCCCTCAACGACCGCGCCAAGCCCGTCCGCGGCTCCCGCGTGCTCGTCCTGGGCCTGGCGTACAAGCCCGACATCGACGACGTCCGCGAGAGCCCGAGCTTCGAGCTCATCGAGCGTCTCCGCGACCTCGGCGCCCTGGTCGACTACGCCGACCCCCACGTCCCCAGGACCCACGCCATGCGCAAGCACGACCTCGACATGACCGCCGTCGCGCTGACGCCCGAGTCCATCGCCGCCTACGACGCCGTGCTCGTCTCGACAGCACACCGCGCGTTCGACTGGCGGCTGATTGCTGATCACGCCCGACTCATCATCGACACCCGCAACGCCCTGGCCCACCTCGGCCCACGCGACAACGTCGTCAAGGCCTGAGCCCCGTTCCCTTCCCCCTCTTCCCCCCGTTCCCCTCCGCCCCTCATGCCGACCACGTCGACCATGCTCGCCGATCACGCCATCATCGTCACCGGCGGCGCCGGGTTCCTCGGCTCGGCCGTGGTTCGCCGCCTCGTCGCCCGAGGCGTGCCGCTCGCCCGCATCATCATTCCCCGTTCGGCCGTCTGCGACCTCCGCGACCGCGGCGCCGCCCGCGCTCTGCTCCGATCCACGGGCGCCACCATCGTCGTCCACTGTGCCGGCGCCGTCGGGGGGCTCCAGGCCAACCGCGACCAGCCCGCCCGCTTCTTCTTCGACAACGCCGCCATGGCGCTCAGCCTCATCGAAGAAGCCCGCGGCGCATGGTCCGATGCCGGCGTCCTCGCTCGATCCGCGTTCGTCCAGGTCGGCTCGATGACGAGCTACCCGGAGCACGCGCCCGTTCCCTACCGCGAAGAGGCGCTCTGGACCGGATATCCGCCGCAGGACTCGGCCCCGTACGCCGTCGCCAAGCTCGCCGCATGGCAGATGCTCGACGCGTACCACCGTCAGCACGCCCTCCGCTCGGCCTACGTCATCCCCGTCAACCTCTACGGCCCGGGCGACAACATCGCCGACGTCCGGAACGCCCACGTCTGCGGCTCGCTCATCAAACGCTTCGTCGACGCCCGGCGCAGCAACGCTCCAGAAGTTGTCTGCTGGGGCACCGGTGCGCCGACCCGCGAGTTTCTCTACATCGATGACGCCGCCGACGGCTGTGTTCGCGCCGCCGAGCACGCCCTGGCGGGCACCGGCGAACCGGTACCCATGAACCTCGGCACGGGCAGCGAGATCAGCATCAAAGGCCTTGCCGAACTCATCGCACGCTCGGTCGGCTACCCCGGCCGCATTGTTTGGGACACAAGCAAGCCATCGGGCGTCGCCCGCCGATCCCTCGACCCCTCGCGGGCCAGAGCCCTCATGGGCTGGGAAGCAAAGATGCCTCTGGAGGCTGGCCTGCGCAGCACGATCGACTGGTACGAGTCACAGTAAACACGGCCTTCGCCACTCCCGCCCCTTCTTCCGCAGCCGAGTGATGGCGCGACCCCGTTCGCAAGGCCCCGGCCTTAGTCCCGCAGCCCCGCCAGATAGATCACCCCGAGCCCCGCCAGGATCAGCACCGACCCCGCGATGTGCAGCCCCTGCATCTTCTCTCCGAGCCAGACGACCCCCGCGATCTGGGTCGCGACGATGAGGGCCCCGGCCGACACAGGGAACGCCGTGCTCAGGGGCAGACGCTGGATCATCAGCATCCACAGCACGAACCCCGCCAGGTAGAAGCCAAGCCCCGCGCCGAACGCACCGCTGAGATACCCCGCCCCCGCCATCCCGCGCTTCATGAGCAGCAACCCCGCCGTGCTTGTGAGCACGTATGCCAAGAGCAGCCCGACGTTAGTCATCATCGCCAGCATGGCCGCCATCTCCGCTGGTCATCACGCTCCCGCCCGGCCGATGCCGCCACGGGCCGCCCCTTGCCCGAGAGCGTACGGCCCGGCCCCGCGACACGCCCTCGACAACCCCGGCCATGGCCCCCGCCCGTACACTCGCCCGTGCCCGATCATTCCCCGATGAGCAGCCCCAACACCACCCGCCACCAGCCCGGGCTCGGCCGCGACGAGCGACAACAGCTTCTGGGCGTCCGCGGCTGCACGCTCTGGCTCACCGGGCTCTCCGGCTCGGGCAAGTCCACCATCGCCGCCAACCTCGAGCGGACCGTGGTCGCCCGCGGCCGCCCCGCCGCTTGGCTCGACGGCGATAACCTCCGCCACGGCCTGTGCAAGGACCTGGGCTTCTCCGAGGCCGACCGGCATGAGAACATCCGCCGCGTCGCCGAGGTCGCGAGGCTCATGTCCGACGCGGGACTGATCGTCATTACGAGTTTCATCAGCCCCTACACCGCCGACCGCGAACTGGCCCGCCGCCTGCACGCCGAATCCCCCTCGGGCCCGATCCCGTTCTACGAGATCCTCTGCGACACCCCGCTGGAGGAGTGCGAGCGCCGCGACCCAAAGGGTCTTTACAAGAAAGCCCGCGCCGGCCTGATCACCGGCTTCACGGGCGTCGACGACCCCTACCAGCGCCCCGCGAGCCCCGAGCTCTCCATCCGCCCGGGAGCCATGAGCGTTGAGCAGTGCGTCGACGCATGCTTGCAGCTTCTGAACCACGGCCCAGAGACCCGGTGACATCCGCGTGAAGCCCATCGTGCTGCCGAGAGCCGGGCTCAACGGTGCAGGGAAGACGACTCTGTCCCGCACCGTCATCGCCGAGCACGCGGGTGTGACCAACTTCGTAAACACCGATGTGATTGCGGCCGGACTTGCGGGCCTTGATCCCGCCGGCGGGCCGTAGGCCGCCGGGCGCACCATGCTCGATCGCTTGCAGGAACTCGCGGGGACGTGAACCAGCTTCGCGTTGAAGTCCACACGCGCGTGCCGCCGCTTCGCCCTATGGCTCGAACGCCTGGTCGCCGATGGACACGAGTTCCACCTTGTGTATGTCTGGCTCGATTCCGCTGAGCGGACCCTCAATCGGGTCGCCCTGCGTGTTCGCAAAGGCGGTCATCATGTCGACGCGGACACCGTCGGGCGTCGCTACGGCCGATCGGCCGCCAACCTCTTCAACTTGTCTGCGCCGTTGGCCGAAACCGGGCGCATCCACGATACCTCGCTCGGAAAGCCAGCCCTGATCGCCCAGCGATACGCAAGTAGGCCAGAGTCCATCGTCAACCCCTTCCGCTTCCGTCATTTGCAGGAGACCGGCCGTGGCTGTTCGAGAAACCACGTCACGAAACGCCCCCAGGACTAAAGGCGGCCCGATCAAGGACGCCGCCACGCAGCTCCGCGACGACCGCGGCATGAGTTCCGCCGTCTACCGCTCCCTCCGCCAAGCCGCGGCAGAGTCCGCCGCGCTGCTGGAAAGCGACAAGCCCAAGGCCCGCTCATCGCGCACCCCCCGCACCCCCCGCACCCCCGGCGGCACCAAGTCCGTTTGACCAAGCTCGTCCGCACGCTCCGCATACGCTGCCCCATGCCCCGCGCCGACACCCTGCTCGATCCCGCGCTCGACGCGGTCCACCAGGCCGCCATCGTCTGCCGCCACGTCCAGCTTCGCCTGCACGAGATGCGGGCCATGACAAAGGACGACCGCTCGCCCGTCACCATCGCCGACTTCGCCGCCCAGGCCATTGTCGCGGCCATCCTCGCCGAGGCCGACGCCGCCATCCCCCTGGTGGGCGAGGAGTCCGCCGAGTTTCTTCGTCAGAGCGAGCATGCCGCCCACCTGGCCGCCACCGTCCTTGCCCTCCGCGACTCGGGCGTCTGGCCCGACGCCACCGAGGCCGACGTTCTGGCCGCCGTCGACCGCGGCTCGGCCCAGCCCGCCGCCGCGGGCTTCTTCACCCTCGACCCCGTCGATGGCACCAAGGGTTTCCTCCGCGCCGAGCAATACTGCGTCTGCCTGGCCTACATCCGTCAGGGCATCGTCGAGCTGGGCGTCCTGGGCTGCCCCAACCTCGCACCCCACCTTGTCCCCGGGGCCGACCTCCAGACCGTTTCGAGCACCGGCTCGACATACTGGGCCATCAAGGGCGACGGGGCCATGATGGCCTTCGACGCCCCGGGCGAAAGCGCCACGGTCGAGACCAACATCGAGCGCCCCGACGTCTGTATCACCGATCCCGCGCGCCTCGCCGAGAGCGTCGAGATCGCCCACACCCGCCAGGACCTCTCCGCCCGCATCGTCGCGCTCGCCAGCCCCGCCGGCGTGCTGGCCCCCGTCCGCATCGACAGCCAGTGCAAATACGCCGTCGTCGCCCGCGGCGACGCCGACGTCTACCTCCGCCTCCCCAGCCGCAAGGGCTACGTCGAGCGGATCTGGGACCACGCCGCGGGCACGCTCATCGCCGCCGAGGCCGGCTGCATTGTCTCGGATGCCGCGGGACTTCCGCTCGACTTCTCCCAAGGCAAGGGCCTTGAGCGCAACACCGGCATCGTCGCCGCCCCACCGAGCCTCCACGCCCGGCTGATCCAGGCCATCGGCACGCTCAACTCCTGACGCGAGTCACAGCCGGATCTGGTAGGTCGGCCCCCGCCCACCGCCGCCACCGCTCCCGAAGCACCTGCTCCGCCGCGCGCAGGCTCGAAGCCCCAAACACCGCAAGAAGCTTCAAGCTCCACAGCAGCGCGACCAGCACCCCGCACGCCGAATGCATCACCCACCCCGGCCCCTTGGCCGCCCAGCGTGCAAACCCGTTCCACTCGCGCGGCCCGAACGTCGCGCGGTCGCGCGCCACGAACCCCCGCCCGCACTCCGGACAGATCGGCTCGCGAACGCCCGCCAGCGCAGAGACACACCCAAGACACACCGCGCTGCTCGGCGGCTTGATGGCCTCGCCCCGCTCTGGCGCCCGTCCCCTCCCGACACGCCCGCGGCCGTGCCGGTCACATTTCTTTTCCCGCACCCTTGAGCTTCCGCCGAACCTTTCCGATCGCCGTGCTCCCGCCGCCGCCCGTCTCCAAGGGGCGGGCCGGCCCGGCCCGGATCCGGTCGAGCGCCAGCTCCGCGTTGTGCTCGCTGAACTCGATGCCCGTGAAGTTGCGTCCAAGCGCATGAGCCACCACGCCAGTCGTCCCCGAGCCCAGGAACGGGTCGAGCACCTTGTCGCCAGGGTTTGAGCACGCCTGCACCACCCGGGCCAGATACGCCTCGGGCAGCTGGTTGTCGTGGTAGTGCCGCCGCTCTTTGCTGTTGCCCTGCACGCGCCCGAAGTACTGGCCGTACCACACGTCCATCGGCACCCGCTTGCCCGCGGGCATGCCGTCCTTCTTGCTCATCGTCCGCTCGTCGCCATAGATCGCCGCCCGGTCCGAGAGCTCGAGCACCGCCATCGGGTTCCACGTCCGCTCCCCCTCGCCCGGCTCGGCGTGCTTGACGAAGTACAGCGCGTGAACCTTGGACCCGATGAACCGTTTGGTGGTGTTCTGCCCGAAGCGGAAGTGCCATACGCACCAGTTCTCCATGTCCATCCGGCACGCGGCTCGCCGCGTCTGGCCCGTCGCCAGAACCGCCGCCCGCCCCTTGAGATAGCACACGATCTCCGCCGCCCAGTCGTCGGGGATGTTCACCCACAGCGCGCCGCCCGGCCGAAGGGCCCGGCAGCACTCATCCAGCCAGTCGTACGTGAACGTCAGATACTCGACCTCGGGCATCGCGTCCGCCCACCGGTCGTAGCCGCGGTTCCAGTTGAACGGGGGGTCGGCGAAGATCAGGTCCACCTTCCCCATCAGATCCCCGGGCAGGTCCGCCAGCACCTGCCGGCAATCCCCCACAACCACGCGCGACGACGAGCCCGCGACCAAGTTGCGGCACTCCCTCAGCCCGCCCCGCTTCCCCGTGGGCACCACCATCGGCATCGGCGCTTCCATCGCGTCGACACCGATCCGTATTCCGTTGCGGGCCCGGGTCTTGCTCGGCCCCGCCTCGGCACCGCGAGTTCCGCCTGTTTCGACCGCGCGACCCATGCTTCAGCGAGCTCCTTCCGCACAGCCGCCCCGGGGCTCCAGCGCGCGATTCTACCGCGCCCCACCCTACCGCGCAACCAGATACGCCGCCCGCGCCGCAAGCTCGCGCTGCACCTGGGCCCACACCTGCTCCTGGCTCTGCGAAGCATCGACGACGACGTATCGCCCCGGGTCCTGCCGGGCCTGCTCCAGATAGCCCAGCCGCACCCGACGGTGAAACTCCGCACCCTTGGCCTCCATCCGGTCGAGCAGCGGCGAGAGCCGCTTGGCCGCCGCGACCTCATCGATGTCGAAAACGACGTAGAGGTCCGGCAGCAGGTTCCTGGTCGCCACCCGGGCCGCCGCCGAGATGTCGCTCATGGGCAGGCCGCCCGCCGAGCCCTGATACGCGAGCGTCGACGCCACGTACCGGTCCGCCAAAACCATCTCGCCCGCCTTGAGCGCGGGCAGGATCCGCCGCTCCACCAGCTCCGCCCGGCTGGCCATGTAGAGCAGCATCTCGCACCGCACGCTCATCTCGAGCCCCTCGGCGGCCTTCGCCAGCACGATGTGCTCGCGGATCCGCTCGCCAACGGGCGTTCCCCCCGGCTCGCGCACCTCCGTCAGCCGCACACCCTGCCGCCGCACCAGCTCCGCCAGGTTCTTCAGCTGCGTGCTCTTCCCCGAGCCGTCGGGCCCCTCGAACACGATGAACCGACCGGCATATGCCCGCACCCAGGAGAGGTCGGGCCCGCCGCCGTGTCCGCCAGTGGCCTTGCTCTCGCTCACGCTCGTCCTCGCCTGCACTGTTGCACCCACCCCGGCCGCGACCGACGCCGATGACGGAAACATCTTCGTCACGCTGCCCACTCCCTCCATGGAGACACGCCCGAACCGGCCGCCCCCGACACCGCCGGGGACCTTCGGGCCCGAGTGTACCGTCCGCCCGGTCGTGATCGAGCCGCGGCCGCGCCATCCACACGCCATCCACCGCCCGACCCGCCCGCCCCACCCGACCCATCCGATCCACCCGATCCACCCGACTCCCACCCTTCCCCCCGGCTCAGTTCCCGCCCTGATCCGCCATCCGCACATAGCGCGCCAGCGACATCACCGGGAAGTAGTGCCGGTACATGTTGTACCTCAGATAAAACACCTTGGGGAACCCCGTGCCCGTGAAGTAGTGCTCGCACCACGACCCGGCCCGATCGGCGACGAAGTCGGTGCCCGATAGCTCGTCGGTCCCCGCCTCGGTCACATTCACGCCCGTGCAGCTGGCTGGCGTGAAAGCTTCCTTGTCCTGGTACAGCTGGTGGTCGCAGAGCCATTCCACCGCCCGCTCCACCGCCGGATCGCTCGGCTCGCACGCGTAGAGCAGGCAGGCAAGCCCCCACGCCGTCTGGCTGGCGGTGCTTGGCCCCTTGCCCATCAGCGTGCGGTCGAGGTACGAGTTGGCGGTTTCGCCAAACCCCCCGTCGGCGTTCTGCACGCTTTTGATCCACGCGATGCACCGCTGGATCGCCGGGTGGTCCTTGGCAAACCCCGCGTAGATCAGCCCGCCCAGCGCCTGCCACGAGCCGTAGATGTAGTTGCACCCCCACCGCCCCCACCAGCACCCCTCGGGCTCCTGCTTCTCGAGCAGGTACGCGACGGCCTTGACGATCGCCGGGTGGCTCGGCACCATGCCGCAGGTCACCAGGCTCTCGATCGTCCGCCCGGTGATATCGGCGCACGAGGGGTCCTGCATCGCGTTGTGGTCGGCGAAGGGGATCGCCTCCATCCACTCCCGGTGCGTGGTCTTGTCGAACGCGGCCCACCCGCCGTCGTCGTTCTGCATCGCCACAATCCAGCGGAAGGCCTTCTGGGCCGTGGAGCGATAGACCGCCAGTCGATCCCCCCCCTCTGCCGCTCCGCGCGCGAGCGGGGCCGCACGCATCAGCGCCTTGGCGATCATCGCCGTGTCGTCGATGTCCGGGTACCAGTCGTTGTGATACTCAAACGCCCACGCCGCGGCGTCGACGCCCAGCCGGATATGCCGATCCTCGGGCTTGAGGTTCCGCACCCAGTCCCCGGTCAACGTCACCTGCCTGGCCAGGAGCCAGTCGCACACCTTCGCCAGCTCCGGCGTGTTCGCCGCCGTCCTCCCGGCCTCCGTCAGCGCATAGAGCGCGATCCCCGTGTCCCAAACCGGGCTGAAGCACGGCTGCAAGCGCACATGATCCAGCCGGGGATCCTCGTGGGACTCTTCGATGATGAAGTCGTTCAGGTCCTTCTCCGCCTTCACCAGCACCGGGTGATTCCTCGGATACCCCAGGGCCTTGAGCGCTATTTGCAAGTACACCATGGGCGGGAAGATCGCCCCCAGGCCCTCGGTCGTCTCGGGCCGCACGCGGTCGATCATCCATCGCTCCGCCGCCTTCACCGCCGCCGTCCGCAGCGGCGAGAGCTTCAGCCGCTGCACCACCTTCAGCGCCCGGTCGCAGACGAGAAAGAAGTTCTGCCAGCTCCCCGGCTCGTCTCTACGCCAGGGCTTGCTCAGCTTCCTCTGAAACGCCTTGTCGACAAACAGCTCGTCGATCAGCAGGTGCTTGGGCAGCGTGCGCACCGGGCGCAAGGCCGAGCACACCGACAGCGGCACGATCATCGTCCGCGTCCACGCCGCGACCTTGTCGAGATGGAACGGGAACCACCGGGGCAGGAACATCACCTCCGGCGGCACCGCCGGGCACGCGTCCCACTCCACCGCCCCCAGGCACGCCAGATAGAACGTGCTGAACGTGTTGCACTTCTCGGCGCCGCCAATGGCCCGGATCCGCTCCCGGGCCCGCACCATGTGCGCCGCGTTCGGATCCTCGCCGAAGGCCTTGAGCGCGAAATATGCCTTCACGCACGCGGAAACATCCGGCCCCGAGCCGGGATACTGCCCCCAGCTCCCGTCCTCGCGCTGCGACAGCCGCAGGTGGTTGAGGATCCGCGCAAACGTCGCCTTCCCCGGCCGGCCCGGAGCGTCAACGTCGTTCTCCTGCCCGAGGATCAGCTTCATCAGCAGATACTCGCTCGACAGGATCGAGTCGCCCTCGAGCTCGGCGCACCAGTGCAGCGAACCCGGCGCGGCCGCCGGCGCGCGGTCACTCCGCAGCTTTAAGAGCAGCGCGTCCGCCGCCTCGCTCAGGCACGCTCTGGCCCGCCCGAGCGTCTGCTGTTCCCGCCCGGGCCCGCCCACCCGCGCGGCGACATGTGACGGCGTGATCGGACGTGCTGGAATGGCGTGGGTCGTCATGGGAACGCGAGTTTAGGACGCAAACACGTCACGCCACGCTTCCCCCGCCCGCTCGTCCATCTTCCGCCCGCGCGCCCGGCCCCCACCCCGCCGGGTCCTGCTTGAAGTACCCAGCCAGCGTCTGGTACAGCTCGGGGTGCTGCGACTGCACCTCGCCGGGCCGCTCAAAGAACGCCTCGGTCGCCACGGCAAAAAACTCCCCCGGGCTCGTCGCGCCGTAGGGGCTGAGCACCGTCGCCATCCCCATCGCCGCCGCGCGGGACAGGTGGATGTACTCCCGCGTCATCACGTTCTTCCAAAGCTCGACCTGCGCCACCGAATCGAGCAGCGGCGTGCCGTTCACGCTCCCGTCGAGCATGTCCAGCTTGTGGGCGAACTCGTGGAGCACCACGTTGTGCCCGTCACCCACGCTCTCGCCCCCGCGCTTCGCATCGGCCCATGAGAGAATCACCGGCCCCTGATGCCACGCCTCGCCCAGGTTCGTGAAGCCCTCGGAAACGATCCCCCCGGGCCCAACCTGCTTCATCGCCGCCGAAGTGAACCCCGCCGGATACACCAGCACAGAAGGCAGGTTCGGATACAGCTCGTCGCGCAGCGGATCGAGCCCCAGCCCCAGCAGCAGCAGCGACGCCTGGGCCGCGATCGTGAGCTTCATCTCGTCCGACACCTTCACCCCGCCGCAGCCCTCGAACGACTTCTCGGCGATGAACACCCGGGTCAGATCCCGCAGCCTCCCCCGCGCCGCCTCCGGCAGACGCCGGTACAGCGCGACATTCTCCTCGAGCACGCGCTCTCGGGCCTGGCTGAAAGGCCGATCCAGCAGCTTCCGACGACGACGCGCGGTCAGGAACGGAATGACCATGTGAGGCTCGCTTTCTTCAGCACACTACCACCGCGCCCATCCCAAGGGTCGCTCAACAAACCGCATGCCGGAGTTCACCTACCAACCGCCCCCTGAACAAGCCGCCCCGCTGGGACTCTGGGCCTTCCCAACCCCTGCCACATTGACACCCTCGGCCTCTTCGGCCCCTTCTCCCGCGCGGGAGACGACCGCTTGCAGCCCCAGCGACAAGCAGTGAGGGTGCGTGCTGCCAATCTGCGTACACCGTTCAAGACGCCCACCCCTACCGCATCGCCCCCTCAATCTTCACCGCCGCCTTCGCCGCCCCATTCTCCGCGCTCAGCTTCTCCCCAAGCGCCTTGGCCCGCGTCGCCATGTCCCGCTCTTCAAGCACCCGCTCCAGCAGCGTGCTGAGCACCCCCGGCCGGGCCTTCCTCGCGCTCCCTGTCACCGCGACGCCCAGCCGCCGGGCCCGCTCGGCGTTATCAAACTCGTCGTTGGCGTGCGGCAGGATCAGGCTCGGCCGCCCGGCCCGCATCGCCGCCGCCGTCGTCCCGATTCCTGCGTGGTGCACCACCGCCTGGGCCCGCGGCATCACCACCGAGTACGGCGCATACTCGATGCTCCGCACCTTGTCGTCGTTGATCGCCTCCTGGTCGGGCCCGGTCAGCAGCACCACCCGCCGGTCGAGGTTGCGGCACGCCGCCGTCGCCGCCGCGTAGACCTTCTTGCCGTGGTGCGAAACGCTCGAGCCCAGCGTCACAAGCACGGGTGCCGGCCCGTTCTCCATCCAGTCGCACAGCTCCTTGAGCTGCTGCTGCCGCGCCGTGGTGAGCACCGGCCGGTCCCACGCGCAGAAGCCGCAGATCTGCCCCGTCCTCGGGTCGTCCTTCATCACGCCCCGGAAGTGCTCGCTCCAGAGCCCCAGCACCGGCGTCCCCTCGTCCCCGTCCTTGAGCCGCTCGCCCTCGAGCAGCCCGTCCCCGCCGCGGGCCCCCAGCACCGCCACATCCCGCAGCGCCCCGAGCCCCATCGCGCGGCGGAGCTTGTTGATCTTCCGGTCCACCTTCAGCCGCCCCACCGGCCGCAGCAGCGACCGCACGAGCCGGTCCACGATCTTCGGCGGGTCCCGCAGCGGCATCTGCGGCAGGAGCACCGGCTCGTACCGGCTCAGCCAGAACATCGGGCTGAGCACGCACTGCACCAGCGGCAGGCCGATCTTCTGGCTCGCCGCCTGGGCCCCGAAGCTGATGTGGTGCGCCACCACCACGTCGGGACGAAAAGCCCGCCAGGCGTTGTCGATCGCGTCCGTGCACGCGTCGAAGCTCGGCACGATCAGCTTGTCGATCACCAGGTTCACGCTCCGCCGCACATTCACCAGGTCGGCGTTCCGCACAAACGCCAGGTATTCCCCCTCCTTGCCCATCGGCCAGAACCCCACCCCCGCGCCGTTGATCCGGGCCGCGAAGTACGGATTGGCCACCATCAGCACCTCGTGCCCCCGCGCCTTGAGCGCAAGCCCGAGGGCGATGAACGGATGAATATCCCCCGCCGTCCCGATGCTGTTGAGAAGCACGCGCATGCACCAAGCGTAACAGAACCCGCCCCCCGCGGCGTCCACCCTCGCCTCAACCCCTCATACCCTCCGCCATGATCCAGCTCGGCGTCAACATCGACCACGTCGCCAGCGTCCGCAACGCCCGCTATCGCGGCCCGGAGGTCGCCCAGGGCGAGCCCGACCCCGTCCGCGCCGCCCACGAGGCCGAGCTCGGCGGAGCCGACGGCATCACCGTCCACCTCCGCGAGGACCGCCGCCACATCACCGACCGCGACCTTGAGCTCCTCTCGCGCCTGGCCCGCATCAAGCTCAACCTCGAGATGGCCGCCACCGACGAGATGGTCGGCATCGCCCGCCGCCTCACGCCCCACACCGCCATGCTCGTCCCCGAGGGCCGCAACGAGGTCACCACCGAGGGCGGCCTGGACGTCCAGGCGGGCGCCGCCCGTCTCTCCCCAATCGTCGCCGCCCTCAAAGACGCCGGCCTGATCGTCTCGGCGTTCATCGACGCCGACAAGGCCCAGGTCGAAGCCTGCGTCGCCCTGGGCATCGACGTCTGCGAGGTCCACACCGGCCCCTACGCCGCCGCCTTCGCCTCTGCCGGCGGCGACTTCCGCCGCAAGGCCCTGGCCACCGAGCTCGACAAGGTCCGCGCCGCCGGCGAGCACATCCGCGCCGCCGGCCTCCGCTTCAACGCGGGCCACGCGCTCAACTACCACAACGTCGCCCCCGTCGCCGCGCTCATGGGCGTCAGCGAGCTGCACATCGGCCACGCCATCATCAGCCGGGCCGTCTTCACCGGCCTCCGCGAGGCCGTGCGCGAGATGAAGCACCTGATGCTCGCCGCCGGCCGCCGCTGATCAGCGGGCAAGGTTCCCCGTTCCTGCTTCCATACCCTCGCCTCATGCCCGACACGCTCGCCCCGCACCTCCGCCGCGCGTTCGATTACGAAGCCCGCTGCACCCCGCTCACCGTCGCCGACCTCAGGGCCGCGCGGCAGAAGGTCGAGCAGATCGCCGTCGCCTCGCTGGCCGCCCCGCTCGAGCGCGCCATCGAGGTCTTCTGCCACATCCAGGGCGCACGCCGCCTGTGGCTCAGCCGCGTCAGCGACCTGACCACCTTCCCGCCCGACGGCGTCTTCCCCGTCTGGCCCGTCGAGAAGGCCGAGCGGGACGCCCTCGAGCTCGATGCCCTCTGGGCCCAGTTCGCCCGGTCGTTCACCGACGATGCCCTCGTCCGCCCCGTCGAGTACACCTCGACCGAAGGCGCCGCCTTCGCCTCGACCCTCGCCGATATCGCCGCCCACGTCGTCAACCACTCCTCCTATCACCGCGGCCAGATCGCCATGCTCGTCGCCCACGCGGGCACGAAGCCCGCCGTCACCGACTACATCGCCCTCACCCGCGCAAAACGTTGACACCCCCTCCCTTTCTCCTGCACGCCGCACGGTCCAGCCCCCATCGCCGGGGGCTTCCTCCCGCGCCCCGTGCTGTCCCCGGGCCAAAAAACCGCCGATACCCTCTTTCCCACCTGCTCACGCCCGCCCTGCCCGGCCGCCCCCCCCCGCCACCGTGCCCCCATGCCCCTTCCCGCCCCCACCGACTGGTCCCCCGACTCCTGGCGCGCCAAGCTCCACGCCCAGCAGATCATCTATCCCGACCGAGAGAGGGCCAATGCCGTCGTCGCTCGCCTGCGCGAGCTTCCGCCGTTGGTCACCAGCTTCGAGATCCAGCGCCTCAAGGCCCACATCGCCCAGGCCCAGCGCGGCGAGCGCTTCCTCCTGCAGGGCGGCGACTGCGCCGAGCAGCTCTCCGAGTGCCGGCCCGAGCCCATCGCCGCCAAGCTCAAGATCCTGCTACAGATGTCGCTGGTGCTCATCTACGCCGGCAAGAAGCCCGTCATCCGCGTGGGCCGCTTCGCCGGCCAGTACGCCAAGCCCCGCTCCAGCTCTACCGAGACACGCACCGTCGACGGCCGCGACGTCGCCCTCCCGTCCTACTACGGCGACCTCGTCAACGCCCCCGACTTCACCCCCGACGCGCGCCGCCCGGACCCCGGCCGCATGCTCGAGGGCTACACCCACGCCGCCATGACGCTCAACTTCGTCCGCGCTCTTATGGACGGCGGGTTCGCCGACCTGCATCATCCTGAATATTGGGACCTGGGCTTCATGGCCCACGCCGGCCTCCCCGAGAGCCTCCGCCTCCAGTACCAGGCCATGACCGCGCGCCTCGCCGACGGCCTGAAGTTCATGGAAGCCATCGGCGAGAAAACCGTCGACGAGCTCACCCGCGTCGACTTCTTCACCAGCCACGAATCACTCAACCTGCTCTACGAGAGCGCGCAGACCCGCACCGTCCCGCGCCGCGGCGGCTACTTCAACCTCTCCACACATCTCCCCTGGCTCGGCGACCGCACCCGCGACCCCGACGGCGCCCACGTCGAATACTTCCGCGGCATCCAGAACCCCATCGGCATCAAGCTCGGCGCCGCCGCCACCGCCGATCAGGCCGTCCACCTCGTCCGAACCCTGAACCCCGCCGCCGAGCCGGGCAAGGTCCTGCTCATCGTCCGCGCTGGCCAAACCAAAGTCCGCGACGTGCTCCCGCGCCTCATCGAGGGCGTCCACGCCGCCAAGGACCTCGGGCCGGTGCTCTGGGTCAGCGACCCCATGCACGGCAACACCGTCTCCACCGGCCCCGCCGGCAACGGAGCCAAGACCCGCGTCTTCGAGTCCATCATGGACGAGCTCACCGCCTCGTGGGACATCCACGCCCGGATGGGCTCGCGCCTCGGCGGCGTCCATATCGAACTCACCGGCGACGACGTCACCGAGTGCATCGGCGGCGCCGGCGGCCTCACCGAGGCCGACCTGACCCGCAACTACCAGTCGCCATGCGACCCGCGCCTCAACTACGAGCAGGCCCTCGAGCTCGCCTTCGGCCTCGCGCAGCGCATGCAGCGCTGAACAACCCGCCAGAGCCCACCGCTCAGGCCGCCAGCCACACCCGCCGCAGCGCCGCCTCCAGCGCCGCGCCGTATCCGCGCACATCGCACAGGGCCGACGCGCCCAGCGTCCCCCGCAGCGACGACCGCAGCCGCTCCCGCCGCCCCGAGTCCCGGGACAGCCCGATCGCCGCCTCGGCATACCCGTCCTCGGTGCTCGCGATCAGATCCTCCAGTCCCGCGGCCCTGAGCACCCCAACGCTCCCGCGTCGCCCCGCCGTCAGCCCCGCCAGCGTCACCACCGGCACGCCCATGTGCACCGCGCATGCTGCCTCGAGCCCCGAGGCCAGCGGTGAAGCGTCAAGCCCGATGTCGATCTTCCCGTGCAGCGCGTCCCGCTCGGCCACGCTCGTCACCGGCCCGACCAGCTCCAGCCGCGAAGGGCTCAGCCCCGCCTGCTCGAACCGCCGCGACAAGTGGGCCCGGCACGATTCCTCGCCGAGCGTCCCGTTCTGCACCAGCAGCCGCGCCCCGGGGAGCTGCCGCACGAGTCCGGCCCACATCCGTACCAGCCCCTCGTTCAGCCGCGGCGCACTGGCCCGCGCGCCGAACGTGACGCTCCCGTCCGAACTCGATGCCGACGGGCACGCGCCGACCGGGCCCGAGCCCGCCGCCGGAACAAATACCGTCGCAGGCCGCTCCAGCCGCAGCACCCGCTCGCCGCCCGCGTTGCCCCCCGGCTTGCCGCCCTCCTCGGGGTCCGAATCGGCGTCGCTCAGCCGCCCGTCCATCGTCTGCACACCGCTGGAGATCGGGTGCGCCAAGGCCGCGATCTGCACCGGTGCTCCGCGCATGTGCAGGGCCAGGAGCGCCTGCGGCGCCGTGTGCGACGCAGCGTCGATCACCACGTCGAGCCGGTCGCCCAGCATCCGCTCGTTGAGCTTCGCCGGCGATTGCGCAAATGCATCCGCCGGGGCCGAGCCCGACGCGACGCGCAGCCGCTCCACCCCGCCCGCATCGATCGGCGCCGCCAGATACACGCGCAGAACGCACCCCGCCCCGCCCAGCGCCGCGATCATCGGAGCCAGCTGACACTCGACCATCAGCGGGTCCGCCGCCCCCACCACCACGCCCACCCGCAGCGGCCTCCCGGAATCCGCCGTGTCCGCCTTCAGCTCGTTGTGCCGCGGCATCTGCCGCACCAGCAGCCGCCCGAACGCGTGGTGGGCCCCGACAAGGTCCGCCGCCGAGATCAGGGGCGCCAACGGCAGCGCCGAGCACAGCGCGCTGAGCAGCATCGGGTTCCCCGACTCGTTGCCCACCGCCGCCCGCAGCAGCATCGCCGCCTGGTCCGCCATCCCGAGGTTCATCATGCTCGCCACCGTCGGCCCGAGCACCGCCGGCGCCGGCAGCCCGCGCTCGATGGCCTTCTGGCACACCTCCATCGCCGCCGGGAAGCGCCCTGCCGCCGCGTGCACGCCCGCCAGCGCTGCCTGGTTCATCGGGTGTAGCGGGTGCTTCTCGAGGCTCGCCTCCAGCACGCCCCGCGCCTCTTCTGCCCGGCCGACGTTCGCCAGCGACACCGCGAGGTTGTTCGCCACGTCCGGATCGCCCGGGCTGAGCCGCGACGCCTTCTGCGCGTAGTACAGCGCCGCCTCCATCTCCCCAAGCCGCGTCATCGCGTGCCGCATGAGCTGGTTCGCCCACGGGTTGCCGGGCTCCGAGCGCAGCGTCTGCTGGATCAGCGTTCGCGCCGCCGCCGCCTGCCCCTGGTCGAGCAGCTTCGCCGCGTTCACCAGGTGGTTCGAAAGCGGCGGACGGGCGGGGCTCGGAGAGTTCGGCTGCGTGGGACCGGCGCGGGACATGCGTCTTCTCCGTGAAAGTCTGCGGGCCCTCGAGCGGGCCCGGGTCGAGTCAGAACCAAAGTCGGTGTCAGAGTCCGGGCCTTCAATCTGCCCCGCATCCGCCCCGCCGCCCACGCCCGCCGGAGTTATCCGCGTCGCTGCCCCACGCGTCGCTCCCCCCGCCCCTACGCCTTGCCCGTCTTACACCCGCGCGGCATCGACGCGCCCGCCCAACATGGACGAGACAAACCGCCGCGCCTCCGCGTCGGCCTCGAGCGCATCGGCGAGCGACCGCAGCCCCGAGATCCCGACCTCCCGCAGCGCCCGGCACGACAGCTCCGCGATCCGTCCAAACGGCATCGTCGCCCCGGGCGACAGAAACACCTCCACCGCCGCCTCGTTGGCCGCGTTGAACACCGCCCCCGCGGTGCCTCCCCGCTCGATCACCTCGTATGCCGCCTTGAGCGCCGGAAACCGCTCGGTGTCGGGCGGCGCGAACTCAAGCCGGCTCAGCGTGGAAAGGTCCAACCGCCGGGCCGCCCCCTCGGGCCGCGCGGGGAACGTGAGTGCATACTGGATCGGCAGCCGCATGTCCGGCGGCCCGAGCTGCGCGATCAGGTTCCCATCGACAAACTCCACCATCGCGTGCACGATCGACTGCGGGTGCACCAGCACTTCGATCTTCTCGCCGCCGACGCCGAACAGCCAGTGCGCCTCGACGATCTCCAGCGCTTTATTGGTGAGCGATGCCGAATCGATCGTGACCTTCTGCCCCATCTGCCACGTCGGGTGCTTGAGCGCCTGCGCCGGCCGCGCGTTGTACGTGTCCGCGGCCGACCAGGTCCGGAACGGCCCGCCGCTGGCCGTCAGCACGATCCGCGCGATCTCCGCCCCGCACGGCGAGGGCGGGCACGGGGCCGCCCCGCTCGGATCAGCGTCCCCGCGCCTGTCCCCCTGCAAACACTGCCACACCGCGGCGTGCTCGGAATCCACCGGGAGCAGCCGCGAGCCCGAGCGCCGCGCCGCGGGCACAACGATCTCGCCCGCCGCCACCAGCGTCTCCTTGTTCGCAAGCGCGACGTCCCGCCCGAGCTCGACGGCCGCCAGCGTCGCCGGCAGCCCCGCCGAGCCGACCATCGCGCCCAGAACGATGTCGCACTCGACCTCGCGAACCAGCCGCTCGGCCGCGTCGGCCCCGCGCCGCACGCGCGAGCCCGCCGGCGCATCGCACCCGCCCTCGGTGCTTGCGACCGCCAGCTCGCGCACGCCCAGACGTGCCGCCTGCTCGCACATCAGCGACGTATTCCGCCCGCTCGCCAGCCCGACCACGCGGTACTTCGGGCGCGATCCGTCACGCCCTTCGCCCGCCTCGTGCAGGCGGTTGAGGTGCTCGATCACGTCCACCGTCTGCGTCCCGATCGAGCCCGTCGAGCCCAGCAGGATCACCCGTCGCTCACCGCCCGCGATCACCCGATCGCGGGCGGCCTGAGTCGTCTGCACAGTGCTCAAGGGTCATTCCTCGCGCTTGGGCGGCTTCACAGTCTCGCCCGGGGCGAGCTTCCGACGGCTCGAATACAGCGTCCGCGGCTTGGCCGCGCCCGCTCCACTCCCGCCCGCCGCCGGCTTGGGTGCCGGCGCCTTGGCCGCCGAAGACGACGGCGCCTTGGCCCGCGTTGCCGGCTCGGGCCTGCTCGCCCGCTCGGGTGCTGGCCGCTCGGGTGCCGGCCGCTCGGGTGCCGGCCGCTCTGGCGCCGGCCGTGTTGCCCCCGCCCGCACGGGTGACGGCGCATTCTCGCCGCCATCCGCAGGGCCGCCCTCGGCGCCGCCGGCAGTTCCGCGGCCCCGGCCGCGGCCGCCGCGACGACGCCCGCCACGCTTGGGCTTGTCGCCCGTCGGCCCATCCTCTGGCCCGTCACTCTCGACCGGCACCGCGTCCGCCATTGGCTCGATCGCCGCCGCCTCGTCGCGCGGCGGGGCGTCAAACTCGCCGTCGCCCGGCTCGTCGCCGAACTCCAGCGGCTGGTTGGTCCCGATCGCTCCGTTGCCGGGCGACGACACATACGGCGCTGCATCGCCACTCTGCCGGAACATCGCCGCCAGGCTCGGCGGCTCGGCGCTGGGCCGCCCGCCACGGGCCGGACCACGCTCCCCGCCACGATCAGCCCCGCGGCCAGACCCGCCGCCGGCAGCCCGATCGGGCATCCGCTCCGGGGCCCGATCAGGAGCCCGATCAGGAGCCCGGTCCGGCGCACGCTCGGGCGGACGATCGTTCAAAGGCCGCTCGTTCATCCGGTCGCTGGGCCGATCGCGTCCGCCCTGCGGCCCGCGCTCGCCCGCCTGCTCCGGCATGCCCTCGGCCCGATCACCGCCGCCGCCGCGACGGCCACGCCGCCGCCGCCGACGCCGAGGACCGCCATCATCGCCCGGGCCGCCGGGCTCATACCCGCCCTGACCTTCGCGCGGCTCGTCTGCCCCGGCCTGCTCGCCCCCGGCCGGCGCTGAGCCCGCCTGGTCATAGCCGCCTTGGTCATACGCGCCCTCGACTGGCGCATACCCATTAGCCGGCCCATCGCCGCCCTGGTCATACCCGCCCTGCGGCGGCCCGCCCGGCTGCTCAAATCCGCCCTCGCCGGGCTGCCCAGCAAAGCCCTCGCCACCCCGCCCGCGACGCCCGCGGCGACGCCGCCGCCGCCGAGGCTCGCCCTCGCCGGACTCGCCGGGTCCGAACTGCCCGGGTCCCTCTTGGCCCCCCTGCCCGTCGTCGGGTTGCCCGGGACGCGCGTAGGAACCCGCCGGTCCGTTCACCGGCTGGCCGTTCTCGTCCAGCTCGTATCCGTCGAGGTTCGGATCGGGCTCGTACACCCCGCCCGACTCGTCGAAGCCCCCTTCGTACCCAGGCTCGATGCCCCGAGTGTGTCCACCCTGGGCATAGCCGCCCTGGTTGAACTCGCCCTGATCGGAGCCCTGCTGCTCGTACCCGGGCTGGTCGTAGCCCGACTGGTCATATCCCGGCTGACCGGCAACCCCGGCCTGCCCGCCGCCCTGTTCGAAGCCGCCCTGTCCGGGCTGGCCCTCGAAGCCCTCGCCGCCCCGGCCGCGACGCCCGCGGCGACGCCGACGCCGCCGCCGACCGCCTTCGCCCTCCTCGCCGCCCTGCTCCTGACCTTGGCCCTCGCCCTCCGGCCCGCCGCCGTAGCCGCCCGGACTATCTGGACTACCCGGACCACCCGGACCACCAGGACTCGCGCCTCGAGCCGGGCCGCGCGGCCCGCCGCGACTGGCAGAGCCGTCGCGATCACGCCCGTCCCGATCGCGCCCGCCGCCGTCGCGAGCGCCGCGATCGTCGCGGCCGCCACGTCCATCCCGATCCCGAGGGCCTGTATCCGGACGCCCCGCGCTCCGCGGCCGGTCGACATACTCGTCCAGCGTCGTCGGCTCCAGCTCGATCAGATGCGGCTCGAGCTCGTTGACGCCGTGCCGATGGTCGTCGTCGTGGTCGTGTTCGGTCGCCGTCGGCTCCTCGGCCCAGTTGTCCGAAGCATCCGCCGCGTCGGCCTGGATGTTGTAAGCCACCAGCTCGTCCTCGCGCACGCTCCTTGAGCCCAGCTTGGACACATCGAGGTCGCCCCGGTCGTCGTACGCGTAGAACGTCACGCGGTCGACGCCCACCGCGTCGCTCACCCGCACGTCCACGTGCTTGCCGCTGGTCCGCTCCACGCGCGACAGGGCCCGGCGCTTTGAGCTGAGCAGCTCCCCAGCGATTCGCGGGTGGACAACCATCTCCACCCGCCGGACGTTCTCGTGGTCCACGAGCGCAGCGAGTTCCCGAACCACGTCCGTCGCCATGCTGTCGGGCCGCTGCACCATCCCGCGCCCGCGGCACGTCGGGCAGTCGGCAAAGTGCTGGCTCTCGTGGCTCGCACGCATCCGCTGCCGCGTCATCTCCAGGATGCCGAACTCGCTGATGGGCGCGATCGTCCACCGCGCCCGGTCCAGCTTCAGGTTGTCCCGCATCCGCTGCTCGATGTCCCGCCGGTGCTTGGCCGACCGCATGTCGATCAGGTCGCTGACGATCACCCCGCCGATGTCCCGCATCCGAAGCTGGCGGCAGATCTCGTCCACCGCCTCGCAGTTGGTCTGATACGCGTTGGTCTCGCTGTCCCGCGCGTCCCGGCTCTTGCCCGAGTTCACGTCGATCGCAACCAGCGCCTCGGTCTCGTCGATCACCAGCCGCCCGCCCGACTCGAGCGGCACCTCGCGGGCATGGATCATCTGCACCTGCGGCTCCACGCCCGTCGCGTGGAAGATCGGCGACTTGCCGGTGTAGTGCACCAGCTTGATGCTCGTCCGCGGAGCCACGATCTTCAGAAATCGGGCCGCGCGGCTCAGGGCCGCCTCGTTGTCCACCACGATCCGCTCGATGTCCGCCGTCAGATAGTCGCGCAAGGCCCGCACCAGCAGGTCGCTCTCATTATACAAGAGCCGCGGCTTGTCCCCGGTGCCCCACCGCTTCTCCATGTCCTTCCAAAGCCGCATCAGATACGCGAGGTCGCGCTTGAGCTCGAGCTTGCTCCGCTCCATCCCCGCCGTGCGAAGGATGAACCCGAAGCCCTCGGGAAGCTCGAGCTGGTCCAGGATCTCGCGCATCTTCCGGCGCGTCTCCTCGTCCTCGACCTTCCGGCTCACCCCCACCTTGTCCATCTGCGGCATCATCACCAGGAACCTTCCCGGGATGCTCAGATAGCTCGTCACCGTCGGACCCTTGGTCCCGACGCCCTCCTTGAGCACCTGCACCGCCACCTCGTCGCCGCGCCGGAAACAGTCCTGGATCGGCGGCCGGTCACGCCGCGGCGTCTTCTTGCCCACCCGCTCGGTCTCGTCCGAGTCGGCACCGGGAAAATACTGCGGGTGCACGTCCGAGACGTGCAGGAAGCCGTTGGCCTCCAGCCCGAAGTCCACAAACGCGGCCTGGATCGCCGGCTCGACGTTCACCACCTTGCCGACATAAATGCTGCCCACGTGGCTGCTGGGCCCGTCCATCCGCTCGGCGTGCAGCTCCTGAAGCTTGCCGCCCTCCACGATCGCCACCCGGCATTCCTCGCCGGGCACGTAGTTGATCACCATTTCTTGCTGAGCCATCCGTGTCCCTTCCGGGGCATTTCCCCGGTGGCACGGCTCTCCAGGAGCCGTGATATCTTGGGTCGCTGCCTCAGAAGGCCGCGAGCCCGAATCCCCATACGCCCCCGGGGCGCGACCAATGAGGCCGCCGCCGCGAGAACGCACACACACGGCTCTGGAGAGCCGTGCTGCCAAGGTCGGTCTGCCGACAACGGCCGACATTCGACGGCACGCTTGCCCCGCTGCGTACGCTCTTCGCGCACGCCGGTCCGGACAAACACCGCCTGCCTCCCGCGGGCCCGAACACCGGGCCGGCCCCCCGCCCACAACGGGCGAGGGCCTGATTCGCGGGCTGTCCTCGACGCCTTCCCTGGGGCCCGGCACGCACTCGCGGGGGGAACGACCTTGGTCGCTCACACCACCGGGCACGCCAAACCCCGGCTCCAGCGCCGGTCCGCTTGTCGTCGACCGCCTGCATTCAACAGGCCGGCCGCCTTGGTCAATCTCCCTAACGATCCACGGAACGCCCGTCGAACGCCTCGGGAATGATTTTTCGTGCCTGGTCACGCACAAACGCCGTGACCGCGGCATCCGAATCGAGCGAGGTCGCCTTTTTGGCGATCCGCTCGCATTGCTGAATCGTCACCTTCCGCACCACCCGCTTCAGGAGGGGGATGCTCGATGCCGTCGCTGAAAGCGTACGCAGCCCGAGCCCCATGAGTACTAGCGCGTATTCCGGGTCCCCCGCCGACTCCCCGCAGCACGACACCGGTATCCCGTTCCTTCGGCCCGATCTGATAACCGCTTTGATCAAAGCCAGCACGCCCGGGTGGAACGGGTTGTAAAGATGCGCCACCCGCTCGTTGGTCCGGTCCACCGCCAGGGTGTACTGCACCAGGTCGTTAGTCCCGATCGAGAAGAACGCCGCCTCCCGCGCGAAGGTATTGGCCATCAGCGCCGACGCGGGCACCTCGACCATCATCCCGACCTCGATCTTCCGATCAAACGCGATGCCTTCCTCCTCCAGGTCCTCCATCACATCGTTGAGCAGGTACTTGCCCTGCCTCAGCTCCGAGATGTTTGTCACCAGCGGGAACATGATCTTGATCGGCCCCAGCGCGCTGGCCCGCAAAAGCGCCCGCAGCTGCGTCTTGAACATCGGCAGGCTCTGCAGGCAGTACCGGATCGACCGCAGCCCCAGAAACGGGTTCCGCTCCGGCTCCTCCTGCTGCAACTGCGTGTACTTGTCGGCCCCAAGGTCCATCGTCCGGATCGTCAGGGGCCGGCCCTTGCTCAGCTCGACTGCCTGCTTGTAGGCCTGGAAGTGCTCTTCCTCGCTGGGCTCGACGTTGTTGACCAGATACAAAAACTCCGTCCGGTACAGCCCCACCCCGTCGCCGCCGGCCTCGATGATCTGCGCGATCTCGCTGGGGAACTCGATATTGCCCATCAGCTCGATCTTCGTCCCGTCGGCCGTCACCGAGGGCAGCCCCGCCAGCTCGCGCAGGCTGATCTGCACGCTCTTGCGGGCCTCGATGTAGTTCTCGTAGCCCTCCAGCGTCTTCTCGTCGGGGTCGATGACGACCACGCCCCGGTCCCCGTCGATGATCACCGGCGTGTCGTCCGAGACGTGCGCCGTGAGCTGCGTCACGCCCACTACCGCCGGGATCCCCAGCGCCCGGGCCACGATCGCCGTGTGGCTGGTCTTCCCCCCAAGGTCGGTCGCGAACGCCAGCACATGCCGCCGGTCGAAGCCAGCCGCCTGGCTGGGCGTCAGGTCGCGGGCCACGATCACGGCGTTGTCGCTCAGGCCCTTGAGGCGCCCGGAGTGCTCGCCGATCAGGTGCCGGAGCACCCGCGCCGAGAGATCCCGCACATCGTCGACCTTGGTCTGGAAAGTCGGGTCGGACATCGACTGGAACATCCGGCCAAGGTCCTCGAAGCCCTTCCACACGGCGTACTCCGCCGTCGAGAGCTCCTTGTCGATCAGCGCGTGCATCGGCCCGGTCAGCGCCTTGTCGCTGAGCATCCCGACATGGAACGCGAAGATTTTGCTCGCCTCGTCGCCGAGCTGGGCCCGCGTCTTCTCGCGAAGAACGTTGCACTCCTCGATCGACGCGTGCAGCGACCTCCACAACCGATCGTGCTCGGCCGGCACCTGCCCGGCGCGCACCGTCCGCTTGGGAATGCGCCGGTGCTGCTCGTCCAGGACGAACACGCGACCGATCACCACCCCGGGCGATACCGCTATGCCCTTGAGCGATTCCATCGTCTGCCGGTTCGTCCCTTCGTCGCAGCCCCGGCCGCCCCGCAAACCCCCCAGACCCTCACAAAAACCGCGGACCACCGGCCCAAGCCGGGGCAAGCTCCATAATAGCGACCGCCCACCCGCAATCCGTCTTCACCCGGAGTTCACACCCCACCGCCCTCAGGCCGCCATCCTCTTCATCAACGATTCCCCGACTCGAGTTCAGTTGGCTTCACGCCCCGCCCGATATACGCTCTACGTGCTCTGAGCCCCCACAAGGGGTTCGGCGGCGGGGGCATCCCAGCCTGCATCCGATCAGTCGTGCCCGCTTCAACCGGGCCCGTCAGATCCAAGCCGGCTCTGCCCGGTTCATATTGGTTTCACCTGTTCGACGCCCGCACGGGTCGCCGCTGATTCTCACCGTCCCTTCGCCCGTCGGCACGCCGCCGGGCCTCCGGACCGTGCCTCAGTCCTGCTCGTGCAACGTTTCCAAGCGGTCGGTGCTTCGCCGCGGGGTCGCCCGCAAGCGCCCGCCAAGTTCACCGCGAGCTCCCGAGCCGGGTGCCGCGGCCTGTGGTTGATATTCATGACGACCGTCACCGGCATTCTCGAATGGCCGCAACGCGCCGAAGGGCGCGTCCGCCAACTCAGCAACTCCACCCTCATCCACCGCGATGACGACCCCTACGTCCCCCTCGCGCTGGGCGAACGCTTCCGCCTGCGCCCGGCGCTCGAAGTCACCGTCGAGGTCGGCTTCCGCGGCGGCCGCCCGCAGGGCCAGATCCGCCAAGGCCCGCCCCAGCCCCCACACCACGCCCAGCGGGGCCAGCCCCAGCACGGCCGCGCTCCGCAACATGCCGCCAGTGCCCCCTCCTCCGGCGGCCGCTCCGTCGTCGAGACCATCGTCGCCATCGAGGGCCAGGACCCAGAGCTCTTCGCCCGGCGCAAGCCCTTCGAAGACCTCACCAGCATCGACCCCCAGCCCCGCCTCACCCTCGAGTATCCCGGCTGCCCGCCCGCCTGCCGCCTTATCGATCTCTTCTGCCCCATCGGCCGCGGCCAGCGCGGCCTGATCGTCTCCCCGCCCAAGGCCGGCAAGACCACCCTCCTCAAAGACATCGCCACCGCCGTCCTCCGCAACCACGCCGACGTGGAAGTCTGGGTCCTGCTCGTCGACGAACGCCCCGAAGAAGTCACCGACTTTCGCCGCTCCTTCGCCCAGTGGACCGGCGGCCCGGCCAAGCCCGGCGCAGTCGACCCGATGCTCCAGAGCATGCTCGCCGACCTCCCGCCCGGAGCCCGGCCGAGCGGCCCCGTCGCCCCCGCGTCGCCGCGCTGCTTCGTCGTCGGCTCCTCCAACGATCACGACGCCGACAAGCACATCGCCGTCGCCATGCTCACCATCGAGCGCTGCAAGCGCATGGTCGAGGCCGGCAAGCACGTGGTCATCATGATGGACTCGCTCACCCGCCTGGGCCGCGCCTTCAACCGCAGCCGCAAGTACTCAAGCTCCGGCAAGACGCTCTCGGGCGGCATCGACTCCAAGGCCCTCGAAGTCCCCAAGCAGCTCTTCGGGGCCGCCCGCAATACCGAGGAGGCCGGCAGCCTGACGATCATCGCCTCCTGCCTGGTCGACACCGGCAGCCAGGGCGATCAGGTCATCTTCGAGGAGTTCAAGGGCACCGGCAACATGGAGCTCATCCTCGACCGCAAGATCAGCGAACGCCGCCTGTTCCCCTCGATCAACCTCGGCGCCAGCGGCACCCGCAAGGAGCACCTGCTCCAGCCCGAGATCGAGCTCAAGACCATCGGCGCCCTCCGCCGCCGCCTGCTCAACATGCCCCCGCACGTGCAGATCGAGCAACTCCTGGCCGCCCTCAATCGCTTCCCCTCCACCGCCGCGCTCGTGGGCCAGGCGGGGGCCTGACCGCCCACCAAATCAGAGCCTCGCGCGTATGCGAGAGACGGACCCCCTCGCCCGCAGCCCCCCAAAGGACCCCTTCACCTCTCGCTCACGCGAGAGGCTCCGTCGGTCAATCCCCTTCGACCTTCGCTTCGCTCACTGGTTCAACGTATACACAACCGCCGCACGCACCTGCTCGTCGGACCACAGCCAGCGATTCGACCCCTGATTGGTCCAGAATCTGCGCCGGTCCGCGTGCCGATCGATCGTCCGTAATGCCCGGGTCGCCCACGACTTGAGCGTCCCCATCGCTTGCTCGGGCGAAACGCCCGCCGCGGCTACGACGACATGCACGTGGTTCGTCCGCACGTTCACCGCATGGGCCGCCCAGCGCCTGATTGCGCATGTCTGACGGATCGCCGCGTCTACCGCACGCCGCTCTTCATCCCCCATCTTGAACGCCGGCTCTGACATGGCCAGCCCGGCATGATGGACGCTCAGGGCATCGGGCTCGACGATCGCCCCTCCGAAGCGGTTGTGCTGGTCGTCGACAGACCCCCGGTCATCGCCGGGAAGCCAAGTGCCATAACCGGTCCACGTCAGGAAATACGCCAACGGCACGCCCATGTCGCCAGCCTACCCAGCGCCCACTCGACGACGCAAACGCCCAAACACCGCTCCATGTCATTTCAGAGCCTCTCGCGTAAGCGAGAGACGTACCCCCTCCCCCGCAGCTCCCAAAAGGACCCTTCACCTCTCGCTCACGCGAGAGGCTCCGACATGCCCACCGCGAGGACCCCTTCACCTCTCGCTCACGCGAGAGGCTCCGACATGCCCACCGCAAGAATCTCACGCCCCCGCCATCTCCACCCCCGCCGTCCCGGTCACCCCGCGCCCCGCCTCGGCGTGCAGCACGCCCTCGACCGCCGCCAGGCACAACTCCAGCGGCTGCATCGACCGCGCCGCGCGAGACTGCATCAGTCCGCCGTGGAGCACCGCGACGATCATCGCCGCCAGTTCCTCGGCCCGGCCCGGGCTGATCCCCGATCGCCCCGGCCGTCCCGAAGCCAGCGCCTCGCCGATGCCTCGGCGAAGCGTGTCGAACAGGGCCGCCGCCTTGTCCCGGGCCGCGGGATAAGTATCGCTAACCTCCGCCGCCAGGTTGGCGATCGGGCAGCCCAGCGCGCACTGGGTCCGCAGCATGAACTGCCGATAGAAGCCAAGAATCGCCAGCACCCGCTTGCCCGCGTCGGTCTCCGCGTCGCCGGCCCGCAGAATCACGGTCTCCAAAATCAGCTTGTGGTGATCCAGCACGGCCAGCAGCAGCAACTCCTTGGTCGGGAAGAAGTGATACAGGCTCCCCGCCCGCGCCCCGGCCTCCTTGAGCACCTCGCTCAGGCCGGTCGCGGCGTATCCCTTCTCCCAGAACAGGTTCGTCGCCGCCTCCACAAGCCGCTGCCGCGTGTCGCCGGCCTTGGCCTCGGGCGCGGCCGCCGCGATCGAGAACGTCGCCAGCGGCATGGCCGCGCTGCCCGCGATGGCGGTGGTCGTTGAGAGCATTGTTGAACCAGCGGTGGTGGTGTTCATGGGGTGTGTCGGCGCGTCCCGCGCCCGCTGCGTGCTCCCGAGTTTGCCCGAGGCCGGAACCGGCTCCGGGCCCAAACGCGAGAGCGTTGCCTCCCTGCGCCGCCACAGTAGCGAGAGCACGCTCTGCTTGTCAAAGCACACCTGTCGTTTGTGGATCACTGGCCGCCGCCGCCCCCGCGCGCTATGCGCCCACCCCGCGCATCCGCTACACCCCGAGCACGTCGGCCACCGCGCGCATCGCCGGCTCGATCAACGCCTCCACCTCTTCCAGCCGCCGCGGAAGCGTGTGCACGCCCGCGGGCAGGGCGGGCGCCCAGGTCGCGAGCTCCCGCGCAAGGCCCTCGTCGACCGGGATGTTCCGGCTGTCGCTCACCGCCATCAGCCGCTGCGTCGCGGGCGCGAGCAAGTGTTCGATGAACGCACTCGCCGCCTCGCCCCGCCGAGTCCCCGCAACCACCGCGCAGGTGTTGGGCAGGCTCGCCGGCCCCATCGGCATCAGGTCCGGCGACGCCGACCGAGCCGGGTTGACGCCCGTCGCGAGCATCCCGAAGGGCTCGAACATCATGTCCACCGCCCAACCCTGCCGCTGGCCCGCGAACACATCGTCGCTGTCCGTCAGCCCGAGCTGCGCCTTCCCGCTGGCCACCGCGCGCACCACCGTCGCGTTGCCGTCGAGTATCTGAACGTCGTTGGCCTTCAGCGCTTCGAGCCAGGCTCGCAGATCCGCGTCGCCGTGTTTCAGATGCAGCATCGCCATGTGCCCGCGCGTTGTCCCGAACTGCGGCCTGGCTATCGCCACACGCCCCTTGAACCGCTCGAGCGCCAAAAGCCCGAGCCGCCCCGGCGCCAGCGGCAACTCCGCGGGCTGCACATGCCCCGTGTGGTACACCATCACCCGCAGCCGCGAGCCGAAGCCGTACCACATCGGCGTGTCCACCGTCCCCGCCTTGTCCGGCGAAACATCGCGCAGCTCCTCCGGCCAGCGCCCCTGCCGGGAGCCCTTCATCGCGTCCTCCGCCCGGGCCGCGCGGAACCGCTCAAGCACGCCGGCCTTCGCCAGCCGGATCGTCCCGAACGGCTCGCTGGACCACCACACATCCGCCCGCGGCGAGCCCCGCTCGCTCAACAAGCGATTCACCAGCCCGGTGGTCTTGGTCGCCTCCGTGTCCAGCACCGCATTAACCCGGATCCCCGTCGCCGCCGTGAACGACTCGAACACCGGCCCCGCGATCTCCGCGTCCGCCGAGCAATACACCGTGATCCCCCGCTCGCCGCCTTCGCCTCCACGCCGGCACCCCGCCGTCCCCCCGATCACCCCCCCGATGGCCCCAAGCGCAACCACGCCCGACGCCCGAAGAAACCGCCTCCGGTTCAGCGACATGCTCATATGTCCCTCTCTCCTGCTCTCCCCCCGGACCTCACTTCTTCGCGTCTTCCGCGGGCTTCGCCGGCGCCGCGGGCTTGGCATCCTTGCCCGGGGCGGTCCCCGCGTTCTGCTTCAGGGTCCCGAAGTAGTTCTTCACCGCCTCGTGAAACTCGCGCGGGATCGTATTGTTCTCCATCGCCTCCGTCGCCCCCTGTTCCGCCGTCGCGACGGCGGCGGAAAACTCCGCCACGCTCTCGCCCTTGATGCTCTCGCCCTCGACCAGCCGCGACCCGATGATCGGCCCGCCCCCCATCGCCCCGATGCTCTTGCGCTTCTGCATCTCAAAGTCCGCGCTGCCCCGCTCGCGGGTGCCGGCAAAGCCCTGCCCGCCCTGCCCGCGTCCCTGCCCTTGCCCCTGACCGAACGAATTGGTCCACGACTGCCCCTGCCCCCCGTTGCCCTGCCCCTCGCCGCTCCCCTCGCCGCCGTTGCACTCCGAGGCGAGCTGCTGCATCTGCTGCTGCGCCTCCTGCTGCGCCGCCGAGGCTGTCTGCATGTCCTGGCTGATCTGCTCGAGCTCGCTGAGCTGCTGCTGCCCCTGCTGGGCCGCCTGCTGCGCCGCCTGAGCCCCCTGCTGCTGCCCGGCCTGTTGCTGGCCCTGCTGTTGACCCTGCTGCTGATTCTCGCCCTGCTGCCCGCCCGGATTCTGGCACGCCGAGGCCATCTGCTGGGCCGACTGCGACAGCCCGTCCATCGCGCTCTGCATCTGGCTCATCGCCTGGGCCATCTGCTGCATCTGCTGGTTCTGCTGCTGCTCCTGCGGCGACTGGTCCGCCGTCTTGGTCTGCTCCTTGAGCTGCTGCTGTAGCGCTTTGGGATCGGATGCCAGCCTCGGGTCCATCCCCGCCTGCTGAAGCGCCTGCTCCAGCTCCTGCTTGTTGCTCGCCAGCTCCGCAAGCTGCTTGGCGATGTTCTCGAGCTCCTTGGCCGTTGCCGCCTTCTGGCTCTCGGACATGCTCCCCGAAGCGACCTGCTCCTTGAGCTTCTCGAGCTCCTTGCCCGCCTGCGAAAAGTCGCCGCTCGCCAGCGCCTTGCTCAGCTCGCTGGTCTCCTTGCCCGCAGGACGCAGCTGCTTGAGCCGGTCCTGCACGGCCTTGAGCGTCATGCTCTTCTCGCCCGTCCGCAGCTGCTCCAGCCGCTCGTTGAGCTTCGTCAGGTCCTTGATCGCCGACTTGCGGATCGCGTCCGGATCGCGAGCCTCGGGCTTCTCCGCCGCCGGAGGCTCCGACGGGTCCTTCTCAAGGCCCAGTTCCTTGACCATCTCCTCGACCTTCTGCCGCGCCTGGTCCGCGTCCGCCTTGGCCTGCACGATCTGCACCGTGTCCGCGGCCTTGACAACGTCCTTCTTCCGCCACCCCAGCACGTCCACCGCCGGCATGAAATACAGCACCGTCAGCGCCATCCCCATCGCGACCGGCACCGGCCAGAACTTCGGCGGCGCGATCGGCACCGCCTGCGACACCCGCACGCCCCGAGCCTGCCGCGTCGCCGATTCGATCGCCGCCTTGGCCCACGGGTCCTCGCCCCGCCCCGCCACGCACAGCGCCGTCGACAGCGATTCCCGCAGGTCCGCGCCCTCGTCCACCCGCCGCGCCACCGCGATCCTCCCGGGCCGGACGATCACCGCAAACACCACCCCCGCCGCCACGCACGCCCCCGCCGCCACCGCCCCCGCCAGCCGCCAGTCCACCGCGAAGACAAACAGTTGCTGGGCAAGCCGCAGCACGATCAGCGCCCCCAGCGCGACAGTCGCCGCAAACACGGCGCCGCGGAGAAAGCTCGTCACGCCCAGCCGCCAGGCCGCCGCGCTGAGCACTCTGTTGATGTCGTTCATCGCGTGTTCCTCCCCGGTATGCCCGGGCCAAGCCGTCTCCGGGTATACCACTCTATTCGGCCCGCGACGCACCGCCGTTCGACCTTTGCCCGCTCGCCGCCCGAATCTTCCCTCTGCCGTCCCTCCCTCCGCCCATCCGCCCGTGCGCAGTCCGAACAGATTGACCGTTCCGCCCCTTCCCGCGTTTGCATCCCGCTCCCGGGTGGCGGATGATGCCCCCGCCCGATGCGACTCAGCCCCTGGACCATCGCCCGCTCGCCGCTCCAGGTGCAAGACCTGTTCTTCCGCCAGCGCCAAGTTGACCCGCTCGGTGTCCGCATCCACACGGCCCTCGCCGTCGTCGCCTGCCTCTTGGCCGCCTTCCCGACCACCCCGCTCGAGTGGGCCGCGCTCCCCCTGCTGGCCGCCTTCCTCGTTCGGATGACCGAGCACCACCGCGTGCTCCGCCCGCTCTGGCTCGACCCGGTCGTCTGGCTCCTCGCGGCGTGGGCCGCGCTGATCGGCCTTTCCTTCTTCTACACCCACGCTGCCCCTCGGTCGTGGCTGGGCGACGCCCAGTCCCTCCGCTTCGCCGTCCTTATCCTCGCGCTCTATCCCGTGCTGGACCGCCGCCGTTGGCTCATCGCCGCCCTGCTCATCTCCTTCGCCCTCGGCCAATCGGTCCAGCTTGCCCACGCCCTGAACCTCACGAGCATCCAGCGGCTCCCCGGCCGCATCAGCGGCTGGTGGGACCCGGTCGTCGGCGGCTCTCTCCTCTGCGCCGCCTTGGGCATGCACCTGGCCGGGTCGCTGCTCAGCACCACTCGCCCCGCTCGCTTCCTTGGCACCCTCGGAGCTCTTGCCGCCCTCCTGGGCATCCTCGCGACCGGCAGCCGCGGCGCCTGGATCGCCGCCGTCCTCACGATCTGCATCGCCGCCCTCATCGCCCTACTCCGGCTCCCCTCCCGCCAGCGCGCCGGCCCGCTGCTCGCTGGCCTCGCCCTCGTCAGCATCGCCGCCGCCGCCGTCTGGCTCACCCCGCCCGTCCGGGCCCGCCTCGACCAGGGCATCGCCGAGACCCGCGCCGCCCTCGAAGACAGCCGCTTCACCACCGACACCGGCCTCCGCGTCGCCATGGCCCGCTGGGCCATCGCCGAGTTCCGAGCCCATCCCATCCTCGGCGTCGGTGCCGGCGGCTATCAATCCTGGGCCGCCGCGCAAACGTCCCAGCGGGCCCGCGAGCTCGACGCCCCGCCCCGGGCCCGCACCATGCTCCACGCCCACGCGCATAACTGGTACCTCCACACCCTCGCCACCACCGGCCTGCTCGGCGCTTCGCTCCTCTTCTCCGCCCTCATCCTCGCCATCCGCTCGGGCCTCCGCGGCCCGCGCGACGGCCCGCCCCCCTCCGGCTACGACGCCGCCCCCCCACTAGGCCTCGTCGGACTCGCCGCGGCCGGCCTCTTCGACACCATCACCATCAACCAGCAGACCGCCTTTCTCTTTTTCATGCTCATGGCCCTCTGCCTGTCCATCCGCCCCCGCGCCCTCGGCGAGCCCACCGTCCACACTCCCCCGGCCCCCGGAGCCCCGCGATGAGGATCCTCCTGATCGCCGGCCGCTTCTCCCGCCACCCCTGGTCCGCCGCCGGCACCATCACCACCATCGCCGCCGCCCTCGCCCATCGCGGCCACACCCTTCACCTCCTGGCTCACGACATGGACGACCCCGAGGCCTTCGCCCACCTCGGCGCCGTCACCACCATGCGCCGCTTCGCCACCGGCACCAGCGACTGGCCCCTCAACTACGCCCGCTTCGCCGCCCGCGCCGCGCGCAACATCCCGTGCGACGCCAGCCTCAGCTTCTCCCGCGTTGTCAGCGCCGACCTCTGGCTTCCCCTCGACCCCTCCGCCGAAAGCTGGATCCGCCACACCCTCGATGCCCACGGCCGCCCGGGCCTCCTCAAGCGCCTCGTTCGCCACCACGGCGTTCTCCGAGCCGCCCTCGTCGAAGCCCTCCGCAGAATGCCCCGCTCCGCCTCCCACGCCCCTTCCCCGCGCATCCTCGCCATCGGCCCCACCTCCCACGGCGAGGCCGCACGCCTCCTCGCCCCCACCGGCCTCGACCAGCGCCTTGCCCAGCTCCCGTACTTCTCCACCCTCCCCGCGCACTCCAACGCCGACCTCGCCCCTCGCCGCGCCGCCGCCCGCGCCCTGCTCAACATCCCCGATGCCCGCCGCGTCATCCTCTGCGCAAGCACGCAGTACGCCGGGCGAACCCTCGCCCCGGTCATCAAGGCCATCGCCGATCTCTCGCGCCGCGATCCCCGCGACCCGCCGATGCTCCTGGTGCTCAGCAAAGACGCCGTCGCCCAGCACACCCGCGCCCTCCGCTCGGGCGCGATCGACCACGTCAAGGTGTTGGGCCCTACGTCCAACATCGACCGGGCCCTGGCCTCCGCCGACGCCGTCGCGCTCCCGGCCCGGGCCGCCGCGGGCGCTTTCGAGGCCGGCGCCTCGGGCCGCCTCGCCGCCGATGCCCTCCGCCTGGGCCGCCCTCTGCTGGCCGTCTCGGGCGCGCCGGGCTACGACCTGTGCCGCCTGGCCCTCCCCGACGGCTCACGCCCCGGCGTCGTGATCGAGCCCTCGACGCCCGACGCCTGGGCCCGCGCGATCCGCCAGTTGCTCGATCCCATGGGCCTCGAGAGCGCTCAGCGGGCCGCCCGCGCCGCCGGGGCCCCGCTCTCGCTCACACCGTTCATCGACGAGCTCGAGCGCCACCTCGCCCGCGCCGCGGCCGAACGCTGAACGCCGAACCGTCCCCCGCCTACTTGCCTTCCAGCGTCACTGCCGGCTCTGGCGTTTTCGCCACCCTGGCCCCCGTCATCCGCCGGTGCAGGCTGAACATCTGCCACGCGCTGACTCCGAAGCCCAGCGCCGCCATCGCCAGCGGGATAATGAAGCTACCCGTGAGCACATACACCCACACGCCCAGGAACTGGAACACCGCCCCCCGCACGCCCACCAGCGTCGAGTGGATGGCCACATACTGCGCAACCTTCTCCCGCGTCGGCGCCAGCGAGACGGGCCCGAGCATCCACCCCATGTTCGCTCCCGCGTGGGCCAGGCCGTAGAGCGCCGAGACGACGATCAGGTGCATCTCGGTGCCCACGAACATCAGCCCGAGCGGATAGAACGTCAGCATCGCGAAGCTCAACGCCGTCGACCGCACCGCCCCCATCCGGTCCATCAAGAGCCCCGCCGGATAGATCGCCAGCACCAGCATCACCTGATACGCGACCTGTGTCGAGTGGGCATACTGGTCGTAGTTGAGCCCCATCCGCACGCCCATCAGCGGCAAGAGGGCCCAGCAGATCATCCACCCGATGCCGTACGCCATGTACGACGCCTCGTACCGCGCAAACGTCGGATCGTCCTTGAGCACCCGCCGCATGTGCACCACCGGCTCAAGCAGCCGGAGCATCGACCCGCTCTTCTCGAGCTCGCGCCGCTGCCCCGTCAGCCGCCACAGCAGCCAGTAGCCGATGAGCCCGACCCCCTGCAGCCCCGCGAACAGCGGCAGGAACACTCTGAAAGCCTCGGCGTCGTGCTTGAGCCACTCGCCAACCGTCCAGCCGATCCCCGCCGAGACCAAGATCGACGAGCCCCACACAATCGCATAGATCCGCCCCCGCACCGCCTCGGGATACAGCCGCCTGAGCAGCTCGCCCGCCACCGGGTGATACCCCGCCCCGCCGATGCACGCGAGCAGGAACGGCACCAGCAGTTGCCAGAACTCGTGGGCCAGGCCCATGACCGCCATGGGGACGCTCGCCAGCAGCCAGAACTGGATCAGGTACGTCCCGAACCGCCGCCGCGCAAACACGTGGTTGAAGAAGATCGACAGCACATACGACGCCGTCGGCGCCGCCGTCACCAGCACAGTGCCCGTGTCGCTCGCGTTGAAGTGCTTCTTGGCGATCAGCGGCAGGATCGCCGCCACCGTCACCGTCGTCGACATGACCAGCGATGCCGAAACAATATGAGTCGGGAGCACCCACCGGAGTGTGCGCGACGGCTGTGTATCGAGCGATGTCAATACATCATGCTAGCGGCGTCGCCAGCGTCCGCACGGTCGGGCCGACCCCGCATCCCTACCATGAGCCCCCGCCCATCGACCCATCCCCCGAGGCCCGCATCATGCCCGCTTGGCTCAAAGTCTCCGACGCCCTTAAGGCCCCCGTCGGCACACCCCTGACCGTCAAGGGCTGGGTCCGCACCCGCCGAGACTCCAAGGCCGAGGGCGGCCTCTCCTTCATCGCCCTCCACGACGGCACCTGCTTCGACACCATCCAGATCGTCGCCACCGGCAAGCTCGAGAACTACGCCGCCGAGGTCGCCAAGCTCACCACCGGGTGCGCCATCGAGTGCGACGGCGTGATCGTGCAGAACCCCAAGGGCGGCAACGAGATCGCCGCCGACCCCGACAAGGGCGGCGCCATCCGCGTCATCGGCTGGGTCGACGATCCCGACACCTACCCCATCCAGCCCAAGCCCCACTCCTTCGAGTACCTCCGCGAGCAGGCCCACCTTCGCGTCCGCACCAACACCTTCGGCGCCGTCGCCCGCATGCGCCACGCCATGGCCATGGCCGTGCACCGCTTCTTCCACGAGCGCGGCTTCTACTACGTCCACACGCCCATCATCACCGGCAGCGACTGCGAGGGCGCGGGCCAGATGTTCCGCGTCTCCACCCTCGACGCGCTCAACCCGCCCCGCGTCACCGACCACGGCCAGCCCCCTGCGCCCGGCGCACCCGTCGACTTCCACCAGGACTTCTTCGGCAAGCAGTCCCACCTCACCGTCTCGGGCCAGCTCAACGTCGAAACCTACTGCATGGCCCTGAGCCGGGTCTACACCTTCGGCCCCACCTTCCGCGCCGAGAACTCCAACACCTCGCGCCACCTCGCCGAGTTCTGGATGATCGAGCCCGAGATCGCCTTCGCCGACCTCAACGACGACGCTCTTCTCGCCGAGGACATGCTCAAGTACCTGTTCAAGACCGCCCTCTCCGAGCGTGCCGACGACATGAAGTTCTTCGCCGAGCGGATCGAGAAGACGGCCGTCGAGCGGCTGACACACATCGTCGAGAAACCCTTCCTCCGCGTCACCTACACCGACGGCGTAAAGATCCTTGAAGACGCGATCAAGAAGGGCCAGAAGAAGTTCGAGTTCCCCGTCAAGTGGGGCACCGATCTCCAGAGCGAGCACGAACGCTTCCTCACCGAGGAGCACTTCAAGCAGCCGGTGATCCTCACCAACTACCCCAAGCAGATCAAGGCTTTCTACATGCGACTCGACGACGACTGCGAGCCCGATCGCCAGACCGTCCGCGCCATGGATGTGCTCTGCCCGGGCATCGGCGAGATCATCGGCGGCTCGCAGCGCGAGGAACGCCTCGACAAGCTCGACCTCCGCCTCGACGAGATGGGCCTGGACAAGGCCGACTACTGGTGGTACCGCGACCTCCGCCGCTACGGCACCGTCCCCCACGCCGGCTTCGGCCTGGGCTTCGAACGCCTCATCCAGTTCATCACCGGCATGCAGAACATCCGCGACGTCATCCCCTTCCCGCGAGCACCCAAGCAGGCGGAGTTCTGAGACGCTGGGCCGCTCGGCAGAGCCGGCCTTCCCGCCGTCGTGCTATCGCCCGAGCGGTTTTCCCTCTGCGCTGAGCATTGCCCTCATGGACACGCCCCGGCGACGAATGTAGCCTAGGCTACATCGACCCACCGGAGTCCCGCCATGCCCATGCCCAGCCGTCGCGCCGCCCTCGCCCGTGTCCCAATGGCCTGCCTCGCCCTGCTCGCCCTGCTGCCGGCCCTCGCCTGCGCCCGGCCCGCACCCCCGGCCCCCCCGGCCCCCCCAACGCCCCCCACGCCCAACTCCGTCACGATCCCCTATCGCATCGTCTGCACCACCGCCATGATCGCCGACCTCGCCCGCCAGGTCGCCGGCGACCGCGCGATCGTCGAGGCCCTCATGGGCCCGGGCACCGACCCCCACCTCTACAAGCCCACCCGCACCGACATCGCCAAGCTCTCCTCCGCCGACATCGTCTTCTACAACGGCCTGCTCCTTGAAGGCAAGCTCACCGAGACCTTCGACCGCCTCGGTGCCAGCGGAAAGCGCGTCCACGCCGTCACCCAGCGCCTCACCGAGAGCGACCTGCTCACCAAGGACCAGCCCGCCCCGGCCAGCCCCCCCGGCGGCGGAGGGGGCGGGGGCGGCGGAGGGGGTGGGGGAGGCGGGGGAGGCCACGCCCTCGCCGGCGACGCCATCCCCACCGATCCCCACGCCTGGATGAATCCCCGCCTCTGGTCCGAGGCCGTCGAAACCATCCGCCTCAAGCTCGCCGACATCGATCCGACAAACGCCGACACCTACACCCAGCGATCCGATGCCCTCAAGGCCGAACTCTTCCGGCTCGACGAGTACGCCCAGAAAATCCTTTCCACCGTCCCCGAGCAATCCCGCGTCCTGATCACCGCCCACGACGCCTTCAACTACTTCGCCAAGCGCTACAACTTCCGCGTCGAGGGCGTCCAGGGCATCTCCACCGAGAGCGAGGCCGGCCTGAAGGACATCCAGCGCCTCGTCGACCTCATCGTCGATCGCAAGATCGCCGCCGTCTTCGTCGAGTCCAGCGTCTCGGACCGAAACGTCAGGGCCCTCATCGCCGGCGCCAAGGCCCGCAACCACCCCGTCGTCATCGGCGGCGAGCTCTTCTCCGACGCCATGGGACCAGACAACACCTACGAGGGCACCTACATCGGCATGATCGACCACAACGTCACCACCATCGCCCGCGCCCTGGGCGGCACCGCACCCGCCCGCGGCATGAACGACAAACTCAAAGCCGACTGACCCCCCCGCCAGCACGCCCGCCATGACCCACCCCGTCCCGCCCATCCCACGCCCCGAGCACTCGCCCTCCGCGCCGCTCTCCATCCACGACATGACCGTCGCCTACAACCGGCGGCCTGTCCTCTGGGACGTCGACTACGACGCGCCCCCACGCTCCCTGGTCGCCATCGTCGGCCCCAACGGCGCCGGCAAGTCCACCCTCATCAAAGCCTGCCTTGGCCTCATCCCCCGCGCCAGCGGCACCGTCGCCTTCTTCGGCCAGCCCTACCCCAAGGCCCGGGCCCGCGTCGGCTATGTCCCCCAGCGCGAGAGCGTCGACTGGGAGTTCCCCGTCTCCGCCCTCGACGTCGTCGCCATGGGCCGCTACGCCAAGATCGGCTGGTTCCGCCCCGTCTCGAGCGCCCACCACGCCGCTGCGCTCGCGAGCCTGGACCAGGTCGGCATGGCCGACTACGCCTCCCGCCAGATCTCCCAGCTCTCCGGCGGCCAGCAGCAGCGGGTCTTCCTCGCCCGCGCCCTCGCCCAAGAGGCCGACCTCTACTTTATGGACGAACCCTTCGCCGGTGTCGACGCCGCCACCGAGGAAGCCATCGTCGACGTGCTTCGCGGCCTGAAGGACGCCGGCAAGACCGTCATCGTCGTCCATCACGATCTGCAGACCGTCGAACGCTACTTCGACCACGTCCTCTTGCTCAACACCCGCGTCATCGCCGCCGGCCCCGTCGCCGAAGCCTTTACCCGCGCCAACCTTCAGAAGACCTACGCCGGCCGCCTCACCCTGCTCGACAAAGCTGCACACGCCGTCGCGCTGGCCGGCGGCGACGGGTAAAACGGTTGCAACGTGGAGTTTAACGGCGGCAGACCGAGGAGACGCAGGATCGAGACATCGATTGACATGCGGTGAAGGCAACGAGTCGCTGATCCGCCTTTCCCCTGTTTTCTTCCTCTCCTCTTCGCTCCTCCGGGCACCGCCGTGTTTCAATCAGCCTCCGATCAATGCCCGACCTCTTCCGAATCCTCACCCTTCAATCCGGCCACAACGCCGCCGTCGTCCTGCTGGGCGTCGCCGCGCTCGGCGCCGCCGCCGGCCTCGTGGGCGCCTTCGCCCTGCTCCGCAAGCGTGCCCTCATGGGCGACGCCCTCGCCCACGCCACGCTCCCGGGCATCGCCGCCGCCTTCCTCCTCGCCTCCGCCCTCCGCGCCGCCGGCGTCGGGATCGAGCCGCGCTCCCTCCCCGTCCTCCTCGCCGGCGCGGCCATCACGGCCGTCCTTGGCATCTTCACCGTCCACGCCATCCGCCGCGCCGCCCACCCCCGCATCCCAGAAGACGCCGCCATCGGTGTCGTCCTCTCGGTCTTCTTCGGCGCCGGCTACGTCCTCCTGAGCATCATCCAGGTCCAGTCCAGCGGCTCCCACGCCGGCCTGAAGACCTTCATCCTGGGCCAGGCCGCCGCCATGAGCGCCGCCGATGCTCAGATCCTGGCCCTCGTCGCCCTGCTCTCCCTCCTGGCCTGCACGCTTCTCTACAAAGAGTTCCGCCTCGTGTGCTTCGACGACGCCTTCGCCCGCACCCAGGGCTGGCCCGTCGCCGCCCTCGACACGCTCATGATGACCCTCGTGGTGATCGTCACCGTCGTCGGCCTCCAGGCCGTCGGCCTGGTGCTCGTCATCGCCCTGCTCATCATCCCACCCGCCGCCGCCCGCTTCTGGTCCGACCGCCTGGGCGCCGTACTCCTGCTCGCCACGCTCATCGGCGCGGCCTCCGGCTACTTCGGTGCCGCCCTCAGCGCCGCCCATGCCGGCCTCCCCACCGGCGCGATCGTCGTCCTGTGCGCCGCCGTGTTCTTTATCCTCAGCGCGCTGTTCGCCCCGCGCAACGGCATCCTCGCCCGCGCCCTCCGCCGCCACGCCCTCAACCGCCGCATCGCCCTCGACCACGCCCTCCGCGCCATCGACGACCTCGCACGCTCCTCCCCGATCCCCACGCCCACCCTCGACCGCGGCAGCCTCCAGCGCGCCCTGGCCGCCTTCGGCCGCTCAGCCTCCATCCCCCGCCTCGTCCGCCGGGGCGTCCTCGAGCCCGAACCTTCTGGCTCGCTCCGCCTTACCCCCGCCGGCCAACGCGCCGCCGCCGCCGCCACGCGTCAGCATCGCCTCTGGGAAACCTACCTCGTCGCCCGCGCGGCCATCCCCGAGGCCCACGCCCCGCACCCCGCCGACCTCATCGAGCACGCCGTCGACCCCGACCTGCTCGACCGCCTCGAACGCGACCTCAACCTCCCGCCCTCCTGATTGCTCTTTAACCCCCGCCCCCCGCTCTCGTGCTCCCCACCCTCTCCGAGTTCCTGCAAACCGACCTTGCCGCCATCCTCACGGCGACGCTCTGCGCCATCACCTGCGCCCTCCTTGGTACCTTCCTGCTCCTCCGCCGCCAAGCCCTCATGGGCGATGCCATCAGCCACGCCGTTCTCCCCGGCCTCGCCGCCGCCTTCATCCTGTCCCAGACCCGCGACCCATTCCCCATGTTCCTCGGCGCCGCCGCCGCCGGGGTGCTCACCGCCGTCTTCTCTGACCTCGTCCGCCGCTACGCCCGCGTCGAGCCCGGCGCCGCCATGGGCGTGGTCTTCTCCGCGATGTTCGCCCTTGGCGTCCTGCTCATGTCCTCCCCGAGCATGCGGCTGGTCGATCTCGACGCCGACTGCGTCCTCTCCGGTGTCCTCGAGTCCATCACCTGGCTCGGCGACATCCGCTCGGGCTCGCAATCCCCCAGCACCCTTGCCTCCCTCTTCTCCCCCGCCGTCCTCGCCGCCGCCCCGCGACAGCTCATCACCGCCGCCGCCGTCGCGCTCCTCTGTGTCTTCGCCATCGCCGCGCTCTTCAAAGAACTCCGCATCTCGAGCTTCGACCCCGCCCTCGCCCACGCCCTTGGCTTCAAGCCCGGCTGGCTCAACACGGCCCTGATGATCCTCGTCGCCCTCGCCAGCGTCGCCGCCTTCGAGGCCGTCGGCTCCATCCTCGTCGTCGCCATGCTCGTCTGCCCCCCCGCCGCCGCCCGTATGCTCACCGACTCGCTCCGGGCCCAGCTCCTCCTCAGCGCCCTGCTCGCCGCCCTCGCCGCCGTCGCCGGCTACTTCGCCGCCGCCTTCGGCCCGGCGCTCCTGGGCTGGAACATGTCCGTCTCCGCCGCCGGAATGATCAGCGTCTTCACAGGCCTCATCCTCGCCGCCGCCATCCTCCTCGCCCCCCGCCACGGCGTGCTCGTCCGCCGCCTCCGCCGCCTCGCCCTCGCCATCGACATCGCCCGCGAAGACCTCCTGGCCATGCTCTATCGCCTCCAGGAATCCCGCTCCGCCAACCCCCTCACCATCACCCACGCCCGCGCCGCCCTCGGCGGCGGCCCCATCGCCGCGCTCGCCCTGCAATCGGCCCAGAAGCGCAACCACGTCTCGCGCTCCCGCAGCGACCTCGCCCTCACCCCCCAAGGCCACGCCATCGCCCAAGGCCTCATCCGCACCCACCGCCTCTGGGAGCTCTACCTCGTCGAGCACCTGGGCCACCGCCCCGACCACGTCCACCGCACCGCCATGGACCTCGAACACCACACCACGCCGGAAATCGCCTCCATCCTCGAAGCATCCGCCCCGCCCACAGCCGGCCCCGCCGCTCCGCTGGACCCCCACGGCAAGCCCATCCCCCGTCCTCCGACAGCCTGATCGACCCCACTCCCGGCAACCCGGCACCCCGATCTTCGTACACAATCGGGAGATCCGCCCCGATGCCGCGCCCATTCATCCACCGCCACCGTGCCCCACTCGCCTGCGCCACCGTCATGCTCCTGGCGTGGGCCGCCCACGCCCAGCCGCGCCCGCTCAAGGACCCGACGCCCCTCCCCGGCGCGGCGGACAGCCCGTACAAGAAGGAGCAGTTCCTCCCGCTCTTTGAGGACCTCTCCTACGCCCAGGCCCGCGTCAAGGCCAACAAGCAGAACCGCTGGCTCATCGTCTTCTACGACGGCCGTGGCATCTTCCGTCCGTTCAACCTCGCCCGTCTCACCCGCAGCGCCAGCCTGCGTGCCTGGATCGCCTGGCACGCCGTGAGCATCCGTGACACCGCCAGCGTCCCGTCCGAGATCGCCCGCCAACGATTCGCCCGCCTCGCTCCTGGAACCGGCGACCCCTGCGTCCTCTTCATCCGCAACGACATCGTCGAGGCCGCCATCGGCAGCGAGCGCGATGGCCGGTCCGAGGAGACACCCAGCCGGAACGACGCCAACGCCATCGCCACCGGCTCGATCGCCCGAACCATCGGCCAGCCCACGCCAGTCCGCGTTCTCTTCACGGGCTCGGTGCAATACGACGCCGTCGCCGCCCGCGACCCGGTCTGGCGGGCCATGCACGACCACAAGAATCCGCCACCCCAGCCCCCCGACCTCGGCCCGCCAATGCACGCCGTCACCGACGACAACGCCCCCGCCATCTCCGACCCCGCCCCCCCCGCCCCCGATGAGCGCATCAGCGTGCTCGACCGCCTCGCCCAGGCCCGCGCGCTCGTCCGGTCCGGCGACCTCTACCAGGCCACCGGCGTCTACACCTGGCTCTGGGAACGCGCCGAAGCCCTCGACCCCGCCTTCCGCCCCGCCCGCCTGAGCACCCTCGCCGCCGAGATGCGAGCTCTAGGCACCAAGCGCCCCGCCTCCGCCCAGCGCTTCACCCACCTGCGGGCCCGCTCCGAACGCACCATCCTCTTCGATCTCCCGGGTCTCGCGCAGGAACACCTCGCCCTGTGCGCCCTCACCGACGACCAGGCCGAGGTCATCAGCTTCCTCGCCTACTTCGCCGACGACCCCGACGAGTCCTCCATCACCCCCATCGGCCAGCGCACCGTCTACGACCTGCTCGCCCGCCGCGACCCCGACTACATCAGTCCCTCGGAGCTTCCCGCCAACCCCTCCGAGCGCCTAGCGCGCATCGCCCGCACCATCGACCGCCCCCGCCCCGCCGGCGCCGACCCCGTCGACTGGTCCCGCACCCGCGAGTTCGCCCGCCGCTACCTCCTCGACGAGGCCTGCCGCCTCTACGCCGCCGCCCTCCTGGCCGGCAAGCCCGACCAGGCGGATCTCGTCGCGAGCCTCCTGCTCAAGCACGCCGACACGCCCCTCTCCCGCCGCTCCCTGGTCACCACCGCCCTCGCCCTCGACCCGCCCCGGCCCCAGCCCGTCCACGCCCGCTGGCTGAGTCAGGCCCGCGCCGCCGGCGACCTCCGCACCCAAGAACTCGAGGTCCGTCTCGACGCCGCCCTCCGCGCTGCGCCCTGACCATCGTTCACCGCCGGCGCGTACCCTCGCCGATGCCCCCCTCCACCGCCACTCTCTCCGACCACGACGCCGCTCGCGCACACTTCCCCGCCTGCGCTTCCCCAACCGCCTTCCTCGACAACGCCGGCGGCTCCCAGCTCCCCGCCGTCGTCATCGACGCGATGACCGCGTATCTCCGCGAGTCCTACGTTCAGCTCGGCGCCGACTACGAAGTCTCCCGCCGCGCAACCGCCACCGTCGCCGCCGCCCACCGCTATCTCAAGTTCTTCATGGGCGCCATCGACCCCGGCGGCCGCGACACCGGCCAGGTCATCATCGGCCCCTCCACCAGCCAGCTCGTCGCCACCCTCGCCACCGCTTACGCCCCCCACCTCGCCCCCGGCGACGAGATCATCATCTCCGACGCCTCGCACGAGTCCAACGCCGGCCCCTGGCGCCGCCTCGCGCCGTCGTTCCAAGAGCACGGCCGAGCCATCATCATCAAGCCCTGGCCCATCAACCCCATCACCTTCGCCCACGACCTCGCCGAGCTCGGCCCCCTCCTCTCCCCGCGCACCCGCCTGGTCTGCTTCCCCCACGTCTCCAACATCCTCGGCCGCGTCGAGCCCCTCGCCGACATGATCCCCTTCATCCGCGCTCGGGCCCCCCACGCCCGCATCCTCGTCGACGGCGTCGCCCTCGCCCCCCACCGCGCCATCCACGCCCACGCTTGGGACGCCGATTTCTACGTCTACTCGACCTACAAAGTCTTCGGCCCCCACGCCGCCGCCCTCTACGCCAAACACGACGCCCTCGCCCCCCTCACCGGCCCCAACCACGACTTCATCCCAAGCTCCGAGCTCCCCCGCAAGTTCGAGCTCGGCGGCATCTCCCACGAGGCCGCCGCCGGCATCCTCGCCCTCGACCACTTCCTCCGCGACCTCGCCGGCACCCCGCGCCTCCCCGACCTCATCGACCCCCACGCCCGCTACGACCGCGCCATCATCGACCGCGCGTTCGACACCATCGAGCACCTCGAAACCCCGCTCATGGCCCGCCTGCTCGACTATCTCTCATCCGTGCCGGGCCTCCGCCTCATCGGCCCAACCGCCACCGACCGCTCGCGCGTGAGCATCATCAGCTTCACCAAGCCCGGCACCCCCTCGGCCAGCATCGCCAAGGCCGGCAACGCTTTGCACCTGGGCTTCCGCTTCGGCAACTTTTACGCGTTTCGCCTGTGCCGGTCCCTGGGCCTCGACCCCGCCGACGGCGTTGTCCGCGTCAGCTTCTGCCACTACAACACCCCCGCCGAAGTCGAACGCCTCATCGCCTTCCTCCGCCAGACGCTCTGATCACCCCCGCCCGTTCAGAACCGAGACCGTCAGGGAGCGGGCGTCCGGCAAACCATTGCCAACCTCGCCCCCCTTCCTCCCCACCCACCACAAAACGCGAACAGGCACGGCGCCAAGCGCCGTGCCCGTGCTGATGCTCACCGCTCGACGCCGTCAGTCCCCCCGCTCCCTGCTTGGTCGCGGGTCTGCCCGATCGCGGCCCCGACCGATCCTCACCCCGCACGCTTGCCCAAAAACCACCCGATCAGCGCCAGCAGCACGATCGCCACCGCGAAAATTCCGACCCACATGAACAGGCTCCCGCCGATGAGCTGCGCGAGCGGGTTGTCCGCGCCCATCAGCCCCATCAGCGAGACCACCATCGCCACCGCCATCATCACCACCACGCCCAGCGCGACCCCGCCGCTCCAGCCCGAGCCCGCCGGGTCGTACGGCTCGGCCGCCATCATGCCCATACCCACCCCGGCCCCCATCGGCACCCCGCCCACGTCCGACGGCGCAGTCGTCGACTCGAACAGCCCGCTGGCCCCCTGCGTCTCGCCCGTCGTGCCCGTCTCATCGGGCTTATACACATCCTCGAGCAGATCCGCGCCCAGCGACGTGTCGTCGCTCTCGCGCGTCAGATCAAGCAGTCCCGACCCCGAGCCCACCGAGTCGAGCGTCAGCTCGCCCGCCCCCGTCTCCGTCACACGTGTGACGGCCGACGGGTCCCCCTCCTCCGTGCTCTCGGTATCAAAGATCGAGATCCCCGAACGCTCGTTGGCGCCCTTCCCACTCCCCGTCACCGGAACCCCGCCGCCCCCGCCGCCCCCGCCGCCCCCGCCGCCCCCGCCGCGTGGCGCGGGCACCGGGGCCGCCTCGTCCAGATCGATCGCCCCGCTCCCGCCCGCCGAGTCCTCCAGCGACAGCCCGATCCCGCTGTTGCCCTTGGAATCCGCAAGCCGCATCCCCGAGTCCCCGCTCGCGTCCCCCGCCAGCAGGTCCACCTGTTCGCGCTTGAACATCAGCTTGTTGTCCCCGCCGCGGAACTCCTGAAGCTGCCCGTTGGCGACCATCCCCTGCACTTCCGAGGTGTTCTTGCCCAGGCGCTGGGCGGCTTCCTCGATCGAGTAGAACATCTTCGCCATGGCCATGCTCCCGCCGCGCCCGGCGCAGGGCCGGACCGGTTCATTGTCAGTCTCCCACGCCCGCCGACGACCTCGGCCCGGCACGCAGGGCTCCGAGCGTAACAGCCGCCACGCCCGGCATCAACCCGCCCCGCCGCCATCCCATACGCACACCCCCAGCCCCGGGCTCCACCCGTGAAAATCCCGACCTCTTCGCCCGATCCCCAAACATTTCGCTGCCCTTCCCTTGGCACGGCTACCCACATCGTGTAGAGTCTTCCCACTCATGCGTCCAGTCTTCGCCATGCACGTTCAGCACCAGTCCTGCCGCCCCCGCGGCGTGGACCGCTGTGCTGCTCGCCTGGCCTAGCCCGCCCCCGAGCCCATCACAGCTCCCTCCACGCCGCTGCCTCCAGCGGCGTTTTTTCATGTCCCCACCATTCCCGTCCGCCCCTTTCCGCCGCACCCTTCGCCCCTAGAACACCCCGCCGCGGTCGATGAAGAAAGGCCCCCAGCCAATGCCCGCCACGCTCTCACGCTTCGCCCCACCAACCCTCCCCCCCGGCGGCCAGCCCGACCGCCAGACGGCCCGGTCCGCCGCTGGCCCGGGTCCCGGCACCGTCCTGCCCGCCCAGCGCTCGCGACTGGCCCCCGGCGCCAGCACCGCCCGCCTGACCATCGGCCAGCCCCCACGCCCCCGCATCTTCGAGCACGAAACCCGCGAGTGCTGAATCAACCGACCCCGGCCAGCACCCCCACCGTTCGGACCCCCTGAACAAGCGAATAAAACGATCTCGACCAGCGAAAAACACAGGGGAAATCTCAGCGTTCGAGCTCTGCGTGGTGCATTGGATCGTTCACAACCCCCAAACGTGTGCAAGACTTAGGTCTGACGGCGTAACCACCCGGTTGCACCCGCCCAGCCCCCCCGACCCGCCCCGACACCAGTCGTCGCGTGTCCCGCGTGCGGAGCACGCGGCCAAAGGACGTCCACGGAAGGACAAGACCATGGTCAAGACCGCTCATCGTCGCCCCCTGAGTCTCGCCACCCGGCACGAGCCCGCGCCCGGCGCAGGGCTCTCCCCGGCCGCCGATCTCCGCGTCGCCCGGGCCCGCCGCCTGCTCGATGCCGGTTTCTACGACCAGCCCGACGTCCTCGAGGCCGCTCTCGACCGCTTGCTCAAGCGCGCCGAGCGTGTCCGCCCCGCCCCGGCCTCGCGCCGGACGGCCTGAACACACGCCCTGCATCTGAAGCACCGTCTCATCCAAGCCCATCAACGAACAGGCCCCGACGCACTCGCGCCGGGGCCTGTGTATGACCTCGTTGCCAACGATCCGATGGCTCAGGTGCAGCCAACGAACCAGGCGGAGAGGAACTGGAAGATGTCGCTCACGTCGCGGGTGCCGGTGCCGTCACCGCCGACGTCAGAGAAGGGGCTGTTGGCGAACCAGGCGGACAGGAAGGCGAAGATGTCGGCGACGTCCTTGACGCCCGACTTGTTGAAGTCCGCGTAGCAGCAGCCCGCGTTGATCGCGGCCTGGCCGGCGCACGAGGAGCCGGAGACCGTGCGGACGCCCACGCCCGCGGGGGCGGTGCAGTCGGCCGCCGCGATCACGGCGCAGGTCACGCCGCGGCAGCAGACGATCGTGGCGGGCGCGTTGCCGGCGACGCGGAGCTGGAAGTTGCCGCCCACGGCCGCCGTGCCGAAGGACGAGAGTCGGATGTAGTAGATCGTGCCGGCCGTCAGGCTCCTCTGACCGATGAACGAGCCGAGGCCCGAAGCGGTCGCGCCCGGAATCA
>JBBQRT010000018.1:0-53296 GCA_038214505.1 Phycisphaerales bacterium | reverse complement strand
AGCCGGGCCATCAGCCGGGCAGATTGATCGGGGGCTCGCCGTTGGGGGCGGGGGTGGGGGCGGGGGCCGCGGGTCCTGTCGTCATGTGGTCTGCGGGCGGTGCGGGGGGGGCGGGGGGTTGCACGCCCATGCCCGGCTGGTTTGGCGGGGTGGTCTCGGGGTTTGCCGGGCGAACGGGGGGGGGAGTCATCCCGCCGGGTGGCAGGTCGACGGACGTGCTCGGGCGGGTGGGCACGCTGACGGTCGGCTCTCGCACGGTGGCGGGCCGGACGGGGCTCACGGCGCCCTTGGTGGCGGCGACCATGCTGGTCGGGAACTCGGGCGTGGGACGGATGGCCACGTCCAGACGCCGGCCGCTGGCGGGGGGGACGGCGAGCGTGTTCTTCAGGTCCGGGCAACCCAGCTCATAGGACTCGTCGACCAGGCCCCAGGTCATCAGGGAGGGTGTGTAGCCGTTCTTGCTCCCGCCCTCGTCGTCGAAGGACATCAGCAGCTTCTTGCCCACGGGAATGTCGATGGACCAGAAATCCTGGCCCGTGCGGGTATCGCGGAGGGTGATCGTTTTGGGCTCCCACTCGCGGCTGACGTAGGCGTATGAGTCTTGGGAGCTCCAAGGCCCACCCTCGGCGTAGCAGCCGGTGAGCGTCGAACCCGCGAGGGCCAGGAGCAAAGACATCACGGCCGAAGCGGGGATCGGGTGGGTGCTGGAGGTCGCGCGGGGCATGTGAGAGACTCCGTCGGGAGGGGGGGCTGGGGTGCTCGGGGGAAAGGCGAGACGAGGGGGCGGCCCGAGAGTATCGTCCGTTTTGGGTCCAGGACCCCGCGCGGCGGGCAACAATCTAGGCCCCGTTGCCGGGGGGGGACGGGGTGCCGGCTCCGATCAGCGGACTCCGGGCGGGATCGGCTCCTGACTCTATCCGAACACGCAGGAATCATCACGTGCCCATCGCCACCTCGTCGCTTCGGATCGGACATGGGTATGACCTGCATCGGCTGGAACCCAGGCCGCCGGCGGGTGAGGGGCTGACGCTGATTGTGGGCGGGGTGGTGCTCGAGCTGGACCGCGGACCGGTGGCCCATTCGGACGGGGACGTGCTGTATCACGCGGTGGTGGACGCGATCATGGGGGCGATCGGCGGACCGGATATCGGGCAGATGTTTCCGGATAACGCGCCGGAGAACCTCGGGCGGGATTCGAGCGTGTTTATGGCCGAGGCGCTCAAACGGATGCGGGGGCGTCGGCTGGGAGTGCTGAGTTTGGACGCGACGGTGATTCTGGAGCGGCCGCGAATCGGGCCGGTGAAGGACCGGATGCGGGCGAATATCGCCCGGCTGCTGGAGACGCCGGTGGAGCGGGTGAACGTGAAGGGCAAGAGCCACGAGAAGGTGGACGCCGTCGGAGAGGGCAGGGCGGTGGAGGCGCACGTGGTGGTGCTGCTGGGCGAGGAGCGGGCGGTTGGCTGAGGGCAGTATGCGTTGAACGCGAGCTGGACGAAGACGGAGCCGAAGCGGGAACGCCGAGAAACCGGAGACAGCGGACCAAATCGGAGAAGAATCCGCGTTCAGACCTCTACGCCTTCTCTGATTTCCTTCGGTCGCTCGGGTTCTTCTGCGTTCCTGCTGCGTTCGAGCCGTTCTCGCCTTGGCGTTCTAACCGGGTTGCGATAGGTGGGTGTCGGGGACGCTGAACGATCAACGGCCTTTGGTGCGCTGCTTCAGCAGGTTGGCCAGGGACCAGTCGGCGACGCCGGGGAGTGCCATCGAGATAGCCATGCCCAGCCGGGTTCCGGCACCCTTGAAGCCCGTCCAGACCTCGGAACGCGGGCGGCGGAGGGCCGCGAGGGTCTTCTCGGCGACCAGCTCGGGGGTCTGCATCGCGGCGTCGGGGGTGTAGTCGATGATCTTCTTGCCTTGGCCGCGGGAGCGGACCTGGTCGAAGAACTCGGTGCGGGTGCCCAGGGGGTGGATGCTGGTGGAGCGGATGCCTTCGTCCATGAGCTCGAGGTTCATAGCGCGGGACATGTGGTTCTGTGCGGCCTTGGTAGCGCCGTAGGCCCCGTAGAACGGCACGCTCAACTTGGCCAGGCAGCTCGAGCACCAGAGGACGTGGCCGCGGTGGGGCGCGGGGTTGCGCCGCATGTATTCCAGGGCGGGGCGGATGATGTTGAGCGAGCCGAAGACGTTGGTCTCGAAGATGGCGCGAACGTCGGCGTCGGTCATGTCGGCGATTCCGGCCTCGACGCCGTAGCCGGCGTTGGCGTAGACGGCGTAGATCGAGCCGAAGGCCTTGACGCACTCGTCGATGAGGCGCTTGCAGTCTTCGGGACTGGTGACGTTCATGGACACGCCGATGGCCCGGCCCCCGGCGCCGGTGATGCGCTGGACGACCTGCTCAAGCTTGTCGGCACGCCGTGCGCCGAGCGCAACGGGCATGCCGGCGCGGGCGCAGGCGAGCGCGGTGGCGGCCCCGATGCCGCTGGACCCGCCGGTGATGACGATGGGTCGGTTGCTCAGATCGATGGTCGGCATGGGGGTGGTGCTCCGGGGCCGCACGCGGGCTGCGTGCGTGCTGGGTGGAAGACTACCCGGTGGTGCGTGGGACCGGAGGCGGACGGGGGTTGGTTGTGCTGGGAAGAAGAAACGCCGAAACTCGGAGGAACCGGAGAGATGGAGCAAATCAGGGGGAGACTTGCGTTTGAACCCGGTTTCTACTCCGGTTTTCTCCCCCATCCCAGGTTGCTCCGAGTTCCGGCCTTGGCGCTGCTTGGGATCCGCCGCGGGTTCGCGTTACGACCGGTTTCAGAAGCGTGTGCTTTGCTGATGGGCGACGGCCCGAGACCCGATAAGGGCAACGGATCCGGGCGTGCCCAGACGCGTTCAAGAGCCCGGAGGGAGGACGCCCCGTGCGCGCGGTCAAGTTTGATGGCTCGACGATCGGCCTGACGGCTACGGACGTGGCGGTCGCCGCCGCGCCGGGGGAGGCGGTCGTTCGGCCCAGCCGGGTGCTGATCACGGCGGCGGACATGATCGCGGCGGGGCTGGGGGCCGGCGAGGGCGGCGGTGGAGCCGCGCCGGAGACTCAGCCGGGAGCGCACGCGTTCAAGGGCGTCCTAGGCAGCCAGTATGTTGGCGTGGTGAAGGAGATCAACCTGCCGCCGGACGCGGGGGCCGCGATGCTGTCGCGCAAGGGCTGGGTGGGCAAGCGGGTGGTGGGAACGCCGGCGATTCCATGTACGTCTTGCGACCTTTGCCGCACCGGCCTGAGCGCCCACTGCCGGGCCCGCACGGTGCTGGGCGTTCACCAGCGCGACGGTTGCCTGGCCGAGGCCTTCACCGTTCCCTTGTCGAGCCTGTGCCCTGTGCCCGACGCGGTCGTCGATGATGCGGCGGTGTTCGCGTACACGCTCTCGAGCGCGCTGCACGCGGCGAACATGCTCCGCGGCGAGCACACCTCGTTCATCACCGTGCTGGGCGACTCGGCCATGGCGATGCTGACGGCTCAGGTGCTGGCCCGCATGAACAAGTCTGTCCGCCTGCTGACCAGCAAGCCCGACCGCCAGCGGCTGTGCGAGCGCTGGGGGATCAAGCACCGCGGGGTGGACGAGCCGGGGCGGCGGCAGGATCAGGACGTCGTCGTCGACTGCACGGGAACGTCGGGCGGGCTGCGGTTGGCGCTGCAGTTGGTCCGGCCGCGGGGGATCGTGCTGCTCAAGAGCCCGTCGGCGCTGGCCCCGTTCCCGCCCGGGCGGCCGATGCCGATGGTGCGGGCCGGGGCGGGGTCGTCGTATGCCGAGCCGGTCGATCTGACGCCGGCGATCGTCAACGAGGTGCAGATCCTGGGCTCGCGGGACGGGCCGATGCCCGATGCCCTGCGGATGCTCGCCGAGAAGGCCGTCGACGTTTCGGGGCTGATCGTGAAGCGTGTGAAGCTCGAAGAGGTCCCCGCGGCGATGCGTGGGGTTGGGCTGGCGGCTGGGGGGGCGGCTGGGGGGGCGGCGGTTCAGGACATGCTGGGGCTGCTGGTGGAGGTTTGAGAGGGCGCTCGGCCCCCCGACCCTTTCCGACCCCGCTCCTGCGCTCACGTCGAGCCGGTGAAACACGGAGGTGCACAGAGGGGCATGCAGGTAAGGCAAGAAGGCGAGGAGACTCGATACCTTTCCCCATCCCGGCTCTTGGTCTCCCCTCTGTGCTCCTCCGTGCTCCTCCGTGTTTCAATCTGCTTTTCTCCCCTTCCCCCCGCGAGTTGCAAGGGCGCGGGATTCGTCGGCGTGAGGGATGGAGATCAGCCGCTGGGCGTGCCGGCCTGATCGGCACCCGCCTGATCCGCGACGGTCACGACGACCGCCGACCTCGGAGCCGACGCAACGGCCTTGCCCATGATCGCCGAGACGTAGTTGGTCTCGTTCCAGCGGACACGCTCGACGATGCGGTAGCCGTGACGCTCGTACATCCCGACGAGCCACGCGGCGGGCTCGGGGGTCGAGAGGCCCAGCTCGGCCGCGCCCGTCTCGGCGGCGCGTCGTTCGACGGTCTGCATGAGGACCGAGCCGATGCCGCGGCCCTGGACCTCGGGCTCGACGGCGAACTGGCTGAAGCTCGCGACGTTTCCGCGATCGAAATAGGCGATGCGGGCCGGGGCGGCCGTGTTGCCCGCGCTCCCGCCGCCGACGCCGGCGCGGGCCGTGTCGGCCGCGGATTTGAAGAGAATGGTGCCCACGACCTTGCCCAGGTAGGTTGCGACATAGCACTCGCCGACGCTGATGCGCTGCCGCGTGACGGCCTCGGGCTGGAAGGCGGCCAGGGCCTTGATGCCCATGTCGGCGTGCTGCTTGTACGCGCGGTGGAGCAGGCCCGTGAGATGCGCGAGCGAGTCGTCCGCGTCGAGCGGGCGGACACGGACCTTGCTGGCCAGACGCTCGACCGGTTCGGGCATGAGCGATAATACGCGTTTGGCGGGGGGAACGAGCTGCGGCGCGAGGGCGTGAAGATCACGAAGGGATCGCCGAGGCCGGAACGCGGAGCAACCAGAGAATGCGGAGGAAACCAGAGAGGAGACCTGGTGTAAACCGGAGTGCGGTTCTCTAATTTCCTTTGGCCGATCGGGATGCTCTGCGTTCCCGCTCCTTCGACAACCTCGGCTTGCTGGGCGTTCCGTCCAATGATCGGGCATGACCGATCCGATCGTCACGTTCTCGCCCGTCCGGCCCGTGCCCGCGGAGGGCTCGCTGCTGGTGCGATCGCGGTACTGCGAGTGCGACCCCATGGGCGTGGTGCACCACGCGGCGTTCGTCCCGTGGCTGGAGATGGGAAGGACCGAGCTGCTGCGCGGGGCTGGGGTGAGCTACGCCCAGCTCGAGAGCGCTGGGGTGTTTTTGGTGATCGTCAAGCTCGAGGTCTCGTACCGCCGCCCGGCGTACTACGACGACCTGCTCCAGGTACGGACGCGAGTGACGGGGGGCTCGAGGATCAAGATTCGGCACGAGTACGAGATCGTGCGGGCGGCCGACCCGGAGGCGGCCGCTGCGGGCGGGGCGGGGGCGGGGAACAACCTTGTGCAGAAGCGCAACGTGGGGGAAGTGATCCTGACGGCGTCGAGCCTGCTGGCGAGCGTCGACCGGACGGGGCGGCCCACGGTCCTGCCGGACTGGCTTGTGCCGGTGCCGGGCGAGTGAGGCTCTAGACTAGGCCGTGGGCGAGCCGAACGCAGGGTCAACACCGGGCCTCAGGCCGAGCGGCTTGGCGCCGATGGGGTCGCGGGCGCTCGAGTGCCCGCGCTGCGGCTACGACCTCTCGGGCGTTGCGACGGGCTTTGAGCCGCCCGACTATCCCGAGCGCGGCGTGTGCAGCGAGTGCGGGCTGGGGTATGCCTGGCTGGACGTGCTGTACCCGGAGCGGCGCGATGTGCCATGGCTGGTGGAGCACGCGCGGGGCCGCACGCTCGGGTGGCGGGTGCTCAAGGCCGCGTGGCAAACTTGGACGCGCACGTTCGTGCCGTTTGTGTTCTTCGCGGGCGTGCGGGTCGAGCACCGGGTGGATCTCCGGCGGCTGCTGCTGTGGCTGTTTCTCGTTCTGCTGCCGGTGCACGCGGCGGCGTCGCTCCTGGCGACGATACGCGTCGCGGTGGTGCCCTCGCTGATCGGCGGGGGGCCGTTCGTGGCGCGGGCGTGGTCGGTGCTGGATTACATCTCGGTGTGGCTGTACCCGATCGTCACGCTCCGGCCGAGCGCGGCGGGCGCGGCCGGGGGGCTCCTGCCGCCGGTAGTTGTGCCGACGCTGCTGGACGCGCCGGAGTGGGTCTTCCCGGCGCTGGCGATGCACACGGCGTACGCGCTGATGCTGCCGTTGCTGTTCAGAACGCTGGGTTCGGCGAAGGTCCGCCGCGGGCACGTGCTGCGGGCATTTGTGTACGGGCTGTCGTGGATCGTGCTGCTCTCGATGTTCCGGCTGGGGCGGAACGCGTTGCTGCTCTACGAGTTGCTGGCCGGGCCGGCACCGAGACCGGCGATCGGTGGCTGGGGGCCGCAGCCGCTGCGGCTCTCGCAGGTGGATCCGATGCTGGCCGGGGGCGTCGTTTTGAGCTTCGTGGCGCTCTGGTGGATGGCCGCGATCGTGCGCGGGTGGAGGCTGGGCGACGCGTGGCTGGTCTGGATCCTGCTCACGGTGATCGGCGTGCTGGCGGCGGGGATCGTGGCGGCGTATTGGGAGCACGTGGGCGTGCTGCTGCGACTCTGGCGGCCCTGACTGCACCTGCCCCGCGTGGCCCGGCTACCAACAAATACCTACCATAAAACATGCTTGCTCGCCTGACCGGTCATCTGGAATCGCTTTCGGTGGAGAACCCGCCGCGGGCGATCATCGCGCCGCTTGGGGTTGGCGAGGGGATGGGATACGAGGTGTTGCTGCCGGCGTATCTGGCCCAGCGGCTGCTGGCCGAGAGCGGGGCCGGGGAGCTGGGTGGGATGGGTGTTGGCCCGGTGGTCACGCTGTACACGTTGAGCTATCTCGAGTCGCTCAATCAGGGCACGAGTTTCATTCCAAGGCTGATCGGCTTCGACTCGCCGCGGGAGCTGGCGTTCTTTGAGCTGCTCACGAGCGTGAAGGGGCTCGGGAACAAGCGGGCCTTGCGGGCGTTGGCGACAAGCCCGGGGGCGGTGGCGCGGGCGATCGTGGAGCGGGACGCGAGGTTTTTGCAGGGGCTGCCGGAGATCGGGCCCAAGCTCGCGGACCTCATCGTGCACGAACTGAAGGTCAAGGCCGAGGCGTTCACGGACCTGTCGGGCGGCCGGGTGCGGCCGGCCGTTTCGACGCCGCCGACCGGGGCCGGGGCGGGGGGGGCGGGGGGGGCGGATGTGGCCCCGACGCGGGTGAAACACAAGCGTGCGGCGAAGGCCGATGCCGACCAGAAGCCTGCGATCGTTGAGCCTCGCTCGGCACCCGTCGCGCCAGCAGCGGCGCCGATTCGGGAGACGATCAACGCGCTCATCGCTCTTGGGGAATCCCCGGTGGATGCGGAGCGGATGGTGGCACGGGCGATGGACCGGGCCCGGTCCGGGAGCGTGGACGTGCCAACGGACGCGGGGGCGCTGCTGAGCCTGGCGTATGCCAGCCGGGGCGGGTGATAGGGGGGACCCGCGGCGGGGGCCGACTCAACGCGAACTTCACGAAGAGATGGCCGAGGCGGGAACTCCGAGCAACCCGAGAGGGCGGAGGAAACCAGAGCGGAATTCTGGGTTCAACCCATGAGGCTCTTCTCTGGTTTCCTCAGGATTTCTCTGGTCACTCTGCGTTCCCGCCCTCCCTTCAGGTCATCGTGTGTTCACGTCCACACTCGGTCGGGATGAGAGTGTCTTGGGGCGGGGCGGGACTGATGAACTCGCCACTAGGCGGGGTGCGGCCGCTACCCTGCACGTTCCATGCGATACGCGATGATCATGGCCGGCGGCGCCGGTACTCGACTGTGGCCCATGAGCCGGGAGAGCACGCCCAAGCAGCTGCTCCCGCTGATCACCCCCGGCACCGGGCGGCTCACGCGAACGCTGCGGAGCGGGGACGAGCCGGCGCGGCCGCTGTCGCTTCTGGAGATCGCGGCGTCGCGGGTCGAGGGGCTGATCCCGCCCGAGCGACGGTACATCTGCACGGCGGAGCGATTCCGCGGGCCCATCCGCGAGAGCCTTCCATCGTTCTCCGAGGGGCAGATCCTGGGCGAGCCGGCAGCGCGGGACACGGTCAACGCGGTGGGGTTCGCGGCGGCGGTGTTCCAGAAGCTCGACAAGGACGCGGTGTTCATCGTTCTGACGGCGGACCACCTGATCGCGCCCGAGGAGGTGTTCCGCCAGCGGGCGGAGCTGGCCTTCGGGCTCGTCGAGCAGGACCCGCGCCGGCTGGTGACCTTCAGCATCAAGCCGACGTATGCAGCCACGGGCTTCGGTTATGTCGAGCGCGGGCCGGCGATCCCGCTGCCGCCGGGCGCAGCGCCGGGCCAGCAGCCGCTGGCGTTCCGGGTGGCGCGGTTTGTCGAGAAGCCCGATGCGCCGAGGGCCCAGGCATACTTCGAGTCCGGGCACTTCGGGTGGAACTCGGGCATGTTCGTCTTTCACGCGGGCACATTCATGGACTGCCTCCGGCGGTTCAAGCCCGAGAGCTTCGAGGGGCTGAGCAAGATCCAGGAGGCGTGGGGCACGCCGCGGCAGCGCGAGGTCCTGGACGAGGTGTATCCGACGCTCCCGCGGATCAGCGTGGATTACGCCGTCATGGAGCCCGCGTCGCGCGATGCGAAGGTCAGCGTGTGCACGATCAACACCGACGTGGACTGGCTGGACGTCGGCTCGTGGCCGAGCTTCGGGGAGACGCTGGACCCCGACACGCAGGGCAACCGGGTGGGCGGTTCGGGGGCCGCTTCGGTGGTCCACATGGACACATCCGACTCTCTGGTGGTCAATGCGGACCCGTCGCACACGGTGAGCGTGTTGGGGATGCGTGACGTGATCGTGGTGCACACGAAGGATGCGACGCTGGTGATGCCGCGGAGCCAGGCCGAGCAGCTCAAAAAGCTGCACGGGCTGGTGAGGCCGGAACTGAAGTAGCGGCACACAGGGCGGACCGTCAATCGAACCCGTGGTCGTAGTCGATAACGCGTGGCGGGGTCCGGGTACGGAGGAAGTCCTCGAGGATTGCCCCGGCCGCGATGGCGTCGCGGCGGACCTTCTTCTGCTTGTGCGTCAGCCCGGTGCGGGCCATGCGGGCGTCGGCCCGGGCGGTGCTCAGGCGTTCGTCGTGCAGATGAGTCGGGCGCGGCGGCGACAGGCGGGCTTCAAGGCGGGTCACGAAGGCGCGAACGATCCTGACGCGGGGGCCCTCGCTTCCGTCCATGTTGAGCGGGAGCCCGACGACCAGCTCGAAGGGCGTTTGCGGGGAGAACTGCTGGGCGATGGCGGCGATGATGGCCTCTATGAGCGCCTCGCCGCCGCGGACGTCGGAGGCGACTTCGATGAGGTCCAGCGGCAGGGCCATGCCGGTGGCGTCGTCGCCTACGGCGAGCCCTGTCCGCTTGTCGCCCAGGTCGATGCACAGGTAGCGCATGGTGCCGGAGGGTACGGGCGACCTCCTACCGTTGGGCGCGACAACCTTTGGTCCGCCCGCCGGTATCAGCTCGCAGGAAAACACCGATGATGACCCTTATGCCCGCCGCGTTGCTCGCCGCTCCGATCCTGATCGTTCTGGCCCTCGCCTCGGGGGCGATCGGGGCGGACCCGGCACCGCCGGCCGACCGGCCCGGCGAGTCGACGGCCGTCGTGAAGCCCGCGGCCGCGGCCGGCAAGCCCGGGGAGATCGCGACCGCCTCGGACCTGCTGCAGCAGCTCGAGAACTCGGGCAAGGGGCTCAAGACGCTGCAATCGAGCCTTCGACGAACGCGGTTCTTTTCCGAGCTCGAGGGGGGCGATACGCACGTGTGGACGGGGCGGTTGATCTACGACGCTTCGACCCAAACGCCGCCGCCGGTGCAGACACTGAGGCGGTTCCGCATCGACTTCGACACCGTCGCCCGCGGGAGCGTGCAGAGCAACGCCAAGACCTCGTGGATCTTCGACGGCGAGTGGCTGACGGAGGTCGACCACACGGCCAAGCAGGTGCACAAGCGGCAGATCATGCCCCCGGGCCAGCGGGTCGACCCCTTGGCGCTGGGCGAGGGCACCTTCCCGCTGCCGATCGGCCAGCAACGCGACAAGATTCTCGAGCGCTTCGACGCCGAGCTGCTGCCGCCCGACAGGTTCGAGTATTTTCAGGGCGGCAGGCTTCCCGAGCCGCTGAAGGAGACGTACCAGCTCCGCCTGATTCCCAAGGCTGGCCGGGACGAGGGGCGTCGGTTGGCCGAGGCGCGGCTGTGGTACCGCAAGAGCGATCTGTTGCCGCGGATGGCCTGGACGAGCGAACCAGACGGGTCGCGTAACGAGTACTACCTCTGGGGCATGAAGACCAACGAGGCGCTGGCCGAAGAGACGTTCGACGTCAAGCCGCAGGCGGGCTGGACGGTACAGGTGGATACCTACAAGGCCGATAAGCCCGCCGAGACGCCCGGTCCCGCATCGGATACCTCCAAGCCCTGAGCAAGCGGCGCGGCGCGCCGATAAGGACAGCATGAGCAGCCAGGACCGCACGCGGGCGAGAGTCGGTGGTGGACAAAGCCGGCGGCCGGGTCGGCGACCGCCTCGGGTCATGCTGGCGATCATCGGCGTCATGGCTGGTGCGGCACTTCTCGGTGCGCCGGCGTTCTCGCAGCCAGCCCAGGCGACGGACCCCGCGCCGGGCGCGGTGCCGAAGGTCGATAAACCCAAGGTCGAGGTCATCGACTGGCCCCCGACGCCTGACACGGTCGAGCGACTGACCGGCGCGGCATATCTGACCGACGACGAGCGATCGGACAAGCGGGTGTTCTTCGGCCGCTACTCGGCGGCGGACCTGAGCACGCCCGCCCGTGCCGCCAGGGCGGCCCTGGTGCGCGGGGCGTTTGATGATGCTTCGCTGAGCTTCGACGAGGTGGACCCGCTGGACCGCGCCGAGGCCGCGCTGGCCCGCGGCGAACTGACGATTGCGCAGTCGCTGCTCCCCGAGGGCGACACGACGGCCCGCGGGGCGCTCATCCGGGCCCGGGCGCTGGCGCTCCAGGGCAAGCCCGCGGAGGCGGCGAAGCTGGCGGACTCGATGATCGGACGGCTGGAGGGCACCGCGCTGACAGACCCCGGCGAGGCGGTCGCGGCGGTTCGGCTGCTGGCCCTTCGGCTGCGGATCGCCGGCCCGGTGGACGCGCAGCGCGGCGGCGCGGTCGACTACCACGCGCTCATGCGCACGCTCGCCGACGTCCGCAACCGGCTGGACAAGCTCTATTGGCCCGCGATGCTCGCCGAGGCCGAGCTTCTCTACGAGAAGGACAACAAGCCCGAGGCGCTGGCGGCGCTCAACAAGGTCGTTGCACTCAATCCCACGTCCGCCGTGGCGTGGACGATGCTCGGGCGGATTACCGTCGACTCGTTCACCTTCGAGAAGACCGAGGCGATCGCCGCGCAGCTGGCGAATCTGGCCTCGCCGGAGTTCATCGGCGGCGAGGGCGAGCCGGGGACCGGGCCCGCGCCGGACTCCGCAGACGGTGCTGGGCTGCTCGCGCGGGCGATGCTCCGCCAGTCCGAGGGGCAGCAGGCGCTGGATGTGCTCGCGCAGGCGCTGGCTCGCTTCCCGCGGCATCCCGAGCTGCGGGCCCTGGAGTGCGCTGCCCAGGCCGTGCGGTTCGACTTCGCATCCGCCGACAAGCGGCTGGCCGACTTCGACGCCGAGCTGGGCCCGTCGCACATCGCGCTCCTACGCACCGGTGCAGCCCTCTCGGAGGCCCGGCAGTACGCACCGGCTGCGAAGTATCTCCGGCTCGCCCACGAGCGCGTGCCCGCGGACCCGGCGCCGCTGATCGATCTGGGCCTTTTGCAGATCCAGGCGGGCAAGGACGACGAGGCGCTGGCTGCGCTCGAAGAGGCGCACCGGCTGGACCCGTTCCACGTGCGGGCCGACAACTCGCTGCGGCTGGTGCGCGAGCTGGTGGGCTACGAGCGACTCGAGTCGCCGCACTTCATCGTGCGGTACCGCAAGGATCCCAGGAACCCCGAGGGCGGCGACGCCATTTTGGCCCGTGAAATGCCCGCGATCATGGAGCGGATCCACGAGGTCGTCGCCGGGAACGGGCCGGGAGGGATCGATTACCAGCCGCAGGACCACGGGCACGCGAAGACGATCATCGACCTGATGCCGGATCACGCCTGGTTCGGCGTGCGGATCGCGGGCATGCCGCAGATCCACACGATCGCGGCGTCGACTGGGCCGATCATCGCGATGGAGTCGCCGCGGGAAGGGCCCGGGCAGTCGGGGCCGTACGACTGGGAGCGGGTCGTGCGGCACGAGTACGTCCACACGGTGACGCTCGCCCGCACCTCCAACCGGATCCCCCACTGGTTCACCGAGGCCTCGGCCGTCAACCTCGAGCTGGCGCCGCGGGACTTTCAGACCTGCACGCTGCTGGCCGGGGCGCTCAAGGGCGGGAGTCTGTTTGACTTCAGCCAGATCAATATCGCGTTCACGCGACCCAAGAAGCCGACCGACCGCCAGCAGGCATATGCCCAGGGGCACTGGATGTACGAGTACATCCTTGAGGTCCACGGCAACCGGGCCCCGCTGGAGCTGATGGACAAGTATGCGCAGGGCGTCCGCGAGGAAGAAGCGTTCCAGCAGGTGCTCAAGATCTCGCGGGCCGCGTTTATCGAGCGATTCCGGCTATGGGCCTACGAGCAGGTGCGCTCCTGGGGGATGGCCGTGCCCGACGAGACGCCGACGCTGCGGCAACTGCTGGCGACCCAGGCGCTCGGCGAGTCATCAACGCCCGAGGACCGCAAGCCAGCGCTCCGGCTCATCGAGGGCGGGTCGATGCGTTACAAGCCTGGCGCGGCGGAGCAATCGTCGATGGCGACGCTCGCCGACGGGACCGAGGTCGACCTCGCGGATGTCGAGCTGCCCGAGCCGACGACGGTGATGATCGCCGGGTGGCTCGCCGAGCACCCGACGCACCCGGATGTTCTGGAGCTGGCGGTCGACGAGATGGTCAAGCGTGTCGGCGGCGTGGTCACGCCCGCCGAGGCGCCGCTCTTGGAGCGCTACGCGGCGGCCCGCCCGGTCGATCCGAAGCCGCACCGCCTGCTGGCGAGGATGTACCTTGGGCTGTCGTCGGCGGAGTCGGCGTCGCTGGACGTCGAGGACGCCCGTCAGGCGATCCCGCATCTCGAGTTCCTCGACCAGCGCGAGCAGCGGACGCCGCTGTACGCCGTCGAGCTCGCGCGACGCTACGCCGCCGGCGGCGAGTTCGAGAGCGCCAAGGCCCGCGCCGAGCGGGCGACTCGGATCGCGCCCTTCGACGCGGCGACGCGCGAGGTCGCCGCGACCATCGCGCTGCAAGCCAAGGACTTCGACGCTGCCCAGCGGCACCTGACGGCGCTCTCGCAGCTGGAGCCCGACCGCGACCTGCACACACGGCGGCTCGAGGCGCTCAAGAAGCTGCGCGACCGCTGATCCGGCGCGGGGCTCATACCCTGCCAGCGATGTGTGCAGACTCCGCCGAACCCGCCGCCCAGATCATCCTGGGCATCGACCTTGGGACGACCAACTCGCTGGTCGCCGTGGCTGATCCAACGCCGCGGATCATCCCGGACGAGCGTGGGCGAGCAATGCTGCCGTCGGTCGTGCGGTTCGACGAGAACGCGCGGCCCGTCGAGCTTGGCTACGAGGCCCGCGGCTCGGCGATTGCCCACCCGCAGTCGACGGTCTCGAGCGTGAAGCGGCTGATGGGCCGGACGCTGGCCGACGCGGAGCAGGACCTCGCATACGTGAGCTATCGCGTCGTGGCGGGCGAGAACGACTCGGCCCGCGTGGCGTTGCCCTCGGGCTCGGATGGGGCCGCGACGCTTGTCTCGCCGCAGGAAGTCAGCGCGATCATTCTGCGTCGCCTCCGGCTTCAGGCGGAGGCAGCGCTCAAAGTCCAGTGCCCGCGCGCGGTCGTCACGGTTCCGGCCTATTTCGACGACGCGCAGCGGCAGGCGACGCGCGAGGCCGGACGGCTTGCGGGGCTCGACGTGGTCCGCATTATCAACGAGCCGACCGCGGCGGCGCTGGCCTATGGGCTCGGGATGCGTCACGCGTCGGGCGGCGGGGCCAAGCCGCAGACCATCGCGGTCTACGACCTCGGCGGCGGAACCTTCGACGTCTCGATCCTGCGGATCACGCGGGCCCCGGGCTCGGAGACCGTCGCCGACTACTTCCAGGTGCTCTCCACCGCGGGCGACACGCACCTCGGCGGCGACGACTTCGACCGGCAGATCATCGGACTGTTCACACGCGAGATCACCGATCGCTTCGGCGACGTGTCGTTCCCGCCGCGGACTCGGCAGGCGCTCGGCCAGTTCGCCGAGGCGGCCAAGGTGAAGCTGAGCGACCAGGAGCGGGTGGGCGTAAAGATCGACCTTGGCGAGGGCCGGACGTACGAGCGGACGCTGACGCGCGACGAGCTCGAGGCTCTAGTCACTCCGCTGGTGGAGCGGACGCTCGCCGCGTGCGCTCGGGCCCTGCGCGACGCCAGGCGGCAGATGGAGGGCGACCCGGTGTCCGCCGTCGTGCTCGTGGGCGGGGCGACGCGAACACCGCTGGTGCGGCGGAGGGTCCGGGAGTTCTTCGGCATCGAGCCCTACACCGCGCTCGACCCGGACCAGGTCGTCGCGCTTGGCGCGGCGGTGCAGGCCCGTGTTCTTTCCGGGCAGACGGCCGACGCGAGCCTGCTGCTTGACGTGGTCCCGCTCTCGCTGGGCATCGAGACCGTCGGCGGGGCGATGGCCAAGCTGGTGATGCGCAACTCGACCGTTCCTGCGCGGGCCCGCGAGATGTTCTCGACCAGCGTCGACAACCAGACGGGTGTCAAGCTGCACGTGCTTCAGGGAGAGCGAGAGATGGCCGCCGACTGCCGCTCGCTCGCGCGGCTGGAGCTCTCGGGCATCCCGCCGATGCCGGCGGGCATCCCGAAGCTCGAGGTCGTGTTCAGCGTGGACGCTTCTGGCGTGCTGACGGTGGAGGCCGCGGAACTGCGGTCGGGCAAACGGCTGAGCGCGCAGGTGGTGCCCAACCACGGGCTGACGCAGGCCGAGGTGGACCGGATCGAGCGGGACAGCCTGACGCACGCGAAGGCGGACATGCGGCAGCACCGCGTGACAGACCTTGTCGCGAACGCGCGTCTCGACGCCCACTGGATCCAGCGGCAGCTCGATAAGCTCGGGGCAGAGCTTCCCGCCGAGGTCCGCGCCGACGTCGAGTCCCGAATCGCGACGCTGCGGGGCTTCATCGATCGGGCCCAGGCCGACTGGGCCAGCATCGACGCGAACGCCTTCAACGCCGCCAAGGACGCGCTCGACCGCGCGAGCGTTCGCGTGCATGAGATCTCGATCACCCGCAGCCTGCGCGACGAGGGATGATGGCGCCCGCGCCGATTCCCTACGCTTCCCCATGCGCCTCGCACTGGCCCAGATCAACCCGACCGTCGGCGATATCGCCGGAAATGCCGTACTCATTGCCCGGTTCACGCAGCGGGCCCGCGAACGCGGTGCCGACCTGGTTGTGTTCCCCGAGCTTGCCCTCTGCGGCTATCCGCCCAAGGACCTGCTTATGCAGGAGGGATTCGTCGACGCGTGTGCCGATGCCGCACGCCGCGTGGGCGAGGAGCACTCCGCCGGGCTCACGCTGGTCTTCGGCACGCCGCTGCCGGCCGACCGCGAGCGCCCCGGTGCCGGGGTGGCCAACAGTCTGCTGGCCTACCGCGACGGCGAGCTGCTGGCGTACTACGACAAGCGCCTGTTGCCGACCTACGACGTGTTCGACGAGGACCGCTATTTCGTCGCCGGCGATCGCGCGTGCGTACTCCGGGTACGGGGCCGGACGGTCGGCCTGTCGGTCTGCGAAGACCTCTGGCGCGGCGAGGATGTCGACATCGCCCACCGCTATGTCGACGCGGCGGATCCCGTGAGCGAGCTGGTCGCCGCCGGGGCCTCGCTCATCGTCAACCCGTCGGCGAGCCCGTTCGTCCTGGGCAAGAGCGCGCGGCACCGCGGTCTGCTCGAGCGGCACGCAATCCGTCACGGCGTGTTCGTTGCGGCGGTCAATCAGGTCGGCGGGAACGACGAGCTGGTGTTCGACGGCCACGCAGCGGTCTTCGCGCCCGACGGGCGGCTGGTCGCCGCGGGGCGGGGGTTCGAGGAGGACCTGGTCGTCGTCGACCTGCCGGATATTCCTGGCGCATCGGGCGGTCCGGGCACCGTTGTAGACCCCGCCGCCGCGACGCCGCCGCTGGAGCAGCTCTATCGCGCGCTGGTGCTGGGCGTCCGCGACTATTGCCGGAAGACGGGCTTCTCGTCGGCGGTGCTCGGGCTCTCGGGCGGGATCGACTCGGCGGTGGTGTGCGTGCTGGCGGCGGCCGCGCTCGGGCCGGAGAAGGTCGTCGGCGCTTCGCTCCCGTCGCGGTACTCGTCGCCGGGCTCGAAGACCGACGCCGGGCTCCTCGCCGACGCGCTGCGTGTGCGCATGCTCACGCTGCCGATCGAGGACGCGTTCGCCGCGCTCGAGCGCACGCTCGGGCCCGCGTTCGCGGGACGCGGGCCCGACGTGACGGAGGAGAACCTCCAGTCTCGCGTCCGCGGCACGCTGCTGATGGGCCTCTCGAACAAGTTCGGCCACCTGCTGCTGACCACGGGCAACAAGTCCGAGCTCGCGGTGGGATACTGCACTCTTTATGGCGACATGAACGGCGGGCTCGCCGTGATTTCCGACGTCGCCAAGACGCAGGTCTACGCATTGGCCCGCTGGATCAACGCGAACTGGGCGAGCCTCGGGATCGACGGCCTGACGGGGCCGCCGATCCCGGAAGCGAGCATCACCAAGCCCCCCTCGGCCGAGCTTCGCGAGAACCAGACCGACCAGGACTCGCTGCCGCCCTACGAGGTGCTCGACGAGATCCTCGCCCGCTTCGTTGAGCGGAGACAGAGCCCGGGCCGGATCATCGCCCAAACGGGGTTCGACGCGGCGGTTGTCGCCAAGGTCGTTCGCCTGATCGGCATCAGCGAGTTCAAGCGCAAGCAAGCGGCGATCGGGCTGAAGGTCACCGGCGTCGCGTTCGGCTCCGGTCGGCGGATGCCCATCGCGCAGCGCTATCGCCCCGAGTCGGCCCCCCGCTGACCGCTGCGGGCGGCCCATCGGCCGAGCGGGTACGCTGGGTCCATGAACGCACCGGGCGAGGCTGTCGGCGGCGAGGGGTCAGCGCGGTCGCGGGCCGTGTGGTGGATTGTTGCGGTCACGCTCTCGGCCTCGGCGGTTCTCGCATCCGCGTGGATGGACGGCTTGGCGTGGCCGGCGCGGGCCACGCTTGGGGTCTTCGTGCTCGTTGCCGTGCTCTGGGTCTCCGGAGCGGCCGAGGCGTTCGCCGTCGGGCTCCTGGGCGTCGGGCTCTTGGCGGCGGCCCTGTGCGTCGCGTGGGGGGACCAGAGCGCGCCGACGATCGAGCTGTCGAGCCTGGCCGGCGAGTTCGTCTCCACACCCGTCATGATGATGCTCGCGGGATTGGCGATGGCCGCGGCGGCGGGGTCGATCGGGATCGATCGCGTCGTGGCCCGCCGCCTGCTGTTGCCGCTGGTCGGGCGGCCTCGGGCCCTGATGAGCGTGGTCATGGGCGTCGGGGCGATGCTGAGCATGTTTATGAACAACACGTCAACCGCGGTGCTCATGCTCGCCCTGGTCGTCCCGCTGGTGCGCCCCCTCGGGGCCGGCTCCGCGTCGGCGCGGGCGATGGTGCTGGCCGCCGCGCTGGGGACGGCGCTTGGCAGCCTCGTGACGCCCATCGGCACGCCGCCCAACCTCATCGCCTTCGGGATGCTCCGCGAGAACGGGCACGCCGTGGGCTTCGGCTGGTGGTCCGTCCGCGGGGCGGTCGTGGCGATCGCGGTGCTCGCGGTGGCTTGGCTGATGCTCCTCCGCATGGCCCGCGGCTTCACCGACTGGGACCACGGCGCGGCGGCCCCCGCGGGGGCATCGCCGGGCTGGCGGGGCTGGGCATGGGGCGCGGTGTTCGCGGTCACTATCGGACTTTGGACCACCGAGCCCTGGACCGGCATCCCGCTGCGGCTGGCTGCGCTGTTGCCACTGGCCGCCATGCCGGTGCTGGGCCTGCTCCGCGCGGGCGACCTGAGGAACATCGACTGGTCCGTGCTTCTGCTGACCGGCAGCGGGCTGTGCCTGGGCGAAGCGATGAGCCGAACGGGCCTGGCGGAGTGGCTGGTGCACGCGCTGGCACCCACCGGCGCTCCCGCGTGGGTCCTGGTCGCGGGGTTCGCCGCCTTGGCCGTCGCCCTGTCGACGTTCATTTCGAACACCGCAACGGCGAACCTCATGCTCCCGCTGTGCATGGCCCTACCGCGCGAGGACGTGGTGGTCGCCTGCGCCGTGGCGACGGCGCTGGGATCGTCCATGGCCGTGGCGATCCCGATCGCCACGCCGCCGGTCCTGCTGGCCAGTTCGTCGGGCTTCGTGCGCCCGGGCGAGCTGCTCCGGGTGGGGCTGGTGGTGGCCGCGGTGGGCGTGAGCGTGACAACGGCCGTGCTCGTGGGGCTCGGCTGAAGGCCGGTGCCAAGCTCAGCGCACCAATAGCACCGAACACTCGGCCTCGCGGACGACCCGCTCGGCGGTGGTTCCGAAGAAGAACTCGCGCAGGCGGGAGTGGCCGCGGCTGGCGAGGACGACCAGGTCGGCGTGGTGGTGCTTGGCGAAGGCGATGATGCCGCGGGCGTGGTTGTCGTTCTGCACTGCCTCGTACCCGGCGTGCAGGGCGCCCAGCTCGTGGGCCAGCCCGGCGCCGAACGCCTGCAGGCGATGGACCACCCCGCATCGGTACTGCTCCGGGAAGTCGGGCATGTTGGCCGCGAACTCGATCTGCCCGCCGGCGACGGCCCATGGGTCCTTATAGACGTGCAGCAGCGTGAGGCGAGCCTCGTCGAGCGCGGCGATTCGGGCCGCGTGCTCGAGCGCCACCCGGGAGGGCTCCGAGAAGTCGATGGCGGCAACGACGGAGCGGAACGGGCCGCGGTGGTGCTCGCAGGTGATGAGCACGGGGCACGGGGCCGCGCGGGCGATGCCCGAGGCGACGGAGCCGACGCCGCGGGCGGAGTCGAACGACGAGTGCGCACCGACCACCACCAGGTCGGCCGTGCGTTCGCGGGCAAGGTGGACGACCTCGCCCACGGGCTGGCCGATGGGCGTGTGCAGCCGGACCCGCGAGCGGTTGTGGGCCGCCGGAGCGAAGCTGTCCCACCGCCTGACCGCGTCGGCCGATTGATCGGCGGGCGTCGGGATTGGCACGAGGATCACGGGGGCCGCCACGTCATAGATGATCGGCTCGACGGCATACACCGCCTCGACGCTCGATCGGCCGTCCCCCCCACTCCCGACCGGGACGGCCCACGTGCCAATGCGGCACGCCTGCTCGAGAGCGGCGGCGGAACACTCCGAGAAATCAACGGCTGCGACGATCCGGCTATAGGCGATCATAAGTTCCTCCCGCGGCCGCGGGGCCGCGATGACGCCCATGTTCAGTGTACAAGCAAAGCGTGAAGATGCCCGCGTTCAGAAGCCCAGCATGCCCGCTCCAAGGCATGCCCGAACGCGGAAACTGTGGGATTCCCTAGCGTTCTGTCGGCCAGACACCTCGGCGAGATGCTGGGCCAGGCGAGCGACGGCGTCGCAGTGGCAGAGCGTCACGGTGCAGCCGCCGAAACCGCCGCCGGTGAGCCGCGAGCCATGTACGCCCTCGATGTCCATGGCGGCGTTGACGAGCGTGTCGAGCTCCGGGCACGAGACGCGGAAGTCGCGGCGCAGCGAGTCGTGCGACGCGAGCATGAGCTGGCCCATCAGCGGCAGGTCGCCGGCCTGGATCGCCGCGGCGAACTGAAGCACGCGCTGGTTCTCGCTCACCACGTGCTTCGCGCAGTCGAGGTCCCTGGGCTCGATCTCCGCCGCCAGCCGGCGAAGGGACCACGGCGCAGCGTCGGCGAGCGCATCGATGCCGAGCGCCTCGGCGACACGCCGGCACGAGGCCCGCCGCTGGGCGTACGCACCGCCGGCGTGCGCGTGTCGCACGCAGCTGTCGGCGACGACGACCGCCGCGCCCGCGGGCAGCGGCACGGCCCGGGCCGTGTTCTCGCGGCAGTTGATCAGCAATGCGGCGTTCTCGACGCCCATGCTGCTGGCGAGCTGGTCCATCAGGCCGCACGGAACGCCGACGAACTCGTGCTCGGCCCGCTGGGCGAGCAGCGCGACCTCGAGGCCATCGAGCGCGACGCCCCACAGCGACGACGCGAGCGTCAGGAGCGCGACCTCGACGGCGGCCGAGGACGACAGGCCAGCGCCGAGCGGAACCGACGAGGTGATCGCGATGTCTAGCGCCGGGAGCGATCGGCCCTCGCGCCGAACCAGCGTCGCCAGGCTTCCCAAGGCATACCGCGACCAGTCTCCGGCCGGCAGGTCACCGGGCTGGAGCGCGAACAGATCGGCGGCGGCGGTCGCTCCCGGCACGTGATCGGAAACGACCGTCGTCGTGACCCCGGCCGCGAGCGACCCCGCGACGACGCACCAGCGGTCGATGGCGATCGGCAGCACGTGCCCGAGGTTGTAATCGGTATGCTCACCGATCAGGTTCACCCGCCCCGGGGCTTGGGCGGCGTGCGTCGGACGCCTGCCCAACCGGCTCTCGAACAGCGCCGCGGCCCGGTCGCGGAGGAGTTCCAGCGTGAAAGCGTCCGCCCCGTCGTTCATGGCGCGGGCTCGATGTCGATCTTGAGCGTCGCGAAGCCTTCGACTTGGAAGTACTCGACGCGGACGGGCACCTCGCGGGCCTCTTCGACGATGAACACCGCCGAGTCGAGCGTCGGAACATGGATGTCCCAGCGCTCGACGACGGGCTTGCCGTCGATGAGCACCCGCAGGCCGTCGTCGGAGAGCGTCGAGAGCGTGTAGCGACCGGGCTTCAGCGAGACCCGCGTGGTGGCGACAAGACCGAACCGCGTGCCGCCGACGTTCGTGGCCTTGAGCGCCGGGTCGGGCTGCCCGGCCGGGCCGGAGTACGCGAAGACCAGATCGAGGCGGTCCAGGTTGAGCGTCTTCGCGTCGCGGCTCTCGGCACGCCACGCGTCGGGATCGGCGATGGGGTCGGCTGTGAAGTTCCAGACCGACACTTCCCAGGGCGTCGAGACCAGCGTTCCCGAGAGCGTCCGGTCTAGGCCGGTGCCCGCGAGCGCGACGCTGAAGGGCGTGAGGCCCGGGCCCTTGGGACGAACGCGGACGCGCGTGCGCTTGGGTGAATCCGGGGCCAAATCGTCGGGCTCTGATTCCACGGCAACGTCGACCTTCCCAGCCTGAGTCGTCGCCTCGATCGGCCCGCGTACACCGAAGACCTCGTAGACGACCTCGGCCCCCGAGCGCTTGAACTCGCGGACCAGCACGGCCTGGTGATCCCAGGGCCCCCACTCGCCCATGATGATGTTCTGCCGCCCCTCGAGGAACGCGCGGGCGCCGACGGGCGTCCGGGCCCCCGGCGGCGCAAGGTCGATCCGCATGTCGCCCACCGGGCCGCGGTCGGTGAGATCGACCTCGGTCCCGGGCTCGGCGTCGAGTTCCTCGGTCTCCTCGGAGATCGTGTTGCCGTAGTAGGCGGTCTGGCGTGTCTGGCGGAGCTTGAGCGCGACGCGGTCCTTGTCGAACCGGTTGCCAGCGACAAGCGTGCGGGCCGAGGGGATGCGCGGGAGCGCGGGCTGGGCATCGCCCTCCGCCGCTCCGTTCGGCCCGGGCTCCGCGTTGGCGAGGCCCCAGGGAAGGGCTTCGAGCTTGGACGGGTGGTTCGCCCACAGCGAGACGGCGATCGTGTTGCGGTCGAACGTGTTGTTGACGATCCGGTTGTCGCGCCCGTGCTCGATGAGCACGCCGCCGCCCTCGGTCGGGGCCCGGAACCCGCCGTTCTCGCCGATGAGGTTGCCCGAGACAAGCGTCTGAGCGGAGTATCCCAGCCAGCAACCCGTCATCGCCGAGCCCACCAAGCGGTTGGAGATGATTCGGTTGCCGAACGAGAAGGTCATCTCCAGCCCGTGGGCGACGGCGTACGACAGGTCGTTGGAGAGAAACAGGTTGTCGTTGCAGCCGGCCCGGCGGTGGCGGGCGAGACGATCCTCGGGGCCCGGGGCGACGTCCGAGTCCGCGGCAAGGACCGCCGCAGCGTCCGCGGGGGGCACAGCGGCCAGATCCTCGCCCAGCGCTTCCCGCCCGGCGAAGCCGAACACCCCGTCGCCCGAGTGCGTCGCGGAGTTCTCGACGAACATGTTGCGGGAGCACTGCTCGAAGAGCAGGATGCCCGCCGAGTCCTGACCGCGGTTGTACACGCCGTGGGAATAGCCCCTCACGCAGAAGTCGAAGGCGTTGCGGCTGACCGTGTTGCCGCCGGAGCGCCACATCGCAAGCCCCCATCCCGAGAGGAACGACGCGTCGCAGTCGAAGACGCGCGAGTCGTTGACGCGGTCGAGGATGATCCCGTTCTGCGAACGCCGCACCGTGATGTCCGACAGGCGCACGCCCGTCGCACGCTCCACCACCACGGCCGCGCCGTAGCTCCTGGCCCACTGCCCGTCGTCGTTCTTGTGGGGCCAGAGCCAGTCGCCCGCGTCCTCTCGCTGCGGCGTCGATCTCAGCCTCGGCCGCCAGAGGTCGGTGATGTTCGCGCCCTCGATCCGCAGGCCATCGGCGCCCGAGGCCCGGAGCGCCACCTTGTATCCGGTGGCCTCAAAGTTCCGGATTCGGACGTTCTTTCGGCCGTCGATCAGCAGGCCCGTGCCCGCGATGGTGTCTGGCGTGACGCCGGGATCGGCACCCCGCAGCACCGAGCCGTCGGCGAACTCGATCGTGAGGTCGTCGGCGCCCACCAGCAGCGCGGGGCCGTCGACGCCCGGGAGAACCGTCCCCGGCGGGATCACCACGCGGGCCGACGCCGTCACCACCATGCCCGGACGATCGACCACGAGCTCCGGCAGCGGCTCGGCCCGCCCCGCGACGGCCAGCAGCAGCACAGGCAGCGCGAACCCAAGGGTGTGAAGCGGACGCATGGCGGCTCCTGGAATGAACAGGCCCCGGGGAGCATACCCGGGGCCTGCGGAGGCGATCGGTCGTATGCGACAACTCAGCGGGCCATCGTGACCTGCTCGCCCTTGATGACGGCCTCGAGCAGCTGAACGGTCGGGATGCCGCGGGGACGGACGGGGTTGAGGATGGCCGCCTTGGACTGGGCCAGCTCGCGGGGCGTGAGCCCGATTGTCTCGATCTCGCTCAGGAACTCGCCCAGATCGCGGATGTATCCCAGGGAGACCGACTCCTCCGGAGTGTTCTCGAGATAGGCCCGGAACGCCAGCGGATCGAACGACCCGGCACGCGGGGCTGGTGCGCCCTCGGGGGCAGGGGCGACGGCCCCGGCGCGGGCGGCGCGGTATCGACGGACCGACTCGAGCAGCGCGGCCTGGATCTCGGCCGAGCGGTTGACGACGACCTGCTTGCCGTTCTCGTCGACACCGGCTTTGTTGAACACGCGGTTGTAGGTTTGCAGCAGGGCCTCGACGCGGTCGGCGGGCAGGCGGCTGACGACCGTGGTGTAGTCCGACGCCGTCGGCAGGCTCTTGCGCGGGACGTCGTCGTAGGTCGCGGCCCCGCCCAGCAGGCTCACAAGCTCGTCGGAGCTGGGGTTGCGGGCGAAGACGCCCAGGTTGCGAAGCTCGTCGATCTGGGCCTGGGCGATGGTCGAGTCCTGGCCCACGACGTTGGTGCGGCTCTCGCGCGGGATCGCGCCGGCGAGCGTCGTGGCCAGCGGGGCGTCGGTCGGGCCCGACGAGATCAGGTCCAGCGTGATGGGCGTGAGCGTCGTCGAGCCGGAGCTCTCGATGCGGTTGAAGTCGGCCCGCGTGATCTCGCCGAAACGCTGTCGGAGGAACGCCGCGAGCGTCGCGGACATGTCCGCCGCGCCGTTGGCCGAACCGAACGACGGCTGCGCACCCGCGCCGACGGCGGTCGGGGGCGTGGAGAAGGTGATCCGGCCGCCGGAAACGAAATCGACCCCGCGGTCGTCGACGACGGAGAGGCCCGTGGGGTTGGCGCTGGTGACCAGCCCGCCCAAGACGCGCGAGGCGGCGCGGCGCTGGATGACGATCGACGGGGCGTTCACGTTCAGGTCGCCGAGCGTGTTGATGTCGCCCAGCCGGGCCGCGGCGGCGTTGATCGTCAGCGCGCCAACCGTCGAGAGCTTCTCGTTGCGGCCCATTCGGAAGTCGCCGGTGGTGGTGAACGACATGCTCAGGGGCGTGGCCGGGTTCGCGACCGGCAGGCCGCCGGAATCCAGCGGGCGGGCAACGATGGTCGCGACCGCCGGGACGTTGGCGCGGATGCTCGTCGGATTCGCGGGGTCGTAGTTGAGGTACAGGTTCGACAGGGCCCGCTGGGCACCGACCCGCCCGGCGAAGGTGATCAGCGGAATCCGCTTGGCCGTCGAGGATGTGTTGCGCCGCGTGAGCACCGTCAGCGAGCGGCCCGGCCCGCCGGCGGCGGAGTCGACCGTCGAGGCGAACGTCACGCCCAGGCCGCCGGAGGAATCGACGACGGTGTCGCCGGCGAGGAGGACGCGGTCGAAGAACTGGGTCGTGCCGGTGGTGCGAACGGTGCCATTGAGGACGGTCCGGCCGTCGCTGTTGGTGGTGAGTGTGAACAGACGGGAGGTGTCGCCGACGTTGCGCAGCCTCGTGATCCCGCCGCCGAAGCTGTTGAGCGTGAGGCTGCGGCGCGTCGAATCGGAGTTGACGCTGCCGGTGAAGGTCAGGTCGTTGCCGGCGACGGTGACGTTGGCCCCGAGGACGACGTTGCCCTCCAGGCGGACGTCCTGGGTGTTGGGGGCCGTCACGTTGCCGTTGAGCGCGATGACGTTGGTGCCGGCGGCCCCGCCAGCGGTGTTGGACCGCAGCGTGAGGGCGCCCGCGTCGGTGGTGAGCGTCGAGTTGACCGTGAGCGTGGTGCCGGCCTGGGCCGAGAGCGCGTTGAAGGTGCTTGCGCCGTTAAAAACGATCGCGCCGGTGTTCCCCGTCAGGAGCGTGAGGACGCCGGAGATGGTGTTGCTCTGGGCCCCGGTGACGCTGCCGACAGTGATGGTGCCGGTGTTGGCCCCGCCGAGCGTCAGGCCGGTGGTGGCGATCCGCTGAAGCTCGGCACCGGTGATCGACAGATCGCCCGCGCCCGTGCCAAGGCCGATGGAGCCGGGGGTGGAGCGGGCGATGGTGGTCGAGCCCGAGCCGGTGTCGATCGAGCCGTCGAGCGTGAGGTCGCTGGCGGTGATGGCCAGGTTGTTGGAACCGGTGGTGATGCTCCGGCCGGTGGAGACCAGCAGCACACCCGTGCCGTCGGCGTCGTTGTCGGCGTTGATCGTCAGCAGGCCCGAGGAACCGAAGCCGTCTAGCAGGTCGATGCCGTTGTTGGCCAGGAGCGTCGCGCCCGAGGTGGACGAGGCCCCGCCGTTGGTGGCCCGGAGCGTGAGCTTGCCGGCCGAAGAGATGGTGCGGTTAAAGCCGACGCTGACCCCGTCCTGCGAGCCGACGGTGCCGTCGGCGTCGCCGTTGAGCGAGAGGTCGCCCACGGTGGTCGTAAGGTTCTGGCTCACGTTCACGCCGTTGTTGGCCGAGGCGACGAGGCTCTTGAACGAGCTGGCGGCGGTGGTGAAGTTGATCGTGCCGCCCGAGAGCAGCGACACGACGCCGTCGATGTTGGCCGTGTCGCCCGCCGCCAGACCGGCGACGACGATGTTGCCCGCCGTCGCCGAGCCAATGGTGAGCGTGGGGGCGGTGATCAGGGCCAGCTCGGTGTTCGAGAGGCTCAGGCCGCCCGTCGCCGACCCGAGCGTGATGAAGCCGGCGGTGGCCCGCGTGATGGCGAGGTCGACGTCGCCGGTGCTCAGGGCACCCAGGATCTCGACATCGTCGGCGACGAGCGTCAGGCGGTCGTCGACGCCCCCGAGGTCGGCCGAGGCGACGGAATCGACGTTGATGAGCGTCGTCGTCGCGCCGCCGATGGTCAGGGCGCCCGCGGCGATGCGGGAAAGCTCGTCGCCCGCGAGCGTCAGGTCGCCCGAGGCGGTCCCGATCCCGATACTGCCCGCCCCGCCCCGCTGGACGGTGACCAGGCCCGCGGTGCCCGCGTTGATCGAGCCGTCGAGCTGCACGTCGCCCGCTGTCAGCGAGAGGCTGGAGCCGTTGCTCGTGATCGTCCTGCCCGTGGCGAGAGAGAAGAGGCCGGTGCCGTCGGCATCGGCGTCGGCATTGATCGAGACCGGCGTGCCGATCGACGAGCCGGAGCCGATCACCGAGGTGATGTTGCCGTTGGCCGCGATCCCGTTGTCGCCCGAGAGGGTGATGTTCGAGCCCGAGAGGTCGGTGTTCAGCGTCAGGGGGCCCTTGGCCGAGAGCGTGACGTTCCCCTCGGCGGACGTGCCCGCGGAGGTCGTGAGCGTCAGCGAACGGTTGGACGTGATCGTCATCGCCCCCGAGCCCGAGATCGTGTCTGCTTCAAGAGCGATGTCGTTGGCCGGGCCGATCGTCGAGATCGTCACGCCCGAGCCGATATTGATCCGGTCGCCGCCCGTGTCGACCACGCCGTCGGAGTTGGCCCGCAGGCCCAGCCCGCCCTCGACCAGCGACAGGTTCACGCCCACGGTGATCGTGTCGGTAGCCAGCACCGACAGCCCGCGGAACGTCGACGCCGCGCTCGAGAACGTCACGTCGGCGCCCGCGGCCTGGGCGTTGAGGGTCACGAAGCCAATGTTCGTCAAGTCGCCGGCCGCCACGTTGCTGACGGTGATCAGCGTCGTCGTAACCCCGCCCAGCGTCAGCTCGCCCGCGGTGATCCGGCCCAGCTCGGCCTTGGAGACGACCATGTCGCCCGAGGCGTCGCCCACACCGATCGACCCCGGGTTGGTCCGCGTGATCGTCAGAGCGCGAGTGCCGGTGGTGATCTGGCCGTCCAGGAACAGGTCGTTGGCCTGGATGCTCAGCGGGCCGGCGGTGCTCGAGAGCGTCGAGCCCGTGCCGACCATGAAGCCGTTGGCGGCGACAAACCGCGAGGCGGTCGGGCCCGTCGCCGTCGTATCCGCGTTCAAAAGGATCGCGTCGGTGGCGGTGATTTCGTAGCTCTCGGCGCTGCTCGCGCCCGTGAACGTCAGGGTGCCCGTGTTACCAACCCTGGACTCCCCGACGCTGGTCAGGCGGAGGTTGACCGAGCCCGCATTGTTCACATCGATGAACGTGCCTGCGGTGGCGGTCAGCGACGAGCTGGCGGCGGTCCGGAGTGCCGCGGCGGAGCCCACCGCGCCATTGGTCGCCGTCAGCGTGACCGCGTTGCCCGTGACGCGGACGTTGGCGCTCCCGTCGCCGACGATGCTGTTGGTCGCGGTGAGCCCGACGGTCGAGCCCGTCACGCCCGCGGCGTTCAGGAAGCTGATCGTGTCGGTGCTCGACAGGGCGATGATCCGTGAGCCCGCGCCGGTGGACGCGATGTTCTCCTCGATCGAAAGGTTCCCGGTGTTGAGCAGGGTGATGCCGCCGCCGTCGGCGCTGATGCCGGTCACGCCGCCGATCGCCGTCACGCTCAGGTCGCGGAGGTTCTCGATGGACAGGCTGCCGCCGCCGGTGATGCTCGCGGCGAGCCGGGCCACATCCGTCAGCATGTCGACCGCCCCGGTCGACTCGATGACCAGCTCGCCGGCCGAGCCGCCGATGACCACGTCCGGCCCGGCCATGGGCGAACCGCCGACGGGCGAGAGAACGGGCGCCATCGCGGTCTGCCCGGTGATCCCGGCCGTACGGAGGGTGAGGCGGCGATCGTCGGCAAGCCGCAAGGAGTCGTCGAAGCTCAGGGCCCCGCCCCGGATGATCAGGTCGTAGTTCGTGGACGCGAGGTTCAGTTCAGCGCCCAGGTGGTTGACGACGATCGTGCCGGTGCCCGTCGACCGCCCGATGGTGACCGTGCCGGCGCTTAGCAGTTGCAGCTCGACCAGCGTGAGCTGAAAGTCGGCCCCGGGGGCCGAGCCAAGGTTGACCGTGCGGGTGTCGGCGTCCGGGAGAAGCGTTATGTTCTGGGCCGTGATCGTGCCATCGATATCGATGTCGGGCGCTGTGAACGTCGCGTCGCCGCCGGTCGCGGTGCTCGTGTTCAGTCGCAGGAGCTGCGCCGAGGTGACGCCAAGATTTCCGACGCTACTCAGGCTCAACAGGCCGCCGACGGCCGCGGTGATGTTGGCAGGCCCGTCGACATCCAGCGTGGCATCGCCCGACGCTCCGGTGGTGTTGAGCGTGAAGGTGCTGGTCCCGGAGATCAGGCCGGTGGAGATCGTCGCGTTGCTCTCGCTGGTCGTCAGCGAGACCGGACCGCCCACGACCATGCTGGGCAGAACGAGGTTGCCCGTGCCCGACACGAGCGTGAGCGAGCCGCCCGAAGCGCTGCCCGTGCCGAGCGTGAGGCCCACGCCCGAGCTGTTCAGCGTGGTGATCGAGACGTTCGAGCCCGCGCCCGAGGTGGAGACGAACACGTCCCCGCTGGCAACGACGCGGTCGAGCGTGATCGACTGGCCCGCGGCCGAGGTCCGCACGTCCAGCCCGCCGCCGCCGAACACCAGGCTGGTCGAGGCGGCCTGGGTGATGTTGCCGCTGGCAAGGAGCTCGACCGAGCCACCGCCGCTGTTCTCGATCTGACCGATGACCAGATTGCCGCCGGAGACAAGGACGATGTCGCCCGCCGAGAGCAGCGTGTCGTCGGTTGCCTGGCGCGACCGAAGCGTGACGGCCCCGCCGAACGAGTTGCCCGCGTTACCGAGGACGATGTCGTTGCCCGCGTCGTCGAGCGTCACAAGCTCGGTCGTTCCGCCGATGGTCCACGCCCCGGACGAGGTGATCTGCCCGCCGTTGCGCAGCCGGATGTTCCCCGTGACGTTCGTGCTGCCCGTAGCCAGGTCCCTCGCGTTGTCGAGGAACAGGTTGCCGGCCACCGAGATCACATTGAGGCCGTCGACGTCGGTGCTCAGGGGGGTGCCCGACGAGCCGACGTTTCCGGCGACGTTGAGCGCGAGCGTCAGCAAGCCGGCGCCCGCCGCGTCGACGTCCAGCGTCGCCCCGTTGCCGTCGACCAGCGACGAGCCGGCAAAGCCGAGCGTCAGGTCGACCGAGTTGTTGATCGTCAGCGTGCCGCCCAGCGTGATCTCTCCGCCCACGAACCGCAGTCCGGTGCCAGCGGTCGTCGAGTACGTCGCCGCACCGATGTTGATCGGGCCCGTGCCGTCCGGACGGCCGATCTCGACCGTGCCGCCGGTCGACCGCAGGAGGCCCAGCTCGATCTCGGAGACGTTCAGCCCGCCTGCGCCGGTGGCGACGTTGACCGTCCCGCCCACGGCGAAGGGCCGGACCTGCACGCCCCCGGTCCCCGCCGTCACCGCCGCGTCGATGCCCTCGGCCGCGCCGCCGGTCGCGTTGAGCGTCGCCGCGATGATCCGCGCGAAGCCCGAGCCCGCGCCGCCGGCGGCGTCGATCGCCGCGCGGACGTTGACGTTGCCCGAGAAGGTCAGCTGCGCGTTGCCCCCGGCGGTCGTGATCGTGCCGGTGTTGACGAAGCTCGTGCCCGACGCGGCGAAGTTGCCCCCGCCCGTGGTGATGTTCGCGCCCACGTCCACGCCCCCCTGGGCGTTGAGCGTGACGTTCAGGGGCAGCGCCGCCCCCGAGGTCGTGATCGACTGGTTGACCGTGATGTTGTTGTTGGCGATCAGCGTGAGCGTCGGCACGGGGTTGGCCGGCGAGCCGCCGGGCGCGTTGCTCAGCGCGATCGGGGCGTTGACGTTGATATTGCCCGCGTCCGTGCCCGGCGAGCCCGCGCCGCCGGTGGTGATCGTCACGTTGGTCCCGCTCTCGAGCGCGGCGATGACGCTGGCCACATCGACAATCGCCGGCGTGGGCGCCCCGGTGGGGCTGTAGGTGTTCGTCGGGCCGCCGGTGGTGTTGATGCCCGCCGTCGGATTCGCCTCGATGTTGACGTTCACCGGGTCCAGCAGCCACAGGCCGTTGACGCCGCCCGCGCGGCTCTCGGCCCGGACCACGGCGTTGCGGACATCCAGCGTAACTTTGCCCGAGGTCTCGATCAGCCCGCCGTCGCCCGAGGCCACGCCGCCCCGGGCCGTCGCCGTGCCGTAGAAGTCGGTGCGATTGTCGCTCCAGACGATGATCGTGCCGCCGTCGCCATTGACCGTCGCGTCGGCGCTGATCCGCGTCGCGGCGTCGACCGTGGTCGTGTCCGCGGCGCGGAGCCCCGCTCCACCTAGATATTCCCCGCCCACGCGCACGCTGCCGCCGCCCCGCACGCCCGAAGCGTCGATCGTCGCCCCGCGGACGTCGACCGACTCGCCCGTCACGGCGATCTCCCCGCCCGTCAGGCGCGGGCCGAGATTGCTTGCGTTCAACTGCCCCGATACCTCGACCCGCCCGGCCCCGCGGCCGTCAAGACTGATCGACCGCCCGCGGATCGTCCCGGAGTTCTTCACCGCCAGCGAGTACATATCTCCCGCGACGAGCATCGCCTTGCCGCGCCCCGCGTTGATCCGCCCGCTGTTCTCAACCCCGGGCATCGACTCGGGGAGCCTGGCCCCCGCGCCGCCCTCGGGCGAGACGCCCAGGGCCTCGGCGTCGACCTTCACGCTGAAGTTGCCGTTGCGCTCCGAGAGCACCACATCGCTGCCCGCGACCATCGCCACCAGGCCCCCGGGAGCGTTGATCACGCCCGAGTTGCGCACCCGCTGGCCCACCAGGGCGGCCACGCGGGCGTCGATCACGCCCTGGTTGATCACCGACCCGCTCACCTCGGTGAACCGGTTGTTGCCCCGCTGGAAGTCGTTGTCCGAGATGTTGCCGGCCGCGGCGTAGAGCCCGCCAACGTTGAGCACCGAGTTTGGCCCGAAGACCACGCCCGCCCGGTTGGCGAAGTACACGATGCCGTTGGACCGCACGGTGCCGTCGATGTGCGTCGGGGCCTCGCCGGAGATCCGGTTCAGCACCCGGGCCGACGACCCGGGCTGCACGAACCGGACCGTCTCGCCCTTGGAGAGGTCGAATCGCGAGTAATCAATGATCGTCCTGTCCGCGGCCCGAATGATCGTCGTGTTGCCCCGCTGCACGATCCGGGCCTGGCCCGCCCTGACCTTCGCGCCCTCGGGAGCCGCCATCGCCGTCGTCGCCGGAGCAAGCAGACAGGCGCACAGCAGCACCCCCACGCCAGAACCGACGAAACGCGACTGGCCCATGCCCAGCCCGATCACGCGACCACGGAGGCCGGGGCGGGTGGAATACGACTGCACGCTGCTGGACATGTCTGGCTCCCTGCTGCTCAAGCGCCGGCGGGATCCCGCCCGGCGCCGTTCAACGGTCGTTCTGGCCCGATCCCGCCGCCCCGCTCGACGGGACGACGCACCCTCCCCAATCCGTCACCCCGCCCCACCCCGCACCGCCGCTCATCCGGTATCCGACCCCGAGGCGTCACTGCCACGGAGCCCACAAGTCTCTTCGCCGATACGCGGGCCCTGTTGCCCGCCTGCGCAACTCCGGGCGATCTCCACCCAATCAAGCCCGGCGGGGCCTCGGGACCTAGAACAGCAGCGTGGCGACGAAGTGCAAGCGGCTGGAGCCGCTCTTGACCTCGCCGGGGACTTCTTTCAGGGCCCAGCCGTAGTCGGCCCGGATCGTCAGGTTCTGCTTGAACAGCAGTTCCAGCCCGATGCCCGCGCCCACCAGCTCGTCGTCCCGCTCGAAGCTGGTCTTGTTCGAGTTGAACACCTTACCGGCGTCCACGAAGCCCTTCAAAATCAGGTCCCAGTCGGCCCGCCCGTACGCCGCCTGGGGCTTGTACCGGAAGTTCTCGCCAAACAGCGTGCCCGGGCTCGAGTCATAGCCCAGGGCCTGGGGCAGGTGGAAGCGGTACTCGCCCGAGATCACAACCACACTGTCGCCCGCGGCGACCGACTCGGGATAGCCCCGAACGGTGTACAGGCCGCCGAGCACCTGCTCGAAGTTGGGGATCAGGCGGTTGTCGAACGCGTACTGCCCGCGGAAGGCCAAAGCCAGCTCGTGGGCCAGCGTCGCGTTGCCCCCCGGGCTGGTGTCCGTCCAGCCGGAGCCGAAGAACAGCGGGTCGAGGTAGAACGAGTGCCCGAAGTCCCAGGAGAAGGTCACAAAGTCGGTGTCGGGATTCAGCCGGCCAAGGAGCTCGCTGTCGGTACGCGAGGTGCCGACGGCTTCGATATTGAAGTCGAAGGCGACCGACGCATTGGTTGCCGAGAGCTCGGTGACGCGCTCCAGCCGGGCCCCGATGGTCGGGATCAGGAACTCGTCGGAACCGTCGGTGCCGATGAGGTCGTTCTTGACAGAGATGTCCTGGTACCGCAGGCCCACGAACGCGTCGATGAACAGCTCGCGCCGCTGGAACACGTTGGCCGCCAGCTCGCCGCCGACGGTCGTCGCGTCGCCCTGGAAATCCTGGCCCGGGAAGCCAACGTCCGAGGCCTTGTACGTGCTGTAGGACGCGAAGCCCTTCAGCCGGAGCCAGTCGCCGACGATGGGTGTGTCGTACGACCCGCTGACGGCGTGGGTGTCCTGGAAACCCGCCGTCACGAAGTCGAGCGTGAGGATGTCGTCGTGCCCGGTCAGCTGGTTGTGCTGGAAGCCGAAGCGCTGCCGCCACTCCTGGGTCTGCTTGGTGCCCGTGTTGGACACCTGGATGTACGCCAGCCAGGGCTTGTTCTCGTTGATCAGGAAGTCCAGCGCGATCCCGCCGGGGTCCTGCCCCGCCGCGACGGCCAGATCCACGCGCCGCCCCGGGTGCCGGTTGAGGCGGAACACGTAGTTGTCGAGCTGGTCCTTCCGCAGAACGTCACGCCGCTCGGCGTCGTCGGGCCGCGAGACCTGCACCGGCGAGTTGGCCAGGATCCATTCGTGCTGCGGCGCGTTGATCCGCTGGGCCGCGTCGATCCGGTCGCCGAAGGCCAGCGTCCGCATCTCGGTCACAAACCCCGTCCGCACCAGCAGCGTGACGGCCGTCTGACCGGCCTTCCGCAGGTCCTTGCCCCACTCCGGATCGCCCGGCTCGCCCGGGGCGAACTCCGTCTCAACCGGCGCGACCGTCACGCCCACCACGCCCCGCGCGTTCAGCTCGGCCACGATCGCTTGAGCAACCCGGAGCATTGCCAGGCTCGACCACCGCTGCGGCGGGGCCAGCGAGATGTCCTCGACGGTCGTGCTCACCACCTCGACCCCGCCGCCGGGCGCGACCAGACCCTTGTCCGTCTGGCCCAGAAGCACACTCTTCTTGAGAAGGTCGTCGATGGCCGGTAGCGACGGGTGGTCGACCGCATAGCGGATCACAAACGTCGACACCGTGTAGCTCGGCGCCTCGGGATCGCCCGAATCGGCGAGCTGCTGGTCTATCTCCGCGGGGGTCTTGGGTTTGTCCTGGCCCGAGTTTGGCTGGGCCTGGGCGAAGTCCGTCTTGCCGGCCTCCTTGGCCGCGTCCTTGGGCAGGTTTTCAGGATCGGGCGCCGGCGTCGCCGGGCGACCGGGGATGCCCGACTCGGGGCGAGACCCGGGCGTGCCCCCCACCACGGACTGGGCATAGCCGATCGGCGTGCCGGCCAGCAGCGACAGAAGCGCCACGGGCGCGAGCATGTGACGGGGTTTGAAAGACGTCGCGGCGCGTCGAGACACCATCTGCATGCAGCCTCCTTCGGCTGTCGAACAGGCGTTTTGCGCCTGGTCGGTCCGCATGTCCCCCCCCGCTCTGGCCCCCCGACACCGCCCCAACCCCGGCGAAACCGATGTCGGCATGTTCCGACGGCCCCGGGGGCGTAGTTGTAGGGCAGGAACATACCCAGCGGGCTCTGGAACCGTCAAGTCGTCAAGCCACATATGGCCGTCCCGAAGTCGGGGAGCGGCGTAAACGCTTACTTCGGTGGCAGCATCGGCGTTGGGGTCAGCAGACGATCAATCTGGGCCGCCACCCCCATCCCCGTTCCCGCCACGGCCCCCGGGACGGTGAACGCCAATCGGAAGCCGACGTCGGCATAGCCCTCCAAAGCGTCTGCATAGCTCACCGGCTGGGGCACGCTCGGGTCCAGCCCGGGGCTCGACAGCGCCGACCCCCCGATCACCCGCACCGCGTCCTGTCGCGGGCCGAAGTACGCCAGCACTGCTTGCGGCCGAGCCATCGGCAAATCCCCGGGGGTTGGGAGAACAACCCACTCCGCGACATTGCCCACCAGGTCACGGACCTCGACCGGCTGTCCGGGCAGCTGGGCTGGGGAGGACGGCGCGACGGGGCGGAAGAAGAGCGTCTGGTCGTCAAAGTCCCGAGCGGCCTGGGCATCCCCGGCTCCGGGCACTCCGGCGGGGTGGAACACGGCGTCGGTGATCCCGGCGACCTTGGCCCCGGCGAGGCGGGCCTCGTTCAGGAACGCGAACTGGCGGGCGAAGGTCTGGTCGCGCAGGTTGGGCTCGGGGGCCCTTGCCGCGTAGGTCGTCGCGGCCCGCTGCCACTCGCCCGGGGTGGGCAGGCGGCAGTTGACCAGCCGGGCCGCGAAGAGGGCGGCGGCCGGAGAGAGCTGGTCCATCGGAAGATCACGGGTCGGGGCGGGGGGCGTCAGGCCCGGGGCGTAGACCTCGCGCGAGACGGTCGGATCGCGCGGGAGCCAGTCGGCGGCCGGAACGATCGCGGGGATGCCGTCGACGGTGCCCGACCACTCCCAGGTGCGCACGCCGCGGCGCGGGTCGGTGAGAGGGTCGAAGCGCGGGAGAACCTGTTCGAGCTGCTTGCGGCTTGACAGCTCGGCGACGATCGAGGCGAAGGCGCCCACCGAGATTTCGGTGGTGGAGACGAACGTCACATCGCGCGACTGGCCGTCGGCGGGGACCATGACGAAAGCCAGCTCGGGCAGGCCGCGGTGAATGGGCGTGAAGCGGGCAACATCGCCCTGAACGACCGAGCGCCAGAGCCCCGTGCCCGCGGGGCCGAGGTCGGGCGGGATGGGGCTGGCGGGCTGAACGACCTTGCCGGAGAGGATCCCCGAGAGCGGAACGAGCACGGCTTGTGCATCGGCAAGGAACGAGATTCCGCCCGGGAGGGCGCGGGCCTGAGCGAGAAAGTTTTCCGCCCCGGTGCGGGCCTGGGCGTCGGTTGTGGCCGGATCGGCGACGAGCCTCTTGAGCTCGACGAGCGCGAGATTGAACTTCACGCGGGGGGAAAGAAGGTCCTGCGTCACGCCCAGCTGCGGGGCCTGCTGGATCGCGGCCGCGACCGCAGGGGCATCGGTGCTGGCCGAGATCGTCCGCTCGAAGCGCTCCCGCTGCTGAACAGAGAGCTCCCCGAGCAGGGCCGAGCGGCGAGCGGGATCGGGGATCGACTCGATCGCCAGCGTGAGCGGCGCCTTGAAGGCGACCTCGGTCTTGAGCTCGTCGGGCGTGGCGGGCCAAGCGGCACCGCCGCCACCGGCGCGGACGCTCGCCAGGCGACGCCAAGCGGCGAGCCGAAGCTCGACGGGGGCCGGCGGTTCGCTAAAAAGGATGGTGTTGACCAGGGCCAGAACGTCCGTCGACCGCTCGACGGCGGCGAGCTTGGAGGCCCGCTCCAAGGGCGGGCGGGCGGCGTCGCGGACCATCGGGTCGGTCATGATCACGTCCGACTCCCAGCGTTCGGCGATCTGGCGGAGCGTGCCGGCGGGCGTCGGCTGGTCCAGCGGGAACGCCAGCGAGAGGTCGCGCTCGAGGCGAGCAAGCTGCGAGGCCATGGTCTCGGCGCGGGCGAGCCACTGGGCGTGGGCCGTGGCGGCGTCGACGATCTGCTGCTCGACAAGCGGGTCGGCGGGGCCGGGGGTGTTGCCCTTCCAGGCGTCGACCATCTGGCGGAGGATGCGCTCGCGGCGGGTTCCCGCGGCTTCGCTGAGCGCCGAGAGCCATTCCGAGGGCGGGAGGTCGGCCGTGTCGAGACCCTTGGGGATACCCCCGTCGATTTTGCCCAGCAGCTCGCGGACCTTGCCGGCCAGCTCGGCGGCCCGCGCGGGCTCACCGGCGTCGTGGATGGCCAGGAGCTGGGGCAGGGCCCGGCGCCAGGCGATGGCGAGCGCGGAGGAACTGGTAACGCCGCCGGACCCGAGGGCGATGGCGTCGCGGGCCGGGTCGGCGGGTGCGGACGCGGGGGACGTGGCGGCGGGATCGGCTGGGGTTTGCGCCAGAGCTTGAGGGTGGTGGCTCGCGGCGGCGAGGCCCGCCGCGAGGGCGAACGCGGCGAGGCGGCCCGAGCGGCGGGCGGCGGCTCCGACAGCTTGGGCGGACCCGGCGGCGCGGCGCGAGAGCCACGCGTCGACCCCCTGGACGAACTCCGGCTCGATGGTGTACGGGATGTCACTGACCCGCGGCATAATGGACTCCCCGGCCCGGAGACAGAACACATCGCCCGCGCCCGGAAGGCCCAGGACGATATCGACCCACGGGCTCGACGCGGGGGCGGCCAGCAGCATGGGCTCGCGCTCGCCGAGCATGCTCAAGAGCAGCGTCGACCAGTCGCGGAGCGACGCCGCCTGGTCGCCCAGGGCGGGCACGCGGAAGTGGTGGGCCTGTTCGTGGGCGGGTGCGCGGACGGGGCCGGGGCCCATCGGGCCGTCGGCGAGCGCCTCGCCGACCTCTCGCTGGAGCTGATAGAGCACACGGATCAAGCCCTGGCGATCCGGGCCCAGCTGCTCGCGGGCGACCAAGTCCGGCAGGAAAGAGGGCGGGACCGGTTGCTCGGCCCCCGCCTCGGGCTCGGAAGCGAGTCGGTCGTGGAGCGCGGCGCGGGAGGCGTCGAGCGCCGAGACGACCTGGGCGCTGGATGTCGTTGCACGGCAGCGGGCCTCGATGGCCTCGAGCTCGGGCACGCCGACGCGGAAGAGAAACTCGAGGCTCACGCCCGAGCCGTGGACGAGCGCGACCATCGGATACTTGCTGCGGCCCTTGCCGTCGGCGCTCGACCAGAGGCGCGCGATCAGGGTCTGGGTCGGCGATCCGTTGCCGCCGCCGGCAGAGGTGCGCCAGAGCAGCAGGTGGCCGAACTCGTCGAGCCGCTGCGCGGGCTCCAGCGCGTCCCAGCGGGGGATGCTGGCGGTGATGCCCTCGACATAGAGCATCTGCTTGAGCGCGACCATGGCAGGGGTGGCCAGGCCCTGGTCGTCGATGTGATCGTTCCAGCCCGGATGCTTGCCGAAGGCGCCCAGAAAGATCCGCGGCGTGCTAGCGCCCGAGTGACCCTTGAGCAATCGCGACAGGAAAGAAATGCGTGGCTCTCCGTGGAATCGGTGGGGTTTCGAGGCGTGTTGGTGGGTGCGGGAGGGGTCGAGTCTATCCGGAGATGCAGACCCGACCGGCAGGCGTGGGGGACGCCCCGGTCACTTGCTGGCATCGATCAGTCGCTTGACGGCGCTGGCGGCGTCTAGCACGTCGGCGGGCAGAGGCGTTGCTCCGCCGGGGCGGGCGGGGTCGGCCGCCGCTTCCTTGAGGGCCGTGAACTCCGCGTCGAGTTGCGCGAGCGCCGGGACGAGGAGCGGGCTCTGGTGTGCCGGGGCCCACTCGGACAAGCGCTTGCCGGCCTCGGCGATGAGGGGCCAGCTCGGGGACCTCATCGTGTCCGGGGGCCATACGCCCGGGGCGGCGAAGTGTTCCTGGTTGAGCTGGGCCAGCATGGCCGCGCCCTCCCGGGCCTCGGGGGTGGCCATGGTCTGGTTGCCCTTGACGGCGTATTCAAGCAGCGGCTTGAGGTCCAGCGGCTTGAGGGCGGGCGAGGGGCCGCGGGTGATGGCGGCCTCGAGGCGGACCAGCTGGGCCAGGGCCGCGGCGGCCTCGGGCGAGAACGACTTGTTCTCGACGTCGGCCTTGAGCCGGACCTTGGCGGCGTCGACCAGCGGTCGGAGGACCGAGCTCTCGAAGAGGGCTCGGGCGGCCCGGAGTCGCTGCTCGCGGAGGATGTCGCCGCCGGTGTCGCCGGCGGTCATGGCGGCGGGATAGAACGCCAGCGGAACCTCGAGCGTGTCCTGGGCCCGGTCGCGGGCCTCGGCCATGAAGCCGGCGCGGGTCTTGCGGGCATCGGGCGCGACGACGGTCGCGAGCGGGCGTGCGTCGTCGCCCGTAGAGCCGCGGTACTTGAAGTCCTCGTCGGAGAGGGTGACCTGCGAGACGATGGGCATGAGCTGCGGGCCCGTGCCGCGCGACTTGTCTGCGGGAACCTCGGTGGCGATATAGGCGTCGGCGGCGCTTGACCAGAAGGTCGAGGGGCCCACGACCGTGCGCCCGAGGCTGCGCGTGCTGATGAGCGTCAATGCGCCCAGGGCGAGCACACCGACGGCGGCGGTGCCCAGCAGGGCCAGCGCGCGGCCCCGCTGGAGCTTGGAGGTGCTGGCGGCGGGAGTGACCAAGCCCTTCTCGCGGAAGACCTTGTTCATGAACAGGTCGCGGAGGAAGAAGGCCTTGTCGCGCTCCCAGACCTTGCCCTCGGGCAGGCTCTCGACGCTGACGCCCAGCGCCTCGGCGAGGTCGGCGTCCAAAGCTGTTCCCTCTCGCATGGAGCTCGTGAAGTAGATGCCGCGGAGGAACAGGGGCTTGCTGGCCCACTCGCCGGCGACGAAGATCGTCGAGAGGTACTGGCGGAGGCGCGGCGCAACGCGGACGATCGAGTCGGGGAAGGCGTAGAGCGCGTCGACCTGATCGGTGCGGCGCTTCTTGGCGTCGTCGGAGTTCACCGGGTCGATGAGCATGCCCAGGCGGCGGCGCTCCAAGCGGGCCTGGACGGTGCGGAGATACTCCTCGACCAGTTCGGGGCGGAAGGGGGCATCCAGGCCGTCGGGGCTCGACCAGCCGAAGATCTGGTGCTGCAGCGCTGGGTCGGTGGTCTTGTCGAAGAACTCGCGGAAGCCGTTGATCAGGTCGGCCTTGGTGATGACGACGAAGACGGGGAAGCGGACGCCCAGCGAGCGCTGGATCATGTCCAGCTGCTGGGCGATCTTGCCGGCCTTGGTCGCGATCTCCTGCTCCGAGTCGCGGATGAGGCTCTCGGCGGGGATGACCAGCAGCATGCCGTTGACCGGGCAGCCGGGGCGGTGCTTTTTAAGCAGCTTGAGGAAGCTCTGCCACTCGGTGGTGGTGCCGGGCTCGACCTCCTCGAAGATCAGGCGGCCGTCGGTGTCGAGGATGACGGCGTGGTTGGTGAACCACCAGTTCATGTTGAGCGTGCCGCCGACGCCCTGGTATTGGTCGTTGAGGCCCGGGGGGAAGCCGACGCTCGAGTGGCGGATGGCCTCGGTCTTGCCCGAGCCGGGCTCGCCGACGACCAGATACCACGGGAGCGCGTAGAGGCTCTTGCCCGACTGGCGGAAGGTCTCGAGGCCCTTCTCGAAGCTCTTTCGCATGTCGTCCAGGCGGGCCCGGCGGGCCGGCTCGGTGATGCCCATTGGCGCGGCGCCCCAGTTGGAGGCTAGGCCCTGGTCCAGCGGGGCGGCGGCCTTGCGCTGCAGCGACTGGAGGATCAGGCCGTAGGTCAGCATCAATAGCGCGACGACGAACAGGCCCGCGAGCATCGCGGCGCCGGCCACCACGCCCGCGAGCAGCGCCACTGCACCCGAGACCAGCAGCGCCGTGGCGATCAGGGCGGCGATCTTGGCGCCCGGGGAGAGATCGCGGATGATGCGTGCGAGCGCGGTCATCGCGGGCCCCCTTCGGTCTTGTCGTGCTGGATGATGCGTTCCAGGGCCTTGTTCATCTGGCCGCGACGGTCGAGGTAGACGGCGAAGTTGACGATCACCAGCGTGATGGCCAGCCCGACCAGTGCGACGACCACGCCCACGACCGAGCGCGAGGCGGGCTGCACGAGGTCGGCGGTGTTGACGCTCTGGTACGCGTCGGGGCACAGGCGGGCCGAGAGGTCGGCGTCCATCTGGCCGCGGAGGCGGCTGGCGACCTCCTGCATCTTCTTGCGGAGGAAGTCGTGCTGCCCGGTGTACCAGCCCGTGAAGCCCAGCCCCAGGCAGGTGTAGAACACCCCCAGCCGCTCGGCTGCGGCGGGCGAGGTGTCGCGGAGCGTCTCGTCGAGCTCGTCGAAGAACTCCTCGTCGCCGCCGGGGCGGGAACGCTGGGCCGCCAGCCCGGACCAGGATCGGGCGAACGGGAGCGTGGACTGGCGGATCATCGAGTCGGCGAAGTAGCAGAGAACGATCTCGGACTTGGCGAAGGCCTCGGCCTTGCCCTCCTTGCCCGCCTCAGCGCGGATGTCCGATAGGAGGGCGTTGAGGTCGCGATTGACCGCCGTCGCGTCGGGACCGGTGCCCTGTGGGCCCGGCGGGCCTTGGCCGCCGGCCTGGACGGCGGCGCCCTTGCGGGCGGCACGGTTCAGGCGGCAGACGTATTGAAAGAACGGCTCGCAGAGGTCTGTCAGGGTCCGGCTCATCGGCTCTGCCCCCCGGCGTGCGACGCCTGGCCCAGGAGCGTCTCGGTGTAGATCGCGATGGCCTTCATCAGGTCGCCCTGGACCGTCGAGGCGTCGCGGCCGGCGGTGAGCTCGACGTACTTCCGCCAGCACTTGGTCTCGTGGGCCGTCAGGAGGCCGCCGCCGGACATCTTTGCGAGCGTCTCGATCTCCGACGGCGCCAGCCGCTCGACCTGCTCCTTGGCGAACTGTCGGCCCGCCTGATTGATCGCCGCGGCGAGGGCCGCGGTGAGCTGCCGCAGGCGGTCGAGCTCGGCCTTGAGCTGGGCCTTGTCCGCCGCCGGATCCGCGAGCGCGGCGGCGATGGTCTGCTTGAGCGGCTGGGCCCGCTTGACGGGCGAGGCGGGCGCGACGACCTTCCAAGTGTTCCACACCGCCTGATCGAGCCCCGAGGCGAACTCGACGAGCATGGCCGCCACCTCGGCGGTCCGCTGTGGGTCGGGCGTCGACCCCGGGGGCAGGCCGGCGGCGGCGATCAGCGCGTCGGCGGGGGATGGCGATGGGGACACGGAGGGCTCCTTAAGGGCTTGCTGGCGGACCGAGTTTATCGGGCCCGGGGCCGGCCGCACACGCGGATCGACTGATAGCGGCTGCGGGGCGGGGCCCGGAAGTGGCGGGAACGCTCCAGCGGCGGCCTTGGAGCGTCGATTGCAAGGGGATGACGTTCGATCGTTCGCTCCGCCTGGAGGCCGCCATGTCCCGCAAGTCCCGACTGACCCTGTGCGTGATCATCGGCGCGGCCCTCGCCGCGATCCCCGGCTGCTCGGTCGGTGAACAGGCCGTCGCCGACGCCCGAGCCGGCGACGCGCGGCTCAAGCGTTCCGATGGGGGCCGGATGATGGCCAGCGACTCCGTGGGCGGGATGGTCTTTGGGCAGCCGGCCCGTCGCCAAGGCGACACGACGTTCGCCAACGCGCCGACCGAGTGATTGGCTGATCATCTTCCCAGCAAGTACGCCTCGTCGGTCAGCACGGCCTGGACCTGAGTGGCCAGCGGCTGCTTGGGCGGCTTGGTGCCCTTGCCGCTGAACGCCAGGCGGGCCCCCATGTCGGCATAGCCCTCCTCGGCGGTGATCGTGTCGACGGGGAGCGGTCGGTCGATGGGCAGCTCGGGCGCCGAGAGGGCGGAGCCGCCGATGATGCCCAGGGCGTCCATCTGCGCGTCGAAGAGCGTCGCGATGGCTGCGGCGCTCGGGGCGACGGTCTCGAGCTTGTACCAGTCGCTGAAGGTCAGCTCGGCGACGTTGCCGATAAGATGGTGAACCGGTCCGGGCCCGGAGCCAACCTTGGCGAACCAGAGCGTGCCGTCGGCGCTCGGACGCGACGTGGCCCGCTCGCCCTCGGGCGGCTTGCCGCTCTCGGGCGTGAACGCGCCGGCGTCGGGCCACTGGTAGGGGTCCTTGCGGATGACCTGCCTGCGCGTCGCGTCGACGTGCTGCTGCTGCGTGCGCCAGGCTTGATCGCGCAGGTTGGCCCCGGCGGGAATCGACGAGCCCAGGAGCTGATACGCCGCCTGCCACTCGCCGGGCGTCGGAAAGCGGCAACCCACGCTGCGGGCAAGCACGGCCAGGGCGACAGGCGAGATCGACTGCATTGGGTGCTCGCGCGTCGGCTCGCCGCCAGCGGCTTCGGCCAGGCGTACGACCTGGCCCGGGGCGAGCGTCGTCGGGGCGTAGCCGGGCAGCTCGGGCGTAAAAATCGGGTCGTTCTTGTACCAAGTCCCCACGCTCAGCTCGCCGCGGGCCGTGAAGCTCCAGCCCCGCGGGCCGGTCCAGATCGCGACGTTTGGGTCCTGCGGCGGCGAGGCCTCTTTGAACTGCGCCGCGGCCGGGCCCTGAGAAATATCGATCGCGTCACCAATGGAAATTTCCTGAGTGCAGAGGAATACCGGGGCCTCGGGGGCCTCGACACGGACGAACTCCAGCCGCAGATTGCCCTTGCGGAACACCAGTCTGTCGCCCTCGACCGAGGCGCTCTGAACGCCCCAGACTTTGCCAGGGCCGAGTGTGCGGGGGTCGATCTCGGGCTCCCTGCGCTCCTCGACGAAGCCCATGGGCGTCAGGGCCGCGCGAACGCGGGACGCCGTTGCCTGGCTCGAAACATCGCCCGAGAGCGCCGCGGTCTTCTGGAGGAACGCAGCGACCAGCGGACGAACGGCGTCGTCGGTCATCGTCCGCTCGCGCGTTTGGGTGCGAAGATCACGGACGAGCTGATTGAACGCCAGCCGGGGCGGCAGGTCGGAATCGGTGACGCCGAAATCCGCCCGAGCATCAAGCGCCGCCTCCACACCGCGCGGCTCGACCAAGCCAAGAGCGAGGGCCGACCAGCGCGACTTGAACTCCGAGGCGACCTGCTGCGCGAGCGAGGCCCGGCGCGACTCCTTCACGCCAGCGAGCGTGGCATCGAGCTTGCCGCGGAGCTGCGCGGCCTGAGCGAGGTCGGCGACCGACGCGGGCCACGCGGTCGCTGGCTCGCCCAATCGTTTCCACGCCGAGAGTGCCCGCTCGGGGCGGTCGGCCCGGGCCTCGTCGATGACGCGGAAGAGCGCGGCACGGTCGCGCTGGGCGGAGATGGCCTTAGCGTCGCTCAAGCGACTTTCGAGGCCGGCCAGCGCGGGGCGCACGCCCGCGAGCGCCGTAACGGGCGCACCGGCGGCCTTCGTCCACGCCGCATCCAAAGCTGCGCCGTCGCCGGACTCGCCGGGGACGACGCCCTGGGCCAAGCGGTCCTCGACATCAGCGAGTTCGTCGCGGAGTGTCGCGAGCGCAGCGAGGGTGGCCTGAAACTCGCGGGCTGGCTTGGCGGCGGAAGCCGCGACCGCCGCGGGATCGGGCGGGGTCTGACCCACGCTGGCGAGCCATGAGCCAAGCAATCGCTCTCGCTCGTCGGCGGCGGCCCGGGCAAGCTGCGCCTCGACGGGCGAGGCGGCGTTCACCGCGACAAAGCCCGGCGCGACCGCGGTGTTCGCCTGATTCAACGCCGCGGCGAGCGCGGCCGCCGAATCTCGGAGCGTCTCGTACTGCTCGTCGGATCCGAGCGACTTGAGCAGCGCATCACGCCAGGTGCGCCACGCGGCGTTGGCGGCGTCCGAGCCCTCGACGACGGCGCTGCGGGCCGCCAGCGTGTCGCGGACCTGCCTGGCCGCCGCGGCGATCTCGGCGAGCCGGGTGGTGATCTTCTCCTTGAGCGTCGAGTCGAGTGCGGCGATCTCGTCGCGGATGCGGCGTGTCTCGGACTCGACTTTCGCCTGGTTCCGCCGGTTCCATCGCAGCCGCTCGGGTGCGAGCGCGGCGACGTCGGGCACCAGCCTGCTCAGCCGGCCCGAGAGGCCGTCATCCAGCCGGACCTGCAGCGGTCGAGAGGCGAGTCGCGCGGCCTGGGCGCTCACGCCGTCGGCCTGCTTGGACAGATCGACGGCCCGGCGCGGGTCCGATGCGGGGTCGAGGTTCGGGAACTTCGCCGCCTGGGCGAGATAGCCGGTGAAGCGTTCTTCGCTGGCCTTGGCGTCGCGGAGCGCGAGGTACGCCTCGGAGCTGGTGAACGCGTCAAGGTCGGTGCCCGCCAAGTCCTTCTGCGCAAAGTCGGCGAGACGGGCGGCGAGCGTTGCGAGTGATTCCACTCGCGTGGCCAGCCCGACCAGATCGTCCCGAGTCCCGCTGGTCCCAGCCGCACCACTGCCGCCCGCGATGGCCGCGGTGCTCGACGCGAAGCTCGCCAGTATCGGCTCGGGTGCGCCGGCGAGTTTGCCGGCCTGCTCCTGAACCCTGGCCCATGCGGCGTCGACCCGCGCGAGCGCAGCCCGGGCCGCGAGCACGGCGTCGATGGTGGCGACCACATCGGCGTCCTGCTCGGGCTTGATGCCCGCTCCGAGCTGCTCAAGGTACGCTGCGGGCTTCTCCCAGCCCCTCTGGCGATACTCGGCGGCGGACGCGGCGAGGGCCGCGGGGGCCTGCCACTGGGCGAGGCCCTTGCGCAGGGCGTCGATGGCGCCCAGCGCCTCCTCGGTGCGGCCCACACCCCAGTCGGCCCGGGCATAGATGCCCGGGTCGCGGGCCAGGTCGTTGAGGTCGCGCTCCGGCTTGACGGCGGCTGTCGAGCCCTTGGCGATCGACCATGGGTCGAAGCCGTCGCCGGCCCCGGGGAGGTTCACCAGGGCCGCGAGCTGCGGATCGAGCGAGAGATAGGCGTCGCGGCGCGTGGCAACGGCCGTGGGGGCCGCGGGTGCGCCGGGCGCGACGACGGGCGCGACGATCGGGACACCCTCGCCGGGCTTTTTGGAAAGCCCGGCGCGAAAGAGGCTGAACCAGCCGCGATGGGCATTGCACAGCTGTTTCCAGCGCTCCTCGGTCGCGGGGCTCCAGAGCGTCGTCTTGGTGTCGGGCTTGGCCTCGCGGGTCAGCACAAACGTCGTCGCGCCGCCGGCCAGCAGCAGGGCCACGGCGAGCGCGATGTACATCGGCGTACGCGACTTTTTCTGCTGGCGGAGCTGGGCGAGGATGGCCCCGAGCTCGGCGATGCTCGGGCGCGGCGCCGTGTCGCTGGGATCCAGGAGCTTGTTGACCAGCTCCAGCCAGCCCGGGCCGGCCGAGCCGAGCGCGCCCCACTCGGGCGAGGCGGGAAGGGGCCAGCCGCCGCGGAAGGGCGCGTGGAGGACCAGGAGGTGCACGAGCCCGCCAACGGCACGGAGATCGCTCAGGCGGTCGCGGTCGGGCGTCGAGGCGCTCGGGTCCAGCGGATCGGCCAGCAGCACGCGGGCCCGCGAGAGATCGGCCAGGGCCCCGCCCGCGCCCGCCGCGGTGAGAAGTATGTTCGAGGGCTTGAGGTCACCGTGTCCTCGGTTGAGGGCGCGGTCGAGTTCCGCCAGCGCCTCGACGACCTCGGCGACCAGCCGCGACATGGTGGACGCGTCGAGCGTGACGCGGCCCGTGCCCAGCTTCTGCATCGAGCCCTTGTCGCCCAGGTCGGTGACCAGAAACGCCCCGCCCGCCTGCTCGTCGCGGCCCATGGCGTGGACTTTGGCGAACCGGCCCGCGGCGGGCGTGGCGGCCATGGCCTGGGCGATCTGCTGCTGGGCCCTGGCACGCCCGAGGAACGCGGCGACGGCCGCCTCTGTCGCGGCCTCGCCCAGCACGTCGACATTGGGCGCGCAGAGCTTGACGACGAACGCCGGCGGCTCGTCGGTGCCTGCACGCCGCGCGGAATAGACCGTCACAAGGCCGCTTGAGGCCAGTTCCTGCACCGTTTCGTAGCCGCCGAGGTTGAGCATCTTGGGGCATGATACTGGGGCCCGCGGCCTGCGTTCGCGCAGGTCGCTGGGGCGACGTACACTCGCTCCCCTCATTCATACAGGACCAAATCGCATGTTCCGAATCCTGCACGTCGGCCTCGGGCCCCTGGGCAAGCTCATCGTCTCGGACCTGGCCAAGCGCGGCATTGGAACGGTCGTCGCCGCCGTCGACGTCGATCCGGGAATTGCCGGCAGAGGCCTCGACGCGGTCGTGCCCGGCTGCGGCTTCTCGGCCAGGGTCACTGGTACCATCGGCGAGGCGGCGGCGGGGCAGTCGTTCGACGTCGCCCTTCTGACAACCTCCAGCGACCTGAGCAGGTGCATGGGCAGCCTGCGTGAGCTCGCGGCTCTGGGCCTGCCGATCGTGTCGACCTGCGAGGAACTGCTGTACCCCTGGCTGCGCCACCCGGTGCTCGCCGAGGAGCTCGACGCCCTTTGCAAGCGGCACGGGGCCCGAATGCTCGGCACGGGCGTGAACCCCGGGTTTCTGATGGACACACTGCCGGTGGCGCTCACGGCGGTCTGCCGCAACGTCCGCGGCGTGCGGATCACCCGCGTGCAGGACGCGACAACGCGGCGCATCCCGTTCCAGCAGAAGATCGGTGCCGGGCTCGACGACGCGGCGTTCGCCGCCAAAGTCAAGGACGGCTCGCTCCGCCACGTCGGGCTGGGCGAGAGCCTGCACTTCGTGTCGCGCTACCTGGGGCTCAACGTCGAGACTTGGGAGGAAACCATCGAGCCCGTGAAGGCCGACCGCGACCTCTCGTGCGGCCTGGGGCCGATCCCCAGGGGCCGGGCGGCGGGTGTTCGCCAGGTCGCCAAGGGCTGGGCTCGCGGGCAGAGCAAGAGCGATCAGCCCGTGATCCAGATGGAGTTCCAGGCCGCCATCGCGCAGGCCGACCCGCGGGACGAGATCGTGCTCGATGCCGAGCCACCGATCCGCATGGTGATCCCCGGCGCGGTCCACGGCGACGTCGCGACCAGCGCGATCACGCTCAACGCGATCCCGGCGACGATCGCGGCGGCCCCGGGGCTGCACACCATGGCGACAGTGCCGCTGGTGCATTACGTGCCCGGCAGGACCGCCTGAGGGACCAACTTACGGCGGTGCCACGGTCGCCGCCGACCTTGTCTTCGTGGACTGCTGCACATGACTATCCCCCCTGCTCCTTCACTTCCGCCCGACCGCTCGCACATCGCCACCGAGCAGCGCCACCCCGGCAGCGACCACCTGCACGCGATGTCGGTCGCCGGGTGCGTCGAGCTCTTTGATCGAGTCAACCGCGAGGTGCTCGATGCAATGGACGCCGCGCGCGGTGCCCTGACGGCGTTCATCGAGGACCTCGAGCCTCGCTTCGCCCGCGGCGGCCGCCTGATCTACCTCGGTGCGGGCACGAGCGGGCGGCTGGGCGTGCTCGACGCCAGCGAGTGCCCGCCGACGTTTCAGCTCCCGTCCGGCCGCATCATCGGGATCATCGCCGGCGGCGACTCGGCCCTTCGGCTCAGCAGCGAGGGCAGGGAGGACGATCCGAGCGGCGCTCACGACGAGCTCGACCGGCTCGCCATCGGCGAGACCGACACCGTCGTCGGCATCGCCGCGGGCGGCACCACGCCGTATGTCATCGGCGCGATCGGCCTGGCCAAGTCCCGCGGCTGCCTGACCGCGATGCTCGTCTGCTCGCCCGTCGATCGCCCGGCCGCGGCCGACCACCTCATCGTCCTGAACACCGGGCCCGAGCTGCTCACCGGCTCGACGCGGCTCAAGGCCGGCACCGCGACCAAGCTCGCGCTCAACACCATCTCGACCACGCTGATGATCCGCTCCGGCCGGGTCTATCGCAACCTGATGGTCGACGTGCGGGCCAGCAACACGAAGCTCCGCGACCGGGCGGCCAGGATCGTCTCGACGCTCACGAACATCGACCGGGCCGCGGCCCTCGACCTCGTCGACCGGGCCGGCGGGTCGGTCAAAGCGGCGGTGGTGATGCACGCCCGGGCGACGGACCGGGCCGGCGCCGAGGCGCTGCTGGTGGATGCCGACGGCCGGCTGGACCGGGTGATCGGTTCTGGGCCGGCTTAGCGGGCCTCGAACGTTGCGCCGTCGAGCACGTCGAAACTCACCAGCTCGCCGATGCTGAAATCAACAGGCCGCTGGCGAGCGTCGGATAGCCGGCACTGGATGCTCACGCCCCCCGCGTCGACGACGATCGCCCGCGCGCCCTCGTCGAGCGCAACCACCTTGCCCTGCACGCGGCGGGGGCGGCCGAAGACGGGCTCGACGTACTTACCGCCGGTATCGACCACGTCGACGCGCCGGGCCGTGGCGGTGATGACGCCCACCAGCCGCCCGCCGACGGGCGTGGCAAGCGGGCCAGCCGGGCGGAGGTAGAGCCGATACGACGAGTTGGGCACCGAGAACACGATGTAGCCCGGGCGCGTGGGCGAGTCGGCGACGACTTCCTCGAGCACGCCGCGGGCTTGGGTGGGGTCGATCTTGGTGGTCGGCGAGGGGTGGATCATGGCGGACTGAGGATAGTCGCGAGGCGGCCCTTCCCGCCCTAGTCGGGAGTGGCGACCTGCCACGAGTACCTGTGCCATCGCCCCGAGAGTTGGCGAAGGTCGACCTGCTGGACCCGCGGCGAGAAGTCGGACGGATCGACGGACCCCGCGCCGGTCAGCAGCAGGCCGGCCTGGTCGCGGTTGCCCGGCGGGCTCAGGCCAAGGGCCGTGCCGGCGCGGACGCGCGTGACGGAACGGATGACAAACGGGCCGACGCGCTCGGGCTCGGCGAGCGCGCGGGGCTGGTTCTCCGGCAGATACGCGTACTTCTCGACCACGCCCGTCAGGGCCTGGGCGTTCGACGAGACCCGCATCGACCAGAACCACGCGCTCCAGGGCAGCGCAAAGGCCAGCAGCGCCGCCATCGGGAGGCTCAGCCACGCTGCGATCCCCAGACGCCGCCGGAACGCCCAGGCATAGAACGCCGCGGCGAGCCAGAGGCCAAGGACACCGATAAAACCGGCCCCGACAAGCAGCAGCAGCACCGTGCCCGGCGCGGGAACGCGGGAGGCGGCGAAGATCGTCAGCAGCAGCCACATGGACGACGACGCGATCAGCAGGAGCGACGCGCGCGAGCCGCTGAAGAGGGCGGCCAACGGACCCGCGGGCAGCGCCGGGGGCTTGGATGCCGGGGGCGGTGTCGGATCAAGTACCGGTGCCGGGGTATCGCTCATGCTCGTCCTGATTTGAGAAAGTTCGCCAGCAGTTTCGGCCCCTCGATGGTCAGAAAGCTCTCGGGATGGAACTGCACACCCTCGAGCAAGGCCCGCGGCTGGCCCAGCGGCCAGACCCGCCGCAGGCCCATCACCACCCGGCGTTTCGGGCCGTCTGGCTTCGCCGCGTCCACCGGCTCGTCGGTCCAGGCGCTGACCGTCCATCCCGAGCCGTCGGCCGCCGGAGGCGGGACAGTTTCGGGCAGCACCACCAGCGAGTGGTACCGCGTGGCGACCATCGGGCTCGAGAGCCCCTCGTAGACGCCGGCACCATCGTGCTCAATGGGCGAGGTCTTGCCGTGCATGGGCACGCTGTGGCGGGTCACGGTCATGCCGTGCATGTCGCCGATGGTCTGGTGCCCGAGGCAGACGCCCAGCACCGGGATCCGCCCGGCGAAGCGGGCGATCATCGCGCCAGAGCAGCCGGCCTCCTTGGGCGTGCACGGGCCGGGCGAAATGATCAGGTGGCTGGGCCCGCGCCCGGAATCCAGGGCCTCGGCCTGCTCGGGCGTGATCGCGTCGTTGCGCTCCACACGCACCGGAACCGACGCGTCGATCTCGCCCAGCCGCTGCACGAGGTTGTATGTGAACGAGTCGTAGTTGTCGATCAGCAGGATCATGCGGTGTGTCGTTATCGTCTCGGCGGCCGCGGCCCCTAGCACGCGCCGAACCATCCCGACAGAAAGTTGAAGAGATCGTCGACCCCGACGACCCCGGCCCCGTCCATATCGGCCCGGAGCGAACCGGCGAACCAGTCGGACAGAAACACGAAGATATCGGCGACCGTCTTGCCGTCGCCCGTGTAATCACCCGGGCACGCGACGGCGATCGTGAACCGCTGGTTGCTCGCATCCGTCGCCGTGTTCCCCTGGGCATCGCGGGCCGTCACACGCAGGAGGCCGTGGCGCGTGGGTGTCTGCGGGCAGGCAAACACGTGCTGCCCGTCGTCGGTCGTCGCCGCGACGACCGGCGCCCAGGTCGCCCCAGCGTCCAGCGAGAGGTCGATGTCGATCGAGGTCACCTGGTTGTCGTCGTCGGAGATCCAGCGAGCGTCGACGTCGGCCCCACCGGTGATCGCGGCCCCCGCGTTCTGCGTCCGCAGGTAGACGCCCGGGCTCGCGCCGTTCTGGTTGGCCGGCACGTGCATCACGATGCAGTGCATGACCCCGGCCAGATACACGATGCTCTCGCAGGGGATCTGCACGACCGTTTTGCCCGGCATGGCTGCCTGCACGGTCGCCAGCGCCTGCGCGTTGAGGCTCGGCGAGCCCGAGGCCATCGCCGTGTTGCTGAAGCTGGGCAGAAGGACCAGGTCGTTGCAGATCACCATATTCGTGTACGTGTAGTGCGTGCTCGTGCCCGAGATGGGGCTGGTCAGCAGGCGGGCGGGCAGACGAACCACGCTGTAGCCGCGCGCCGCCAGGGAAGTCGCGGCGGCCTCGGTAATGCTGAACTGCGTGCTCGGCGTTCCGCCGACCGCGGGCCCGGGCCACTGCGCGACGAAAGCCAGATTGTCACTCGCGATCTGCATCCACATATCGATGTGCTGCGTCGCATCGACGGCCCGCGGGAACGGATCCATCAGCGTCGTCTCGACGTTCTGATAGGTCCGCCAGGCGCCCACCACGCCCGCCGCGCCCAAGGCCGGGTTCTCGTTGACGACCAGCCGCGTGGCGAAGCCGTTGCCGAGCGAATCCAGCTGGTAGTTGCCCCCGCCGTGGAGCATGTTGAGCGGATAGACCGCGTGCCGCTTGAAGGGCCCGAAGACGGTCGGAAAGGCGTCGTCGGACGTTCGGCTCGTCACGTTGTAGCGGTGGTCCACTATCACGCGGCAGCCGTTCTCGTAGGCGTACCGCGGGCCGTAGTCGCGCATCCAGATGCTGTTGATCGGTGCCACCACGGGCACCACCCGGCTCAGGTCCGGGTTCTGCGCCCGAAGCGTCGAGGTCGGGCTGTTGAGCTGCGCGTCGCGGCTGGCGGCCGTCGGGAACACCAGATACACCCTCGCCGCGCCGGTCGTGGTGATATGCCGGATCATCTGTGCGCTGATCTGATTTAGCGTCGTTCCGCCGGCCCAGGCCATGCAGATCCCGTCGGAAGGGGCATACTCGCCCGGGCACGAGAGAGCGGCCGAGGGCTGCGTGAACGGACCCCGCGGCTGCATGGGGCGCAGCGGGTTGGCGTCCATCCACGCACGCTCGGCCGGCGTCGCGTTGCGGGACACGGGGACGTCCGGATCCACGAGCGGGCGGGGCTGATCGTCACCGACCGCCGACGCAGCGGCGACCGCAATCAACGAGAGCAGTGCGGCGCAGGAACGGATCATCGGGCTGGGCATGGCGGAGAGTCCCCTGGTGGATAGGCACCCGAATCCTTCGCTCGGCATGCACCAAGGGCCAGTCATAAGTCGCAACTCGCAAACGAGGCAGTCAGGAACGCGAGGATGTCGGCCACGTTGCGCACGCCGCTGCGGTCGAAGTCGCCACGCTGGTCGCCCTCGAACCAGGCGCGTAGGAAGCCGAATAGATCATCGATCAGGACCGCGCCGTCGCCGCTAAAGTCGGCGTCGCAGCCCAGCGAGACGACTCAGAGACCGCCAACATCCGGCGTCAAGCAGTACCGACACGGCTCGGTAATCGTCATCACTGCTTTCGCGGCCGCATCGAAGCTCGCCATGTCGTGGATGCACCGTATTCGCTCGATCTGGCCCAGCCGCGGCATCGTCGGCATCGGCGGTCCCGGCGGCGGGTCCACCGGGCCGGCCATCGCCTGCGCGAGCCCGAGGCCCACCGTGCCCGCGACCGCGGACAGCACCACCGCTCGCTGACCCATCGCGGCGGAAAGAACCAAGAGCGATCGGCTCTGATCCTGGCTGGATGTTGAGCATCCCCCACCCGGCCACCGAATCAATGTACCACAATTGGCCCGGACTTCACCCCCACGTGCAAGACTTCCAGAGTGCGTCCAAGACTCGGCCTAACAACAACCGTGCATGCGCCGATCACCCGGCCGTGCGAGGCTCCGGGAACGGCAACGCCCCCCACCGGAAGGCCGGCGGGGGGCGTGGATGAGGTCAGTAGGTCGCTGGGGTTGGTTTAGGTGCAGCCAACGAACCAGGCGGAGAGGAACTGGAAGATGTCGCTCACGTCACGCGTGCCCGTGCCGTCGCCGCCGACGTCAGAGAAGGGGCTGTTGGCGAACCAAGCGGAGAGGAAGGCGAAGATATCGGCCACGTCCTTGACGCCCGACTTGTTGAAGTCCGCGTAGCAGCAGCCGGCGAAGATGGCCGACTGGCCGGCGCAGGTCGTGCCGGTGACGATGCTGATGCCGATGCCCGGGGGCGCGATGCACAGGGCCGGATCGATGATGGCGCACGTCACGCCGCGGCAGCAGACCTGTGTCGTCGGGGCGGAGCAGGGGTCGGGGGTGCAGGAAGTGGCGGTAGCGCTGAAGGTGCCGCCCAAGCTGGTGCAGTCTAGAGACGACGTGACCACACAGGCGGGGCCGGCAACGCAGCAGGCGCGGGTGGGCTCGAGGCTCACGCGGATACGGTAGTTGTTATTGCCCGCGGCGCACGGGATACCCCCGAAGTCGACGGGCAGGATGTTGAGACGGAAGGGCTGGCCCGGGGTGAGCTGCACGATGATGCTGCGCTCCTGGCACACGGGCGGACTGCCGAAGGCCGTGTAGAAGGTGAACGCACCGCCGAGGAACGCGCCGTTGGCGGCGTCGCACGCGCCCGAGAAGAAGTTCAGCACGCCGGGGAACTCGGCCTGATAGGAGACTCGCAGGACCGTGAAGCCGCGGCCGTCGGTGTTGTCGGGCAGGGGCCCGCCGTTCACCTCGTCATACTCCCAGAAGTCGAAGTCGCGGGTGCCGCCGGCGGCAGTGGTGACTGGAGCATTGCTGCTGATGCCCTTGAACTGTTGGCCCAGCAAGAAGCGACCCACGCCCGTGCCGGTGCACGCGGAGTTGGTGCTCGC
>JBBQRT010000017.1:0-54786 GCA_038214505.1 Phycisphaerales bacterium | reverse complement strand
TCTCGCTGACGTCGATCGACGACCAGATCTTGGGACTGGGTGACATCCGCCCCGTCCATGTGACCCCACAGGGGGACGTCATCGGCGTCCTGCACAGCCCAGACGGCCCGAGTGTCACGTGGATATGGGTCGCCGACCGCTTCGGATCACTCCAGCGAGGCACGCATCTGATCGGTGAAACGCAGCTCGTCGGCTTGCGGACCGACCTGCCCGAGATTCGAGAGTTCTACGCGAGCGACCATGCGATCTGGATCGATCCGATCGCGGGCACGACGCGGCACGTGGCCGTCGCCTACACCAACCAGATGGAGACGGAGACGATCCTTCCGCCGGTGGGCGCGGGACTCTCGGCCGGCGTGTCCGACAATACCCCCAACGGCCGCGTCGGAGGCTGGTCGACGACCGGAGCCGCCGACAGCGCCCAGAACTTCCAGATCGTCGGGACCCTCTGGAACGTGTCGCCAAGCGGGGCCGTCACCTCCTCGCGTGTGCTCCCCTTGCCCGGCCACGAGAACTCGATCGTCACCGCCCTCAACGAGACCGGATGGGCGGCTGGCGAATCGTTCTCGACGCTCCCGCGCGATGATGGTCTTTCACTGCTCGCGCAGTTCGCCGACCGCTCGCAATCGACGGTGTTTCTGGCGACGCCGGCCGCCACCCGCGACCTGTCGGCCCTGATTGTCAACCCCGACGGCTTCACGATCGTCGGCGTTGACATCATCACCAACGGCGGCCGGCTCATTGCCCGCGCGATCGATCCGGCGGGCCGCAACCGGGTCGTCCTCCTCAACCCCGTCAAGGGCGACGCGGACGGACTGGGGACCTTCGGAGCCTCGGCCGTGATTTCATTCGCCGACAGCTACTTCGATGCAAGCCCCAGCGCAGACGTCAATGCGGATGGCAGGCTCGACGCTTTGGACGCGATTGATTTCGTCTCCGATTGGGCCGCGCACGGCGCGCAGGCCGACGCCGCTCGATCGATTCCCGGTCCGTTTGATTCGACCGCGGCCCTTGGCGAACTCCTCGGCCGGACGACGTTGCCGACCGGCACACAGCCGAACTCCTTCGCTGCCCTGGCGGTCGCCGTGCCTGGATTGACGACTTGCCAGCTGTGGAACCTCAACAATCCTGGCAAGTACGGCTCATGCAACCCGAAATGCTCTGGCTGCGATGGGACCAATCCCAAGAATCTATACCGGCCCAACGGTGCCCCCGGCTTCCCTGGCAAAGATCCGAACAACCCGAGTGCGCCAAATGGTGGTCCAGGTGGCGCCGGCGCGCCCGCATGGTCTAGTCCAACCGGCCAACCGGGCTCGGGCGGAGCCGGAGGGCCTGGAACGAGTCCCGACGGTCAAGGCGGGCCCGGGGGACCTGGTGGACCAGGGGGCCCAGACAAGCGGGGCGGAACGGGCGGACCGGGTGGAGCGGGCGATGGCAACGGTCCGGGTGGAGAGGGCGGTGCCGGGGGCTCTGGTCAACCAGGAGGAACGGGAGGAAATGGTGGTACCGGGCCTGGAGCAGGTGCAGGCGGGCGGGGCGGCAATGGCGGTGATACGACAGCCGGGAAGCCGGGCGGAACCGGGGGCGGCGGAGGCAAGGGCGGGCCGAGCCCGACCAATCCGGGCACAGGCGGTAATGGCGGCAAGGGCGGTGGTGGAGTAACACCAACCGACGGTGCGGGCAAGGGCGGTCCTGGTGGAGATGGGGGCGACCTTCTCCCCGTCGCCCCGGGTGACCTGCCGCGTGGCCCTGGAGGCAATGGCGGACCGGGAGGCAACTCTCCCGGCCTGCCCGACGCACCTCTTCCTGGACCTGGGGGTAATCCGGGTTTCGGCATACCCCCTGGTTCGCAGAGTGCCCCGGGCCAGTTCACATGGCCTTAATTGATCGCTCGCTGGTGCATCTCGCCAGTCTCTTCTGTACAGGAACGTCTCAGAGCTGCTGCGTTAACATGGCTGGAGTTACCGGTTCTCAACCCCGAACGTCGCGCTGACGGACATCCAGACGTCCTTGCCGATCGTGCTCGTGTCGTACGAGCCGTAGCTCGAGGCGTCCGTCGAGTTGGGCTGGGTCACCTGGATCGGCCCGGCGCTGACCGAGCGGATGCCCGTGATCGCCCCGCCCGACTTGCCCGCTAACTCCTCGGCCCGGGCCCGGGCGTCCTTGGCCGCCTCGCCGGCGAGCGTGATCCGCATCTCGGGGAGCTTGGAATAGCTGAACCGCGGCGGGCTGGACACCACCTGCACATTCTCCTTGAGCAGTTTGGTGACCTCGCCCGAGGTCGCGGCGACCAGGTCGACCCTCGCCGTCGAGATCTGGACGGGGCGGGCGAGCTCGTAGGACTCGACCGTGTTGGTCGGCTCGCCCTTGGCGTTCCGCTCGAAGCGCGTCCCCGTCTCGATCGCGCCAGACTCGACCTCGGCGGGCGGGAACCCCGCCGCCGTGAGCAGGGCCCGCACCCGGGCCTCGGCCGCCTCGACGCGTCCGTAGGCCTCCGCGAGCGTCTTGCCCTCGCCGCGGACGGTGACGGTCCAGTCGGCCTGGTCGGAGGTGACCCGTTGGCGGGCCGAGCCCTTGACGCTCAGTTCGCGCGTGGCCGACTGGGCCTGCTGCCCTCGCCGCTCATACGCCCGAGAGGCGACGATGGTGGACGTGATGATCGACGCGCCGATGCCCAGGGCGAGCACCACGCCGCCGGCGGCAAGTTGAACGCGAATCGTCCGTTCCACGCTTGTGTCCTTCCACGAAACTTGGTTGGCGGGTGTGCCCTCCGCCGCGGCCAACGGGCGGGGGGGCCGGGGGGGGGGGCGAGCGTGTATCGGCACACGAGCCGTCGCCGGATCACACAACGACTGTGCCGCGTCGGAGCCCGCGTGTACGCCGGACCCCGCGCCGTACTACCGCACACTTGCCTCGACTTCAAGCTCCCGCCCGGCAACCGTTGAAAGCGCCCACGCCACCCCCGAGTGGTATCGCGGCGGGGCAACCAGGAACAGCCGCCCGTCGAGTTCGCTCATCCTCGCCAGGTCGCCGCCATTGGCACGCCAGCCCGCTGGTTCGATGGTCGCCATCATCGTGTCGATGAGCTGCTGAAGCCGCAAGTGGCGATCCGGGAACGCCTCGGGCAGCAGCGGCCGGATGTCGTACGCCCGCGTCACCACCTCTCGCCGATCGAAGATCGCCAGCGTCGAGAACTCGACGATGCCGCCCGAGCGCCGGGCGGCGATGACCTCGCCGCCGGACGGCTCCGCCAGGCTTGCATTGACTGCCCGGAGCGCGTCCTCGAGCCGGACGCCCACCAGCGGCAGACCGATTGTGCGGTCCTTGGTCAGCTTCGCCGCGGAAAGCCGGTCCCAGTCGGCGTGTACCGGCACGCCCGCCGCGCGGCCGATGGCGTCGACAAGCTGGGCGAGCGTTGTGCCGCTCTCCAGCGTGATGACCAGCCCCGATATGGGCTCGTTCGAGAAAATGTCCGGCTGCGGGGCCTGACTCACCACGACTGCATCCGGCACGGGCTGGGCCGCCGGCTGGCTCGGCGGACCGTTTGGCGGGATTCGCGGGATGGGCTTCTCCGCTACTGGTAGCCGACCCGGAACTGTTCGCGTAGATCCGTCGACGGGCGGCTGGCTTTGGACGCAAAGGGCTACCGCCACCATCACGAGCAGTGGACGAACGATCAATCGGCACCTCCTTCGAGAACGCCTTGCGGGTACAAGGATTAGACCGGTTCGACGCCACGTTGTTCCGAGCGATCTTTTGATTGGGGCACGCTTGCCACGACCCCGACGCCAGGCGGTTTCACGGTCCCCCGGGCCCGTACCATTCCCCCCCTTCACCCTCTCCCCGGCCCCGGACCCCACCATGCCCCGCATCACCCTCCCCGATGGATCCGTAAAAGAGTTCCCCCAAGCCGTTACCGCCCGCCAGGTCGCCGAGAGCATCGGTCCGCGGCTGGCCCAAGCGGCCCTGGGCTGCAAAGTCAACGGCGCGCTCGCCGACCTCTCGACACTTCTGTCGACCGACGCAAGCCTGGCCATCGTCACCAGCCACGACCGGCAGAAGAACGCGGACAAGGACGCCCTGTTCCTCATCCGCCACTCCGCGGCACACGTAATGGCCGAGGCGATCCAGCGGATCGTTCCCGAGGCGCAGCTGGTGTATGGCCCGCCGCTGGAGGACAAGTTTTACTACGACATCAAGTTCCCGGAGTCGCGGCCGCTGAAGGAGGGGGACTTCTCGGCGATCGAGGCGGAGATCCGGAAGATTATCGGGGAGGATCGGGTGTTTACGAGGTATGAGGTTGCGCCGGCCGACGGGCTTGAGCGTCTGCAGCGCGAGGGAAACAAGTACAAGGTAGACAACGCCCATCGGGCGATCTCCGCCTCCGGTGGGGTGGGCGTCCCGCCCGCCATCGATGATCCGCAGTCGCAGGACGGCGGGCGGGACGCCCGCCCCACCCAAGTCAAACTTTCCTTCTACGCCACCGGCACCCCCGGCCAGAACTTCGAAGACCTCTGCCGCGGGCCTCACGTCCCCTCCACCGCCCGCATCGGCGCCGTCAAAGTCCTCTCGCTCGCTTCCTCGTACTGGCACGGCGACGAGACCTCCGACCGGCTCACCCGCGTTTACGGCACGGCGTTCTCCTCGCAGGCCGAGCTGGACCAGTGGCTCGCTCAGAAGGAGCAGGCCGCCGCCCGTGACCATCGCGTGATCGGTAAGGCCCTCCGCCTCTTTCACATCGACGAGACCGTCGGTCAGGGGCTCATCCTCTGGACCCCCAACGGCTCGGTCGTCCGCGACCAGCTCCAGAAGTTCATCTCAGAGGAGCTGACCAAGCAGGGCTATCACCAGGTGTTCACGCCGCACATCGGGCGGCTGGAGCTGTACAAAACCTCCGGCCACTTCCCGTACTACAAGGACAGCCAGTACGCCCCGATCATCGAGCGAGATGCCCTCGACGAGCTGGCGAGCAGCGGCTGTTCGTGTTCGGAAATGATGCACCGCGTCGAGGGCGTCTCTGCTCGCCTTGCGTCGCAGATCAACGAGCGGACCGGCAAGCAGACCATCACGCCCGACCGCGTGCAGCCCGACGACAAGCTGCTCGAGGGCTACATGCTCAAGCCGATGAACTGCCCGCACCACATCAAGATCTTCGCCAGCCAAGCCTACTCGTACCGCGATCTACCCGTCCGCCTCGCCGAGTTCGGCACCGTCTATCGCTGGGAGCAATCCGGCGAGCTCAACGGGATGACCCGCGTCCGCGGCTTCACCCAGGACGACGCCCACCTCTTCTGCACCGAGGATCAGGTTCCCAACGAGGTCCTCGGCTGCCTGTCGCTGGTCAAGACCGTACTCGGCACGCTGAACATGAACTCCTATCGCGTCCGCGTCGGCCTCCGCGACCCGGACGGCAAGAAGTACACCGGCACCGCCGAGCAGTGGGATAAGGCCGAGACCGCCTGCCGCGATGCGGCCAAGACGTTGGGCGTGGCGTTCAGCGAGGAGCCCGGCGAGGCCGCCTTCTACGGCCCCAAAATCGACTTCGTTGTCAAGGACGTCATCGGCCGCGAGTGGCAGCTCGGCACCGTTCAGGTCGACTATCAGCTCCCGATTCGCTTCGATCTCTCCTACATCGGCGCCGACAACACCGCCCACCGCCCCGTCATGATCCACCGGGCCCCCTTCGGCTCCATGGAGCGGTTCTGCGGCGTGCTCATCGAGCACTTCGCCGGCGCGTTCCCCGCCTGGCTCAGCCCCGAGCAGGTCCGCGTCCTGCCCATCAGCCAGAAGACCGACGAGTACGCGCACAAGGTCCTCGCCGCCCTCAAGGCCGCGGGCGTCCGTGCCACCGCCGACACCGGCAGCGACCGCATCCAGGGCAAGATCAAGGCCGCGACGGACTTCAAGATCCCCTACTTGCTGGTCGTTGGTCCCAAGGACGAGGCCGAGGGCAACGTCTCCGTCCGCGTCCGCGGCGTCGAGAAGGACGCGGGAGCCATGAAGCTCGAAGCGTTCGTCGCGGCGATCAGCCAGGAGGTCGCCGCCCGGCGGGCGACGCTGGACATCAAGCCCTGATTGGCTTGCTCGTGGCCGGAACAGCGGGATCCGCGCGACGCTGCGTTTAGCCGAAGCCGGGCTTAGGGCGATTGGCCTTGCAGCCCGCCCGGCGATGGTCGACTCGCGTCACCGCCTTGCCGAGCCCTGACCGCCGCGCCAGCTCGCCCCCGGCAGCGGCGCGATCCCCAGGATCGCCAGGTTCCGACGATTCGCCTTGAACACGAAGTCCGCAGCGTCTCCGGCGATGGGCACCACGCCGATCACCGTGTCGACCGCCACGTTGAAGAGCATCATCGCCATCTGCTTCTTGGTCGCGCCCAGCCGCCAGCCCTGATACACGATGTACAGCGAGATCGCGTTCGTCGCCAAGTCGCCGACGCCGGGGGCCAAGCCCAGGATCGGGTCCAGCCCGAACCGCAGGTTTGTCCCAGGAAGCACGAACGCCGAGTCCATCAGATCGGCGAGCACCTGCAGCCGCCGGACTCGCCGCTCGCGCGTGGCGTCGTGCCCGATCCCGACGCGCCGAGCCGCCGGTGCCTCCTGCGGGCCTTGGTGATCAACAAACGTCTGCCCCGCCGCCCAGTTGCTGCTCATAGCAGATTATTCGGTCAAGTCGGCTCCGGGTTTCACAGACTTCGGGGGCAGAACTCAGAGCTCAAGGTCCGCGATCCGTTCAAGCACCATGTCGGCCTCAGCCAGCGCCGCGGCCTTGACCGTGTGGCACACACCCACCACGAACATCCCCGCCGCCTTGCCCGCCTTGACGCCCGTGGGCGTGTCCTCGACCACCAGGCACCCGGCCGGCTCGACCCCGAGCAGCGAAGCGCACTTCAAGTATCCTTCGGGGTCGGGCTTCACGCGGGTCACGTCGTCGGCGCAGACGACCTCCCGCATGTGCCCGCGCAGCCCCGCGTGCTCGAGCATGACCACGACCGTGTCTCGCACGCTCCCCGAGCACACGCCGGTAGGCCACTTCGCGGCCGCGGCGACCACGACCGCCTCGGCCCCGGGCTGGACGGTGTACCGCCGCTCGGCGATGCCGCGGCGCATGAGCGACCACTTCTCCCGCAGCATGGCGTGGATCTGCTCGCCGCTGGCGGAGGCACGGTTCCACTCGGCGATCAGGCGATAGGCGTTCTCGTCGCCCTTGCCGACGATCTGGCTCAGGAAGCGCTCGTGCTCGAAGTCCCAGCCCAGGTGACTCACGCTCTCGCGGATCGACCATTCGTGCAGCGGCTCGGAGTCGACCAGCACGCCGTCGAAGTCGAAGATCACGCAGCGGATGGTCTGGGGAACTCGCATAGATAGGGCCAAGCATAACAACGCCGCACGCCCGGGCGAGGGGCGTGCGGCGTGCACACGTGGGAGTCTCGATTCTGATTCGCGGGAGCTCAGCGGCGGCGGCGGCGGATGGCCAGGAGCCCGGCCCCGGCCAGCAGGGCCGTTGCGCCCGGCGCGGGGATCGCCGTCACCTGGATCACCGCGTCGTTGTAGTCCTTGTCGGTGTGGTTGCCGATGGTCAGGTCTTCCCAGAACAGCATGTACCGAACGGCCCCCGGGGCGTCGCCCGCGCCGACGATGCGGTAGGTCACCAGGTGGTCGAAGAACGACTGGCCCTCGACGTTGTCCTCGGACCGCGAGGTGAACGTCTTGCTGGTGGTGTTGTTCCTCAGGGCCCAGCGGAAGTTCTGGGGCATGTCGACCGTCGCCGTGCTGCCGATGCTGCCGGTGTTAAACAGGCTCTGCATCGTGGGGCTTGCGCCGCCCGCAGTCGGGGACACCGAATCGTTGAAGAAGCCGAACGTCGAGTTGTGCCCAGCGTACTTGGCCTCGATCTTGAGCGTCGAGAGCGCGGGGCCGACCCAGGCGTTGTCCGTCGGCAGGCCGCTGACGAAGCCCGTCAGCGACGCGGGGGCCGCGACGCCCCTGTCGATGAGCCGCTGGGCGAGGATCGTGCCGTTGGAGAAGTCCACGCCGTTGGAGGCACGGGCGAACAATCCGCCGTAGCTCTGGCCGAGGATGAACGCGTGCCCGCGTTCGCCCGACGGCGGAGACAAAACCGGCGAGAACTGCGTGGTGGCCATGGCGCCCGAGGCGGCGGCGGCGGCGGCGAGGACGGCGAGGATGCGACTGATCTTGATCATGAGAGTGGGCTCCCCCCGGGCCGAGCGGCCGCGGGAACGTGCGTGAACAACAACGACGCTCAGATATGCCATGCACCCAACGCACGGGCCAGCACACAGACCGTCTGAAGCGCGCACCGACCCAAGCGGGCATGCCCTACCCGGGAAGTCTTGCCCAGCCCGCCATGTTCTTGGACCTCGGAGCCCCCAAGGCGCCACGCGGTTTCAGCCCAGGGCGTGCAGCGCCGCCGCCAGCGCCTGCTGGTTGCCGCGGTCGGGGAGCGTCGAGGGCTCGATCCGCACGATCGCCGCCGCCGCAGCGACGGCCTCGCGCCGGAGCGTCTCGAGCGCGCCGGGGACGAACACGTCCGGATACGCCGTGCCGATGGTGCCGAGCACAAAGACCTCGGGGTTGAGGATGTCGGTCATGACGGCCATGAGCCGCCCGAGCTCTTGGGCCACGCGACCGGTCACGCGCCGGGCCGCCGCGTCGCCCGCGCGGGCGGCCTCGCACAGCTCGCGAGTCGATACCGTGCCGCCGACCCTGTATGCGTCGGCCAGCCGCGAGGCTTGGCCCGACTGGATGCACACCAACGCCTCGCTGACGGCCATCTGGCTCATCCCCGGCCCCGAGCCATACCCCTCGACGCTCCCGCGCTTGCCAAAGCCCACCGGACCGTCATCCCGCGAATCGAGCTTGATGCTGCCGATCTCGCCCGCCAAGCCCAGCGGCCCCTCGAAGAGTCGCCCGTCGATGATCAGCCCCGAGCCCATGCCGGTCGACATGGTGAGGAACACCATGTTGTCGACCCCCCGGCCGGAACCCCACTTCCACTCGGCCAGTGCGGCGGCGTTGGCGTCGTTCATCATCGTCGTGGGATGCTCGAACGCCCGCGCGAGCCAGTCACGCAGCGAAAAGCCGTGCCACCGCGGGTTGTTGGGCGGGTTGATGAAACGACCGTTCTTGTAGTCGAGCGGCCCCGGGCACGCGGCACCCAAGGCGAGCACACGCCGCCCGCCGCCGACGCTCTCCAGCAGCCGCTCGAGCCTTTGGCGACACTCGCTCAGGATGGCCTCCGGCGCCAGGGCGTGGTCCACGTCGATGCGGTCGCTGGACAAGACTTCGCCGCCGGGCGTCCCCACGCACAGCCCGATCTTGGTGCCGCCGATATCAAGGCCCAGGAGCAGCCCGTGATCCGGCGGCGCAGGATTGCGATGCGTCTCCGGGCCGCCCATCAGACGATCGGCTCCTGCGTGTCGGCACCCATCGAGGCCGACGTGCGTTTGATGACGCCGAACCATACCAGGCAGAACAGCGGATACGCGGCACCCAAGCACCCTCCGAAAATACCGCCAATGAGACCGCCAACGCGGGCCTGGGCGGCCTGGGCCGGATCGGTAGCGGCGGCCGCCATCTGGCTGGCCGCCACGACCGCCAAGCCGATGCCCGCGACAGTCAGCAGCAACCCCAAGGCCCCATACGCCAGGTGGAGCGTGCGGCCGAGCGACCGGCGCTGCAGCGTGACAACCCCCGCAACGATCAGCAGTAGCGAGACCGCCAGTCCCAAGCCCGCCACGACCATGTTCCCGATGCCGCTTTGGGCCTGCATGTGCCGCTGAATCTCGGCCTGCTGCTCCGGGGGCATAATCTGCACGACCGCGCCCATGACCGCCGTGCCGCCCAGCGAGCAGGTGTTGCAGATCAGTCCCAGAGAACCCCAGACGATGCTGATGATCCCGATCACCTTGGGCCACGCGGGCTGGATGCCGGGAACGGGGAACTCCTGATTGGTCGGCGGATACTGCGACATGGATCACCTCGCGAGTTGGCCTCAGCATACCCGATCCGCAAACACCATGCAGCGGCCGCAGAGACCCTCAACCGCCGGGAGAACTGGATGGGCATCCCCGGCCTGCGGGAGAGGGCAAGTCGAGCGATAACGCGACCGAGTGTGGGTGGGTGTTTCGATCCCGGAGATGCGTAGCCAACGAGGGTGGACCGTGCGCATCGGTTCGCAACACACACCCGGACCTGCTTGCCGCTGCCGTTCCAAGCTGTCCTCTCCCGCGTGCCGGAAACGGGGCAAGATCGCCGGGGGTGCCTGACCGGCCCCTACAACTGCCGCAAGAACCGCAGGTCGTTCTCGAACAGCATCCGGATATCCGGGATGGCGTACTTGCCCATCGCGAGCCGCTCGATTCCGAAGCCGAAGGCGAAGCCCGACCACTCCTCGGGATCTATCCCGCACATCGCGAGAACCGCCGGGTCGACCATGCCGCAGCCGCCCATCTCGATCCAGCGCCAGGGCTGGTCGGCGCGAAGGCGGACGTAGAGATCGACCTCGGCGGAGGGCTCGGTGAACGGAAAGTAGCTGGGCCGGAGCCGCAGGTTCGCCTCTGGGCCGAAGTAGGCCTTGGCGAACTGCAGGAGACAGGTCTTGAGATCGGCCATCGACACGCCGCGGTCGATGTACAGGCCTTCGATCTGATGGAACATGAAGCTGTGCGTGGCGTCGACCTCGTCGGGCCGGTACACCCGCCCGGGCGACACGATCTTGATGGGCAGGGCCGGCGCTCCGCCATCCCCTGCCCCGCCGCCCTTCGTCGCCGCCTCCATCACGCGGATCTGCACCGTGCTGGTCTGGCTCCGCAGCATGCGCGGCACCTTCGTCCGCAGGGGATCATCGATGTAATAGTTGTCCCCCGGGTCGCGTGCGGGGTGCTGGGCCGGGATGTTCAGCTTGATGAAGTTGTGCTCGTCGTCTTCGAGCTCCGGGCCCTGGGCGACCGTGAAGCCCATCCGCGCGAAGACCTCGACCAGCTCGTCGCGCACACGGGTGATGATGTGCTTCCGGCCAAGCGCCGTGGAGTACAGCGTGCCGGGCTCGGTCATATCGATCATCGGGCCGGAGGGTGCCGCTGGCGCGGCCGTCCCAAGCGACACCTGCCGGGCCTTGAAGGCCTCTTCGAGCTCGCTCTTGAGCGCATTCATCCGGGCCCCGACGGCGGCCTTGAGGTCCTTGGGCACGTCCTTCATGCCCCCCATCGCCGCCTTGACCTTGCCGGAGTTGCCCAAAAACTCCTGCCGCCACTGCTCGAGCGTTTCGGCGCTGGTCGCGTTCTGGAGCGAGGAGAGGCCGGCGCTTTGGAGCTGGTCGAGCTGTTCGAGCATGAGGGGACGAGTCTAGGAGCCCGCGCCCGGTCGCACAACGACGACGGCCCGCCGGGGGTGCCGGCGGGCCGTCGGAAACATCATCGCGTGACTGATCGCCAGATCAGTTGGCCGACTTATCGCCGCAGGAGGTCTTGCCGGAGCAGGACTTCTTGGCGCCGCAGCTCTTGGCGTCGGTGGCGGGGGTCGCGGACGCGTCCATCTTGACGGCGGCCTTGTCCTTGCACTGGCCGCAGCACTTCTTGGCGTCGCTGGCGGGGGTGCCCGAGGCGTCCATCTTGACCGCAGCCTTGTCCGGGCAGCTGCCGCAGCACTTGTCGTCGGCGTTTTTGTTGCAGGCGCCCATGAGGGCGATGGCGGCGAGACACGAGGCGAGGGCGAACTTGCGCATGGGAAACTCCATTCCAAAGACTGCAGGTGTGCTTGGCCCGCCCGCCACACGCGGGCGCAGGCTCATCTGGCACCGGCGGCGAACGCCCCGGGATTTAAATCATACTCTCTGCGATCGATCCGGCCACCCAAACGGAACGAGAATCCAACAGACACGCAGGCCTAGACTTTTGCCGCCGGAGCGTTCAGATCCGACCGAAATCACTCCTGGCTGGGCTCCTCGTCAATGCAACAGGGGGCCAGTGACGGGCCCCCTGCAGGAGATCAATCTCGATGAACGATTCAGACGTCAGGCAGCGCTACCGGCCTTCTCGGCCGAGGCCTTGCGGACCTTGGCGGCGAAGGCGGTCCGGCGGTCGGCCTGGCGACGGCGGGTCGACGGGCGGCCGCCGATTTCCGGACCGTCCTCGGCGCCGACGAACTGGATCAGGCAGATTTCGCCGCCGTCACCGATGCGGGCCCGGCCGAGCTTGACGATTCGGGTGCAGCCGCCGGCGCGGTCCTTGAACCGCGGGGCGACGTTGTCGAAGATGTGCTTGACGAGCTTGGGGGCCTTGCGAAGCTCGCCGTAGCGGTTGCGTTCGACCTTGGAGCCATCGGGGACATTGAAGTACTTGCTGGCGCGGTCGCGGAGGCTGGCGACGGCCGCCTTCTCCTCGTCGGTCGCCCGCTTGGCCTCGTAGAGCCAGTCGAAGGCGAGCTTGTCGCCGCCGAGCTTGGCGATCACGCGGCGGCGCGCGGCGAGCGTGCCCTGCTTGGCGTCGGTGATGATCTTCTCGACAAAGGGCTGCAGGCACTTGGCCTTGGGCACCGTCGTGGTGATCTGACCGTGCTGGAAGAGGCCAAGAGCCAGGTTGCGCAGCGTCGACAGGCGGTGCGCTGTGGTTCGGCCCAGTCGATATCCGCCTCGGCGGTGACGCATGGATCAACTCCTTCGATTCCACCAAGCTCAGGCGTGCGCCGGCCGGGGACAAACTGCTCTCGGGTTCGAGGGGCAGGGTTGGGATTGTATCCGGCACCCCGGCCCGGGACGACCCAAGCGCGGGGAACGGATCGTTCAAACAAAGACCGCACGCCGGAGGTAACCGGCGTGCGGGGGAAAAACCGGTTACACCATCGGGGGAGCGCTGACGGGCTGGGTCGTGCTCACGCCCTCGGGGAGCTTCATGCCAAGGTCCAGGTTGATATCCTGGAGCTTCTTCTTGACCTCGCGCAGCGACGTGCGGCCGAAGGAGCGCACCTTGAGCAGGTCCGCATCGGACTTGGTCACCAGGTCCGCCACCGTCTGGATGCGGGCCGATTCCAGGCAGTTGGACGCACGGACCGAGAGGTCCAGCTCGTTGATCGGCATTGTGAGCTTGCGGATGAGCTCCTCGTCCACGCCGGCGGCCTTGGCGGCCTCCTCGCTGACGAGCTCCTGGCCCATCTCGAAGTATTGTACGAACGGGTTGAGGTGCTTGCGGAGGATCTTGGCCGCCTCGACCAGCGCCATCTCGGGCGTGACGGTGCCGTTGGTCCAGATGTCCATCACGAGCTTGTCGTAGTTGGTCTTCTGCCCTACTCGGGTCTCTTCGACCTTGTACCGCACGCGCTGCACGGGGCTGTAGATCGCGTCGATCGGGATGACGCCGATATCTTGCTCGTCCTGCTTGTTGTACTGCTCGCTGGCCGGGACATAGCCGCGGCCCTTGCCGACACGAAGCTCCATCTCGAAGTCGACCCTATCCGTCAGCGTGCAGAGCACCAGATCCTTGTTGAGGATCTGGATGTTCGGATCGGCCTCGATGAGGTCTGCCGTCACGTCGCCCGGACCGGTCGCGGCGACGGTGATCGTGCGGGGCTCGTCGCCCTCCATCTTCACGATCAGGTTCTTGATGTTCAGGATGATGTCCGTCACGTCCTGCATGACGCCCGGCAGGCTCGTGAACTCGTGCGGAGCACCCTTGATCTTGACGCTGGTAACGGCGGCGCCCTCGAGGCTCGAGAGCAGGATGCGACGGATCGAGTTGCCGATCGTCGTGCCGAACCCCTGCTCGAACGGCTCGACGGTAAAGCGGCCGAACACGTCGGACTTGAACTTGGGGTCCGCAACAACCCGGCTGGGAAGCTCCAGCCCGCGCCAACGGATACGCATGAGAAAGCCCTCGGTGCCCGGCTGGTCAATCGACCTTCAAAAACGCCCCGTCGGCTGATGCGAGCGGACCCCGACGCCGGGCGGGTCGGGAGCGCTCTTCTGTGCGACGGGAAAAACTGCTGCCTGTTGCCGACGTTGCTCTGGCCGGGGCCGATTGGGCGAGGGTCGATCGACCACCTCCCTTGCCGCGGGGCCCGCCGGTGCCAGTGCAGCGGCGGCGGGAACGGTCAGACGCGGCGACGCTTGGTGGGACGGCAGCCGTTGTGGGGAATGGGCGTGTGGTCTTCGACGGCCGTCACACGGATGCCCGTGGAGACGATGCCGTTGACGGCCGACTCGCGGCCTGCGCCGGTGCCCTTCACAAACACCTCGACCTCGTTGACGCCGATCTTGCGGGCCTTCTGGCCGCAGGACTCGCCGGCGCGGGTGGCGGCGAACGGGGTGCTCTTGCGGGCGCCCTTGAACCCGATGGTACCCGCCGAGTCCCAGCAGAGGGTCTCGCCGTTCATGTCGGTGATCGTCACGATCGTGTTGTTCTGCGTCGACTTCACGTGCGCGATGCCGCGCGTGACGTTCTTGCGGACCTTCTTAGCCTTCTTCGCCATCGTCGTATGCTCCTCGGATCGTCCGACCCCGAAGGGTCGTACCCGGGATTTAGGCACCGGGCACCAGGCACCGGGCACCAGAATGAAATACGGGCACATCTCGATCGACCCGGGTGCCTGGTACCCGGGGCCTGGTGCCTAAACGGACTACTTCGCCTTGACGCCCTTCTTGCCGGCGACGGTCTTCTTCTTGCCCTTGCGGGTGCGGGCGTTGGAACGCGTCCGCTGGCCGCGGGTCGGAAGGCCCTTGCGGTGCCGCTCGCCGCGGTAGGACCGGATGTCCTTGAGCCGCTGGATGTTCTGCTGCTCCTGGCGGCGCAGCGCGCCCTCGACCAAGTAGGTGGTGTCGATCAGCTCGTTGATCTTCGCGGTCTGCGACTCGTCGAGCTCGTTGGAGCGGAGGTCGGGGTTGACGCCGGCCTCGGTCAGGACCAGCCCAGCCACGCGCGGGCCGATGCCGCGGATGTACTGGAGGGCGAAGTAGATCTTCTTCTTGTCGGGGATGTCAATGCCGGCAATACGAGGCACGTGATGCTCCTGACGGGGGGTGACCGTCGAATGCTCTTGACCGATCACGGCTCTAAAAAGCCGTGCCACCGAAACTCAGGCTGCTCTCAGCCCTGGACCTGCTTGTGCTTGGGATCTGCCTTGCAGATGATGCGGACCTTGCCCTTGCGGCGGACCACTTGGCACGAGCCGCAGATCTTCTTAACGCTTGCTTTGACCTTCATGACGCTTCCGTCCTTTCGAGGCCCCGGCACGCAAAGAATGCGCACGGAGCGGATGGGATTCTAGACAGCCCGCCGCGCCGCGTCCTGCACGTGGTCGACATGGGGGTTCAAATGCCCCAGGTTGCTGGGGCGGGGCAGGTAGCCGACCGGGGCGGCTTAGTGCCGGTAGGTGATACGGGCTTTGGTCAGGTCATAGGGGCTCAGCTCGACGGTGACCTTGTCACCCGGCAGGATGCGGATGTAGTTCATCCGCATCTTGCCCGAGACATAGGCCAGCACGCGCAGATCGTTGGGGAGCTTGACCTTGAACATCGCGTTGGGGAGCGACTCCTCCACCACGGCGTCCAGAGTCAGCTTGTCATCTTCCTTAGCCATTAAGTCCTTTAGCCCCCCACTTCGCGCTGGATCAGGGGGTGTTGAATGAACCCAGAGACGCCCGACCCCGTGTGCGCAGGCCAGGCTGGTACGAGGGTCAAGCGGCGGTCCGGCCGCCACGGGCCGTCTCATCGTTGCCAAGGAAGCCGGCGTAGTTCCGCATGAGCAGGTTGGCCTCGATGCGCTGGATGACGTCCAGGATGACCGATACGACGATGAGCAGGCCGGTGCCGCCCAGGAACTGCGTGACATTGAAAGGGATCTTCAGAGCCGTGTTGATGACCATGGGCGCAACGGCGATGACCGAGAGGAACGCGGCGCCGACATAGGTGATGCGTTCCATGACAGTTTCGAGATACTCGGCCGTGCGGGGCCCGGGCCGGAGACCGGGGACGAACGATCCGTGGTCGCGCAGCTGCTTGCTCATCTCCTCGGGATTGAACTGGACGGTGATCCAGAAGTACGAGAAGAAGTAGATCAGGGCGACCTCAAAGATGACATACGGGAAGGCCCCGTGTCGGAACTGCTCGCCCAGCCAGGTCATCGTTGCGCCGAACCAGCCGATCTGTGCCCCGGCGGCGCCGGCGCTCGCCGTCGCGGTCTGGGCCAGCATGCTGAAGACGACCGATGGGAAGATCATCAGCGAGGAGGCGAAGATGACCGGCATGACGCCGCCATGGTTGATGCGGAGGGGGAGGTATGAGCGCTGCCCGCCGAAGACCTTTCGGCCGCGGGTGTGCTTGGCCTGCTGGATAGGGATGCGGCGCTGGGCGACGGTCATCAGGACCGAGCCGGCGACGACCACCACGAAGCCCGCGAGGATCATGAACAGGCCCATCCAACCGATCTTGCCGCCGGCCTTCTCGGCGGCGTCGAAGTTCGTGTAGACCCAACCGATGGCTCCGGGCATCTGGGTGAGGATGCCGGCAGCGATGATGAGCGAGATGCCGTTGCCGATGCCGTGCTTGTCGATCTGCTCGCCGATCCAGACCAGGAACAGGCAGCCCGCGGTGAGGGCGGCGATGCCCATGACCCACCAGATCGGATTCGACGCCATCTCCTGGTAGACCAGGCCCATTGAGCTGATGTACTTGAGCCAGCCGATGCCCTGGATGATGCACAGGCCGACGGTGGCCAGGCGCGTCCATTCCATGATCTTCTGCCGGCCGCTGGGTCCCTCTTTCTGCAAAGCCTTGAGACTCGGGAGCGCCGAACCCAAGAGCTGGAAGATGATCGAGGCAGAGATATAGGGCATGACGCCCAAGCCGAAGATCGTCGAGTGACCGAAGGCACCGCCCGAGAAGACGGTGACGAACTGGGCCAGACGCCCGGCGGCGGACCCCTCGCCAACCTGCTGCTGGAAGAACCTCTCCAGTTCCTCCTGGTTCACACCCGGGAGCGGGATCCAATGTCCGAGGCGGAACACGGCCAGCATCCCCAGGGTGAAGAGGATCTTGGTGCGGAGTTCCGCGATGCGGAAGACGTTTAGGAAGGCTTGCAGCATTCAGGCGGTCCGGACCGGCGGGACGGGGCGAGACTGACGGGTGCAGATCGTATCGTGGATCGGCGGGGCTGGCAGGCGGGACGGAGGTCCGGGAAGAGATCAAGGCATCGAGGGAGACGGCCAAGGGTCGCCAACCTCGATGCCTTGATGCGTCGTCCCTAGATGCCCCGGGGGTAGCGGCTCACTTCTTCTTGGCCTTGTCGTCCGCGGCCGCCGCGGGCTCCTCGCCCACGACCGCCTTGGGCTTCCTGGAGCCGCGCTTGAGCTTCTTGGTGAGGTTCTTGGGGGTCTTGTCGTCGCTGTTGCGGTCGATGCCGCGGACCTTGTCGCGGCGGGTGCCGGTCTCGACGACCTTGCCGCCAGCGCCCTCGATGACCTTGCGGGCCTGGCCCGAGACGCGGTTGGCCGTCACGTCGAGCTTGAGCGTCAGCTTCTCGTCGGCCGGGAGGGCGCCGAGGATCTTCAGATCGCGGGAGGTGTCGCGGATCAGGCCGGCCTTCATCAGGGTCTCAGCGCTGATGACGCCGCCCTTCTTGAAGTCCGCGTGCTGGATGATCGCCCGAAGGTTGACGATCCAGAACTGCGTCCGGAAGTTGACGTTCGAGAAGCCGAACTTCCGCAGGCGACGGAAGTAGGGCATCTGCCCGCCCTCGAAGGCCAGCTTGGCGGCGTAGCCCGAGCGGGAGCTCGCGCCCTTCTGGCCGCGACCCGAGCGGCGGCCGGTGCCCGAGCCCTTGCCTCGGCCGACGCGCTTGCGGGCCTTGTACTTGCCGGCCAGGGAGGTGATGTCGTGGATCATCATGGCGGGAAACTCTCAGTCTAAGGACGGGTGTCGGTGAGGCTCGGGGAGACAGGGAACAGGGACGATTGCCAGGGCAATGCACTCGGATCACGACGCGGCTGGGGCTCCGCCGGCGACGTTGGAGTTGGCATCACCGCCGGGGGAGGCCGCGGGGGCTTCCTGCTGCTGAGACGGGGCGCGACGCGGGCCGCCGCGACCGCCGCCGCCGCCACCGGGGCCGCCGCGACCACGACCCTTGCGGTCGTCGCCGAGCGTGTTGACGGGGCCCTTCATCTTCTTGGGGCCGCCAGCGGGTGCGCCGGTCGCCGACATGGTGGCCTTGGAGTCCTCGAGGCGCTGGGCGATCGTGGTCTTGCCCAGGTCCAGCCCGCGGAGCGTGGCCACGTTGTCGGGAAGGCGGAGCTGGCTGAGGCCATCAAAGACGGCCTTGACGGTGTTCCGCGCGTTGGTCGAGCCGTAGCACTTGCTCAGGCAGTCGTTCACGCCGGCCATCTCGAGGATCGAGCGGACAACGGTGCCCGCGACCACGCCCGTGCCGGGCGACGCCGGGATGAGGCGGACCTTGCTGGCGGCGAAGTTGCCCTCGACCTGGTGGTGGATCGTGGTGCCCAGCCGCGTGATGTCGACCATCTGACGCTTGGCGTACTTCTGGGCCTTCTCGATGGCCAGCGGCACCTCGTTGGCCTTGGCGTAGCCGTAGCCGACTTGGCCGCGCCGGTTGCCGACGACGACGAGCGCGCCGAAGGTGAAGCGGCGTCCGCCCTTGACGGTGGCGGCGGTGCGGTACACACCGATGGTCGTGGACTCGAGCTGCGATGATTCGTCGAGGATCTCAGGCATGGGTCGGTATTCCTGGGAGCTGTGCCGGGCTTCGGCGAGCGGTCCCGATATGCGTCGTGGAGCGGGTCGGGGGCCGGGTTAGAACTTGAGACCTTCCTTGCGGGCCGCCTCGGCCAAGGCCTTGACCCGGCCGTGGAACTTGAACCCGCCGCGGTCGAACGCCACCTCGCTGATCCCGGCCTTCTTGGCCCGGTCGGCGATGAGCTTGCCGACGGCGGCGGCGGCGGTGCCGTTGCCGGTCTTGCCCCCGTCGATCCCGGCGGCGGACTCGACGGAGCTGGCGGCGACTATGGTCTTTCCGGCTAGGTCGTCGATGATCTGCGCGTGCATGTGCTTGAGCGACTTGTAGATCGCCAGGCGGGGCCGCGAGGGCGTGCCCACGAGGTTGCCACGCACGCGCTTGTGGCGCTTGATCCGACGTTCGGCCTTGAGCTTGTTCTTGTTCATGATCGGGACTCGGTCTGTCGTGTGTCGTTTCAACTTCCCGCCGGCGTGGGCCGGGGCGGGCCGGGGCAAACTGTCCTTAAGCGCCGAACTGCTTGCCCTGCTTACGCTTGATCGTTTCGGTAGTGTACTTGATGCCCTTGCCGTTGTAGGGCTCGGGCTTGCGGAGGGCCCGTGTCTGGGCCGCGAACTGCCCGACCATCTGCTTGTCGGAGCCCGACACGCGGATAATCTGCTTCTCGACGACCACCGTCAGGCCCTTGGGGATCTCGACCAGCAGCGGGTTGGCGAAGCCGACGACGAGCTTGAGCTTGGGGCCCTGGACCGCCGCGGTCCAACCCACACCCACCACCTCGAGCGTCTTCTCGTACCCGGTCACCACGCCCTGGATCGTGTTCTGGATCAGGGCCCGCGAGGTGCCCCAGAAGGGCCCCGCCTCGGCGTCGGTCTTGCTGGCCGGCTCGAGCTTGATGGACTTCTCGCTCTCGGTCCAGGTAACCGTGATGCTCGGGTGGACCGTCGTGCTCAACGTGCCCTTGGGCCCGGTGACGCTGACTTCCTGACCCTTGAGGGCGACTTTGACATTCGCGGGGACGGTGATGGGCTTGCGGCCGATGCGGGACATGGTCTAGAGGCTCCTCACTCGCTGGGTCGCGAGCGGCTTCGACTCGGGGTGACGGGACGCAGAAAAAACGCGAATCACTCGACGACGCAGAGCAGCTCGCCGCCGATCCGCTCGGTACGGCACTTGCGGTCGCTCATGACGCCCTTGGAGGTGGAGACGACACAGATGCCCAGCCCCTGCAGCGGGCGGGGGAGCTCCTCGACGCCCCTGTAGACGCGACGCCCGGGCTTGGATTCGCGGTGCAGCGTGTGGAGGATCGTCTCGCCGCGCGGGCCGTACTTCAGCCGGAGCTTCAGCTTGCCCTGCCGCCCGTCCTCGACGAGGGCGTAGTCGTTGATGAACCCCTCGGTCTTGAGCACATCGGCAATGCCGCGGCAGACCTTGGTGTTGATGCAGACCACGTCCTTGGCGCGATTGGACGACGCGTTGCGGATGCGGGTGAGCATGTCGGAGATGGGGTCGTTGATCGACATGAGTGGGTCCGGGTGGTCGGGGTCGGGGATCGGGGGGATCGGGACGGGGGGCGGGGAGGGACGTCTGGCTTGGATTACCAGGAGCTCTTGCGCATGCCGGGGATCTTCCCCTCGAGCGCAAGCTTGCGGAGCATGATTCGGCTGATTCGGAACTTGCGGTACACCCCGCGGGAACGCCCGGTGAGCTGGCACCGTCGCACGATGCGCGACGAGAACTTCGGGGTGCGATTGCTGCGAGCGGTCTGAGCCTTGGTGGCCATGGTCGGTGAGTCCTTGGGGTGGGAGAGGGCTTAAGAAGCCTTCTCATCCTTCTTGAACGGGAAGCCCAGCTCGCTCAGCAGGAAGCGGCTCATGTCGGGCGAGGAGTTGGCAAACTGGAAGTTGATGTTCATGCCGTGGGTGAAGGTCACCTCGGCCATGTTGATCTCGGGGAACACGCCCTGCTCGGACAGGCCCATCGAGTAGTTGCCCTGGCGGTCGAAGGCCTTGGGGCTCAGGCCCCGGAAGTCCTTGATACGCGGGGCGGCCAGGTGGACCAGGCGGTCCAGGAAGAACCACATGCGGTCGCGCCGCAGGGTCACCATGGCGCTGGTCTCGTAGCCGGCCCGAACCTTGAAGTTCGAGACGCTCTTCTTGGCCCGAATGACGATCGGCTTCTGGCCCGAGATCTTCGTCAGCGTGTCCAGCACGGTGGTCTTCACGTTCGGGGGCAGCTTGGTGCCCTCGAGGTGACGCCCCATGTTGACGTTGATCGTGATCGTCTTCAGGCGAGGGCGCTGCATCGGGTTGCCGAGGCCGAACTTCTCGCCCAGGGCGGGATCGACCTTGTCCTTGAAAAGCGCCTTCATCCGGGCCGGGGGCAGCGGGCCGACGGGCGCGTCGGACACGCCCTTCTTGCCGCCGCCTTGTTTCTTGCCAGTGTCTTTCGCCATGGTCTCACCTGCGTGGGCAGTTTGGGTCGGAACTCGAACTCGCGGGCCGCTTGGGGGCCGGCTTTCAGGCCTTGGTCGTCTTCTTCACGACCTTCTTGCCGGGGGACTTGGAGGCCGCCGCGGCGGGCACGTTCGCGCCCTTGCGGGCAGTCACATGCTTCTTGGCGTCGGCGGAGCGGACCGTCGAGAGCTCCTCGCCCGTCGTCGCCGCCAGCCGCACCTTCGAGCCGTCGGGCTTGAGGACGAACCGCACCCGCGTGGCCTTGCCCTGGTTGTCCACGGGCATGACGTTGGAGATGTGGATCGGGGCCTCGATGGTGATGATCCCGCCCTGCTGGTTCTGGGCCGTGGGCTTGACGTGCTTTGTGCGCAGGTTCAGACCCTTGACGACGACCCGTTCGGAGCCGGGCTCACTGCCGGTGACGACGCGCATGACGGTGCCGGTCTTGCCCTTGTGGGAGCCGGAAACGATCATGACCTTGTCGCCCTTGATCACGTGACGAGCCATCACACCACCTCCGGAGCGAGGGACACGATCTTCATGTAGTTCTTGTCGCGCAGCTCGCGGGCGACGGGCCCGAAGATGCGTGTGCCCTTGGGGTTGCCGTCGTCCTGGATCAGCACCACCGCGTTGGCGTCAAACTTCACGTACGACCCGTCGGCCCGCCGGATCGCCTTGGTCGTGCGGACGACAACGGCCTTGGACTTGTCGCCCTCCTTCACGTCGGCGCCGGGCAGGGCCTTCTTGATCGACACCAGCACGCGGTCGCCCACGCCGGCCATGCGGCGGGTGAACTTGCCGGTCCGGGTCGACCCGCCGTACACGCGGATCACGTAGGCGATCTTCGCCCCGCTGTTGTCCGCGACTTCGCACCTGGTTTCTTGCTGCAGCATGATCGGGTCTCGGGGATCGGGTCTCTGGTCTCGAATCGGGGGCGCCCGTTGCCGGTCGCCGGTTGCGGGGCACTATTCTCAGGAAGCGATCGAATCCACACGCGTGGACCGCTCGACCACACGCACAAGCGTCCAACGCTTGGTCTTGCTCAGCGGCCGGCACTGCTTCACCTCGACGGTATCGCCAAGCCGGGAGTCGTTCGCCTCGTCGTGGATCTGAAGCACCGTCTTGCGGCTCACGTACTTGCCGTACTTGGGGTGCATCGCCTTGTACCGCACCACCACCGTCCGCGTCTTGGAACGCTTGTCCGACTCGACGATGCCGATCTTCGTCCCGACGGGAGCGACGGCGGTGTTGGCGGTCTCGGACTGGGCGGCGGTGGGGCTGGGCATTGGTCGATTCTCGGGTACGCGAACTGCGGGGCAGGACAGGGAACTCGATCGTGGAGGTGACTCTTCCGTCCGGTCACCGACACTCATACATCATTCGTACATCACTTCGCGACAGGCTTCCGGCGGGCGTTCTGCTCGGTGAGCACCCGAGCGATGTTCCGCTTGGTGATCCCGAACTGCGAGGAGTCCTCGATCTTCTCGGTCACCGACTGAGAGCGGAGCGTGAACAGCCGCATGCGAAGGCTCTTGAGCTCGTTGCCGAGCTGGTCCTCGCCCATCCTCTTCACATCCGCGCTGTACGCGGTCTCGATCTTTTTGCCGGCCATTGGTCACCTCTGCAATCGCCTCGTCGGCGGGACACTTGTATCCAAAAGAAACAGGTCTAGAAGGTCTCAGACAGTTGTCCGCCGGCCGACGAACCGGCAGCGGACGGGCATCTTCATCGCGACGCGGACGAAGGCTCGCTTGGCCGTCGCCTCAGGAACGCCCGCCAGCTCGTAGAGCATGGTGCCGGGCTTGATCCGGGCCGCCCAGTACTCCACCTCGGCCTTGCCGGTGCCCATTCGGGTTTCCAGCGGCTTCTTGCTGATGGGCTTGTCCGGGAAGACCCGCATGAACAGCTTGCCCTCGCGCTTGAGCAGGTGCATCGCGGCGACGCGACCGGCCTCCAGCACGCGGGCGGGGAGCCACGCGCCCTCGAGCGCCTGCAGGCCGTAGTCGCCGAACGCGACGTAGTTGCCCTTGGTCGCCTTGCGGTCGCGGACGCGACGCTGCTCCTTGCGGAACTTCACTCGTTTGGGCATCATCGCCATGAGTCACATCCTCGAAGCAGGCACTAGGCACTGGGCACTAGGCACTGGGGAAAACCGAACACAGGCCAAAAGGACAGGCCCGAACCCGAAACCAGAGACTCAGCGACGGCCGCGGGCACGGGCCCGGCCGCCAGCGGCCTTGGACTCGGACTCGTCGACCTCGCCCTGCTTGTACAGGCCCTTGTAGATCCAGACCTTGCAACCGATCACGCCGTAGCTCATGACGGCCTCGGCCACGCCGTAGTCGATATGAGCCTGAAGCGTCGACAGCGGGAGCGAGCCCTGCTTGACGTCCAGGCGGCGCGACATCTCGGCCCCGCCCAAGCGGCCGGACACGGAAATCTTCACGCCCTCGGCACCGCTGCCCATGGCGGCCTCGGCCCGCATCTTCAGCACGCGGCGGAACGCCGCACGCTTGCGGAGCTGCTCGCAAACGGCCTCGGCGACGAGCTTCGCGTCGAGATCGGGGTTCTTGATCTCGATGATCGAGATCGAGACCTTGCGGCCCGTCATGAGCTGCAGCTCCTCCGTCAGCCGGTCGACCTCGGCGCCCTTGGGCCCGATGACCAGGCCGGGACGGGCCGTCTTGACGATGACCTTGAGCTCCTCACGCGTCCGCTCGATGTGCAGGTCCGACACGGCGGCGTGCGGGGGCTGACGGTTGAGCCGCTTGTCGAGGAACCGACGGATCTTCTCGTCCTCGATCAGCAGCTCGCCGTAGAGCGCCTTTGGGGCGTACCAGCGGCTCTTGTGCGCCTCGGTGATGCCGACGCGGAGGCCAAAGGGGTGGGTCTTCTGTCCCATTAGTTCCGCTCCTCCAGGCCGATGGTGATGTGGGCCATGCGCTTGATGATGGGGTGGGCCCGGCCGCGATCCTTGGGCTGGAACCGCTTCATGCGGGGCCCGTCCGCGACCGTCGAGACGCTCACGAACAGCCGCTCGGGGTCGGCCTGGTTGGCCGTGGCCTCGTCGCGGGCCGCGAGAAGGGCCTTCTTGATGTCCAGAGCCGCCCGCTTGGTGGTGAACGTGAGAAGGTTCTCGGCGACAACCACGTTCTTGTTGCGGATCAGGTCGACCAGCAGCTTGGCCTTGCGGGGCGAGCCGCGGTGAAACTTGAAGATGCACTGGAACGTCGTGATCGCGCTCACCGGCACCTGGAGGGCCGACGAGAGGGCCACGATATCCTCACGCTTGCAGCGCGGGTGGTCCGAGCCGCGCATCCAGTTGCCTAGAGCGCTGACCGCCCGGTCGCCGACCAGCCCGGTCCGTTCCACGGCCTGGGCCAGCTGCTCGACGGTCGCGCCCTTGGCGGCGGCGACGGCGGTGAGTTTGCTTCCGTTGATCTTCACAGGGTCGGTCCTCGGTCGGCGGCGTTCTGCCGCGGATGGTCTTGCTTCGTGCCTCGTCCGGCGTGCGTGTTCTGAACAGTCGGTCGGATCAGCCCTTGGAGCCGCCGCCGCCGCCCTTCTCGCCGCCCTCGATGCCTTCCTTCTTGTTCGTGTGCCCGCGGAAGGTGCGGGTGATCGCGAACTCGCCCAGCTTGTGCCCCACCATGTCCTCGGTGATGAACACGTCGATGAACTTGTTGCCGTTGTGGACCTTGAAGGTGTGGCCCACGAACTCCGGCACCACCGTGCAGGCACGGCGCCAGGTCTTCAGCGGCTCGCGCTTGCTCATCTGGTTGAGCTTCTCAACCCGACGGTACAGTCGCTCGTCGACATACGGACCCTTCTTCGCGCTCCGGCTCATGTTCAGTCTTCCCTAGTGCCTAGTGCCTGATGCCCAGTGCCTGATACCCGATGCGTAATACTTACTTCTTCTGCCCGTACCGCTTGGACACGCGGCGACGGATGATCAGCTTGCTCGAGTGCTTCTTCGGGTTGCGGGTATCGCCGCCCTTGGCCTCCACGCCCGTGGGTCCGACCGGCGGGCGGTTGCCCTTGGAGCGACCCGAGCCGCCACCCAGGGGGTGGGCGTTGTGGCTCTTGGCCACGCCGCGGGTGATCGGGCGGATGCCCAGGTGCCGGCTGATACCGGCCTTGCCAAGGCGACGGTTCTGATGGTCGGGATTGCCCGTCTGGCCGATGGTGGCCCGGCAATCGATGTGGACCTTGCGGATCTCGCCGCTGGGCAGCGTGATCGTCGCGTAGTCGCCTTCCTTGTTGAGCAGCCGGCCAAACGTCCCGGCCGAGCGGCACAGCTGGGCGCCCTTGCCCGGCTGCATCTCGACGCAGTGCACGTCAAGGCCGGTCGGGATGTCGCGGAGCCGCATGTTGTTGCCGACGTTTGGGTCCACCGGGCCGATGCCCGAGGCCTCGATCGTCGAACCCGTCTTGAGGTTCGAGGGCGAGATGATGTAACGCTTCACGCCGTCGGCATACTGGATCAGCGCAATGTGGGACGAGCGGTTGGGGTCGTACTCGATCCCGACGACCGTGCCGAGAATCCCGTCGCGGTCGGCCCGCTTGAAGTCGATGAGGCGATAGAGCCGCTTGGCACCACCCCCGCGGCCGCGGACGGTGATCTTGCCGTGGTGGTTGCGGCCGGAGGCCTTCTGCTTCTTGACCAGCAGGCTCTTCTCGGGGCGCTTCTTGGTCACCTCGGAGTGCGCGTTGACCGACGCGTTGCGGCGTCCGGCGGAGGTCGGCTTGTAAATTCTGATCGGCATGGGAAGCTCGGGTCTCGGGTCGGGTTTCGGGTCGACTGGTGCCTAGTGCCTGGTGCCTAGTGCCCACTCATCAGAACAGCTCGATCGCCTGGCCTTCCTTCAGCGTCACGTGGGCGAACTTGTAGCACGGCATCTGCACGCGGCCGTTCTTCATCTGGCGGAACTTGCCGCGGCGGGTCATGGTGTTGACCGCCTCGACCTTGACCTTGTAGAGCGTCTCGATCGCGGCCTTGATCTGGTCTTTGTCGGCCCGCGGGTCGACCTCGAACGAGTAGCGGTTGTACTCGTTCATCGCGAAGGTGCCCTTCTCGGTCACCACGGGCTTGCGGATAATGTCGATGGGTTGCAGCGTGGCCATGGGTTACTTGCTCCCGTTCCGCTTGGCGCCCTTGGGGTTGAGCTTGGCGTCCTTGGTCGTCTGCGACCACGGGCCGGCCAAGTACGCTTCAAGGTCGCTCTTGGCGATCACCAGGTAGCGGTTGTTGAGCAGGTCGAAAGCGTTGAGCTGGTTGGCGGGCACCAGCTGGACGCTCTCGAGGTTGCGGGCGCTCTTGCGGACGTTGTCGTTGTCGATCCCGACGGCGACCAGCGCCGAGCGGTCGACCTTGATCGCGTCCAGGAACATCGAAAAGTCCTTGGTCTTCGGGCCGCCCAGCGCCAGCGTGTCGATGACCTTGACCTCGTTGTCGATCAGCTTCGCCAACAGGGCGTTGAGGTTCGCCTTGCGACGCATCTTCTTGGGCATGGACTTGTGGTAGTCCTCGGCCACGCGCTGCTTGTGGTGCGCGTGCGAGCCGCCGCGGAAGTGCGGGACCTTCCGGTCGCCGTGGCGGGCGCCGCCGGTGCCCTTCTGCTTGACGATCTTCTTGGTCGACCCTTCCACGTTCTCGCGGTTGAGGGTCTTGGAGGTGCCCACCCGGGTGTTGGCGTGGTACATCACGTAGGCCTGCTTGATCAACGCGGGGTTGATCTCGCCGCCAAGGGTCTCCGCGTCGATGGCCAGCTGGCCAACCGTCGCGCCCTTCATATTCAAGACGGGGACATTCATCTGTCGTACCTCGTCCGACGCCTCTGTTCGCCTCTCAAGCAACGCGCTTGTGAGGTGTGCTCCTTTGCCTATCCGACTCGTCACCTGTTATTCATTGGTGACGGCACGGAATCGACTCGGCAGTCGCTAGGGCCCACGCTGAGCGGCGGGAGCACCCATGGTTCATTGTTCTCGCCCGACGGTTTCGATCTCCCGACCCCTGCCAGGGTCAGGCCCGACCTTCCGGGCCCGAGGGTCGCGTTGCTACGCGGCCCCCGGATGTGCTTCAAACAGCTGGGACGCTCACTTCTTGGCGGCGTCGGCCAGCTTTTTGTTCTTGCTTCGGTTCAGCCGCGTGCTGGCGCGGACGGAGACGATTGACTCGTTGGCCCCTGGGATCGGCCCCTTGACCAGGATCAGGTTCTTCTCGGCGATGATACGCACGACGTCGAGCGAACGCACGGTGACGCGCTCATCGCCCATGTGCCCGGCCATCTTTTTGCCCTTCTTCAGGCCGCCGCCGAATCCACGGTTCGAGCCCAGAGAGGCGATCGAGCCGGGGGAACGGTGCTTCCGCTCCGTGCCGTGCGAGGCGCACAGACCCTTGAAGTGCCAGCGCTTCATAACGCCCTGAAAGCCCTTGCCCTTGGACTGGCCGGTGACATCGACATACTTCGCGCTCGAGAGCGCATCGACGGTCAGGGCCTGGCCAAGGGTGAACTCGCCGAGCTTGTCGGCGGCCACCTTGAACTCCTTGTGCACCTTCTTGGGGCTCGTTCCGGCCTTCGCGTCGTGCGCGATGACCTGGAACGTCGAGCGGCGGGCCTTGGCCTCGCCATAGCCGATCTGGACCGCGGCGTAGCCGTCGATCTCGGGCGTGCGGACCTGGGTCACGACGCAGGGCCCGAGCTCGATCACCGTTACCGGAACCGAGACGCCCGTGTCCAGGAAGACACGCGTCATACCGAGCTTTTTGCCAACCAGGGTCAGGGCCATCGTTCGAGTCCAGCCTTTCTGTCGATCGCACGGTCGCCCGAAGGCCGCGGGCCGTGGTCAACGCTTCATGGCAAGGGCCTCACTGGCCCGGCAGAGGAAGCTCGTCTGAAACAACACCGTCCAAACAACAAGCCCCACGCTCTCGCGCGGGGCCGTCAACCTTCACTCAAGCCTTGATCTTCACGAACACGCCGGCCGGAACGACCAGGCGATTGAGCGCCTCGACCGTGCGGGCGTTGGGCTCGATGATGTCGATGATCCGCTTGTGGGTGCGGATCTCGAACTGCTCGCGGCTCTTCTTATCGATGAACGGCGAACGCAGCACCGTGTAGCGCTCGATGCGCGTGGGCAGAGGGACCGGGCCGGCGACCTTCGCGTTGGTGCGCTTGGCGTGCTCGACGATCTCCTTCGCAGAAGCGTCGAGCGCCAGGTGGTCGTAGGCCTCCATCCGGATTCTGATCTTGCCGCCAGTCATCGTGCGTCTTGCCTCTAAAAATCCGAACTCAAACCAGGTCCAGCCGCGTTTCCGCGATGGGGTGAGCAGACCTCTGCCGGTGGTGGCGTGATCGGAAGACCGACCAAGCTCTCACAAGCATCCGTCTGCGCATCCTGTCGCAGGGAGCCGGAGGGAACGTCGTCCCACTCCGGATTGAGCCCGGAAGCGTAACGGGCTGTCCGTCGTTGTCAACTGCCCAGCCCGGCGGCGTCAAGATTTCATTTGCCAACCATCCCGAACTTCACGTCCGGCGTGCTCGCTCGCACACGCCGCCCCCCCATTCCGACCGATACCCTAGACCGACTCACGGCCCACGGACCCTCCATGGATGGATCCCATGACCACCCGACCCCCCCGCTCACTCCGATTCCTCACCCGAGTCATCCCCTCAACTGCCGCGTTGTTCGCCGCCCTGCTGATGGCGTCGGTCGCCGAGGCCCAGGGTACTTTCGGAACCGGTGCCAGAGTCCCCAAGGGTGCCCAAGGTGCCATTCCGCTGGCCGACACGCCGCTGAAGCTCGATTCGGTCGGCCTGTCCATGCGGGTACCGGTCGGAGCGACCATGGAGTCCACCATGATCGGGGGAAGGCGAACTGTTCAGGTGATCGCGGAGGACGGCAAGTGGCTCTTTAATGTTCAAACACCCCAAACGAGCAACGCCAAGACCGGCATCGTCCAGGCCCTCGATGAGACGCTGACACTCATTCAGGGTTCCTACGGCATTGTCGATCCTGATCAGAAGGAAATCCTGACCACCCAGGCGAGGGTTCTTGAGAAGGAACCCGACCTTTCCCTGCCGGGTGGCAAGGCCGCCCGCCTGTATGTCTCGCTGCCGGCAAGCGACGGTAAAGCCCGCGTCGTCAAGGGCTACACCATCTTCAAGCCCGGCACGAACCAGTTCGTCGTCTTCGAGCTTGTCACGGCCGAGAAAGAGTTCAGCCGCTCCCGCATTGCTTATGAGGCGTCGATCGGCACCGCGGCCTTTATCGACAGCGATCAGCTCAACATTCAGCGCGGGGCCGCGGTCAAGGCCGGGACCGCGTTTATGCAGGGCCTGTCCGAGGCGGACTATCTCAAGGCCATTGACGGGCCCGAGGCCTGGGCCCGCCTCTTCAAGCCCGCCACCTCCGGCACGCCCATGGACACCCAGGAGCTCGGCTACCGGGGCGTCAAGTTCTGGCGCGGCCAGCGCGGCGAGATCAATCCGAGCAAGGCCAAAGCCGCGTTCTCCAAGGCCGAGCAGCAGGACGGCTTCCTCGTCAGCGTCCGCGGCCGAATCCTCGTCGAGGGCGGCGTGGGCGACACCCTGGGCATCTACTTCATGACGCCGGACCGCGACGAGGAAACTTGGACCGTTCGCACCGTTTTTAAGGACAAGGACGGCAAGATCCTGGCCCAGGCGAGCGAGACCGGTGCTCGCATCAAAGACGACGTGACCGTCGTCAAAGAAGAGAGCGGCCGCCCGGCGACGCACGTCAAGCCGCCGATCATGGGCGAGGGCTATCTCTCGCAGTTTGAAACCTTCTTGCTCCCCCGGCTGATCACGCTCAAGGGGATTGAGACGGAACTGGGCTTCTACGCGTATCAGTCCGCGCCCAGCGGCACGATCACCTTCCGCCGCGACGCCGCATCACGCGAGGGCGGCTCGGGCTCGACGGCTCACTGGAAGATCGTCAGCACGCTCCGCGAGGACCTCCCGCCCCAGGAAACCCACCTCGACCCAAAGGGTAACCTGATCCGCACCAGCCTCGACGACGGCCGCGCGTGGGAGCCCGTCGAGCTTGAGCAACTCCGACGGCTCTGGCAGGGCAAGGGTTTGCCCGTCGACAAATGACGAATTGCTCCGCGGCCGCGGGGCTGATACAACACGCGGATGAACACACGGCTGATGCGTGCCGGCGCGATGGTCCTCGTTGCCGGCCTGACGGTCCCCCTCTGGCTCGCCGCCTGCGCTCCGACGGCGCCGGCTGTTCTCGCCCCGGCCCAGGCCGCGGCGATTACGGCGCCGGCCGCCCCCGCGACGGAGGAGACCGCGCCGGCGCTGGTGGGTCGTCCCGGACAGGCTGTGGTTGACGGCAAGGTCGTCAACCCGCCCCGCATCAAGATGGGCGAGCCCCGCGTCATCGCGCGGATCATCGAGGAGGGCTCGAAGCGCAACCAGGTGATGGCCCACCTGACCGAGCTCTCGACGCTCGGCCCGCGACTGACGGGCTCGAGCCTCGGCGAACAGGCCAACGAGCTCACCAAGCGGAAGTTCGAGTCCTGGGGCCTTCAGGCCGAGCTGCACCAGTGGGGCACGATCGCCACACGCTTCGACCGCGGCCCGTCGTACGGCCGCGTGGTCACCCGGAGCGAGAAGAAGCTCGAGGACGGCACCGTGAACGTCTCCTTTGCGCCGGGCAGAGAGTTCGAGTTCACGACGCTCGCCTGGACGGCCGGCACGAGCGGGCCGGTCCGCGGCAAGGTCGTCCGCATGCCCGAGACCGAGGAGGAGTATGCCAGGGTCAAGGACACTCTCGGCGGCGCGTGGGTCTTGCTCAAGCCGCTGCCCACCACCGGCCGCGGCGGCGTGCGTGGCCCTGGGCAGCGTGCCGGCGACAGATGGCAGGCCCGCAAGGACGCCCGCGACGCCGTCGCCAAGGGCGACAAGCCCGCGAGCTTGCCGATCGATGAGCGGGTGATCTTCGACGGCGTCGCGGGATTCATCTCGACGCCCAAGGACAGCCGCGACCGCGTCTGGACCACGGCCATCAAGGGCTGGCGCGATCGCCCGGCCGGCGAGATCATCCCCGACGTCGAGGTGCATGTCCGCCTAAGCGACTACGACGCGATTAACTCCCGCGTCAGCGACGGCGAGGACGTGTTCGTCGAGTTCGACCTGCAGCACACCCTGACCCCCGGGCCCATCCCCGTCTACAACACCATCGCGATGATTTTGGGCGCGACCAAGCCCGAAGAGTACGTCATCGTCTGCGGCCACATGGACTCCTGGGACGGCCCCGGCGCAAGCGGAACGATCGACAATGGCACCGGCGTCGCCGTCGCGCTGGAGGCCGCGCGGCTGCTGAGCGTCTCCGGCGCCCGCCCGGACCGCACGATTATCTTCGCGCTCTGGACGGGCGAGGAGCAGGGCTTGCTCGGCTCAAAGGAGTGGGTCAAGGCGTTTCCCGACAAGGTGCGGAACATCTCGGCCGTGCTCAACGAAGACGGGGGCACTAACTACCAAGGCGGTTTGAAGTGCATGGACACGCAGGTCGACATGCTCGTCGCCGCCACGGCCCCGGTGAACTTCGTGTTTACCGACTCGACGACCGGCAAGCCCATGGTCGTCAACGTCCAAAATAGCGGCAAGGAGTTCCCGAAGTTCGCCGGCAGCGACCACTTCTCCTTCATCGAGGTCGGCATCCCCGGCTTCTTCTGGGACGAGGTGGGCCGGGCCGACTACGGCCTGGGCTGGCACACGCAGTTCGATCGCCTGAACCTGGCGATCCCGGAGTATCTCGTGCAGTCGTCGGTGAACGCCGCCGTGACGGCGTACAACCTCGCCTGCGCCCCGACGCTCCTGCCCCGCTGGGACACGAGCAAGCCCATCAAGGACAGCGAACTTCTCCCGGCAAGCAGGTTCGGCGTGCAGAACCGCTGAGCGGTATCGGTTGTCCGGAGCGCCGCCGAATGAAACTTCCGCTCAGCTCTTCTTCCCCTTCTTGACCCCCGGCGGCTTCGGCATCACGCCAGCGAACTGCCCGGCAAACTCGTCGGCCTTTGCTGCGAGCGCAAAGTCCTTCGCCGTGATCCCGCTGGCGTCGTGTGTGCTGAGCGTCAGCGTCACCTTGTTCCACCGGATCAGGATGTCCGGGTGGTGCTGCTCGCCCTCGGCCTGCTCCGCGACGCGGTTGACGAACTTCATCGCCTCCACGAAGTCCTTGAACTGGAACGTCCGCTGGATCGCCTCCCCGGCCCAGCCCCACTCGGCCACGCCCCGCAGCGCTTCGGTAATCTGAGCATCGGTCATCTTCGCCATGCGGGCATGCTCCATCCCCGCTCGCGGCACGTTCGGCCGCTCGGCCGACCCGCACGCACAGGGGGACTTGAGTGTATCGTCGGCGACGCCGCCCTGTTGTCCACATCGCCACCGCCTTCCCCACGACCGACCGAATGCCCGCCGAACCGCCGCACGCGCCCCCCGACCCCCCGCCCCCCCCCGCTTCTCCCGCGGCCGCCGCGCGGACCACCCGGCTTGCGCCCTCGCCCACCGGCGCGCTGCACCTTGGCAACGCCCGCACGTTTCTCATCACCTGGGCCATCGCACGCCGCGAGCACTGGCGGATTCTCTTCCGCGTCGAAGACCTCGACACGCCCCGCGTCAAGGACGGCGCCGCGGAGGACATCGCGGCCATGCTCGCCTGGCTCGGCATGGACTGGGACGCCCCGGTGGTCGGCCCGCGGTCGAACCCGCTGGTGCAATCGCTCGACCTTGAGCCCTACCGCGCCGCCATGCGCTCGCTGGCTCGTCACGGCCTGGCCTACCCGTGCGAGCTTTCACGCACCGAGATCGCTGCCGCGGCATCGGCGCCGCAGGAGGGTTCGCACGACGTAGCCTTCCCAGCCGCCCTCCGCCCGTCCATCGCTGGGCAGAGTCTGGACTTCGACGCCGTGCAGGCACGTTCCGGCGGCGCGACCAACTGGCGGCTGGTGGTCGAGCCCGGCGACATCCCCGTGAGCGACCGCTTCGCCGGCCTCCGCAGCTTCGATGTTTCGGCCATCGTGGGTGATTTCGTGCTGTGGACCAAGCGCGACCAGCCGAGCTATCAGCTTGCCGTCGTGGTCGACGACCATCGCCAGGGCGTAACCGACGTGATCCGCGGCGACGATCTGCTCGACTCCGCCGCCCGCCAGACGCTCCTGTACCGGGGCTTAGCGCTCGGCGAGCCGCCGGATTATCGGCACCTCCCGCTGGTCAAGGGCGAGGACGGCATGCGTCTGGCCAAGCGTCATGGGGACACGCGCCTCGACCGGTATCGGGCCGCAGGCGTCGGCGCCGATCGAGTCGTCGGCCTGGTCGCCCACTGGTCGATCCCCGGAGCGGGCCGGAGCCCGATGACCGCGCTCGAGTTCATGCGGCGGCTAGATCCGACTACGATTCCGCGCTCGCCCGCGACCTTTACCGCAGAGGACGACCGATGGCTGCTCGCTCCCGCCCGAACCCACTGATCCCAACCCCGCGAGCCGCGGTGCCCGTGCTGGTGCTCTCGCTGGCGACAATGCCGATGGTGATGACGATGACCGGATGCCCCCCCGTGCCCGAGGCCCAGACCGAGATCACCGGCAACCTCGCCGAGGTCCGCATCAAGGGCGCGCGCTACACCCTCGAGGTCGCGGCCGTGCCCGATGTGCGGACCAAGGGCCTTGGCGGCCGCACCGAGATCGCCGAGACGGGCGGGATGATCTTCGTGTTCCCGCCCAGCCAGGTCGACGTCCACGAGTTCGTGATGAGAGACTGTCCGATCGATATCGACATCATCTATACCGACGGGATCGGGCGCGTGCTCGCGGTCCACGAGATGAAGGCCGAGCCTGCCCGCGGCTCGCTCAAGGACGCCGACGGCAAGCCCGTCTACGAGGGCGAGCCCGGCGACTTCGACCTGAACAAGCTCCCCACCCGCGAACGCTTCGACGGCGCACTGAAGTACGAATCCCGCCTGAAGCGGTATTCCTCCAAGTTCCGCTCCACCTTCGCCATCGAGCTCCGGGCCGGCTCCATCAAGAAGCTGGGCGTCAAAGAGGGCGACGTTGTCGACTTCGACCACGCCGGCCTCAAGAAGATGGCCCGCTAGTCCGATCCGTCCGGTGTCCCAGCCTCCGTCCTGAGCGTCCCGTCGGTCGGGTCCGAGAACGCGGCCAGGGGAACTCACGGACGGGGCCAACATGCGGACCTTCAGTCTCGCGCTCCTGGAGACCACCCCGCCGGCGTCGGCGCTCGGCGCCAAACCGGCGCACGAGCACGACCACTGGTGGAACGCGATCTTCCGCGCCTGGCCCCACGAGGCCGCCCCGCCCCGCGTCGAACGCGTGACCGAGGTGGAGCTTGCGGCCCGCGCCGCGCAGCCCCGCGGCGTGCCCTTCGACGCCGTCGTTCTGCGCATGACCGATCAGGCCCAGGAAGACGCCGTCTGCCGTGTTATGGACCTGCTCCAGCAGGCCCAGGTGCCCGCGCTTCTGCTGGTCGGCGACGAGCCCCGGAAGATGGATGCCTTCCACCCCGGCGCGGCTCTGGTCCGCCCCCTGAGCGCCGACCCCGACCAGACCGCCGCCATGCTCTACGCCCTGGCCAGCCGCCAGACCGCCGTGCGGGGAATGGAGCAGAACCTCCGACTGGCCCAGAGCTTCCACGGCGAGACTTCCGCGGAGATCGACCGGCTGCACCAGGAGCTGCTCCTGGCCGCCCGTGTCCAGCGCGACTTCATGCCCAAGCACATGCCCGAGGTAGAGGGTTTCGAGGCCGGCGTGCTCTTCCGCCCCGCCGGCTTCGTCTCGGGCGACACCTTCGACGTGTACCGGCTCGACGACCACCACGTGGGCTTCCTCATCGCCGACGCCATGGGCCACGGCGTGCCCGCCGCGCTCATGACGCTCTACATCTCCGGCTCGCTCCCGCGCAAGGAGGCCTGCGGCAACGGCTACCGCATCGTGCCTCCGGGCGAGGCCCTCACACGGCTGAACAACTCGCTCCAGGAGTGCCTGGCCGGGCCGGCCCGCTTCGTCACCGCCATCTGCGGCGTCGTCGACACCCGCACCGGACGCGTCGACATCGCCTGCGCCGGCCACCCCGCGCCCCTCCGCGTCGGCCCCCACGGTGCCCGGGCAGTCGAGGTCTCGGGCATGCTGCTGGGCGTCGTGAACGACTACCACTACGAGCAGGTGACCATCATGCTTGAAGACGACGAGCTGCTGGTCATGCACTCGGACGGCATCGAGGCTGCCTTCGCCCCGCGCTCGGGCGTCCACGCCGACACCCAGGGCCACCTGCCCCCGCCCTACCTGCCGCACCTGGCCGCGATGGGCCGGGGCGACGCGTGCCGCGACGTCGACCTGGCGATCCGGCGCCTCTCGACGGTGATCGACGCCCAGAGCGGCTCGCTGCACCAGGACGATGATCTGACGGTGCTGGTGCTCCGCGCGATCCCGCTGGGCAAGCGCCCACCGGCGCCCAGCCGCGACGCGTGCCAGGCCGAGACCGTCTGACGCCGCCCCGCCGTCACGCGCTGGCTTCGTCCCCGCCGCCGTCGGAGAGCTGGGCCCGGGCCAGGGCCGTGATCGTGTCCGGGGCGTAGGTGAACACCTTGTCGAGCCCCGTCATCGACATCACCGCCCAAAGCTCGTCGCTCATCGAGCACAGCACCAGCTGCCGCCGCCCCTCGACGAGCTTCTTCCGCATGCGGAGCATCTGGGCGATGTGGGACGAGTTGAGGTAGCTCACCCCGCCCAGGTCCAGAACGACGTGCGGCAGCGCGCCCTCGGCGGCGCCGCTCAGGCGGGCGAAGATGGCGCTGAACTCCTCGGCGAGCTCGGGCTCGTCGGCGAGCTGGGCAAGAAGGATGCCGTCGGACCACTCGGTGGGCATGCGCGGAGTGTACCACAAGAACATCCCGGACGGGCGAGGCTCCTCACTCGCCCTTGGCCACCCGCGCCGCGGCGACCACCTCGTCGCCCTCGTCGAGCTTGGTCACCCGGACGCCCTGCGTGCCGCGGCTGGTCTCGCGGATCTCCACGGCGGGCATCCGCACCGTCATCCCGTTCCGCGTGGTCACCACCACGTCGTCGTCGGGCTTGACGGCCAGGGCGGCGACCGACGCGCCGTTGCGGTCAGAGGCGTCGATGTCGACGCGCCCCTTGCCGCCGCGAGACTGCGACCGCATGGGCCCGACCTCGGGCTGGACGCGGTACTCGTCGACGGGCGTCCGCTTGCCGTAGCCCTTGGCCGAGATCGTCAGCAGGCACACGCCCGGCTCGCTCGTGGGCAGGAGATTCTTGTCCTCCTGGTTCACGTCGTCGATCATCTCGATGGCCACGGCCCCGATGACCTCGTCGCCATCGCCCAGCTCGATGGCCTTGACGCCCGCCGCCGAGCGCCCCATGGCCCGGGCCTCGACCTCGTTGAAGCGGATCGACATGCCCCCGGCGGTGGCCAGCAGGATGTCGTCGGTCCCGCGCGTCTCCAGCACGTCCAGCACGCGGTCACCGTCCTTGAGGCCCACAGCGATGAGCCCGCTCTTGTTGACGTTTCGATAGTCCTTGAGGGCTGTCCGTTTGATAATGCCCTGGCCCGAGATGAACGTTAGAAAGTGGCTGGAGGCCTCGAAGTCCTTGATCGCCAGGAACGCCCGGACCTGCTCGCCCTCCTTGAGGTCGATGAGGTTGACGATCGGCCGGCCCTTGGCCGTGCGGGGCATCTCGGGCAGCTCGTAGACCTTGATCTTGAACACCCGTCCGGTGTTGGTGAAGCAGAGCAGGTCGTCGTGCGTCGAGGCGACGAACATGTGCTCGATGAAGTCCTCGTCCTTGGTCGTCCCGCCGATGATCCCCTTGCCGCCGCGGGCCTGCTGGCGATAGGTGCTGAGCACCACCCGCTTGGAATAGCCATGGTGCGAGATCGTCACGGCCATGTCCTCGACCTGGATCAGCGCGCCGATGTCGATGTCGCCGTCGTCGCCGAAGTCCTGGATCTCGGTCATCCGCACGGCCAGCGGGCGCGTTGTTCCCGGCACCTTGGCCACCAGGTACCTCGCCCGCATCTCCTCGCAGTCGCCCTTGATCATCGCCCCGACCCGGGCCGGCTTGGCCAGAATGTCCTCGTAGTCCTCGATCTGCGAGACGACCTGCCGGTAGTCGGCGATGAGCCGCTCGATCTCGAGCCCCACCAGCTGGCTGAGGCGCATATTGCAGATCGTTTCCGCCTGCACCCGCGTGAGCCGCACCATCGGCTCGCCGTCGCGCTTGGTCATCCGCCGCTCGAGCCGATCGAACATGTCGGGCGCGTAGCCCCGCAGCGTCTTGAGCGGGAACCAGTGCTCCATCAGCCGCTCGATCGCCTCCGTCCGCGTCTGGCTGGCACGGATGAGCCGGATCACCGCGTCGATGTCGCACACCGCGTAGACCATGCCCTCGAGCACGTGGGCCCGCTTCCGCGCCTCGGCCAGCAGGTGCGCCGTGCGGCGCCGGATCACCGTCGTTCGGTGCTCGATGTAGTACTTGATCAGCTCCAGCAGGCTCAGCGTTCTTGGCTGGCGGTTGACCAGCGCGATGTTGTGGATACTGAAGGTCTGCTGCAGGGGCGTGAACTGGTAGAGCTGCTTCTCCACCACCCCGGCGTCGGCGCCGCGCTTGAGCTCCAGGACGATCCGGCTCTGCGCCTCTCGACCCGACTCGTTCCGCGCGTCGGAGACGTTCTCGATCCGCTCGTCCTTCACCGCGTCGATGATCTTTTCCAGCAGCGTGTTCTGGTTGAGCCCGAACGGGATCTCGTCGATCACCAGCTGCGTGCGGTCCTTCGAGCCGACGATCTCCTCGGTGTGGACCTTGCCCCGCACCGAGACCTTGCCCCGTCCCGTCGAATAGGCATCGATGATTCCGCCCCGGCCCAGGATGATCCCCGCCGTCGGGAAGTCCGGACCCTTGATCCCGCGACGGACCACCTCGCCGTCCTGCACGACGTCGGTCATCAGCTCGCCCAGCGGGATCTCGGGCCGTTCCAGCACGCGGATGATCGAGTCGAAGACCTCGATGGGATTGTGCGGCGCCAAGCTCGTGGCCATGCCCACCGCGATGCCCACCCCGCCGTTGACCAGGAGGTTCGGGAACTTCGCCGGGAGCACCGTGGGCTCCATCAGGCGATCGTCGTAGTTGGGCTGGAAGTCGACGGTGTCGAGCTTCAGGTCGTCGAGCATGTCCACCGCGGCCTGGGTCAGACGGGCCTCGGTGTATCGCATCGCCGCCGGCGGATCGCCGTCGATCGAACCGAAGTTGCCCTGCGGGTCGATAAGCGTGGTCCGCATCCGCCACTTCTGGGCCATGTTGACCAGCGTGGGATAGATGACGGCCTCGCCGTGGGGGTGGTAGTTGCCCGAGGTGTCGCCGGCGATCTTGGCGCACTTGAGGTGCTTGCGCCCGGGCCGGAGGTTCAGATCGTTCATGGCGACCAGGATGCGTCGCTGGCTGGGCTTGAGCCCGTCGCGGACATCGGGCAGGGCCCGGTCCATGATCGTGCTCATCGCGTAGGTGAGGTACGAATCCTGGAGCTCTCGCTCGATCTGCACGTCGACCACATTGCCCGGGTCGCCGCCCATGCCCGAAGGGGCCACCCCGCCATCCCCCCCGCTGCCACCGCCACCGTTCAGCCCGTCCTGAGTCGCCGGCACGGGCGTGCCCGACGCGGCCTTGGACTTGTTCTTCACGCTCGGGCCCGCGCCGTTCGTGGGCGACGGGCTATGGCCGTTCTCCTGGCTGCTGGCGGCGGTCGATGGCGAGGTCTTGTCCGTATCCGGCATCCCTGCGAACCTCCGGTTCTGCATCGGTCGATCGGGCCCGTCCAGCCGCGATGGGCCGGCCCGGACAAGACCCGATTTGGCAACCCGTGAGTATAGGCAAAAGCCCCGAGGTTTTCACCCTTGGCCCGCTCAAATGGACCCCGGTTTTCCCCGCTGGTTTTGAGACTTTTTGCGGCCTCGTGCACACCCACCGCTCGTCGGTCCGCCGGTGCATTACTCCCGGTCGGTCACCTTCACCACAGCGCTCGCCGCCGCGACCCGCACCCGCCCATCCGGATCGTCCATCATCCGGGCCAGGATGCCCAGATTCTCGGCCCGTCCAAGCTCGCCCATCAGGTGGGCCGACTGGGCCCGCAGGGCCTCGCTCGCGCCGGCGTAGTACTCGCGGGCGATGTAGCTGCCCTCGGCCTGTCCGAGCCTGGCCAGCGCCATCGCCGCCGCCACGCGGATCTCGCCGGGCATGGCCTGCTTGGTCGGATCCTTGTCGCTGGTCAGCTCGATGAGCCGATTCGCCGAGGCCCGGTCGCGCACCTGCCCGATGATCTGCATGGCCAGGATCGACGCCTCAAGGTCCTCGGGCTTGGCCGGGAACAGGGCCGTGCGGATGTCCGCCAGCGCCGATTCGTCGCCCAGCTTCACCCGCGCCTCGGCGATCTGCAGGTCCATCGCCCGCACCTCGCCCGGGCTCGACCGCCCCGCCGGAATCTTCGCCGCCTCGCGCAGCGGCCCGAGCGCCGACTTCTCACCCATCTCTCCCATGATGAACGCGGCCTGGGCCCGCACACGGGGCGACGGGTCGAACAGCATCCCCGCCAGCGGCGTGGCGTTGGGCTTCTGCCCGAGCTTGTACAGCCCGTAGATCGCCGCCGAACGCACAAACCGCGACTCGTCCTGAAGCAGCGGGCGGATCAAGCCCGCCGCATCGACAATCCGGGCCTTGCCGGCGGCCATCGCCGCCACGCTCCGGACACCGACATTCTGATCCTGCAATGCCGGCTCTAGCACCGCCGCCAGACGCGCCGGCGTCGCGGTGAGCGCCTCGATCGCGTTGGCCCGCTCCTCCGGCGGCCCTGCTTGGGCCGCGCTGCTCAGCAGCCCCAGCGCCTGCTCGCGGAGCGTCGTCCGCTCGGTCTTGGTCATCGGCACGCCCTTGTCAAGCAGCGGCCGGGGCGCCTCGGGGGTTCCTCGCGGCCGGGCCGGGGGGGTGGTTGGGGCGAGTGGGGCTTGCGGAGCCGGTGCCGTCGCGGTGTCGCGGGGCTTAGCCTGCCGGCCCGTCGCGGGCGATTCCGGGCGGGCGGCCGGCTCCAGCCCGATCGGCTGGACCTCCTCGCTCGTCCCATCGTCGCGTTCCCGCTCGCGGTCCTTGGCCGCCGCGATCTGGGCGCTGCTGGTTCCCGGACGGACACCGATCTTCCGTCCACCCGGCGTGCCCTCGCACGCCGCCGTGCAGGAGACCACGGCCGACAGTCCCACCAGGCTCACGATCCGCAGTCCGCTAGGCATACCGGTCCGTCTCCAGGAAGTTAGCTGCCGATCCATCGGGTTCCCAATCGGTCCGCCGGGGCCCGCCGCGTGATCATCCCCCGGCGCGCACGATCCGCCGGCGCCGGAGCAGAAGCGTGACCGACCCGATCCCCCCCAGAATACTCACCGCCATCGCCGGACCCAGCCCGACGCGCTCGAACATCGTTGTTGGCCGGTCCGGGTCGATCCGCACGCTGGCCAGCAACACGCCGTCGACCCGCGACGGCCCGGCGGATTGATCCGCCAGCCGTGTCTGCGTCAGGACGCCCCGCCGGTCGATCGCCGCCGAGTAGCCCGTGTTGACCGCCCGCACCATCGGCACGCCCAGTTCGACGCACCGCCAGCGCGACGCGAGCAGGTGCTGGGCACGGCCGGGATCAAAGTCGCCGAACCAGCCGTCGTTGGAGAGGTTCACCAGCACGCTCGCCCGCCCGCTTCCATCCCCCCTCACGAGCGTGCGGCACAGTTCGGCTTTGGTCGCCTCGAAGCAGATCGGCGTCGCCATCCGCACGTTCCGACCGCCCACCGGAACATCCAGCCCCGCCGCCAGACCGCCGGGCACGAGGTCAAAGCTCATCCCCGCGGCCCCGAGGCCCAGCACCCACTGCTGAACTCGCGGGAACCGCCAGACGTACGGGATCACCTCGCCAAACGGCGTCAACTCCCGCTTGTCATAGCGGCGCCGCTGGACCTCGCCGTCGCCGATGACCAGTGCGCTGTTGAATCGCCGGATCAGGCCCGGAGTCGGCGCGACCTCCTCCGGTCCCAGCCGCTCGACAAGCCAGCGGCGATAGTCCCCCTCAACCCCGATCGCGCCCACGAGCATCGGTATGCCGATTTCTCGCTGCAGCTTGACGATCTCATCAGCAAAGCGCGTCGCCTTCAGCCGGCCCCCGGGCGCGAACTTGAGCGCTGCCTCGCCCTTGACCCCAAAGCTCAGCCCTAAGGACCGCTCGGTCTCAACGGCCTCCGGATTGAGCGTCATGCCCGGGAACATCGTCTCCGGCCATACGACCACGTCCGACTGCAATGGCCCGTCCGGCCCCGCCGCCGCCTGCCGGGTGAGCTCGGCGAACCGCTGAAAATCCTTGATCCGGTCGCTCCAGCCCCAACCGACCTTATTGCTCTGGGGCAGGTTGGTCTGCACAACGCCGAAGCGCACATCACGGGCCGCCGGGCTCTCGGCCCCCGGCCGGCCAGCCAGCGAAAGGATGGCCCAGAGCACGACCGTGACCAGTGCGCCCGCGCCGCCGACAGGCCGGTGCACGCCGCTCCACCCCGAAGCGTCCGCCACGGCCCCCCCCAGCGCCGCGACCAGAAACGACACGCCGTACACGCCCAAGAGCGAGGCCGGCGCCGCGAGCGCGGGTGCGTCGATGAGCGGATGCCCGAGCAGATACCACGCGTACCCCGTCATCACCAGCTCGCCCCGCAAGACCTCGAGCATCACCCATAGCACCGGCGCCGCCAGCACCATCGGCACCGGCCAATCCACCCGCCGGACGACGCCCACGAGCCAGACAAACAGCGCCGGGTAGAGGGCCAGGTACACCGCCAGCCCCGGATACCCCGGCGCGGTCACGTTCACCAGCCAGTACGATTCATAAAACCAGATCGGCAGCGTCCCCAGCCCCGCCAGCAGCCCCCCCACCATCGGCCGGTTCGCCGACCGGCACCCCGCCCACACCAGGGGCACGACCGCCACCAGCGCCATCACCCACACACCCACCGGCGGCAGGCTCGCCCCCAAAAGCACGCCATGGGCAAGCCCCGCCAGCACCACCGCCCACCACCTCGCAGGTGTCGCCGCTTGCACGCCGGGTCGGATCCAGGGGTTCACTCGGGGATCGTTGGCGAGGCTCGACGTGAATCAACCACTTCGGCTGGGTTGATGGCCCGCACGGTGCCCGATCCTTATTCGCGGCCCTCCAAACGCGCCCCGGGGCGACCTTGGATGAGTTGGCAGCTCTACCGCTTCCCGCGCTTCTTTGGGTTCCCGCGCCCGGCTTTGTATACTTACGGGTCCAGGACTTCTCTCTCCCTGCCTGCCGCACCCATACAGGGGCACGACCATGACCACTCACGCCGCACACGCCGCCGCACACGCCCAGATCCCGGCCCGTTTCGCCGACCAGACCCAGATGCAGAACCGGCTCTTCGCCGAGCTCTCCCGCATGTTCGGCATGGAAGTCCCGCTGTACGACAAGAGTCTGCTGGTCAACCGCGTTTGCAATCGGGCCGTCTGCGACCTGCTCGCCCGCATGCACCGCGGCTTCGCAGTTTCCGACGAGCAGCTCGACAAGACCTCCGGCGAGCGGCACGGGGCCATCCGCATTGGCCGCCCCGACGAGTACCGCTGGATCACCCGCTTCTTCGCCTGCTTCGCGATGCAGCCCCACAACTACTACGACATGACCTCGGTGGGATCCAAGAGCCAGCCGATCATCGCCACCGCCTTCCGCTCGACGCTCAACCCCGAGCACCGCGTCTTCACCTCGCTCCTCCAGACCTCGTACTTCGACCCTCAGATCCAGGCTCGGATCGAGGCCCTGCTCGCAAAGCGGCAGGTTTTCTCCGACCGCGCCAAAGCCCTGATCGAGACCTCCGAGCGTCAGGGCGGCCTGTCCAGCGACGACGCCGCCGACCTCATCCGCGAGGGCACCGGCCGAATCTTCAAGTGGACCGGCCGGGCCCGCGACCATCAGCTCTACAAGGACCTTTGCGACGCGGGCTTCAAGATCGCCGCAGATATTGCATGCTTCGAGAACCACCACCTCAACCACCTCACCCCCAACACCTTCTGCATGGACCTCTATACCGCCGCCATGAAGCGGTTTATGGGCGAGATGGACGACGCCAGGTTCCGCGCCCGAGCCGAGCTCGCCATGGGCCGCCTGCTGACCACGGGCGACCACGACTTTCTCCGCCTGTGCTTCCGCCATCTCTCGCGTGAGCAGATCGAGACTTTCGCGACGGGCAACGCAACGACGACCGATGTACGCGCGATCGTCTCGAGCCTCGCGGAGCGTCTCGCCGGGACCGACCTGAACCTCGCGACGCTCGAGCACGCCGGCTTCAAGGACTTCACCGAAGGCCCCGCCGAGAACACGCCGGTTCTGCTCCGTCAGGACGCGTACAAGGCCCTGACCGAGCCCGTCGTCTTCACCAACCCCGACGGCACCACGACCAGTGCCGTCCACACCGCCCGCTTCGGCGAGATCGAGCAGCGCTTCTACGCCTGCACGATTGAGGGCCGCAAGCTCTACGACGACTGCCTCACCAGGGCCGACGCCGCGCGGGAGAAGGATCCGTCGCTCCCGAAGAAGGACTTCGCGGCCTACGAGGCGCTTTACGCCGCCCCCTTCGCCCCCTTCCCCAAAACCCTCACGGGCCTGCTCGAATCCGAGCTTGTCTATGCCCGCTACTCCCCCACCGCCAAGGGCCTCGCCGCAAAGGGCTCCACTTTAACGACGAACATCCACGAGCTGGTCAAGCTCGGCCACGCCCGCGCAGAGGGCCTGCGATACGAGGACTTCCTTCCTGTTTCCGCCGCGGGCATCTTCGCCTCCAACCTGAGCCAGTATGGCACCAAGTCGACCGCCGCCGTCAAGCCCGACTACCCGCAGTCGCTGCTCGAAGACGTTATGGGCAAGAAGGTCGTAGAGGCCGACAAGGTCTATCGCGGCCTGTGGGCCGCATCGCTGCTTGTCACTTATGCGGAGCTGGGCCTACTGGATCGCCTGCCGCCGGGTCAGCGCTCGAGACTTGAAGAGGACGCCCGTCACAGCCCCGCCGGTCACGCCCCCGCGCTCGAGCACGCCGGGACCTGAACACGGCTTGATCGCATCGCGCCGCACTCCGGGCACTTCGACACCGACAGGCCGGCGAGCTCGTACCCGCACGCCGGGCAGCCCGTGGTACTCTCGCTCGCTACCTTGACAGCCCCCGGCCGCCCGGCGAAGCACACCGCGAACGCCAGCGTCGAACCGATCGTCATGTGCCACGGAAACGCGAGCTTCACGCTCGACAGATCGGCGCCCACGATGGGCAGCAGGCTTGTCCAGTATGGCCACGCCCAGTCCTGCATCATCGCGATGGACACGAAGCCCGTGATGAGCGCCAGCACCACGCTCCGCCCGTTGCCGCGCTTGGTGAACAGCGCCGTGCAGAACACGCCCAGCAGCCCGGCATACGCGAAGGTCATCACGCCCAGCGCCAGCCCGATGAGCGTCGTGCCCGGGCTCGCCCTCTGCCAGAACAGGCACAGCACCGCGAATACGGCCAGCGCCGCGCCCCAGCCGACCACCGCCCAGCGTCCCGCGGCGAGATAATGCCTGTCGCCGCGGCCGGGTGCCCAGCGCGTGTAAAAATCCTTGATGAACGTCGCCGCCATTGCGTTGATCGCGCTGGTGAGCGAGCCGACGCCCGCGGCGAAGAGCCCCGCGAGCATGAGCCCCGAGAGCCCCGCGGGCATCTCGTTGATGATGAAGCCGACAAAGACGTGCTTCGAGCTTGTCGGCTGTTGCGCCGCCAGTTCGGCCGGCTCCACCAGGCCGCTCAGGCCCAGGAACGTGCGGTTGTAGTAGACGTACAGCAACAGCCCCACGAGCAGGAAGCTCGTCACCAGCGGGATCCCGAGCGCCATCGACCAGAGCACGCTCCGACTGCCCTGGATCGCGTTCTTGCACGTGAGCATCCGCTGCACCATGTCGTGGTCCGTGCCGTACGCCGCGATGTTCAGGAGGGCGAAGCCCGTGATCGCCGTCAGCAGCGTGAACTGCGCCGACCAATCCACCTGCCAACCGCGGTTCCACGTCAGCTCGCCGCCCGGACGCAGCAGCGTGAGCTTGCCCCACTCCCCCGCCGTTGCTTCCCCCGCCGGCACCGCCGACCGTAGGGCCGAGGCCAGCTCGCCCACCGGCAGGTCGATCTTCACCAGCAGCACCACGATCGCCGCGATCACCGCGACCACCAGCACCACCGTCTGGATCACGTCGGTCCAGATCACGCTGGAGATCCCGCCAAACAGCGTGTAGAAAGTCCCGACGGCGGCGAGCGCCGCGATCGCCGCCGTCATGTACCAGATGTAGCCCGGGCTCTGGGCGATGTCCGTGCCGAACAGAATCATCGAGAGCGGGATCGCGGCGATGTAGATCCGCGCCCCGGAGGCGAAGAGCCGGCCGATCATGAACGCCGCGCTGGTCGCCTCCTTGCTCGAAGTCCCGAAGCGTCGCTCCAGCAGCTCGTACACCGTCGTGCAGTTGTTGCGGTAGAACGCCGGGATGAACACGTACGCGACGATGATCACCGCGATGATCCCGCCGATGTTCGTCGAGAGGTATGTCAGGTCGCCCGCGTACGACTGCTCCGGCGCGCCGACGAACGTCGCGGCCGACAGGCTCGTGGCGATGATCGAGACGCTCACCGCCCACATGGGCATCCGCCGCCCGGCAAGGAAGTACTCGCCCGTGGTCTTGCTCTCGCGCCGGCTGAACCACCAGCCGGTGAACACGAGCATGAGCAAATAGGCCCCCAGGACGCCCCAGTCCGCCAGTCGAAAGCTCGATCCCAGGGTCAGCATCATCATGGCCCACCATCGGCACGGGTGATTCCCCGCCACGAGCGTATTTCATGCTGGCCGCACGTGCCGGGTCACACTCTGGCTTTCCGAGGAGCCCCGCATGGCCAAAGATCGACCCCTCAAGCCCGTCGCGCCGCTTGCCGGCACCACCCCCAGGCTGCCGCAGTCCGACGACCCCGTCGAGATGGCCAGCGAGATGTCCTTTCCTGCCAGCGATCCCCCCGCCTCGCGCGTCCCCACCGGCGCCGACGCCGGCCTGCCGCACGACAAGCTCGAGGGTCACGACGCCTCCGTCTCGCCGCGCCGCCCGGGCGACGACGACCCGTCCGTCCTCCGCCCCACCGAGCCCCCGCCCACCTGAACGCCCTTCCCTCCGCGACCGCCGAAAGAGCTATTCCGCGATCACCACGCTCATCCCGATCTTCACCGCTCGGGCCAGTCGCACTGCATCCCAGTTCGCCAGCCGGAAGCACCCGTGGCTCCCGGTCTTTCCGATGTCCTGCGGCCGGACCGTCCCGTGCATCCCGTATCCCGGCCGGTCCAGCCCCACCCACGCGCTCCCCACCGGGTTCCGCGGCCCGGGCGCGATCCGCAGCCTCCGCTCCACGTTCGTCACCTCGTGCCACGCCTTGGGATCAAACGTGTAGTCCGGGTCCATCGCCACGACCTTCACCCTCAGCTCCCCCACCGGCCGCTTTTCGACATCCCGCGCGATCGAGCAGTGCGTCAGGAACACCACCCGCCCCTGCTCGTCGATGCCCTTGACGAGCTTCTCCCTCAGGTCCACCTCGATGCTCGCCAGGCGCCCGATGCTCGCCCTGCCGACATCCGGCAGGATGACCTCCGCGCCGACCGCAAGCTCGCCGAGCATTACCCCCGGGTTGAGCCGCCGCACCAGATCCAGCGAGCACCAGCCCCGCTCGGCCAGCAGCTCGTCCATGTCCGCATACCCCGAAAGCTCGATCGCCGCCCGCTCGTTCCAGTCCTCGGGAATCGGCCCGGTGATCAGCGAGACGTCCTTCTCAGTCACCACGTACACCCGCGTCCACGGCGTCTGCTCCGTCCACCCGCTCGACGCCTCCAGCTCTCGCAGCGTCGAGTCGTCAACGTTTCCGTTCACCTCGAGCCCGCGCAGCCGCTGGAACCACTCCACGGCGATCCGCGTCTTCCGCCCGGCCTTGGCATCGATCAGCCCGGGCATGAACCCCGCACGCGCAAGCATCGTCTGCACCCGCGCCGGCTGCTGCACCAGTTCGTTGTCGCGCCGCGTTGCCTCGGGGGACGCCGCTCTCGCCGCCGCCGCCCCCGCCGCTCCCGCCGTCCCCGGCTGCGCGATCGCCCACCCGCTCGGCACGAGCATGAATAGCAACGCACAGATCTTTACTATTCCCGGCGTGGGTCCCATGCTCGGCATGCTCAGTCCCCGCACGATCCTCACCATCCACCCCCCTGCATTCCCCGCCCCGCCTCACGCCGCCCGCAGCTTGTTCCGCGCGTTGAACGCCGCCACCTTGTAGCATTCGGCCAACGTCGGGTAGTTGAACACCGCGTTGATGAAGTATTCCACAGTCCCCTTGAACGCCATGACGGCCTGCCCGATGTGGATCAGCTCCGTTGCGCTGGTGCCGATGATGTGCACCCCCAGCACCGCCCCGCTCTCTTGGTGGATAAGCATCTTGAGCATGCCCATGTCGTCGCCGATGAGCTGCCCGCGCGCCGTCTCGCGATACTGCGCGATCCCCGCCTCGTACGGGATGCCCGCCGCCGTCAGCTTCTCTTCCGTCCAGCCCACCGTCGAGATCTCCGGGATCGCGTAGATGCCGTACGGGAACAGCTCGCTCGTGGAATCGACGCGTTCGCCGTACATCCGTGCTGCCGCCAGCCGCCCCTGCTCCATGCTGGTGCTCGCGAGCGCCGGGAAGCCGATCACGTCGCCCACCGCGTAGATGTGCGGCACGGCCGTCTGATAGTCCTCGTTCACCTTGATCCGGCCGCGGTCGTCGGCGCTCAGGCCCGCGTTCTCAAGGTGCAGCCGCGTCGTTGCCCCCTGCCGCCCGACGCAGTACATCAGGCAATCGGCCCGGATCGTCTTCCCGCTCTCGAGCATCGCCTCGACCAGGTCCGTCGAGCCGCCGTCGGCGTTGTTGGGTCTCTGGTGGTCGGTGATGGGCACGCGCTTGATGCTGACGACCTTCTCGCCCATCCGCAGCGTGATGCCCGCCTGCCGCAGGTGATACTGCAGCGCCTCGCCGATCTCCGCGTCAAGAAAGTCCAGGATCCGCCCGCGCCCCTCGACCAGCGTCACCCGCACGCCCAGCGCCGCGAGCATCGACGCGTACTCGGTCCCGATCACGCCGCCGCCGACGATGATCATCGCGCTGGGCAGATAGGGCAGGCTCAGCAGCTCGTCGGAGGTGATGATTTTGTCGGCATCAAACGACATGTTGTCCGGCTTGGAGGGCGTGGTGCCCACGCCGATGAGCACCCGGTCGGCCCCCACCGTCTCCACCGAGTGCTCGCCCTCGACCACGATCGTGTCCGGCTGCACGAAGCTCGCGACCCCGCGGAGCAGCTCGATCCCATTTGACCCGAAGTGGTGCTGCACCACACCGATCTCCGCCCGGATCACCCGCTGGCAGCTCTCGATCAGCCGGCTCAGCCGCGTCTTTCGGTCCAGCGACTGAAACTCCCCGAGGTTCTGCTGCCTGGCCCCGACGAGCGACAGCACGGCTTCTCGCAGCGCCTTGCTCGGGATCGTGCCCGTGTTGATCGCCACGCCGCCGACAAACTGCATCTTCTCGACAACGCAGACTCGCTTGCCCAGCTTCGCGGCCTGGATCGCCGCCTTCTGACCCCCAGGACCCGAACCGATCACGACCAGATCAAAGTGCCGCATGCAGACATCGCCTCTTTCAGGGAATCCCGTCCCCGCTCAGTCAACCCCAACCCCGTCCTTCATCGGCCATCGCCGGTCCCGACTGGCAGCATACAGAGCCCATACCTTGCGGGAGGAGGTTGGGGGACCACTCGCCACCCAACCCGGATTTCCGCGCTTGCCGCATCCCTCACGCTTCCTATACTCGGCCTTCCGGCGGGTTCGACGCCGGGCTGTCGGGGTTCGCGGCCGGTGCCGCGCACGAGACAGCACACGCCGTTCGGCACCCCGCCGATCGGAGACATCACACGCCTGAAGCGCCCTCGGGTACGACGCCCGGGCTGCCCGGATCTCCTCCGACGCAGCCGGGTCGAACCGTCCTCTGCCGGTGCCGCTGCACGAAAGGATCCGCCCCCATGTCCGCAGTCGCCTCCCAACCCACCGCCCCCACACAAAGCTCGCTCGTCCAGGACTTGGTCGAGGCCGGCATCCACTTCGGCCAGCGCTCCAGCGGCTGGAACCCGAAGATGGGCCCCTACATCTACGGCAAGCGCAACGGCATCCACATCATCGACATCAAGGAGACCATCAAGGGCCTCCTGCTCGCCAAGAAGTTCATCGCCCGCTCCGTCGCCGACGGCAAGGACATCTGCTTCGTCGGCACCAAGCGCCAGGCCCGCTCGGTCATCGAGCAGCGCGTCGCCGACGTCAAGCAGCACTACGTCATCGAGCGTTGGCTCGGCGGCACGCTGACCAACTTCCGCACCATCCGCTCCCGCCTCAAGCGCCTCGAGGAGCTCGAGGCCGTCGAGCGCAACGATAACTTCGCCTCCTATTCCAAGAAGATGGAGTCCCAGCTCCGCCGCGAGAAGGACAAGATCTTCCGCAACCTCGCCGGCATCCGCGGCATGGACAAGCTCCCGGGCGCGATCGTCGTCATCGACGTCAACCGCGAGGTCAACGCCCTGCGCGAGGCCCGCAAGCTCGGCATCCCGACCATCTGCCTCATCGACACCGACGCCGACCCCGAACTCGTGGACATCCCGATCCCCGGCAACGACGACTCGATGCGCTCCATCGACGTGGTCGTCCGCGAGCTCTGCCTGGCCGTCAACGAGGGCAAGCAGCTCCGCGCGAGCGCCAAGGAAGGCGAGCAGGCCGCCGCCAGCCGAGCCGGTTCCGGCCCGTCGGGCGCCAACGAGGCCGCCGGCCCCGGTGGCCGCGGCGGTCAAGCGGGTGCCGACGGGCGTCGCCGCTCCACCCGGACCCAGTTCCGGGCCGCGGACGAGCCCGGAGCGGCCCCCGCCGCCCCGGCCGCTCCCCAGTCCTGATCCATCGCGCCGCCCGGATGAATCCGGCGGCGCACCCCCGTCCCCCAATAGCCCTTGCCGCGTCCGACGTAGCAAGGGCTATTCTCTCCGAAGCTCCCAATGTTTCCGACCCAAAGCACGCCCTCCCGCACCGGCGGGAGGCTTCACCAAGAGGTTCCCCGTGGCCGAGATTTCCGCTTCCGACGTGATGAGGCTCCGCAACCAGACGGGCCTTTCGATGATGGAGTGTAAAAAGGCCCTGGTCGAGGCCGCTGGCGATATCGCCAAGGCCGAGGACATCCTCCGCAAGAACATGAAGGGCAAGATGGACACCAAGACCGACCGGGCCGCGGGCCAGGGCCGGATCGCCATCGCCATCCACCCCCAGGAATCGTCCGCCGCCATCGTCGAGATCCGCGCCGAGACCGACTTCACGGCCAAGAACGACCAGTTCATCGCCGTCGCCGACAACATCGCCGCCGCCACCCTCACCCAGGCCTCCGGCGAGGTCAAGGTCTTCCCCGACGCCCAGCAGCTCGTCGACCAGCTCCGCATCTCCACCGGCGAGAATGTCTCCTTCGCCCGCGGGCACAAGTTCGCCGGCAACATGGGCACCACCGCCTTCGGCAAGTACGTCCATCACGACGGCAAGACCGGCGTGCTCATCATGGCCGAGGGCTCTGTCAACGAGGAGACCCTCCGCCAGCTCTGCATGCACATCACCGCCGCCGTGCCGGTGCCCAAGGGCGTCACCGCTCAGGACATCCCCGCCAACATCGTCGAGAAGGAGCGCAAGTTCCGCATCGAGCAGGCGATGGAGTCCGGCAAGCCCAAGGAGATCGCCGAGAAGATCGTCGAGGGCGGCATGCGCAAGTTCTTCGAGGAGCTCGCCCTCATGGAGCAGCCCTTCGTCATGGACCCGACCAAGAAGATCAAGGACGTCCTTGGGCCCAAGGCCAACGTCCTCGCCTTCGTCCGCTACGCCGTCGGCGAGACCGCCTGACCGGCTCCCAGAACTTTCCTGCCAAGCTCCGCCGCCAGAGACCCCTTGGTCTCTGGCGGCGGTCGTTTTGAGCGGAGCTTTCCTACCCAGGGGAACCGGCAGCTACGAGGAATACTGATCGATCTGTACCAAGCGGCTATCGGGATAACCCCGGAGGTCGATCGCCGATGTTCGCGGGAATTCGAGAGTTCTCCGGTTTTCTCCGGAGCCGGCAACGAACTCGTCCGATTTTGCTTGTAGACGGTTGGATTGTGTGTACCTTCAGTGTAGACACCACTTTTTCTCATTTGGTGCAACTGGTTTGTGCTTGGGCCAGCGGTCGGCTAAAACGCCGACGGGTCCGGCAGACTCACTGGGCGGGGGTGAGGTTGCTGCAAGGGCTACTGAACGGGACGTCGGATTTTCGGAAGGGAGCTTGCCGTGCGTACGAGTTCGTGTTGTCGCTGGATCAAGTCTGTCATCGTCGGGGCCGCTGCCCTGGCCGCCATGGCGGCACCGGCGCTGGGCGTCGGCAACGTCGTCATTTCCCAGGTCTGGGGCGGCAATAGTACCAATGCTGCCCTTCCGGCAGCCGACTATGTCGAGCTGTTCAACCGCGGCACAACGCCGCAAAGTCTCGCAGGGTGGTCGCTTTCGGTTGCTGGCTCAACCAGCACGACTTGGACCAAGCTCGACCTTCCCGCGTTCGACCTGCAGCCGGGTCAGTACTTCCTGATCCAGGTCGGCACCGCCTCCACAGGCGGCCTACCCCTGCCCACGCCCGATGCTTCGATGACTGCCACCGTCCTCTTCTCGACCTCCGGCAAGGTGGCCCTCCGCAACGCGACAACCGCCATCGGCGTCAATCAGTGCATCACGGACGCAACGGTCGTCGACCTGATGACCTACGGCTCGTCGGGCACCTGCTTCGAGGGCTCCGGCCGTGCACCGGCGGGATCGAGCACCGTCCCGGGCGCAACACCCACCCGCTCGCTCGGCGGCTGCACCGACACCGACGATAACGCCGCCGACTTCGCCAACGCCGTCCCCAACCCCCGCAACAGCTTGTCGCCGACGACCGACTGCAACGCCGCGAGCGGCGCGTGCTGCAACATCGCCAACGGTGCCTGCGTGGTGACGGCCGGATCAGCGAACTGCACGGGCGCGTACCAGGGCGACAACACCACCTGCACCCCCACTAATCCCTGCCCCGAGACCCGCGCCTGCTGCTCGGGCACCACCGGCTCCACCTGCACCCTCCTCACCGAGATCGGCTGCAGCAACCTCAGCGGCTTCTGGCAGCCCTCCGGCGTCACCTGCACGCCGAGCCCCTGCACCACCGCATCCTGCTGCCTGCCCAACGGCACCTGCTGCAACTTCTCCGCCTCTCTCTGCGCCGCTCAGGGCGGCATCTCCGGCTTCGGCACCTGCATCGCGATCAGCAACTGCATCGCGGCCCCGAGCAACGACACCTGCGCTACCGCCGCCCCGCTCTCCCTGAGCGTCGCGGTCATCGGCAACAACTTCGCCGCCACCGGCAACGACGGGCTGAACACCAACTGCTCGGCCACCCGCGCCAACAAGGGCGTCTGGTACACCTTCACCCCCGCCACCACCAGCACCTACGACATCTCCACCTGCGGTACCACCTTCGACAACATCCTCGGTATCTGGACCATTCCCAGCTGCGCCGACCTCTCCACGTGGGTCGCCGTCGCCTGCGATGACGACGGGTGCCCCACCCAGACTCCCAGCGGCAGCTTCTGCGGCACTACCGGCAGCACCCTCGGCGCCTACATCTCCAACGTCCAGCTCACCGCCGGCGTCACCTACCACATCCTCATGGCCGCCGACAGCACCTCCGCCACCGGTGGCGGCAACTTCACCCTCACCATCTCCGACACCGGCCCCGTCGCTGTGGGCGCATGCTGCACGACCGCCACGGGCGTCTGCTGGATCACCACCGCCACCGCCTGCACCACCGTCGCCACCCCCATCGGCACTTATCAGGGCGACGGCACCCTCTGCTCCCCCTCGCCCTGCGGCGGCGAGCTGGGCGCGTGCTGCGCCGGGCTCGGCGTGTGCGTCCTCCGCACCGCCGCCAACTGCACCGGCACGTTCATCTTCCAGGGCGCTGGCGTCGCCTGCGGGCCTAACCCCTGCATCGTCGGCTCCTGCTGCAACAACTGCACCTTCGCCTGCACCATCACCGTCGTTGAGAACTGCACCACCGGCACCTGGACCGTCGACGGCCTGTGCACCCCCAACATCTGCGGCCTCGGCGCCGCTCCCAGCAACGACGAGCCCACCAACCCCATCGTCATCACCCTGGGCAACCAGGTCTCCGGCGTGAACGTCAACGCCACAGACTTCAACGACGGGCCCTTGTCCACCTGCGACGCCACGGTCAGCCGCGGCATGTGGTACTCCTTCACCCCCGCCACCACCGCCTTCTACGAGATTGCGACCTGCGGCTCCACCCACGACACCGTCCTGACGGTCTTCGCCGCCAGCGACGTCAACACCGCCCTGGCCTGCGACGCCGATGCGTGCGTCGGCGGCAGCACCGATCCTTCCGGGTGCGGAACGATTTTCAGCAGCGGTCTGGCGGCCCGCATCGATTTCGTGTCTCTCGACGCCGGAACGCAGTATCTCATCCGCGTGCAGTCCGGCAGTACGACCGCCTTCGGAACCTTCGCCCTGGTTGTCAATCCTGCCCCCGCTATCCCGGGTGCCTGCTGCAACAACACCACGGGCGTCTGCACGCTGACCCTGGCCGCTAGCTGCAGCACCACTACCAGCACATTCCAGGGCGACGGCACCGTCTGCACCCCCAGCCCCTGCCCGCCCTCCGGCTCGTGCTGCAACCCCTGCACTTTCGCCTGCACCCTCGCCGTCCAGACCACCTGCGCCTCGGGCAGCGTCTTCACCATCGGCGGCACCTGCACCCCCAACCTCTGCGGTGGGGCCTCGCCCGCCAACGATGCGCCCTGCGGCGCGATCCCGCTGACTCTCAACGCGACCGTGGTCTCCAACAACGCCTCCGCGTCCTCCGCCGACGACGGGCCGCTGGGCGCCTGCAGCGCCACCAGCACCAAGGGCGTCTGGTACTCCTTTACGCCCGCCGTCACCGGCGACTACACCGTCACCACCTGCGGCGCCACCTTCGACAGCATCCTCTCCATCTTCTCCGGCAACTGCGCGGACCCCTTCGCCCTGTCCTTCGTCGCCTGCGATGACGACGCCTGCCTGGGCTCCACCCGCGACACCGTCGTCTGCAGCACCGGCTTCGCCAACGCGTCAGCCGCCATCATCACCAGCGTCAACCTCGTCCAAGGCACGACCTACTACATCCGCGTCACCATCGACAGCGCCACCGCCATCGGCGGCACCTTCCCGATCACCATCCGGTCGCTGAGCACCGGCTCGTGCTGCACCGCCGCGGGCGCATGCACCGTGGTCGTCTCCGAGCTCTGC